>NZ_BOMS01000110.1 GCF_016862315.1 Actinoplanes palleronii | reverse complement strand
CCCCGGCCAGATCGTCGTGGTGGACTGCGAGGGTGACCCGTCCAACATCGAGAAGTCCAAGCTGGTCTTCCGCGGCGCCGAGAAGGCGGGCGCGGTGCCGGAGACGGTGCCGGCCGACCTCGGCACCACCGCCACCAGCGAGGAATGATCGGTTAGACGCACGATGGGAACGGCCCGGCTGCTCGCAGCCGGGCCGTTCTTGTCATACCCGGGTACGACGGGCAGGTAGCACTCCGGAGTGATGACAGGCGGCCGGAGCTATCCATAACGTCCGATCCATGACGACGCATCGCCTCGCGCAGTCCGTGCTCTACTGCTCCGGCCTCGCCGTGGTGAGTGCGGCAAGCCTCGGACTGGCCGTGCTCGGGCGGCCGGCCACCGCGGTCCGGCTCGCCGACGGCTGGCAGAGCCGGCTCGGACCACCGCCCGCCCTGCCCGCCCGGTTCGGTCCGGCCGCCGGGAACGCGCTGGTCGGGCTGCTGCTCGGGATCCTCGCGGTGATCCCGCTCGCCATGCAGGTCTTCTTCGTGGCCCGGGGTGTCTGCTATGGGTGGGTCGACCCGGGACCGTATGACACCTCGTGGGGTGGGCCGACCCGGGCCGGCGCCTGGGCGGCGCACTTCCTGGTCGGTGCCGTGTTCGCGGCGGCCGGGCTCGCCGCGCTGGCCGGGATCGCGGCGCTGCACCGGCGCTGGACGGCCCGGCTGGCGGGGGCGCCGGGCGGCGCGTGGGTGCTGCCCGTGGCGCTCGTTTCCGGAGTCGCGGCCGCGTTCCTCTTCGTGGGCTGGCTGGGGCAAATCTGAGGCTGGGCGCCGCAGCGTGGGGACTTTGGGTGCGCTCCGCGCCGAAAGTCCCCACGGATGGCTGTGTTGCGGGCTGCGTGGGGAGTTTGGGTGCGGAGCGCACCCAAACTCCCCACACACGCCTGCTTTGCGGGGTGCGGCGCGCGTCGAAAGTCCCCGCGCGGGGTTGGAAATGCCCCGGCAGCTCGGGTCCGGTCGAGCTCAGGTGGGGTCGGGATTGGACTCGGGACCGCCGACCTTGAGCCGAGAGCATGCCCCGGCGGTGCCGGGCGGTCCGGCACCGGGATTCGTCGCGTGCGCCGCCACGGGACGTGGCAGCCGCTTTTGGGGACCTTCAGGTCGTACCGTCAAAGGGTTTGGATGTCGCCCCTGGGTGCGTCTCCGGTGAGGATGAAGTCGGTGCCGAGTGGCTGGACCAGGCCGTCCTCGACCAGGCCGGACAGGGCGCGGGCGCGTTGCACCTCGTCGGTCCAGACCAGGTCCAGGCGTTGGCGGGGGACCGGGCCGGTGGCGTGTCGCAGCACCTCCAGGAGCAGGCCGCGGACCTGGCGGTCGGTGCCGGCGTAGCGCTGCGGTTTGCGGCTCGGGCCGGCCGGCAGTGGCTCACCGGTCAGTCGCCACGCGCAGACGTGATGAAAAGGGCAGTCCACGCATTTCGGTGACCGAGCGGTGCAGACGATCGCGCCGAGCTCCATGAACGCGATGCTGGCCCTGGCCGCGCGGGGTGCGTCCGGCGGCAGCAGCTCCTCCATGGCGACCAGGTCGGCCGCGGTGGTGGCCGGACCGGCGTCCGGTTTGCCCTCGACCACCCGGGAGACCACCCGGCGCACGTTCGTGTCCACCACCGGATGTCGCTGGCCGTACGCGAACGTGGCCACCGCCCGCCCGGTGTACGTGCCCACCCCGGGCAGCGCCAGCAGTTGATCGAGGTCGTCCGGCACCCGGCCGTCGTGCCGCTCGACCATCGCGATCGCGCAGGCGTGCAACCGCATCGCCCGGCGCGGATAGCCGAGCCGCCCCCACATCCGGATCGCCTCGGACTGCGGATCGGCGGCCAGCGCCGCAGGTGTCGGCCAGCGGGTCATCCAGGACCGCCAGGCCGGCTCCACCCGGACCACCGGGGTCTGCTGGAGCATCACCTCGCTGACCAGGACACCCCAAGGAGTGGTTTCCGGTTGCCGCCACGGTAGGTCGCGGGCGTTGGTGTCGTACCAGTTGATGGCTTCGTCGGCGAGAGTCATAACAGGACTTACTGTAGGCGGGTGCATGAGCTCGCCATCACCGTCATCGGCCCGGACCGGACCGGCATCGTCGCCGACGTGGCCGAGGCGCTCGCCGACGTCGGCGCGAACCTGACCGACTCGACGATGACCCGGCTGCGCGGCCACTTCGCGATGACCCTGGTCTGCACCGGCGTGTCCGCCGACGAGGCCACCGGGGCGCTCACCGTTCTGGGCGACGGGCTGCTCGCCACCGTCCGGCAGGTCGAGCCGTCGGACCAGGCCACGCCCGGCGCGCCCTACCTGGTCAGCGTGCACGGCGCGGACCGGCTCGGCATCGTGGCCGCGGTGACCAGGGTGGTGGCCGGGGCCGGTGGCAACATCACCGACCTCACCACCCGGCTGACCGGGCCGCTCTACGTGCTCGTCGCCGAGGTGGACCTGGCGACCGAGCGGGCCGAGGAACTGGCCGAGCAGCTCGCGGTGGCCGCCGCCGAGCTGGGCGTCGAGATCACCATGCGGCGGGCCGAATCGGAGCTGCTGTGAACGTGCTGACCGCCCCCGCGGCGATCCTCAGCACGCCGGCCGACGAGGTCGACCCGGCCGACCCGGCGATCGTCCGGCTGGCCGCGGACCTGATCACGACGATGCGGGCCGCACCCGGCTGTGTCGGCCTGGCCGCGCCGCAGGTCGGCGTGTCCGCGCAGGTGTTCTGCGTGGACGTGACCGGGCATCCGAAAGCGGTCACCACGCACGGCGCGTTTGTGCTCTGCAACGCCAAGGTCGTCGAGGCGAGCCGCTGGCGGCCCGGCCGGGAGGGCTGCATGTCGGTGCCCGACCTGACCGGCGACGTGAAACGGGCCGCCCGGGTGGTGGTCGAGGGGCTGCGGCCGGGCACCGGCGAGTCGATCACGATCACTACCGACGCGTTCGAGGCACGAGCCCTACAGCATGAGATCGATCACTGCGCCGGAAAGTTGTTCCTCGATCGCGTGGCCGGTGCGCACGCGATTCACGTCCGCAAGGTTTACCTATAACGAATGATCCGCGAGTTGGTGGCGGTCGCCCGGCGCGTCGCGCACCGCCGTCGCGGGTGTCCGGGTTTACGGTGGGCCACATCATGCGTGCGACGGTTGGTCCCCTCCCACCCGCGGTCTACTGGCGGCGGCGTGTGGTCGTGCTCGGCGCCCTGCTGCTGGGCATCATCGTGTGGTTTGTCGCGTGTTCCCACGGGGACGACGACAAGCCCAACACCAAGAACGCGTCGTCCCAGCTCCCGACGCCGGAGCCGGGCAAGTCCAGCGCGTCGGCCTCGCCCACACCGGACGACGGGCTGCTCGACTCGGCGCCGCCCGGTGGCCAGGCGTACCCGGATCCCGATCCGGTGAAGTCGTCGGCCGCCCCGGATCCCGGCGATCTGCTGCAGACCACCGCGCCGGGGGTGAACACCGACGTCAACGCGGCCGGGAACGCCTGCACCGACGCCGAGATGCAGGTGACTCCGGTGCCGGGTGCCACCAAGGTCAAGCGCGGTGTCCCGCTCGCGATCACTTTGACGATCAAGAACATCGGTACGCGTACCTGCACCCGCGACGTCGGCGCCGACCCGCAGGAGCTCTACCTCGAGCAGGGCGTGCAGAAGTACTGGTCGTCGGACAAGTGCAACCCGACAAAGGGCAGCGACGTGGCGACGTTCGCGCCGGGCGCCGAGAAGACCTTCAACGTGACCTGGAACGGCCGCCAGTCCACGGCGTGCAGCGGAGCGGCTCCGGCCGGCCCCGCGCCGGCCGCCGGGGAATACCAGCTGCGCGGCCGGCTCGACGGGATCATCAGTGCCCCGCCGGTCGTCGTGACGATCACGTCCTGACGGTTGGTCGCCGCACTCGAGCTCTATCTGGACGTCGACGCGACGCGGCGGGTCCGGACGCTGTGGCGCGCCCTCGAGGCCGAGGGCATCCCGAGCCTCGGGGAGCTGCATCAGAAACACCGGCCGCACGTCTCGCTCGCGGCCGCCAGGACCATTGATCCGTACGCGGCGGCAGCGGCCCTGAAGGGGCTGGAGGTCGGCCGCGGGCTGACCCTGCGGATGGACTTCGTGGGGCAGTTCGTCGGCCGGGTGCTGTGGCTCGGGGTGACCGCGACCGCGGAGTTGCTGGAGCATCACCGGCTGGTGCACGAGCGGCTGGCGGCCGGCGGGGTCGAGCTGTGGGAGCACTATCAGCCGGGGCGGTGGGTGCCGCACTGCACGATCTCGATGCGGGTGCCGAACCCGATGATGGCGCCGGCTATTCGCCGTTGTCTGGAGATTCTCCCGCTTACCGCGACGGTGACCGGTGCGGCGATTGCCGATCATGTGAACGGGATCGCGCAGCCGGTTTGAGAGCGGCTCTCTGCCGGATTTATTGGTATTTAGTGGTGGGGCTTTCTGGCCGTGTGGGCGGTTTGAAAGCAATTGGCAACTTCAATAGCGCTGATCATTTACGAATCGTCGTTCGCCGGCTGGTGCTCAGGGTTGTCTCGAGAGCTTTGAGGCAACCCTGAGCACCAGCCGAATTCGCGAGTCGCCCAGCGGCCAGGTGTTGCCGGGGTCTTGCGTGTAGGTCGCGCACTGCCGGGGTCGTGAGGCGCGCTGCGGCCGGGCGTGGCCGGGGTCTTGCGTGTGGGTCGCGCACTGTCTCTGGCTGGTGCTCAGGGGTGCCTTCAGGGCGTTGAGGCACCCCTGAGCACCAGCCGGGGTCGTGAGGCGCGCTGCGGCCTCTCGGGTGCGGGCCGTGCGCCGGACGCGCGGATGCGGAGGCCGTCCCACGGCCTCCGCATCACGTGGAACCGATCAGGCGGTGGGGCGGCCCTTGCGGACCTGGCGGCCGACCGCGACCATCCCGCCGCCGACGAGCAGGAAACCGAGCGCGTAGAGGGCCAGCCCGGCCGGGTTGGAGCCGGTCAGCGGCAGGGACGCGTCCGGGGTGCCGGTGGTCGTGGTGGCACTCGGCGTGCTGCCGGCGCTGCCGGTACTCGCCGACGCGGAAGGAGTCACCGACGCGGACTGCGTGACCGACGACGACGGCGTGACCGACGACGACGGCGTCACCGAGGCAGACGGGGTGACCGAGGCCGACGCTGAGGGCGTGACCGACGGGCACGGGGAGCTCGGGGTGGTGGTCGGAGCCGTCGTCGGCGGCACCGGCGGCGTGTCGCAGCCGGCCGGCTTGGACCAGGTGCCGGTGCTGGTGTGGAAGCTGTTGTCCCGGATCGTCACCGGCTTCCCGGCGTCCGCGGTGCGCTCGACGGACTGGCCGGGCCGGACCCGGATCCGCTTGCCGTCCACGACGAAGACCGCGTCCACTGTCGCGTCCGCGCCGTTCGCCAGCCTGATGTGCAGCTCGCCCTCGCAGTCACTGCCGAAGGTCACCGCCGGGCGGGGCGTGCAGACCCCGTCGCCGCCGTTGTACCAGGCGCTGCCGCCACTGGACCGGCTGCCGAGGCCGGCCGGCGAGCCGAGCTTGGTGTTGCCGTAGGCCGTCCCGCTGCCGGTGATCTCGTCGAGCACCGCGGAGCCGAAGATCGTGTCGACCTGGGTGAAGCAGCCGGGCACTCGGACGTCGAGCGAGACGCTGCGGTGGCCGGCGTCGACCCGGGCGGTCTCGGTGTCGTAGACGAACTGCGGCACCGCGTACGTCTTCTTCGGCGCCGTGTATGACACCAGCGAGAAGTCCTGAGTCTCCCCCGCGCAGAGCGGCTTCACCGCGGTGATCGTCGCGGTGCCGGCCGGGCCGTCGAAGGTGTGCCGATACGTGGCGTCC
Source organism: Actinoplanes palleronii (assembly GCF_016862315.1). Taxonomy (GTDB): domain Bacteria; phylum Actinomycetota; class Actinomycetes; order Mycobacteriales; family Micromonosporaceae; genus Actinoplanes; species Actinoplanes palleronii. Next base: position 102,014 of record NZ_BOMS01000110.1, on the reverse strand, counting down.
GCGGCGCTGACACACGACTCGCCGGTCCCGCCGGCGTAGGCGGCCGGTGCGATGCCGGCGAGGGCGGTGGTGGCGATGGCAGCGCCACCGAGAATGAGCATGAACCGGCGCAAGGCAGTGGCCCCCAACTAAAGAGTGGGTCGGGGGCGGTCTCACCACTGACTCCCCGGGCCGCCAAGCGGTGACCGATTTGACGCTCGGCCCGGATCCATCTCCCCAATATCTGGGTGCTCGCGACAAATGTGTCCGCGGCGATCACCAGGTTAGGGGCCGTCCGGCTGCGGGGGAAGGGGCTGTAACGGTGAGTAGTGTCGACCGTCGGGAAAACGCGCCTGATTTGTCCCGTGTGTGGCATCTATCCGTCATCAAGTCCGAAAAATTGATAGCAGAATTCACCTCAACGAGTCGGCGATGACGCAGAGTCATGCCGACTTCGGTCAGACGTAACGCTCGAGGATCGACGCCTCGGCCAGCCGGGACAGCCCCTCCCGGACGCCACGCGCCCGGGCGTCCCCGACACCCTCGACGGCTTGCAGGTCTTCCACCGTCGCGCCGAGCAGCCGCTGCAGACTCCCGAAGTGATCGACCAGGCGGTCCACGATCTGGGCCGGCAGCCGTGGCACCTTGGCCAGCAGCCGGAACCCGCGCGGTGACACCGCCGAGTCGAGCGCGTCGGAGGCGCCCTGATATCCGATCGCCTTGGCCACCGCGATCAGGTCGATCATCTCGGTCGCGGTGAGCAGGTCCAGCTCGACCAGGGCCTCGTCCAGCGTGCGGGCCTTGCGGCCGGTCGGCAGATAGTCCCGGATGACCAGGGTGCGGTCCGAGTCGACGCCGACCATCAGCTCGTCGAGCTGCAGGGCGAGCAGCCGGCCGTCGGTGCCCAGCTCGACCACATACCCCGAGATCTCGTCGGCGATCCGGCGGACCATCTCCAGTCGCTGGACCACCGCGACCGCGTCGCGGACGGTGACCAGGTCCTCGATCTCCAGGGCGGAGAGTGTGCCGGACACCTCGTCGAGCCGGGCCTTGTAGCGCTCCAGGGTGGCCAGTGCCTGGTTGGCCCGGGACAGGATGGCGGCCGAGTCGTCCAGGACGTGGCGCTGACCGTTCACATACAGCCCGATGATGTGCATCGACTGGCTCACCGAGATGACCGGGTAGCTGGACTGCTTGGCCACCCGCTCGGCGGTGCGGTGCCGGGTGCCGGACTCCTCGGACGGGATGGACGGGTCGGGCATCAGGTGCACGGCCGCCCGGACGATCCGGGTGCCGTCGCTGGAGAGCACCACGGCGCCGTCCATCTTGCACAACTCGCGCAGCCGGGTGGCGGAGAACTCCACATCGAGCGGGAAGCCGCCGGTGCAGATCTGCTCGACGACCGCGTCATAGCCCAGCACGATCAGCGCGCCGGTGCGGCCACGAAGGATCCGCTCCAGCCCGTCGCGCAGGGCGGTGCCGGGCGCCATCAGGGCGAGGTTGGCCCGGATCGGATCACTGGCGCCCCCGGTGAGGCCGACGCCGGTCAACGGGGCCACCGCACGGTGGCCCGCGCCGTTGACGCCGGGGCGCGGCGTTGAACTGGCTGCGGACTTGGAACCATCGCGGTCGAGCGGCACCGGTACAGTCTACGAACCTTCCTCCCGGGCAACGAGGCATGGTTCGATGAATGCTCCGTAGCGTGATGATTCGTCACTCTGGGTCACCTCGTGCTGTGGCTGGCTGAAGCCTTGGCCGCGTTCTGCAGCGCCGACCGCAGGTCACTGACCTCGATCACCCGCATGCCCTTGGGCGCGCCGCCCTCGGCGCCGTCACCGCAACCCGGCGGCACCAGGGCCACCTTGAAACCTAGCCGGGCCGCTTCGGCCAGCCGTCGGCCGACCGCGCCCACCCGGCGGATCTCGCCGGTCAGCCCGACCTCGCCGATCGCCACCAGGGTCGGCGCCATCGCCAGGTCCAGCCCACCGGACGCGACCGCGAGGGCCATCGCCAGGTCCGCGGAGGGCTCGGTCAGCCGGATGCCGCCGACGGTGGCCGCGAACACCTCACGGTTGTAGAGCTTGAGCTGCTTGGTGCGCCGCTCCAGCACCGCCAGGACCATGGCCAGCCGGGCGCTGTCCAGGCCGGACACCGTGCGCCGGGGCGAGCCCTGCACCTCGGCGCCGATCAGCGCTTGCACCTCGGTGACCAGCGCCCGCCGGCCCTCCATCGCGACCGTGACGCAGGTGCCCGGCACCGGCTCCTGATAGCGGGTGAGGAACAGCCCGGACGGGTCGGGCAGGCTGGTGATGCCGCCCTCGTGCATCTCGAAGCAGCCCACCTCGTCGGCCGCGCCGAACCGGTTCTTCACCCCGCGGACCAGGCGCAGCGAGGAGTGCTTGTCGCCCTCGAAGTGCAGCACCACGTCGACCAGGTGCTCCAGCACGCGCGGGCCGGCCACCTGACCGTCCTTCGTGACGTGGCCGACCAGGACGACGGCGAGGCCGCGCTCCTTGGCGATCGCGACGAGCGTGGCGGTCACCGCGCGGACCTGGGTCACCCCGCCAGGGACGCCCTCGGTGCCGGGCGCTGACACGGTCTGCACCGAGTCGAGCACCAGCAGGCCGGGTTTGACCGCGTCGAGGTGGCCGATCACCGTACCCAAGTCGTTTTCGGCGGCGAGGTAGAGGCGCTCGTGCAAGGCGCCGAGCCGCTCGGCCCGCAGCCGGACCTGGCTCACCGACTCCTCGCCGCTGACCACCAGCGAGGGGGTGCCGGCGCCGCTGGCCCACTGCTGGGCGACGTCGAGCAGCAGGGTCGACTTGCCGACGCCGGGCTCACCGGCGAGCAGGACCACCGCGCCGGGCACCAGGCCACCGCCGAGCACCCGGTCGAGCTCGCTGACACCGGTCGGCACGGCTTTTGCCGGGGCGGCGCTGATCTGTGAGATCGGGCGGGCCGGCTCGGACGGCATCCGGGAACTGACCACCCGGCCGGTAGCGCCGACGGTGACCGTGGACTCGATGATCGAGCCCCACTCACCGCACTCCGAACAGCGGCCCAGCCATTTGGGTGGCTGGTGGCCGCAGGCATCGCAGACGTAGGCCGGCCGGGCTGCTTTGGCACTGGTGCGTGTGGTCACCCGGCCAAGTTAGCCGCCCGGTACGACACAACGTCACTCGTGCTCGGTGTTCTCACCCTCAGCGGCGGGCCCACGGGAGGCCGGGGTGCCGGGAACCGCGACCGGCGCCTGGATGGTCAGGTCGGCCGCGCCGTTGCTGAACGAGAAGACCAGGTTGACCTTCTCACCCGGCTTGAGGTCGTCGCTCAGCTTGATCAGCTGCAGCTTGGCGGCGTCATCGGGCTGGTACACCGCAGAGCCGAGCGGAGCGATCTTGATCTGCGCGGCGGTGACCGTCGGCGTCGGCGTGCTGGTGGGCAGCGCCGGAGCGGACGGCTCGAGCGAGGCGGAGACCGAGGTGGAGGTCGAGACGGCCGGGGCACTGACCGGCGGAGCCTCGGTCACGAAGCCGACCTGAGCCGCCGAGACGACCTGCGGCTGCTCGATCGCGGCGCTCGTGATCGAGACCGTGACCTCTTTCTCGGTCTGGTTGAACAGGCTCAGCTCGAGCGGCGCGTTGGCCCCGCTCTTGTAGCCGGCGATGCCGTTGTACTCCACCTGGGCGTTGCGCACGAACACGCTGCCATCGGCGGATTCCGCGTTCACCCCGGCAATCGGCGTGTTAAGGATGGCGGTCTCGGCGACCTGGCCGGCCGAACAACCGGCCAGCGCGATGATCCCGGTCGTGGCGACACCCGCGACCAGGGCGGCGCGACGGGTTCCCAGCGAGCGCATCACGATCCTCCAAATAGCGACACCAAGGTGTGAGATCAGCCTAGTGGGCGGCAAACGGCCGTGTGCGCCGACCCATCCATCCGGTCCCGCCGTTCGCCGGGGTTCACACCACCGGCCCGCTGAAGATCAGCAGGACGACGTCGATCAGCGCCACCACCAGCACCGCACGGAACAACGCGACCGGGCGGCCACGGGCGCGCCGAGCCGCGTACCAACCGATCGGCAGGACCACGGTGGCGGCTGCGGCGCCCGCCCACCCGGACCACGACGGCGCTCCGGGCGGTCCGAAGACCAGCGTGCCGGTCGCGGCCAGCAACAGGACGGCGGCGGCCAGCCGGGAGGCGCCCGCGCCGATCCGGTGCGGCAGGCCGCGGATCCCGGTCGCCGCGTCGTCGTCCAGGTCGGGCAGCACGTTGGCGAAGTGCGCTCCGGCGCCGAGCAGCGCGGCCGCCGCGACCAGCCAGGCCGGCGGCGCGGGATGCCCGGGCAGCGCGACCACCACGAACGCCGGCAACAGACCGAAAGCCACCAGGTAGGGCAGCACCGAGAGGGCCGTCGACTTCAGCGGCCAGTCGTAGAGCAGGCCGACGACCGCGGCGACGGCGATGGTCACGGCCGGCAGCGCGCCGAGCGGCAGTGCCACCACCGGCGCGGCCACGGCCGCGATCAAACCCGAGATTCCCACGGTACGACCGGACACCGCGCCACTCGCGATCGGCTTGTCGAGCCTTCCGGTACGACGGTCCCGGTCGGCGTCCAGCCAGTCGTTGACCCAGCCGACCGCGAGCTGGGTGGCGGCCACCGCCAGACCCACGCAGAGCAGCCGCCATCCGCGGTGCCCGGCGCCGAAGGCGAGCAGCGTCATCGCCGCGGTGACGGCCGCGCCGGGTTCCGGGTGCGACGAGCGCAGCAGGGCGAGCGCACGGGACATGCCCTGCAGTCTGCGGGTGACCGGGCTTTCGTGCCACGGGGTGCACCCGGTGATCGTCCGGTTTCGCACAGCCAGGCGCTCTCCGGTGGTGGTCGCGCGCCAACCGTGTCAGTCTCGATCACATGCTGTCGATGCGGCGTAACGATCCGTGCCAGTACGACGACCTGGCCGGCGAGTGGTGGCGTCCCGGCGGCGGGTTCGAGCTGCTGCACTGGCTCGCCGCCGCCCGGGCCGAGCTGATCCCGCCCTCCGCCGCGCCGGGCCGGATCCTGCTGGACGCCGGGTGCGGCGGTGGCCTGCTCGCCCCGCACGTGCGGCACCTGGGCTATCGGCACGTCGGCGTCGACCTGCGCCGGTCCGGGCTGGCCCTGGCCGGTGAGCGGGGTGTGCTGCCAGTGGTGGCGGACGTGTCGGTGCTGCCGTTCGCCGACGACATCGCCGACGTGGTGGTGGCCGGCGAGATCCTGGAGCACGTCACCGACCTGAGCGGCACGGTGGCCGAGCTGTGCCGGGTGCTCCGGCCCGGCGGTCTCGTCGTGCTGGACACCGTGAACGACACCGCGCTCAGCCGGTTCATCACGGTGACCCTGGGCGAGTGGTCCGGGGTGGCACCGGTCGGGTTGCACGATCCGGCGCTGTTCGTGACGCCTCGCCGGGTGCGGGCGGAGTTCGCGCGGCACGGGGTGCGGCTGGCGGTGCGCGGGCTGCGGCCGAGCGCCGGCGGGTTGGTGCGGTGGCTTGCCCTACGACGTACGCCGAACGGCCGCCCTCTCGGCCGGATGGTGACCACCTTCTCCACCGCGGTCCTCTACCAGGGTGTCGGCCGCAAGGCCGCCGCTCGCCCGGCGCCGCTCGCCTCGCGTGCACAGTGGTAGGTGACGGCGTGCCGGCAGCGGTGATCACCGGGCTGGGTGTGGCGCTGCCGCCGTCCGCGGTGCAGGACGACCTGTGGGAGGGGTTCTTCGCGCAGCACTACGCGGGCGGCCGCTCCGGGCTGGCCCGGCGGATCTTCGCGAACTCCGGGGTGATCACCCGGCAGGCAGCGGTGAGTCCGCTGCTCGAGGACGTGTCCGGCTGGTCCACCGAGCGCCGGATGCGCCGGTACCAGGACGAGGCGGTGCCGCTGGGCCGCGCCGCCGCCGAGCGGGCGCTGGCCGACGCCGGACGCGCCGCGTCCGACTTGGGACTTTTCGCGGTCTGCTCGTGCACCGGCTACGCCACGCCCGGGCTGGACATCCTGCTCGCCCGGGATCTGGGCATGTCACCGAACGTACAACGGCTCTTCGTCGGGCACATGGGCTGTTACGCCGCGTTGCCGGGGTTGGGTGCGGTGAGTGACTTCGTGGTCGCCCGGGGACGCCCCGCGCTGCTGCTCTGCACCGAGCTGACCAGCCTGCACATGCAGCCGGCCGGTACCGGCGCCGCGGACGTGCAGCAGATCGTCTCGCACGCGCTGTTCTCCGACGCGGCGGCCGCGGCAGTGCTCACGCCAGGCCCGGGACCCGGCGCCGGATACGCCGTACGAGAGGTCGCCGCGGTCACCGACACCACCACGGCCGGGCACATGACCTGGGAGGTCACCGACCTGGGCTTCCGGATGGGGCTGTCGCCGGAGGTGCCCGCGGTGCTCTCCGTACACGTGCGCCGGCTGGTCGAGGACCTGCTCGGACGGCACGGGCTGACCATCGGGGAGGTGGACGGCTGGGCGGTGCACCCGGGCGGGCCGAAGATCCTCGACGTCGTACAGGAGCACCTGGGGCTTGACGACGAGGCGTTGGCGGCGTCACGGGGTGTGCTCTCGGCGTACGGAAATTGTTCGTCACCCACAGTGCTCCTGGTGGTGGACGCGCTGCGCCGTAGGGCGCAGCCACCGCGCCGGATCGTCATGCTCGCGTTCGGCCCCGGACTGACGCTCTACGGCGCGCTGCTCGAGTTCTCTACAGTCGCAGCGTGAGCGGCGAACGGGGACGCGGCGTGATCCTGCATGGCCTGGCGGTCCTGCTGGTCGTCGCGGGCGGGATCTGGTGGTGGCGTGCGGAACCCGCCGTGGAGTCCGACCCGCGGCTGCTGACCTGGCGGCTCGCCGCCGAGCAACTGCTCCCGGAAACCGAGGACCAGGAGAAGTCGGACACCCTGGCGCTGGCCGCGGAGGGCGAGTACGACGAGGTCGCCGCGCTGGACGGCGGCGCGTTCCTGGTCTCGGTGGTGTGCGCCGGACCAGACGACAGCCGGGTCCGGGTCAGCCTCGGGGATGACGACTCGGGGCGCGGGCTGCGGTGCTCCGGTTCGCGGACGCCGGAGGTGTTCAGCGTCGGGGTGGGCACCGAGCTGCATCTGCGGGTGGTGGTCGACCAGGTCGGCCCGGTCATCTTCCGCTACACGCTGCAGCGCAACGAGATCGGCTGACCCGCCTGGTTCTGCCGCGGCCGCCTCGCCTGCCTCGCTTGCCGCCGCTGCCTCGCTTGTCGCTGCTGCCTCGCTTGCCGCGGCTGCTTCGTTTTCGGCCGCGATCTTGGCGAGTTCGGGTCGTCTTGAGGACGCAAGTCCTCAAGATCGGGCTGGGTCAGAGGCGGGCGAGGTCGGGCTGGATCGTGGTGACCGAGAGGACGTGCGTGAAGGTGCGCAGGATGCGACCGGTCCCGTTGACCAGGATGGCGGCGCCGGTGCCGTCCTGCGCCGTCAGATGCAGGTGGTCGCGCAGGGCGCCGGCCGGATCCTGCAGATAGCGCACGTTTTTACCGTCGGACCGGGGTGCCTGCGCGGTGGTGAGCCGAGTCTGCGAGGCCGCGATCGAGGGCACCGTGGTCGACACGACGACCACCGCGATGTCGGCTCGAACCACGGCGATCGTGTCGGCGACCAGCCCCTCGCAGTCGCAGCCGTCCGTGATGATGACTACCACGGGTAATTGCCCGAGCAGCGGCACCGTCCGCCCGTCGGCGGCGACCAGTTCGAGCGCGGGCAGCTTGTCGGTGGGCGCCGCGGTGGCCGCAGAGGTGCGCTGAGAGGACGGCTGGCGCCCCGGCCCGGGCCACGCCGACGCGAACAGGCTGGCCACGGTAACCATGATCGCCATCGAGATGATCAGGACCGGCGCACGCAGCATCAGGGTGCCCGCCTTGCGCAGCCGGCGCACCGCGGGCCGGCGCGCGAAACGCTGCCAGCCGTTGGGCGGCGGAGCCAGGTGCAACTCCGCGCGCACGGCTTCGACCTCGTCAGACAGCTCGGACAGATCGTCCGGGATGACGATGACGCCCCACTCCTCAGGGAGGTCGGGCAATTCGTCCGACGACCCGCCGTCGGGCGGCCAGCCGCCGTTGTCGCTCGCGCCTGCCATGACTCAACCTCCCCCCTGGCCGACCAGATCGTGCTTCGGTCGGGGAACTTCCGTCCAGCGTCTCGCACGCTACGCCGCATCGCCAGTGCTGGGGCAGTGTGGACCTCAGCGATACGCTTGATCTCGCAAAGCCATCAGGTCCGGAATTTCCGACTCAGTGGTTCGACTCGTGACGTCCTGGTCACTTTGTGTTACTAAGGCAGCTTCCCGCCCTGGTGTCAAGCGGTAGAAAGCCCCGTCACAGGGCCTCTGAGCTGCACTAACAGTGACCGTCAGGGCGAGACACCGTCGCCTGAGCGTGTTACCCTAGACACAGCGAAAGGGGTTTCGAACCTATGGTTTTCAGTGTCGGCGAGACCGTTGTTTACCCCCACCACGGGGCCGCACTCATCGAGGCAATCGAGACTAGGGTCATCAAGGGCGTTGAAAGGCAGTATCTCGTTCTGCGTGTCGCCCAGGGCGATCTGACGGTTCGGGTGCCCGCTGAGAATGCCGAAGAAGTCGGCGTGCGCGAAGTGGTCGGCGAGGAAGGCCTGGGCAAGGTCTTCGATGTCCTCCGTGCCCCGCACACCGAGGAACCGACCAACTGGTCGCGGCGCTACAAGGCCAACCTGGAGAAGCTCGCCTCCGGTAACCCGCTCAAGGTCGCCGAGGTTGTTCGTGACCTCTGGCGTCGCGAGCGCGAGCGCGGTCTGTCGGCCGGCGAGAAGCGCATGCTCGCCAAGGCCCGCGACATCCTGGTCGGCGAGGTGGCACTTGCTGAGAAGAGCACCAAGGACGAGGCTGAGGTCCTGCTCGACAAGGTCCTCACCGAGGCCTGATCCAGCGACGCATCCCTCACAGCACGTGAAAAACGACGACCGCGACGTGACCGCGCAGCTTAATGCTCGCGGTGACGTCGCGGTCGTCGTTCCTGCTGCTGGTGCCGGTCTCCGGCTCGGTCCGGGTGGCCCGAAGGCGCTGCGTCTGCTCGACGGCGAGCCGTTGCTCGTGCACACCGTGCGCCGGCTCGCCGCGGCACCCTCGGTCCGGATGATCGTCATCGCCGCTCCGCCCGCCGATGTCGAGGCGGTGCACTCCCTGCTCAGCCCGGTTGCTCCGGTCACCGTGGTGGCGGGTGGCGCCGAACGGCAGGAGTCGGTGGCCGCGGCACTCGCCGTGGTACCCGACGAGGTCGCGATCGTGCTGGTCCACGACGCGGCTCGCTGCCTCACCCCGCCCTCGGTGGTCGAACGGGTGGCCGCGGCCGTCCGGGCCGGCGCCGACGCGGTGATCCCGGTCCTCCCGGTGGTCGACACGATCAAGGAAGTCGCGGCCGACGACACGGTGCTGGGCACCGTCGACCGCTCGGTGCTCCGGGCGGTGCAGACCCCGCAGGGCTTCCGCGCTTCGGTGCTGCGCGCCGCGCACGCCGCTGCCGCCGACGCACACACCGACGACGCCGGCGCCGTCGAAAAACTCGGCATCCCGGTCCACTGCGTCCCCGGCTCCGATCTGGCCCTGAAGATCACCCGCCCGATCGACCTGGCCCTCGCCACCCACCTCCTCACCCTCCCCGACCCGGACGCCTGACCCTGACCCCGGCCCCAGCGCCGCGCGCCCGGCAACCGCGCGTTGCACGCTGATCCCGGACCCCCGCGCCGTTCGTCCGGCGACCGTGCGTTGCACGCTGATCCCGGACCTCCGCGCCGCGCGTCCGGCGACCGCGCGTTGCACGCTGACCCCGGGCCCTGCTGGCGTTGACGGTCGCCTCAAGAAACCCGGGACAGCCGTCACCGCCAGCCGGATGCCGCCAGTCGGAGGCCGGACATCGCAGCTGGTCTTGGCGGCGGGGAGACAGCTGCCAACGCCAGCCGGGGCCTGGTGGCGCGTTGCGGCCGGGGGTGTAACCGGTGTAGCGCGGCGGGCAGCCACGCGCGGTGAGCGACGCGCCTCCCGCATTTCGGCTGGCCCTCAGGGGTGTCTTGAAGCCTCGAAGGCACCTCCCAGAACCAGCTGGGGTTGGGCGCGCTGCAGCCTGCGGTGGCGCGGTTGGGCGGCCGTGCACCGTGAACTGGCCATGTTGGTGTTGACGAGTGCCTTCACCAGTGCGAATGCGGTTGTGGTCGTCTCGCGAGGTGGTGTGCGCCTTACGCGCAGTGGGTTTCAGTGGCCGCGGGCGAAGTCGTCGTGCTGCTCGAGTAGGTGGGGCTGGTCGTCCCGGCCGTCGCAGGGGCGATGTGGGGACGCGATGCCCGTTCGCGGACGTCTGCCGCCCCCAGGTGGGCGTTGAGAGTCCGCAGAACCCGATCGCGTGCCGCCGCCGCCCCGCCACAGCACGTGGTGGGGGTCCGCAGAACCCGATCGCGTGCTGCCGTCGCCCCGCCAGCACCGATCGCGGGCCCCACCACCTCGCCGGCGGTAAACGAGTACTCCCCGGGAGGCTGAACGAGCGCCCACGCACGGTTGTGAACGTGGAGCGGGCACGGGACCTCGGATGGCTGGCAGGGTGGGTGGCTAGGGTGGCTGGGTGATCATTCCGCGGGTGGGTGTTGGCACTGACGTGCACGCTTTTGATGCTGAGCGGCCCTGCTGGGTGGCCGGTTTGGAGTGGCCCGGTGAGCCGGGACTCGCTGGGCACTCGGATGCGGATGTGGTGGCGCATGCTGCCTGTGACGCCCTTCTTTCCGCGGCCGGGCTCGGTGACCTGGGCAGCAACTTCGGGACCAGCCGGCCGGAGTGGGCCGGGGCAGCCGGGGTGACGCTGCTGGGTGAGGCGGCTCGGCTGGTGCGTGCCGCTGGGTATGCGATCGGGAACGTCTCGGTGCAGGTGGTGGGGAACCGGCCGAAGGTCGGCAAACGGCGGGCGGAGGCGGAGAAGGTGCTGTCCGCCGCGATCGGCGCGCCGGTCACGGTCTCCGGGACCACCGCCGACGGGCTGGGACTCACCGGGCGGGGCGAGGGACTGGCCGGCATCGCGGTGGCACTGATCTACAACGAGGCCCCAGCAGCCAACTAGCCGCGGCGATGCCGGGTGGCGAGGCCCGGCCTCTGGTTGCCGCGATGCTGGGCGAAAGGCTCGGCACCTGGCTGCGGTGATGGCTGGTGGCGAGGCCCGGCTTCTGGTTGCCGCGATGCTGGGCGGAGGGCTCGCCGTCTGGCTGCGGTGATGGTTGGTGGCGAGACGCGCTGTCTGGCTGCGGCGATGGCTGGTGGTAAGGCTTGACCTCGTCGGTGAGCTCTGGCGCAAGTATGGGAACGGGGGCTGGACCAGCGACGGTCCGGAAATGGTGCGGGTGGGGGCTGCCTGACCCCGGTCCATGTGATTTACAGCTAGACCGCCTACGCTCCGACTGTGCCCGCCCCTATGGAGTCCGACACCACGCCGGAGGAACACCGCCAGCGTGCGCTCTTGCTCGCCGACCTCGGACGTTACGACGAGGCCACCGAGGAGATCGCGGCCGGGCTGAGTGCCGCGCCCGACGAGTCCGCTCTGCTGGCCACGCTGGCCCGCATCCACCTGGCCGCCGAGCAGCCGGTTGAGGCGCTGGCCGCCGCCGATCGTGCCGCCGGTGCGGAACCGGGGACGCTGCCCGCTCTCGTGGTGCGGGCGATGGCGCTCACCGACAGCAGGCGGTTCGGCGAGGCGGCGGGGATCGCCGGCGAGATCCTGCGGACGTGGCCCGAGGATGCGTACGCGCAAAGGACCGGAGCCGCGCTGCTCAGTGAGTCGCGCAACGGTCAGGAGGCGCTGAACGCCGCGTGGAACGGCGTCCGGGTGGCGCCGGCCGAGGCCGAGGCGCACCTGGTGCTGGCCGTGGTCGCGGCCCGGCTGCGGTTGTTCGACCTGGCGCAGCGGGCGTACGCGGAGGCGCTCGACCTGGACTCGGCGATCGGTGACGCCGGGCTGGACGTGGGTGTGGTCCGGTTGGAGCGCCGCCGCTGGGCCCGGGCGCTGGAGGAGCTGGCCGAGGAGGCGTCGCTGGGTGCCGCCCCGCCGCCGGACGCGTCGGCGCCGGAGGGCTATCCGGTCGAGCAGACGGCCAAGCCGGTCCCGCCGAAGTGGTCCGAGCCACCGGCGGTCAGCCGCCCGCGCAAGCCGGTGCTCGACGTCTCCGCGGCCTCGGGTGACGCGGTCCTCGAGACGATTCGGTACGGCGCCAACGGCACCCTGGTGGCCGCCGTGATCACCGCCTCGATGACGCTGGTCAGCGCGGGTATCTCGCGGGTCTGGGCGGGGCTGATCGGCGTGCTGGTCTTCGTGGCCGTGGTGCTCTGGTTCCGCAGCCGGCTGTCCGAGCCGGTCGGCCGGGTGCTGTCCCGGCTGCGGTCCGGGGATCGGTGGCTGGCTGCCGCGCTCTACCTGACGTTCGCCGCGCCGCTGTTCCTGGTGGCGTATGCCGCGGTCGGTGGCCTGCCCACGCTGCTGGCCTGCATGGCCCTGGCCGCGATAGCCGAAGCCGTGGTGTTGATCGGCCGCCGCTGACCGGCGCAAGAGAAAGCCAGCCGCACGCGAAGGCTGGCCCGAATGAAGAGCACGCGAAGGCCGGCCCGCAAGAAGAGCATGCGCAGGCCGGGCCGCAAGGAGAGCACGCCAAGGGCCAGGCCGCAGGAAAAGCACGAGAAGGCCGGGACGCAAGGCACAGCACGGGAAACGCGGGCCGCGAGGGAAAGCCGAGCCGGAGTGTTGTCCGGTTCACGTATGGTCCGTTAGGTTCGAAATCGTGGCGACGCTGGTGCCTCCGCTGTATGCCGGGATCGTCGATGACGCGTCCCTGCTACCACCAAGCCCGACCGGCCTCGCCGACGCCGAGGCGAAGTTCCGTGAGCACGCCGGGGCGTGGTATGCGGGCCTGATCGGCGCTCTGCTGGTCCCGGCCTCGCTGGTCGGCTCCGAACCGCTGCCCGGGCTGGCCGCCGGGCTGATCGCCGACCTGCCGATCGGGGTGCTGCCGGCGACCGTGGAGAAGCTGCGGGCCGCGGGCATGGTGATCAAGCACGTCGAGGCCGCGGTGGCCCGCCGCGGCGAGGACCCCCAGCCCGGCCTGGCCAGGCTGCAAGCCTTCGCCGCCGGAGAAGCCGCCCGAGAAGCAGCGGGAGAAGCCGCCGACGAGGCCGCCCGAGAAGCTGCTGACGAAGCCGCTGGACAAGCCGCGGGAGAAGCCGCTGCCCACACCGGCATAAGGATCTGGGCCGAGATCCCGCTCAGCTGGGGGCTGCTCGGCGCCCTGGACACCGTCGCCGAGGCCCGTGCCGCAGGCCTGTCGATCGGCCCCAAGTTCCGGGTCGGCGGGCTGGCCGCCGAGCTGTTCCCGACCCCGGTCGAGCTGGCCGCCGTGATCTGCGCGTGCCGCGACCGGGAGCTGCCCTTCAAACTGGCCGCCGGGCTGCGGCACGCCACCCGGCACACCGACCCGGAGACGGGGTTCACCCACCACGGATTCCTCAACGTTCTGGTCGCCACGCTCGTCGCGGTGGACGGCGGGGAGGTGGCCGACGTGGCCGAGGCGCTGGCCGCCACCCATCCGGTCCCGCTCGTCGAGCCGGTCCGGTCCCATCGGGACACGGTCCGGCCGCTGTTCGCCGGGTTCGGCGCGGCGAACGTGGTGGAGCCGCTCACCGAGTTGGTCCGCCTCGGACTGATCAACGGTGGGTACGAGTGATCGGGCTGGACTGAACCTGGAATACTTCCGGCCGTGACCCGGGTGCTGCTGCGAGCTTCAGCGGCAGCGCTCTTGCTGCTGTCCACGGTTCTGGTCGGTTGGCGGATCCTGCGCCCGGCCGAGGTGCTGGACACCACGACCGCGGCGTACCCGCTGGAGGTGGTCACCGCGCCCGGGGTGACCGGGCGGATCCCGGTGGCGCCGCTGATCGTCGACGACCGGCTCCGGGTCTACGCCGCCAAGAACCAGGTGCGCGCCGACGAGCCGGTCTACGGCAAGGCCGTCTACACCACCCGTTGGTCGCTGCGCCGCTGGCCGGAGCAGCTGAGCGGGGTGGTGGCCGAGGGCACCACGGTGGTCAGCCGGTGGAACGACGGTCAGGTGATCGCGCTCGACGGTCGTACCGGAAAGGTCCTCTGGCGGGCGGACGGCCCGGACGCGCCGGATTTCGCCGGACACCGGACCGGCGCCGCGGTGGTCTGGAATCCGCCGGGTCTGCGGATCGCCGCCGGGATCGTCGCGGTCACCGAGGATCAAAACCTGCTGGGGTACGACCTGAGCACCGGCGCGCAGCGCTTCCGCGTGACGCTCCCCGCCGGCTGCGCTGACGCGTTCACCACCACCGGCGGCGCGTACGTCTGCGCGACCGGCGCCTACGACCTGGCCACCGGGCAGTCCGTGGCGAACTGGCCGGCCGGTCCGTTCACCCCGCTCGGCTGCCAGGTGGCGCACTCGAACTGTGCCGGCCTGCGGGACGCGGCCGGGCAGGGCTGGCTGCTCGGGCCGGCCCTGCGCCGCGCGACCGCCCTGGACAGCCCGGACGCCACCGTCGCGGCCGGCCTGGTGGTGTCGGCCGGCGCCGGCACGGTGACCGCGTCGGCGGACGGGACCGCACCGGCGTGGAGCTGGGCCGGTCAGGCGCGGGTGCTGGGCGGCACGTCGACGACGGTGCTGCTGCTGACGCCGGAGCACTGGCTGGTCGGGTTGGACGTGCAGACCGGCGCCGAGCGGTTCCGGTACCACCTGGCGTTCGGCAAGGAGGACGACGAGTGGGACATCGGCGGCCTCATGATCGCGGAGCACTACATGGCGGTTGAGCGGCTGCGCAAGGACGGCCCGACCGACCCGGAGTCGCCGATCTACTACTACAGCACCGACACCGTGCTGATGGCCGCCTACTAGGCGTTCTCAGGCCAGCCGGGGCAGCAGGGCGGTCCAGGCCTCCTCGGCGGCGCCCGCGATCGGGCCGTCGTCGCCGAGCGCGGCCGGCACGATCGGTGGCGGCGCGTCGCGGTGGATCGACATGAGGCCGTCCCGGTACGCCGCGTCGATCTCGGCGGGGACCGTGGCCAGCAGGTCGGCGCCCAGGCCCCCGAGCGCGACCAGGTCCGCGTCCAGCCCGTTGACCAGTCCGGCGATGCCCCGGCCCAGGGTCGCGGCGACCGCCCGGACCGCGTCGACCTCCGGCGGGTACGGCGGGGCGGCGGCCAGCGCCCGGGCCGCCGTGGTGATCACCCGTCGGGCGTACGTGATCGGGTCGACCGGGACCGGCTCGCCGAGTGACCGGGCCAGCGCGTGCCCGTCCACCGCGATGCCCCAGCAGCCGCGGGCGCCGCACGGGCAGCGGATCGCCGGGTCGCCGAACGGCATGTGCCCGAACTCGCCGGCCGCACCCCGCGCGCCGATCACCGGGCGGCCGTCCTCCACCACGGCGCCGCCCAGGCCCGCCTCGATCTGCAGGTACAGCGCGACGGCGGCGCCGGTGGCGGCACCCCGGCGGGACTCGGCGGTGGCGGCCAGGGTGGCGTCGTTGCCGGCCACGAACACCTCGGCGTCCGGGCAGAGCGTGGTCAGGTCGACGTCGAGCCAGCCGGCCGTGGTGGCGTCCAGGCGCCGGTCGCGGGAGACCGTACCGGGAGCGGCGACGCCGATCGCGCGCAGACGTGATCCGTACCGAAGACGAAGTTCCTCGATCGCGGCCCGGACCGCGTCGCGGACCTCGGCCCAGGCGGCGCCGGCGTGCCCTCCGCCCAGCGCGGCGGTGCGGGCGCCGCCCAGCTCGACCGCCTCGACCCGCCAGGTCTCATGGGTGATCGCGACGGCCAGGGCGAGCGGGCCGGCCGGGTGTGGCAGCAGCACCGTTGTCGGCCGGCCCCGGCTGCCGCTCGGCGCGGCCGGGCCCTGCACCAGCAGCTCCGCCCGGCTCAGCTTGGTGACCAGCTCGGTGGCCGCGCCGGTGCCGATGCCGAGCAGCCGGGCGGCGTCGGCGCGGGTCACGCCGGGGCTCCGGTGCACCACCCGGAGCAGTTCGGTGGAGCGCGTCGTCACAGCCGATCCCCTTCTTTTACTCTTCAGTGAAGCTTATTGTGCGGGAGTGAGCTTCAACCGCCCCGCGCTGGTCGTTCTCGGCGCCTCCGCGTTCTTCTACGTCACCGCCGAAACCCTGCCAGTCGGCCTGCTGCCGCAGATCTCGGCCGGCCTGCACGTCACCGAGGCGCAGGTGGGCCTGCTGCTGACCAGCTATGCCGTGGTCGCCGCGCTGAGCACCATCCCGCTCACCGCGCTCACCATGCGGGTCCCCCGGCACACCCTGATCGCCGCCACGGTAGCGATTTTTGTCGTCTCGCAGGCGGCCGCGACGTTCGCGCCGACGTTCCTGGTCCTCGCGCTGTCCCGGCTGATCTGCGCGCTCGCGCACGGGGTGTTCTGGTCGGTGATCGGGCCGATCATCGCCCGGATGGCCCCGCCGGACCAGATCGGGCGGGCCACCGCGCTGACGTTCCTGGGCAACTCGCTGGCCATCGTGCTCGGCGTGCCGATCGGCACCGCGGTCGGGCAGTGGCTGGGCTGGCGCTTCGCGGTCGGGATGATGGCGGTCGGCGGGGCGGTCTGCGTGCTGCTGCTGCTCGCGGTGCTGCCGAAGCTGCCGCCGCTGCCCCGGGACATGGCGGCCGGCTCGGCGGAACGACTCCGCAACGCCGTGCTGATCCTGCGGGACGGCCGGGTGGCGCGGCTCTGCCTGCTGACCGCGGTGCTGGTGATCGGGCACTTCGCGGCGTACACCTACATCGCCCCGCTGGTCCGCCGGGACGCCGGGCTGGACGGCGCCGGGCTCAGCGTGCTGCTGCTCGGCTACGGCGCGGTCGGGTTGCTCACCACGTTCCTGGTCGGCCGCTACGTCGACCGTAACCCGGGCCAGCTGCTGCTGATCCTGCTGGGCGCCCAGGCGGTGTCGGTGGCGCTGCTCGCCCCGGTCCTCGGCACCGTGCCGACGATCCTGGCCGCGCTGGTCTGGGGCGGGGCGTTCACCGCGATCCCGGTCTTCCTGGGCGCGGCGCCGATGCGGGTCGCGCCGACCGCCCGGGACGCGGCGTCGGCGGTCTACGTGGTGGCGTTCCAGATCGGCATCGGTGGCGGGGCGTTCGTGGGGGAGCGCTTCGTGACGAACGGCCAGCTGGGTGCGTTGCCGCTGCTGGCGGCGTTGCTCGCGGTGGTGGCCGGGATCCTGGTCTTCACGTCCCGGTCGGTTTTCCCGTTCCGGCTCAGCGCCGAGGATCACCACCGCACGTCCGCCGAGGCCGCCGCACCCCATTAACCCCCATTTGGTACGAGTAAGGAGCGCTCGTCCGTAGGCTACGAGCGCTCCTTACTCGTACCAAATCGGGTCTTTGTTGTGGTCTGGGGCGGAATCAGACCGTGAGGGCGGCTTCGGCGGCGGCCAGGAAGGCGTCGTTCTCCTCCTGGGTGCCGATCGTGACGCGGACGCCGTCCGGGTGGAAGCCGCGGACGATGACGCCGCGGGTCTCGCAGGCCGACGCGAACGACGCGGTGCGGTCGCCGATCGGCAGCCAGACGAAGTTGGCCTGGCTGTCCGGCACGTCGAAGGAGAGCTTGCGGAGCGCCTCGGTGACCCGCTCGCGTTCCGCGGTGACCAGGGCGCAGCGGCGGACCACCTCGGCCTCCTGGCGCAGCGCGGCGAGTGCCGCGGCCTGCGCGACCAGGCTGGTGGAGAACGGGGTGAGCACCTTGCGGATGGCCGCGGCCACCTCGGGCTGGGCGACCAGGTAACCCATCCGCATGCCGGCCAGGCCCCACGCCTTGCTCATGGTGCGCAGCACCACGACGTTGGCGCGGTCGCCGTAGGTGTCCAGGCCGTCCGGCACCTCCGGGTCGGTGACGAGTTCGCGGTACGCCTCGTCGAGCACCACCAGCACGTCCGACGGCACCGCGGCGAGGAACCGGTCGAGCTCCGGCTTGTGCAGCGCTGTCCCGGTCGGGTTGTTCGGGTTGCAGACGAAGATCAGGC
Organism: Actinoplanes palleronii; assembly: GCF_016862315.1. Taxonomy (GTDB): domain Bacteria; phylum Actinomycetota; class Actinomycetes; order Mycobacteriales; family Micromonosporaceae; genus Actinoplanes; species Actinoplanes palleronii. The sequence continues at coordinate 83,963 of NZ_BOMS01000110.1, read as the reverse complement.
GCGTCCGGTCGGTGATCGCCGCGGCCATCGCCGGGAGGTCGTGCCCGTGGGTCGGCGTGCTCGGCACCCGGACGCTGGTGGCGCCGGCCCCGGCCGCGATGATCGGGTACGCCTCGAACGACCGCCACGAGTAGAGCACCTCGTCACCGGGCAGGCAGGTCGCCTTGACCAGGATCTCGGCCAGCGCGACCGAGCCGCAGCCGGTGACCACCCGCTCGGCGGCCACCCCGAAACGCTCGGCGAGGGCGTCGCGCAGCGCGAGCACACCCATGTCCGGGTACCGGTGCATCTGCCGGGCGGCCTCGGTGACCGCCTCGACCACGCCGGGCAGCGGGCCGTACGGCACCTCGTTGCTGGCCAGCTTGATCGCCTCTTCGATGCCCAGGTCACGGGCCAGGTCGGCGACGTTGCGACCGGGTACGTACGCGGGCAGCGCGTCCAGGTCGGCGCGGGTCAGCCGGGTCATTCGGATCCTCCTGGGATGTCGCCGCGTGGCGCGGCCTCGACGGTCTGCTGAGCGCGCGGCGGCAGCGCGACGACGACGGTGCGAGCCGCCTTGTCGTGCCAGCCCTGCCGCAGGCGCGAATCGAACATGGGGGACACCAGGTACAGGAGCTGGGCCACGAACCCGACCAGGCACCACCAGAACAGTGTCCACATGCCGATCGGCGCCCACCGGGCGAACGCGCGGCGGAACCCGATCGGTTCGGTGCTGTCCAGCCCGACCACCTTGATGCCCATGATCCGCTTGCCGAGGGTCTGGCCGCGGCTGCTGGTCGCCGGGGCCTCGTAGACCAGCCAGAGCAGGGTGGCGAGCAGGAAGATGGCCAGCTGGAGCGTCTGCATCTTGGCGGTCGGCTGGACCATGTCCGGCTTCATGTCCGCGAGGACCTGGTCGTAGTACGTGTTGAAGATCGGCCGGAAGTCCTGCCACCACTGGTAGGCGAACCAGCCGTTGACGACGACGTTGAGCACCAGCACGGCGAAGATGTCGATCAGCCGGGCGACCAGGCGCTGGCCCAGCCCGGCGAGCGGCAAACCGTGCGGGCGAGCCTCGGGTGTGGGATAGAGGTAGGCGTGCGGCGGCTGCGCGTTCTTCCAACCCGGCGGAGGTGGTGTTCCGGGCGGCGGCTGCCAGCCGGGCGGCGGGACCCAGCCGGGCGGCGGACCGTACCCGGGCGGCGGTCCGTAACCAGGCGGCGGTCCGTAACCAGGGGGCGGACCGTAGCCCTGCGGCGGGCCTGGCGGTGGACCGTAGCCGGGCGGCGGGCCTGGCTGCGGACCGTAGCCGGGCGGCGGACCGTAGCTCGGCTGACCGGGCTGCGGGGGAGCCGCGTAGGGCGCCGGCGCCACCCCGGGCGGCGTCACCTCGGGTGCCGCCGCCTCGGGTTCCGCCTCGACCGCGGGTGGCCCGTCGGGCGGGACCGCGTCGGCCGGGATGGCCTTGCCCAGCCAGCCCTCACCGTCCCAGTAGCGCTGGGTGATGGGGTCGGCCGGGTCCTTGTACCAACCCGCGGGAAGGGAACTCATGCGCAAACCTTTACCACGTATGCCTGACGGTTCCCTGCGCGGTGGTGGCGTCACAGGTTGCCGCGCAGCTCCTGCTCCCGCTCGATGGCCTCGAAGAGCGCCTTGAAGTTGCCCTTGCCGAACCCGAGGGAGCCGTGCCGCTCGATCAACTCGAAGAATACGGTGGGCCGGTCCTGCACGGGCTTCGTGAAGATCTGCAGCAGGTATCCGTCCTCGTCCCGGTCGACCAGGATCTTGCGGCGCTTCAGCTCCTCGATCGGCGCGCGCACGTTGCCGATCCGGGCCCGCAGCTCCGGGTCGTCGTAGTACGAGTCCGGAGTGTCGAGGAACTCCACGCCGGCGCCGCGCATCGCGTCGACGGTGTTCAGGATGTCGTTGGTGGCCAGCGCGACGTGCTGGGCGCCGGGGCCGCCGTAGAACTCGAGGTACTCGTCGATCTGCGACTTGCGGGCCGAGACGGCCGGCTCGTTCAGCGGGAACTTGACCTTGCGGGTGCCGTCCGCGACGACCTTGGACATCAGTGCGGAGTAGTCGGTGGCGATGTCGTCCCCGATGAACTCGGCCATGTTGGTGAAGCCCATGACCCGGGCGTAGAACTCCACCCACTCGTCCATCTTGCCCAGTTCGACGTTGCCGACCACGTGGTCGACGGCCTGGAAGAAGCGCTTCGGCCGGACCGACACGATCGGCTCGCGGGCCACGAAGCCGGGCAGGAACGGGCCGTCGTAGCCGGAGCGGTCGATCAGGGTGTGCACGGTGTCGCCGTAGGTGGCGATCGACGCGAGCCGGACCGTGCCGTGCTCGTCCTTGAGGTCGTGCGGCTCGGTCACCCCGGTCGCGCCGGACTCGGTCGCGTGCAGGTACGCCGCGTCCACGTCCGGGACCTCGATGGCGATGTCCGAGATGCCGTCACCGTGCTTGGTCACGTGCTCGGCACCGGGCGCGCCGGCGTGCACCATGCCGGTCAGCACGAACCGGGCGCCGCCGCTGACCAGCACGTACTCGGCGTGGTCGCGGAAACCCTGCTCGGGACCGCGGTAGGCGACACACTTCATCCCGAACGCGGTGGAGTAGTAGTGCGCGGCCTGCCGGGCGTTCCCGACCAGGAAACGCAGGTGGTCGACCCCCTTGACGGGGAAGACATCGGCACGGCTCTTCTCGGGTTCCATCGCGTCCCTCCGGTTCACAGCGGCCGCCTCGTGAGCGGCACGTCCTGTGGCGAGGTTGACCCAGGTCACAGCGGTGGGCAAGAGTCGACCGAACAGCTGGTCAATCTGTGCAATAAGTAGAGGAGAGCCCGGGGATGACTGAGCAGACTGTCCAGCTCGACGAGCTCGACGCACGACTGATCACGCTGCTGCACGACGAGCCGCGGATCGGGATGCTGGAGCTGTCCCGGCGGCTCGCGGTGGCCCGCGGCACGGTGCAGGCCCGGCTGGACAAGCTGACCGCCCGGGGTGCGATCCGGGGCTTCGGGCCGGAGGTGTCGCCGGCCGCGATCGGCTTCGGGGTGATGAGCTTCGTGACCCTGGAGATCAGCCAGCGGTACGGGCACGACGCGGTGACGAGCCACCTGGCCGAGATCCCCGAGGTCCTCGAGGCGCACACCACCACCGGCGGCGGCGACATCCTGTGCCGGATCGTGGCCCGCTCCAACGCCGACCTGCAGCGGGTGATCGACAAGATCGTCGGCTACGAGGGCATCCGGCGGGCGCACACGATCATCGCGCTGGCCGAGCTGATCCCGTACCGGACGGTGCCCCTGACCAAAGCGGCAACTCGGATATAAGCCCGCGACACGGGCTTTCTACGCTCGCCCCGGAAGTGGATCAGGATCATTAATGTTCCGGCATGGCGTCCTCGGGCACGTGGAAGGGATTGACACTGGTCGCCGCCATCACGGTCACCGTGCTGGCCTCGACCGGAGTGTGGAATCCGTTCCCGCAGGTCTGGGACTGGATCAGCACGAGCGGGCCGGTGGCCCCGGGCACGCAGTGGCAGCAGCGGCTCGGCGGCACCCCGCAGAGCGTCTCGGTGGCCGGTGACGCCGTCGTCGTCGAGTACCGCACGTCGGTGGAGGCGTACAACCTGACCACGGCGGTGAAGCTGTGGAGCACCGACGCGGACTGGGCCGCGCTCGCCGGGCAGGGCGCCGACGCCGTGGTGGTCACCGGGCGGCTGCTGACCAAGGGTTATCAGGTGCTCGACCCGCGCTCCGGGACCGTACGCCGGGCGGACACCGAGGCCAGCGCGGTCTGGACGTACCAGAACGGGATTGTCGATCTGCATTGCGAGGGTGGGAATCAGTGCCGGTTGACCGCCTGGGACCCGCGGGCCGGCACCCAGCTCTGGTCGGTGGAGACCGGCGGCATCGGCTTCGTGCTGCACGCCGCGAACCCGGACCTGCCGGACGCCCGCCGGCTCGGCAGCGGTGACGTGGACGACGACGCAGCCGGGCCGGCCGTGATGCCCGGCCTGATCGGGCTGCCGGACAACGGCCGGGTGCGGGTGATCGACACCGCGAACGGGCACCTGGTGCAGACCGTGCAGACCGGACCGGACCAGCGGGTCGCGGTGGTCGGCGGCCGGCTGCTCACGATCACCGGCACGGCCAAGGACGGCACCTGCTACTACGGCGTGGTGGCCACCACGCCGCCGGGGAACCGGACGGTGTGGAAGCGGGACGGCCTCAACCTGCGCACTGCGGAGAGCGACTGCAAACAGGACCGCGACCCGGCCGGTGGGTACGACGTGCTGCTCGGCGTCGATCCGTACGGCCGGCAGGAACTGATCAGCGGCTCGGACGGGCGGATCCTCTGGTACGGCGACAAGACCTCCGAGGTGCTCGCGGTGGACGACCGGTACGCGGTGATCCGAGCCGGCGACACGATCCGGGGCTGGTCGTTCGGCAAGGGCAAGGTGGCGTGGCGGCAGAACGGGCCGGCCAAGGCGGGCGCGGCGATCACCCCGTACGCGGTGATCGTGGTCTCTCCCGGACGGGTGACAGCGCTGGCGCCAGCGAATGGGGCGATACGTGCCGATGTGCGCACTGATGCGAAGGTCTTCACCGCCGCCCCCGGTGGTTTGATCTTGGTTTCCGGCCGGGACATGGCCTATTTGCCGTACCGCTGACATGCCGACATCCGGGCGTGCCGGGAGGTGGGTTCGCATCGCCCCGCCCCGCTGGCCTAGGCTTGCCGCTCATGAGCAGAGGCGCCGCTTTCACCTACTCGCCGCTCTTGCCGACCGGCGACGACCTGACTGAGTACCGCCTGGTCACGGACGAGGGTGTGGATGTCGTCGAGGGCCCGGGTGGCCGCCGATTCCTGACCGTGGAGCCATCCGCGCTGACCCAGCTCACCGCCGAGGCGATGCACGACATCGCGCACTACCTGCGCCCGGCGCACCTGGCGCAGCTGCGGGCGATCATCGATGACCCGAAGGCGTCGCCGAACGACCGGTTCGTGGCGCTCGACCTGCTGCGCAACGCGAACATCGCGGCCGGCGGGGTGCTGCCGATGTGCCAGGACACCGGCACCGCGATCGTGATGGGCAAGCGTGGCCGGCACGTGCTGACCGACGGGCTCGACGAGGAAGCCATCGCGCTCGGCGTGTACCAGGCGTACACCCGGCTGAACCTGCGCTACTCGCAGCTCGCGCCGCTGACCATGTGGGACGAGAAGAACACCGGCTCCAACCTGCCGGCCCAGATCGAGCTGTACGCCGAGGACCCGAACGGGCAGCCGGACGCGTACAAGTTCCTCTTCATGGCCAAGGGCGGCGGCTCGGCCAACAAGTCGTACCTCTACCAGGAGACGAAGGCGCTGCTCAACCCGCAGCGGATGATGCAGTTCCTGGACGAGAAGCTGCGCCTGATCGGCACGTCGGCCTGCCCGCCGTACCACCTGGCCGTGGTGATCGGCGGCACCAGCGGCGAGCACGCGCTCAAGACGGCGAAGCTGGCCAGCGCGAAGTACCTGGACAACCTGCCCACCGCGGGCTCGATGCTGGCGCACGGCTTCCGGGACGTCGAGCTGGAGGCCGCGGTGCTCGAGCTGACCCGCGACTTCGGGATCGGCGCGCAGTTCGGCGGCCGGTACTTCTGCCACGACGTCCGGGTGATCCGGCTGCCCCGGCACGGCGCGTCCTGCCCGGTGGCGATCGCGGTCTCCTGCTCGGCCGACCGCCAGGCGGTCGCCAAGATCACCCCGTCCGGGGTGTGGCTGGAGCGGCTGGAGACCGACCCGGCGCGCTTCCTGCCGGAGGTCACCGAGGATCACCTCGAGACGGAGCAGGTCGTCAAGATCGACCTGAACCGGCCGATGGCCGAGATCCGCGCCGAGCTGAGCCGGTACCCGGTGAAGACCCGGCTGTCGCTGACCGGCCCGCTGGTGGTGGCCCGGGACATCGCGCACGCCAAGATCGCCGAGCGGATGGACGCCGGCGAGCCGATGCCGCAGTACCTGCGCGACCACGCGGTCTACTACGCCGGCCCGGCGAAGACCCCGGAGGGCTACGCGTCCGGCTCGTTCGGGCCGACCACGGCCGGCCGGATGGACTCGTACGTGGAGAAGTTCCAGGCGGCCGGCGGCTCGCTGGTGATGCTGGCCAAGGGCAACCGGTCCCAGCAGGTCACCAACGCCTGCAAGGAACACGGCGGGTTCTATCTCGGCTCGATCGGCGGCCCGGCGGCGCGACTGGCCCAGGACTGCATCCGGCACGTCGAGGTGCTCGAGTTCCCGGAGCTCGGCATGGAGGCGGTCTGGAAGATCGAGGTGGAGGACTTCCCGGCCTTCATCGTGGTCGACGACAAGGGCGAGGACTTCTTCGCCGAGGTCACCAAACCCAAACCGATCCTGAGCATCGGCAAGCGATGAGTCACCGGGCGGTCCGTGTCCGGACCGCCCGCTGGCTCAGCAGAAGCCGGAGACCGGGCTCAACCACTCGGCCAGCTGCGGCTTCAGGGTCTTGTCCAGGTCCGCGGTGGTCTTGATCTTTTTGAGGTACGCCCGGGTCTTCGCGCTGGCCTCAAGCTTGCGCGCCGACGTCTCGCCGGCGGCCTTCAGCTCCGGGCTCTCCGCCGCGACGGTCTCCTTGCGGATCTGGCTGCCGGCCGACTGCAACTCCGCCGCCGCGGCCTTCTCCGCCTTCTCCGCGTTGTCGGCCTGCTTCGCCTCCTTGTACGCGATCATCTTGCCGATCGCGGCGCCGAAGTCGTCGAGCTCGCCGGTGAACACCTTGTCGAGGCGTTCGCACACCTTCGTGGTGTTCGCCGAGTAGTCCGGCGGGGGCGGGATGGTGGCCGAGGTGCGGACCGTCACCGGCGTCCCGCTGCTGGAAACCTTCGCATCGCTTTCACAGGCGGCGCCGGTCAGCAGCACGCCGCCGGCGAGCACGGCCAGGATGGCGGGTCGCATCAGTGAATCCTCTTCGTCGGGGGGAAAACTCCGCCCGACGGTACGTTCCGTTTCGGCCCGCGTCCAACCGAGAGTGATCGTCAAGATACGAACAGCCCGCCCACACCTGACCGTGTGGACGGGCTGATCGCCCCCGTGATCAAAGCTGTGGCGGTGATGTGGCGACTGTGCCGGACAGCGCTCTCGTTCCGCTGTCGATCCACTCTCGCGTGTCGGCTAACCTCGATGGCTGGCACGGGGGGACGGGTGGCTGCCATGCGCTACCGCATTCTGGGGCCACTGTCTGTCACCGTCGCCGGACAGAACGTGGCTGTGACGGCTGGGCGTGACCGAGTCGTGCTCGCCATGCTGCTCTTGAATCCCGACCGGATCATCGGCGCGGGCGAACTGTTCGACGCGCTCTGGATCGACGCGCCGCCGGTGACCGCCCGCGGCCAGTTGCAGTCATGTATATCGCGTTTGCGACGGATCCTCCCACCCGGGGTGATACTCACCGATCGGGCAGGTTATGGCATCCGGGTCGGAACGGACGAGCTGGACGCCACGCTGTTCGTCCGATCGGTGGACCGGGCCCGGGCGACCGGCGACCGGGTGGCGCTGCGCCAGGCGCTGGCGCTGTGGCGTGGTCCGGCCTGCGCCGAGCTGGACGCCCCGGCGATCCGGCAGGCCGCCGCGGTGCTGGACGAGCGGTATGCCCTCGCCGTCGAGGACTGGGCCGAGCTGGAGCTGGCCGCCGGCCGGGAACGCGAACTCGCTGGTGAGCTGGGCGCGCTGGTCGAGCGGTTCCCGCTGCGGGAGCGGCTGCGCGGTCAGCTGATGCTGGCGCTGGCCCGCTCGGGGCGGCAGGCCGACGCGCTGGCCGAGTTCCGCCGCGCGCGGCAGCTGCTCGCCGACGAGCTGGGCATCGAACCCGGCGAGGAGCTGCAGGAACGGCACCGCGAGATCCTTTCCGGCGAGACCGCTTCCGGGCATCGGGTTGTCACTGCGGCACGGTGCCTTCCGCGTACGGTCGGCGACTTCACCGGCCGGGGCGCCCAGGTCGGCAGGTTGCTCGCCGAGATCGCCGGGTCCACCGGCCCGCTCGTCGCGGTGATCGACGGGATGGCCGGCAGCGGCAAGACGACGCTGGCCCTGCACGTGGCCGGGCTGCTCGGGCCCGGGTCAGCCGGAACCTGTACTCGATCGCCCGGGTCCAGGCCGGTCTGGCCGCCTGCCTGGACCACGGTGACCCGGAGGCCGAGCGCCTGCGCGCGCGGGCCCGGGAGCTCTTCGAGCGGATGGGCATCCCGGAGCAGTTCGCGGCCGCGGAGAACCCGGCCGGATGACCTGGTCCTGTCTCGTGGATCACGAGATGGTCCGGGGCGGCCGAGAGAGGATTGTCCGGTGACGACTGAGCAGAGTGGCTTCCGGATCGAACGCGACACGATGGGCGAGGTGCGGGTCCCCGCGGACGCCCTGTGGCGGGCGCAGACCCAGCGCGCCGTGGAGAACTTCCCGATCTCCGGCCGCGGCCTGGAGCCGGTGCACATCCGGGCGCTGGCCCGGATCAAGGGCGCCGCGGCGCGGGCCAACGCCGACCTCGGCGTGCTGGACAAGGACCTGGCCGAGGCGATCGCGGCGGCGGCCGGGCAGGTCGCCGCGGGCGGATACGACGACCAGTTCCCGGTGGACGTCTTCCAGACCGGCTCGGGCACCTCGTCGAACATGAACGCCAACGAGGTGATCGCCACCCTGGCGTCGCGCGCCCTGGACCGGCCGGTGCACCCGAACGACCACGTGAACGCGTCCCAGTCCAGCAACGACGTGTTCCCGTCCTCGATCCACCTGGCCGCCACCGACGCGATCAGCGCCAACCTGATCCCGGCCCTGGAGCACCTGGCCGGCACCCTGCGGGTGAAGTCGCAGGCCTGGTCCGGCGTGGTGAAGAGCGGCCGCACCCACCTGATGGACGCCACCCCGGTCACCCTGGGCCAGGAGTTCTCCGGCTATGCCCAGCAGGTCAGCAACGGCGTCGAGCGGCTGCGGGCCACCCTGCCCCGGCTCGGCGAGCTGCCGCTGGGCGGGACCGCGGTGGGCACCGGGGTGAACACCCCGCCCGGGTTCGCGCCCGCGGTGATCACGCTGCTGGCCGAGGAGACCGGCCTGCCGCTGACCGAGGCCCGCGACCACTTCGAGGCGCAGGGCGCCCGGGACGCGTTGGTCGAGGCGTCCGGCCAGCTCCGGGTGGTGGCCGTCGGCCTCTACAAGATCGCCAACGACATCCGCTGGATGGGCTCCGGGCCCCGGGCCGGGCTGCGCGAGCTGCGGCTGCCCGACCTGCAGCCGGGTTCGTCGATCATGCCGGGCAAGGTGAACCCGGTGGTGCCCGAGGCGGTCCGCCAGGTCTGCGCCCAGGTGATCGGCAACGACGCGACGGTGGCCTTCGCCGGCACCCAGGGCGACTTCGAGCTGAACGTGATGCTCCCGGTGATGGCCCGCAACCTGCTGGAGTCGATCCGGCTGCTGGCCGCCGTCGCGCACCAGTTCGCCGACCGCTGCGTGGCCGGGCTGGAGGCGAACGAGGAGATCGCCCGCGGGTACGCCGAGGGCTCCCCGTCGATCGTCACCCCGCTCAACCGGGTCCTCGGTTATGACGAGGCCGCCGCGATCGCGAAGCAGGCGCTGGCCACCGGTCGTACGATCCGGGAGGTGGTGATCGAGCGAGGGCACGTGAGCGCGGGCACCTTAACCGAGGCACAGCTCGACGAGGCGCTCGATGTTCTGAAGATGACAAGGCCGTGAAATAGACAGTCTCTGACCTTGCGCCGAACGATCTTTGCCGATGGGATGCGGGGAACCAACTCTCAGGAGGAGCGCATTCCATGAGAAGACGCCTCACCGTCGGAGCCGTCATCACCTTGACGGGTCTGGCGTTCCTGACCGCTGTCCCCGGTTCCGCCGTTGCGGAACCGACGGCCGCGGTCGATTACACGGTCGTGGCCGCGGACGGGGTCTCCGCGACCGCCGCGGTAGCTGCGATCAAGGCCGCCGGTGGCACCGTCGTGAGCGGTAACGACGCCGTCGGCGTCTACCGCGTGACGTCGACCGACGCCAAGTTCGACAGCAAGGCCACCGCGTCCCCCGCGCTGATCGGGGCGAGCGAGCGCAAGGCCATCGGCCACGCGCCGAACGGCATCGAGAAGGTCGAGTCCAACCTGAAGTCGCGCGGCGGCAAGGGCCACGGCCCGGCCAAGGCCGACCCGCTGGACGACAAGCTCTGGGGCCTGACCATGGTCAAGGCCGACAAGGCTCGCAAGATCGAGAAGGGTGACAAGGGCGTCACGGTCGGCGTCCTGGACACCGGCCTGGACGCGTCGAACCCGGACCTCGCGGCGAACTTCAGCACCAAGCTGTCGCGCAACTTCGCCCCGGACATCGCCGCCATCGACGGCGAGTGCGAGGTGGCGGGCTGCCTCGACCCGATCGGCACCGACGACGGCGGGCACGGCACCCACGTGGCCGGCACGATCGGCGCCGCGCTGAACGGCTCCGGCGTCTCCGGTGTCGCGCCGAACGTCTCCCTGGTCGAGCTCAAGGGTGGCCAGGACTCCGGCTACTTCTTCCTCGACCCGGTGGTCAACGCGCTGACCTACGCCGGTGACAAGGGCATCGACGTGGTCAACATGTCGTTCTACGTCGACCCGTGGCTCTACAACTGCACGGCCAACCCGGCGGACAGCGCCGAGGACCAGGCCGAGCAGCGGGCGATCATCACCGGCATGAAGCGGGCCCTCAACTACGCGCACGCCAAGGGCGTCACGCTCTTCGGCGCGCTCGGCAACAACCACGAGGACCTGGGCAAGCCGCGCACCGACATCTCCAGCCCGGACTACGGCAGCGACCCGTACGACCGCCCGGTCGACAACGCGTCCTGCTGGGACCTGCCGGTCGAGGGCCCGCACGTGATCGGGGTCTCCTCGCTCGGCCCGTCCGGCAAGAAGTCGGACTTCTCCAACTACGGCACCGAGCAGATCTCGGTCTCGGCGCCGGGCGGCTGGTACCGCGACGGCTTCGGCACCGACACGTTCCAGACCGTGGGCAACGAGATCCTCTCCAGCTACCCGCTCAAGGTGCTGCAGGAAGAGGGCCTCGTCGACGCGGCCGGCGAGATCACCACGGCCGGTCAGGCCTCGGTCCTGAAGGACTGCACCAAGGCCGGCAAGTGCGGCTACTACACGTACCTGCAGGGCACCTCGATGGCCTCGCCGCACGCGGCCGGGGTCGGCGCCCTGATCGTCAGCCGGTACGGCGTGCCGGACTTCAAGCGGGGCGGCAAGACGCTGCTGCCGTCGCTGGTCGAGCAGATCCTGTACCGCACTGCCGACGAGAAGGCCTGCCCGACGCCGCGCCTGCAGAGCTACACGAACGAGGGCCGCTCGGCCGAGTTCGACGCGCTCTGTGAGGGCGGAAAGAACTTCAACGGGTTCTACGGATACGGCGTTGTCGACGCGTACGCGGCGGTCGGCGGACGCTGAGTGGTACCGCCCCGTCCGTGTCGTACGGGCGGGGCGGTAATCCGATCGCATCGGTCGGTACCCTTGTACGGTGACTCTGCGCTTGTACGACACCGCGACCCGATCGGTCCGGGACTTCGTCCCGATGACCCCCGGTCAGGCGGGGATCTACCTGTGTGGGGTCACCGTGCAGTCTTCCCCACATATCGGTCACCTCCGGTCCGCGGTCAATTACGACGTGCTACGCCGTTGGCTGCTGCACTCCGGGCTCGAGGTGACCTTCGTCCGGAACGTCACCGACGTGGACGACAAGATCCTGCAGAAGTCGCTGGAGCAGCACCGGCCGTACTGGGCGATCGCCTACGAGAACCGCCTGCTGCTGGAGCGCGACTACCGCACCCTCAACGTGCTGCCGCCCACCTACGAGCCGCTGGCCACCGGGCACATCACCGAGATGCACGACATGATCACGTCGCTGATCGAGCGCGGTCATGCGTACGCGTCCGGCAACGGCGACGTCTACTTCGACGTGCGGTCGTATGCGGCGTACGGCGCGCTCTCCGGCCAGAAGCCGGACGACATGCGGTCGGCCGGCGACGCCCCGGAGCGGGACAAGCGCGACGCCCGTGACTTCGCCCTGTGGAAGGGCGTCAAGGCCGACGAGCCGCAGGACGCGTACTGGCCGTCCCCGTGGGGCCGGGGCCGTCCCGGCTGGCACATCGAGTGCTCCGCGATGGCCCGGCGCTACCTGGGTGACGAGTTCGACATCCACGGCGGCGGCCTCGACCTGACCTTCCCGCACCACGAGAACGAGGTCGCCCAGTCCAAGGCGGCCGGGCTCGGCTTCTCCCGGTTCTGGGTGCACCACGCGCTGCTCAACCTGGGTGACTCCAAGATGAGCAAGTCGCTGGGCAACGTGATCGACCTGCCGTCGCTGGTGGAGGCCGGGATCCGCCCGGTCGAGCTGCGCTATTACCTGGGCAGCCCGCACTACCGCTCGCGGATCGACTACACCGACGACGCGCTGCGCGAGGCCGCCGTGGCGTACAAGCGGATCGAGGGCTTCGTGCACCGCGCCGCCGAGGTGGTCGGCAAGGGTCGGCCCAAGGCGGTGCCGCCGGCGTTCGCCGACGCGATGAACGACGATCTGAACACCTCGGCGGCGCTGGCGATCGTGCACGACACGATCCGGGAGGGCAACACCGCCCTGGCCGCCGGGGACGAGCCGGCCATCCGTGGCGCGCTGACCGCGGTCCGGGCCATGCTGGGAGTGCTCGGCCTCGACCCGCTGGACACGTTCTGGGCCGGCGCCGAGGGTGGCAACGACTTGAAGCCGGTGGTCGACGGACTCGTCGCACTGGCTCTGGAACAACGGGCGCAGGCCCGTGCACGGAAGGACTGGGCGGCCGCCGACCAGGTGCGCGACCAGCTCAAGAACGCGGGTATTCAGGTGGAGGACACTCCGGCCGGGCCGCGATGGACGGTAGGAGAGCAGCACTGATGCCGGGTAATTCATTCAACGCGAGCAAGCGGTCCACCTCGAAGAAGGGTGCCGCCGGCGGTTCGGGCGGCAAGAACCGGGCCAGCCTCAAGGGCCGGGGCAAGACCCTGCCGGCCGACGAGCGCCCCTGGCACAAGGGCTACTCGGGCACCGAGAAGCTGCCCGAGAAGACCGCCCGCAAGCAGAACAAGGAACGCCAGGCGGCGGCGTCCGAGGGCCGCGCGCCCAAGATCGGCCTCCCCGGCTCGAAGGACACCACCTGGGGTCGTGGCGGCGGCCGTGGCGCCGGCGTCAGCCGTCCCACGGTCCGTGGCGGCGGCGGCCGGGCGGCCGGTCCGCGCGGTCCCCGGGTCGCACCGGGCCGTCGGTCCAACCCCACCAAGGAAGGTCCCGAGCTGCTGCTCGGCCGCAACCCGGTGGTCGAGGCGCTGCGCGCGCTGATCCCGGCCACGGCGCTCTACATCGCGCAGGGCATCGACATCGACGACCGGATCACCGAGATCGTCCGTACCGCCGGCGACCGCGGCATCCCGATCCTGGAGATCGGCCGCAACGAGCTGGACCGGATGACCGGCGGGGTGCTGCACCAGGGCGTCGGCCTGCAGGTGCCGCCGTTCGCGTACGAGAACTTCGACGACCTGATCGCCGCGGCCCTGGAGCAGACCGCTCCGCTGCTCGTCGCGCTGGACGGCATCACCGACCCGCGCAACGTCGGCGCGGTGATCCGCTCGGTGGCCGCGTTCGGTGGCCACGGCGTCTTCATGACCGAACGCCGTGCCGCCGGCATCACCGCGACCGCCTGGCGCACCAGCGCCGGCGCGGCCGCCCGTGTCCCGGTCTCCCAGGTCGTCAACCTGACCCGGGCGATCAAGGAAGCTCAGAAGGCCGGCTTCACCGCCATCGGCCTGGACGCCGACGGCGAAACCGACCTGTATTCGCTGGAAGCCGCGATCGGCCCCCTGATCGTCGTGGTCGGCTCCGAGGGCCGGGGAATGTCCCGCCTGGTCGGCGAAACCTGCGACCTCCGGGTCAGCATCCCCATGCACTCCGACGTCGAGTCCCTCAACGCCAGCGTCGCCGCCGCGGTAACCCTGGCCGAAGTCTCCCGCCGCCGCCTCACCAGCTAAAAGCACACAAAAAGCGCCGTCGGCGAGCGGAAAGCTCGCCGACGGCGACACATTTAATGGCTGCGAAGCGCCGAGAAGCGCCAAGAAGCGCTGAGAAGCGCCACGGGCCAAACCACCGCAACAAACCCGCATTCGCAACGCCCGTAACGCGGGGGTCCGGGGGGCTCGGCCCCCCGGATCAGCATGCGAGAGGCCCCGGTCCGCGCTTTCCGCGGACAGGGGACCCCGCCCTTGAGCCCCCGGTCGGGATCGAACCGACGACCTCCCGTTTACAAGGAGGGTAGGTCTTAGCGTCGTAACTGCTGGCCCGATGACCTGCTCAAGCGTTGATCCGTGATCTAGACGATTCTGCTAGACGGGTGCTGAATAGATAGACAGGCTTAACGCGCTTCTGTCGCCGCTGCGCGCTCCTCGTGAAGATCGACAAGTGCCCTGATCATTCGGATCTTGTCGTCCGGGGAGACGCCCCTCAGGTTCCGGATTCGTTCGATCTCGTCGACCAGGCTGCGAGAAGCATCTGCGACAGAGGGCTTTGGTTCCTCGGTCTCGCGCAGGATCGCGGCGACATGCTCGTCACTCAGTCGGATGAAGCCGGCGGCCTCCAGGGCGTCGCCGGGGTCGACGCCGACGGCGCTGGCCATCGCAATGACCGTCCGGTCGGTCGGGTTGACCGGCACGTCCGCCCCGGCCTTGCGCTGTTTGCCCGTTACGACCTGATGCCAGCGGGTGTCGCTGATGCGTGCGCGTCGGGCCGCCTCGCGCACGGAGATGCGTAGAACCTCGCTGCGCGCCTTCTCCAGAAGGTCCCCAAGTGGCGTGAGGTTCTTCGACATGCGTGCAGTCTATGGCCAAACTTCGCAGATCTTTGCAGGTAGGGCGTGAATGAATTTGACGAACGTCGATCGACTGCGTGCGAAGAACTCGAACAGGTTGCCAACCTCTTGCAAAGAAATCCAAAGAAGCGCTAGTGTCTTGGCATGTCCAACGCAAAGACGGAGCGAAGTCGCTCAAAGCGACCTCTCGATCATGACCCGGCGAAATTGCGTCGCCTGCGCTTCGCCGCTGGGCTGACCTTGACCGCGCTGGCCGAGCGCTCGGGCATGAACCTGAGCACCCTGTCCGGCTACGAGAACGGACGGCACAGCCCGTCGCCGCGCTCGCTGGTCCGAGTCGCTCACGCCCTCGACTGCAAGCCTGCCGACCTGATGCCCGACGCGATGAGGGCGGCAGCCTGATGGCCGCCAACCACCTGCCGCCCGCACAGCGCTCGCTGGTCGGATCGATCGCCGCAAACACCCGCTGGGCGCAGACGACCAGGGCCGAGCGGCAAGCCGCCACGGCCGCCGCGACCGAGGGCCGCAAGAAGAGCTGGGAGCAGAAGGCCGACCCCGAGGGCCGGATGACGCCCGACGAACTGGCCGAAGCGGTCACCCGGCTCAAGAAGGCGCACTACTCGCTGATGGCGCTGCGCTCGGCGCAGGCCCGGTCCGGCCGGAGGGCGGCATGACCGACATCGTCCGCATCCCGTTCAACGGTGGCGAGGTCCTGGCCGTCGACATCAGCGGCAAGCCGCACGTCGTTCTCCGTCCGGCAGTCGAGCAGCTCGGCATCGATTACTCCCGGCAGCTCCGCAAGCTCAAGGGCAAGTCGTGGGCAACCGTGGTCACCAAGTCCACGGTTGCCGAGGATGGCAAGACCCGCGGGATGGTCACGGTCGACGTCCGCACATTCCTGATGCTGCTCGCCACGATCGACGAGAACCGCGTCAGCGAAGAAGCCCGGCCGGTGCTAGTCGCCTACCAGTCCGAGGTCGCCGACGCGATCGAGGCGTACTGGACCAAGGGCGGCGCTATCAATTCCCGCGCCACCGAGGATCAGCTGGCCGCGATCATCTCGCAGTCCAAGGCTCAGATGGACGTCCTGGCCGTGATGCGCGGCATCGTCGACCCGTCGTGGCTGGAGGCCAAGGCACGGCACGTCGCGGCCCGGGCGCTCGGCGAAGAGCCGGAACTCGACCCGATGAGCCGGCCGCTGACCGTCGGCGAGTTCCTCGAGGACAAGGGCCTGACGGCTGCCGAGCGACGCTCGGTGTCCAGCAAGCTCGGCGGCCGGCTCAAGGGCTTCTACATCGGCGAGCACGGCCGGATGCCGGCCAAGGTCGACCGCTTCATCGACGGCGCTCTGCGCTCCGTCTTCGCCTACACCGAGGCCGACCGCCCGCTGTTCGAGCAGGCCTGGTCCGCCCTGTCGGCAACCACCCGGTCGCGCAGCGCCGCGACCTCCTGAAACAGAAGCGCGCCACCTGGGCGAACAGGCGGCGCGCAGCCCATCGGAACCAACCAAGGAAGGAACGATCCGATGAACGACACGACCGTACCTGATGAGCAGCGCGCCGAGCGCATCGCCGACATCCGAGCGTTCGCCGACTGGCTGGAGCAGAACCCCTGGATTCCGACCCCGGACCTCGTCGACGCCTCCAAGCACCTGAACGGCACCGGCCAGAGCGCCGAGGAGCAGCGGAAGAACCTGGACGTGCTGGAGTCGGTCGCCGACCGCCTCGGCATCGAGGTCGGCAAGGGCATGAACGACCGGACCCGGATGACCGCAAATGTCGGCAAGTTCGAATACCGGCTGCTGGTCTGGCACGAGAACGGCCGGCCCGGTCAGCTCGACGAGCGCGACGCCGAGCTGGAGCGCCTGCGCGCCGAGGTGGCCGCGCTCCGGTCGGGCGTCGGCCTGGTCGACGAGCCCTACCCGAATCCGGTCTGTGTGTACGACACCGGCGACGGGAACACCCTGCGCCGCCGGTGCGGAGTCGGCATCTGGCGGGACGGCCCGACCGGCGAGTGGCGGCACATCGGCAACACCTGGCACAACCACGAGGCCGTCTCCCCGGTCAGCGAGTCCCGCTGATGGCCCGCCACACCCCGGTCCTGGAGGCCCCGGCGCCGCTGACCCCGCCGATCAGCCGGTGCAGGTTCCCGGAGCTGATCGCGCAGATCATCCCGCTGAGGTTCCGGCAGCACGCGGTGCTCCACCCGTGCTTCGAGCGGGCCACTCGCCAGGTCACGGTCGGCCTGCACGTCGGCGAGCCCCTCTGCCTGTGGCACTCGCTGGTCGCCTGCCACCGGCTCGGCGGCCACCTGGTCCGCGAGCCCGTCACCTGACCTGCGGCCCGGAGGCAATTTAGCGGGTCTCCGGTCCGCTCCCGGCCCGGGGCGCACGTCGCCCGCTGCGTCCCGGGCCACCCCCACCGACTTCGCACTCACTTCGCAGGAGATAGCACCGATGACCAGCATGATCTACGGCGCGTACGGCAGGCCCATCGCGCTCGACCTGAACGACACCGTCACCTTCAACATCTCGCCCGTCGCCGAGGCCACCCAGCGGCTCGTCCCGCCGCCCCGCCGCCCGGATGCGGTCGGTGAGACCCGGCTCCGGATCCCGCGCACGATCGGCATCGTCGACGAGCCGCTCGTCACGGACTCGCTGCCGCCATTCGCCGCGTACGCCGCCCGCCAGCGCCCGGTCGCTCTCCGGCAGGTGCCCGGCCGCCACCGCAGCGCTGTGCAGCCCGGCCTGCTGGTTCGCCTGCTGGCCACGGTCGGCATCAACATCACGCGGGCAGGTGCCTGATGACCAACATCAATCCCGCCCTGCGTGCACATCTCGACCGCGAGCTGAACGGCGCGATCGACGGACTGCTCGAGAAGGCCGCCCTGCACGACGGCAAGGACATCATCGAGGCCAACGTCGACCTGACGAACGAGTTGTTGGCCAACCTCGGCCTGAGCCAACTCGCGGCGTCGGCCGCCGCTTTGGCCATCCGCCTACACCGAGGCGGTGCCGCATGACCGCCCCGACCTACCGCCGTGCCCCGCACCGCCACGTCTGGCAGACCCGCCTCGGCCGCTGGGAGTGGGAGGTCACCGACGGCATCGGCGGCCTCGTCCTGGCCGCCGGTTCCACCTGGACCCGAGCCGGCGCCCAGATCGACTCGGGCATCGCGCAGGTGCTGTGCGTCCCGTCGCTGGAGCTGCGCCTGGAGTGGGCCGCCGACCGGCTGCGCCGCGAGGGCCTGCCGGTGACGGTGCGCCAGGACGAGCAGGGCCGGGTGTGCGTGACGCCGCTGTGCGCCTGCTCCGACGCCGGTCACCGGCACGTGATGCAGGAGTTCGCGCGGATCGTCGGCTCGGTGCGCTGGGAGGTGCGCTGATGGCCAAGGTGACCCGATACGGGCGTCCGTATCCGAAGATGACGGACCGGCCCGGGCGTGGGCAGTACGTCTGCCGAGCAATCCACCCCGAAGCCGGTTGGGCGTGCACTCGCCTGGCGGGCCACGACGACCGTCACGAGGCGGGCAACGCGGACGGCAAGATGTTCGCCTCCTGGCCAGCGACGGCAGGTGAGCGTCGATGAACACCTTCACCGGCTGGCGCAGCGTGGGCCGTGCGATGCGCTGGGCGAGGCAGCAGGACCGCGTCCAGTTCGAGCGCACCCGCCTCGACGACGCGGGTCAGATCCTCTTCACCTGGACAGCGGGCGAGGAGTCGGTCTACGTCGACTTCGTTTCCGGGGGCGACCCGGCTGAACTCACGTTCGAGACCGTGGGCGCGAGCATCAACCACGCCTACTTCGACGACGGGGGCACCGTCCTGCGTGTGCTCGCCGTCCTGGGCCTGGTCCCGACCGAGCTGGCCGAGGTGCGCGACGAGCGGTACGGGCGCTGCGTGAAGTGCAAGCAGCTGCTCCGCTTCGCGACCGGCCACCAGTTCTGGGGCGACCGGTGGGTGCATGTCTACGGCGACGCCTGGATGTCGCGCATCGACGGCCACGTGGCGGAGGTGGCCGAGTGACCGCCGTCGAGCCGGCCGCCGGCATCTTCCCGCTGACCGACGAGGAGTACTTCGCCCCGGCGCTGGCCAGCACCACGCTGAGCAGCACCGGCGCGAAGACCCTGCTCGCGCCCGGCGGCCCGGCCCGGTTCCGCCACCAGCTCGACACCGGCACCGCGGTGGTCAAGCGGGAGTACGACCTCGGCCACGCCGTCCACACCCTGGTGCTCGGCTCCGGGCCCGAGCCGGTGCTCTTCCCCGGCACCGGCAAGAACCCGGAGGCGTGGCAGAAGGAAGACGACAAGGCCGCGGTGGCCAAGCTGCGTGCCGAGGGCAAGGTCCCGCTGCGGCCGACCGACTTTGCCGCCGCGTGGGCGATGGCCAGCGCCGTCCGGAACCACCCAGTCGCCGCGAAGCTGTTCTACGCCGGCGAGCCGGAGCAGGCGCTGATCTGGCGCGACCCGACAACCGGCGTGATGTGCCGCGCCAAGGCCGACTGGCTGCGGCCCGACGGCATCGTCGACCTGAAGACCGCCGAGTCTGCCGATGCCGAGGCGCTGTCGAAGGCGACGTACAACCACGGCTACTACATCCAGGCCGCGTTCTACCTGCGCGGATTCCGCGAGCTGCGCCAGCTTGCCGCCGAGCCGTTCTTCGTGTTCGCCGCGGTCGAGAAGAGCCCGCCGTACCTGGTGCACGTCCACCAGCTCACCGAACGGGCCATGGCCCACGGCGACCGGAAGGTGGCCGAGGCCCTGGAGATCTACCGCGACTGCACCGCATCCGGCGCCTGGCCGGGCTACCCGCTGGACGAGATCACCGACACCGATCTGCCCGGCTGGATTCGAACTGAGGAGTGGTAGTGGCGGAATTGATCCTGCCCTCGGGGCACATCGCGCTGGTCGATGATGCCGACCTGCCGCTCGTGACTGCCCCCGGCCTTCGTTGGCACCTGACTCCGGCAAGCAAGGACAAGAACTACGTCGGACGGCGGTGGCGCGAGGACGGCCGGTACCGCAAGCAGCGCCTGCACAGCTTCCTTACTGGCTGGTCGTTGGTGGATCACATCAACGGCGATGGCATGGACAACCGTCGCGCCAATCTGCGCCCCGCGACGCATTCCCAAAACAACTGCAACAAGGGATCGATGCGCACGGCGTCGTCGCAACACAAGGGCGTCTCGCTGATTTCTCGTCGGAAGAGCCGTCCGTGGTTGGCGCAGATCAAGAAGGACCGCAGGTACTTCTACCTGGGCTATTTCGACAGCCAGGACGACGCGGCAAGGGCGTACGACGCCGCAGCACGCGAACTGCATGGCGAGTTCGCCCACCTCAACTTCCCGACGGTCCGGACGGAGGAGTGGTGATGGAACTCGAACGCGATGAGTACGGCCGCACGCCGTGGGTGCATGAGGCCACGATCACCGACCCGACCGGGCTGCACGTCCAGGTCTCGGTCGTCATTCCGCCCGCCGCCGATTGGGACGAATCCACGGAGTCCCTGGAGATCGCCCAGATGCAGGCCGTGGCGGCCATGAAGCACATCCGCAAGATCCGCAAGGAACGCCAGGAAAGGTGCCCGTTCTGATGACCGAATACAAGGAGTCCAAGGCACCCGACGGCGACGCCCGGTTGGACATGCTCGACCACCTAGCCAATGGCGAGCCATGGGCGTTCATCGTCGCCAAGGACCTGCCGGGCGACGAATTCAACCTCGCCGTCGAGGTGGGCGGCGGGATCCGAGACGCCGCAACCGTGCGCGCTCTCCTGACCAAGACCCTGCGTGCCCTCCCGGAGGACAACCATGTCTGAGATCGCCATGCGCGACGAGCAGAACGCCGTCGCCGTCTACACCGACAACGCCGTGGACCGCCTCGGCCGCTGGCTCCAGCAGGCCGACGCCGTCTTCGCCATCGCGCAGAAGGTGTGCAGCACCTCGTTCGCCCCGGCCGCCTACCGCGGGAAGCCCGACGAGGCCGCCGCCGCCATGCTGGCCGGCGCCGAGCTGGGCTTCGACCCGATGGCCAGCCTCCGGGCCTTCGACAACATCCAGGGCATCCCGGCCCCGAAGGCGATCACGCTGCGCGCCGTCGTCCAGGGCGCCGGCCACGCCGTCGAGATCGTCGAGTCCACGCCGACCCGGGCCGTGGTCCGCGGCCGCCGCGACGGGCTGGGTGACTGGCAGACCTCGGTCTGGGACATCGACCGGGCTCGGGCGATGGACCTGCTGAAGAAGGATCAGTGGCAGAAACAGCCGCAGGCCATGCTTGTCGCCCGCGCCACCGCCGAGATGTGCCGCTGGATCGCCAGCGACGCGATCATGGGGATGCCGTATGCCGCCGAGGAAATCGGCGACCAGCCCGCACTCGCCCCGTCCCCGGCGCCGGCCCGGCGACTGACGATGGCCGACCTGGACGACCCGGTCGCCATTGATGCGGCCCCCGTCGACGAGCCGATGACGTCCGGCCAGCGCGGCCAGATGTTCGCGCTGTGGGGCGAGCTGGGCTACGCCGGCGACGAGAACCGGGACGCCCGACTCACGGTGACCGCCCGAATCCTCGGGCTGGAATCGCTCGAAACCAGCGCTGATCTGACCCGGGCCGAGGCCGATCGGATCATCAGCGCGCTGATCGAGAAGCGCGACCAGCAGCAGGGCGGCGACCGATGAGCGCCTTCTCCTCCCCGTTCCGGCCGTACGGCGCGTTCACGGCCGCTGATGCCGCCCGTCTCGCCGACGCGCTGAAGGTCATCGCGGACCCGGCCCGGCTGCGCATCCTCGGCCTGCTCCGCCGCCACGGACCAACGACCGTTTCGGATCTGGTGGCCCGGACCGGCATGAAGCAGCCGAACGTGTCGCACCACCTGAAGGTGCTCGGCCAGTCGGGACTGATCCGCACCACGGATGCCGGGCTGCGCGAGATCGACGTTGATGCGGTGGCCCGGCTGTCCCGGATGATCGACCCGGGCGACAACGGTCCGGCCGCAACGACCGTTGATGTGGCCCCGCAGGTCGCCGAGGTGATCGCGTGAGCGCCTGCCCGACAACCGCGCTCGGACGTACCGAGTGCGCCCAGTTGCTGATCGACCAGATGGCCAGGATTGGCGGCGAGACCGGCGAGGGCTGCGAGATCACGGTCAGCACCGCCCCGCCGCTCGTCACGAGCCCGTACGGCGCGAACGGCTACGAGTGTCCGCATGGCACCACGTACTGGATCGAGCCGACCAGCGAGCAGATCATGCGCTGGAACCAGGCGGGTGTGCGATGAGCCCCCGCGATCAGGGCCGCACTGACGGCCTGGTACCGACCGAGCCGGTCCGCTGCACCTGCGGCGACCTGGACGTGCTGCACAACCTGTCCACGTCGGGAGAGCGCACCGGGTGCTCGTCGTCGCTGTGCGACTGCAAGCGGTTCGTCGCCGCGGTGGCGTCGTAATGACCGCCCCGGCCCACCTGACTAATCCGGACTGGTGGAACGAGCGAATGGCCCGCCTTGACGAGCTGGCTGCCCTTGAGCCCGGATGGATTGACGACGCCCCGGCACCCACCCAGGAGGGCGTTGAAGCCACCCGGCAGGTGCTGGCGGTGGTGCGCGGGCTCACTTTGATGTACCCGACCAGGCTGGCTCCGCAGGTCATGCCGATGACCGACGGCGGTACCCAGATCGAATGGCATGAGCAGGGCTGGGATGTCGAGATCGAGATCAGCGCTACCGGTCGCATCGAAACCTGGGCACACCATCGCGCTGACGACCTCACGTTCACCTACCCGGCGGACGGTGCGTCGTGATCGAGCCGACTGACGAGATGATCTACGCCTTCGCTGGCGAGCCCGAGATCACCGCGACCGATGCGCACGCGATCCGGGTGGGCCTTGCGGCCGCCCTCGGCACGATCGCCGACGACGTACGCCTGGTGCTCAACCGGCACAACATGCCCGTCCACATCGCCCTGAGCCCGGACCACGCCGCCAACCGGCCGTGCGCCGAGTGCGCGGCCCGGGACCGGCTGGCCGCCCTTTTCCCCGCCGACCAGGACGGAGCCTCCTCGTGATCGAGCTGACCGACGAGATGCGGACCGCCGTGAAGCGCCGCATGGGCGTTGCCGACGGCGACCGGCTGGACCCGTGGACGGAGGCGGCCGTCGAAGACGTGCTCGCCATCGTCGAGCGCGACCAGGCGCAGGCCACCGAGTACACGCTCTCCGCGCTGCCCGAGGAACACCCCGAAGCCAGCCTCTTCCAGGTCAAGGTGGCCTACCGGGGGCGCGGCAAGTGGGCCGTCATCTGGCGCAGCTACTGCATCAACCGCCGCGGCGTCTGGGACTACGAGCCGCTGCCGTCAAGCCGGACCGACAGGTGGCTAAAGGCGCACCGGTTCGAACTGGACGAGGCGCTGCGGCTGGCCCGCAAGGCGCTCCCGAAGCTCTCCATCCACGGCATGACCGCCGCCGAGATCCTCACCACCACCCCGTAGACCCCCTCGCGGGCCGCCGTGACCCCTGCGCCGGCGGCCCGCGAGGCACAGACCTAGGAGCACCTGATGACCGACACCCAGGCGCGCGTCGCCAAGATGTTCGAGCTGAACACCGTCGAGCACGAGCTGACCGTCCTGCACGACGACGGCCTCTACCGGCACATCCTCATGGCCAAGCCGGGCACCGGCCTCTACCGCTACGAGCTGATCACCTGGCCCGGCCACCTCGCCATCAGCGGCGACCTGGACAGCTACGTCTTCGCCCGCATCCAGGACATGTTCGCCTTCTTCCGGGGGCACGAGGTCAACCCGACGTACTGGGCCGAGAAGGTCAAGGACGACCACAAGCGGACCTCGTCCTACTCCGAGGACATGTTCAAGCAGCTCGTCACGGAGCACCTCGACGACCTGGCCGACGCCGACCTGACCGACGAGCAGCGCGAGACCCGTGACGAGATCAAAGAGCGGGTCAACGACGGCGAGGGCGACTGCGAAGACGGGGCGCGCGAGATCCTGCGCGACGGCGAGCAGGCCGGACTGTGGTCGGGCACGTGGGAGTGGGACCTCCGCGACTGGGACTGGCACTTCCTGTACTGCCTGAACGCGATCGTCGCTGGGATCAAGGCGTACGACAAGGCGAAGACGCGGACCGCCGAGGCGGTGGACGCCTGATGTTCCTCAACCGCAGCCGCCCCACTGTCCACCTCGACCACCAGCCCGGCCATCCCGCGCTCACGCCCTCGCCGCTGACCATCCGCCTGCGCCACGTCGACATCGAGCTGGCCAAGCTCGCCGCCCGGCCGCGCACCGAGACCATCCTCGGCGCGATCGACTTCTGGCTCGACCGGCGGCTCAAGCTGCGGCCCGGCGCGGAAGGCGGTGCGCGATGAACCAGCCGATTTCCTTCCGGACCACCCGCTATAGGTGCACCCACTGCCCACGCTCTGGAGCGAGTAAGGCCCGCGTCCGCGACCACATCGGCCGGTGCTGGAAGAACCCCGAAGCGCGTGGGTGCAAGACCTGCAAGCACTACCAGGAGCCGTGGGACGACACCTGCGACGCGCCCGGTGGCTGCGTGGGCTGCACGGGCGGCGACGAGTCGTGCGCGGCGGGAGTCAGCCTCGCCGGGCAGCCCGAGCACGGCATCAAGCCAGGCCCGATTGTTCACTGCGTGAAGTGGGAGGCCGACCAGTGCCCCACCTGCGAGTCGACCACGCGCGACGGCGAGAACTCCGGCCGCAACGCGATCGACCAGGGCGACGGGCCGGAGTGGTGCGGCGACGAATGGCACGAGGACGGTGCGCGATGACCGACAACCTGACCACCGACCTGGACCAGACGTACCACCAGCACCCCGACACCCGGGCCGCCGCCAGCCGGTACCTGGAGCGCAGCGGCAACGCCGACCTGCTCCAAATGCTCGGCCTGGTCGACGAGCCCGCCCGGCCCACGGTCTGCGCGCTCGGGCATCCGCTGTCCAAGCTCGGCGCGTGCCGCCGGACCGCCGGGTGCCGTGTGGCCACCGAGCGCCTCGTCGAGGCGAAGCGGGCGGGGGTGCACTGATGGCCAGCCTGACGAAGCTCCACCGCCGCCTGCTCCGCTGGGAGCGGTACGACGATCACCTCCGGAAGCTGGCTCTGGCCAACACCGAGTGGTACGACATCTGCTCCCCGCGCGGCCTCTCCCGGGCCCGGGACCGGTGGCTCGCCGAGCGCTACCGGCACCGGGTGATCGCCAGCCAGCGGTACGCGCTGGCCGACCTGCGCGGGCAGGCCTGGATCGACGCAGTCAAGGACGCCTGGCTGCCGGACGGCGGTGAGCGCCGTGACTGACCGCTGCACGCTCGACCGCTCCGACAACGGGCCGACCGACTGCGAGTGCGACGGGCGGCTCGGCTGCCGGTACGAGGACGGTGCCGACGCGTGCCTGGCGTGCGGCAACCCGGACTGCTGGGGCGCGTGCGAGCTGCCTCGGGTCGAGACGATCCGGGTGGCGGGGGAGGTGCTGTGAACCTCTCACCGCGCGACCTGCTGGCCCTCCGGGCGTATGCCGCCGGACGCCGGGCAGACCTCACCGCGACCGAGCTGGGCGCCGCACGCAACGTGCTCGCCGCAGCCGGGCTGGTGCGGGACTGCACCCACCGGACCAGCCCGATGTACGTCACCGCCACCCCGGCCGGATGCCGGCTGCTGGTCGAGCTGGACCGCGGTGCGCTCGCCCCGATGACCGAGGACGCCGCGGACTGGATCTACCGCGAGGTGCTCACCCAGACCTACCGGCGATCAGTCGGCGCAGAGGCTCGCGGCAAGGGTCAGGACGATCTGCAGCTTGGTCCGGCCGCCGTCCGGCGCTGCCGGTGCCAGTACGGGCGGTGCGGACACTGCGGCACCGACCGGCACGAGCAGTGCACCACGCACGTGCACGGTGCCCGGCGTGGCGGCGAGACGTACGTCGTCGGCCGCACGGGCGGCGCGCTGGCCGAGGTGTGGCTGTCCGGCAAGGCGTGCGCCTGGCGCTGCTCGTGCGGCTGTCCGGCACCCGTGCCGGTGCAGGCCATCCCGGAGCCGGAGCCGGAACCCGTGTTCGAGCAGATGGACCTGTTCGCGCTGGCCGCAGGTGCGTCGTGAGCAAGCCGAAGAGCGCCGTCACCCCGCACCCGTTCCTAGCCGACCCGGAGACACCGGCCGACCCCGTCAGCGGCGCCGAGGTGTGCGTCCGCTGCAGCCTGGTCGGCCGGTCCGGGGACGCACACCACTCCATGCCGGAGCCCGCTCCGGACGCACGGAGCCGGGCAGCCGGCGAAGACCTGACCCACCGCTCCACCGCGTCAGAGAACAGGAACAACTGAACATGCCTCGCATCCGCTCCATCCGCCCCGAGTTCTGGAAGTCCGAGGCGATCGCATGCCACGACTTCTTCACCCGGCTCGCCTTCATCGGGCTGTGGAACTACGTCGACGACAACGGCGTGGGCATCGACAACTGGCGGCTGATCGCGGCCGAACTGTTCCCCCTCGAAGAGGACTTCGCGAAGGTCTCGCGAGACCTTCGCGAGAGTCTCGCGAGTCTCGCGGATGCCGGGCGCATCACTCGATACACCGTCGACGGGAAGCGCTATTTCGCCGTCACCAACTGGAGCGAGCACCAGAAGGTCGACCGGCCCGGCAAGGCGCGATACCCGGCTCCGGAGAGCGCGGGAGCTGCGCCCACACCGCCCGAGGGCAGGGAAAACGCCCCCCATCCCGTGCCCGCGAGTGGATCTCCCGATGAACCCTCGCGAGAGTCTCGCGAGACCCCATCGACTGGAGAAGGGGAGAAGGGGAGAAGGGGAGAAGGGGAGAAGTTCTGTTCTCCCGGTGTTCCCGTAACTAACGGACGCGCAGGCGTGATCGCGATGCAGGAGACGCCCGACGGCACCCCCGGCCCGGCCGAGCAACTCGTCACCGCGTGGATCAGCTCCTGCAACCGCCGACCGTCCCGGCACGTGATCAACGACGTCGGGCAACTCGTCGCCGAAATGCTCCAGGACGACGTGCCGGCCACCGACATCGAACGCGGCATCCAGCTCTGGCAGGCCCGCGGATCCAACCCGCGCACCCTGCCGAGCTTTGTCAACCAGGTGATGAACGCGCAGCCGTCCAACGTCGTCGCGATCGGCGGCCGCCTCCAGCAGCGACCGTCCACCACCGACCAGCGCGTCGGCACCGCACTCGAACTCGCCGCGAAGTACGCCGAGGAGGACCTCGCATGACCCGCTCCGAAATCGCCCTGCTGCTCGGCGCCGCCGCAGCCCGGGACCAGCGCACCATCGGTGACGCCGACGTCCTCGCATGGCACGAAGACCTGGGTGACCTCGACTTCAGCGACGCCCGCGCCGCCCTCGGCCGCCACTTCCGCGAGAGCACCGACCGGCTCATGCCGGCCCACATCCGCCGCCTGGTCCGGATCATCCGCGACGAGCGCCGGGCCAGCTCCGTCGTCACGGCACTGCCGCCCGGCAAGACCCAGGACGACCCCGACCGCGCCGAACGGATCGCCCGCAACAAGGCCCGGCTCTCGGCCGTCATGGCGCAGATCGCCGCCAAGCGGGCCGTGCCCAGCGCGCCCGCCGAAGAACCCACCGCATCCGACGAAATCCGCATGCGAGCCATCGCCCGCGCCCAGGCAGAGCGCACCCGGAGGGCCTCGTGAAGATCACCACCAGCCAGCAGGCCAGCCAGATCCTGCGCACCATGCGCACCGCTGCCGAGATCCCACGCGGCCACCTCGCCAAGCGGCTGTTCATCAGCTACAAGACCCTGCAGAAACGCGAGCTGGGCCAGTTCACGATCTCCGTCGAGACCCTGCACGCCACCGCCGCCGAGTTCGGAATGGAAGTCCACCTGCTGCCGCGCGGCACGGTCACCACCGGGCACCTGGCAGTCAACTCCCGACGCGACCTCGGCCAGCTGATCCGCGACCTGCGCCGGCGGGCCGGCCTCAGCCTCGGCGACCTGGCCGCCGCACTCGGCATCACCAAGAGCGGCCTCGGCAACCGCGAGACCAACGAGCGGGCCATGAGCGTCACCGCGCTGACCGAGACCCTCGACGCTCTGGGCTACGACCTGATCGCCGTGCCTCGGGCCGCCGTGGCCGAGCGGAGGGCCGCATGATCGTCATCCGAGATGCCGACGCCTTCGGCCCGGCCCTCGCCGGCCTGCGCGGGATGTTCGGGCTCACCCAACGCGGCCTGGTCGACGAGACCGATGGCGCGTTCAGCCAGAGCCAGATTGCCGACTGGGAGTCCAACCGGTTCCGCCCCGGCCTGCCGAGCTTGATCCGGATCGTCAACGCGCTGGGCTACGACCTGGCGCTGGTGCCCCGGAGGCGGTCATGACCGGCCAGGAGCCGAAGCGCGTCTACCGGCTGCGCGACTACGACCACGCCATCGCCGCCCTCAACGCCAACCGGGAGAGCCGCCAGATCAGCATCAGCAAGCTCGCCGCGACCGTGAAGGCCGGGCGGACCGAGGTGTCGCTGTGGCTGCTCGGCAAGCGGAAGCCCGCGGCCCAGCGGCTGTTCGACCTGGCCGGCGCGCTGGGCTACGACCTGGCGCTGATCCCGAAGGAGGACGCGTGAACCGGCCCACCGACTACATGGACTTCGACGAGGTGGTGGTCGGCCGCCTGGTCGCAGGACGGCACCCCGGCGAGCCGATCCGTGCTGCCGATGCGGGCGAAGCCACCAGGCGGCCGGCAAGGCAGGGCTACTCGGACGGCCAGATCGCGGTTCGGCTGGGCTTTCGGCGCCGGTCCGTCATTCGCATCCGGGCTCGCCTCGACATCCCGGCCGCCCTGACGCCGAACGACAACCAGATGACCCGAGCGCACGATGCGCCAGCTCGACCCCGCGCGAAGGGCTGATCATGATTCCCATCTGCGTGCGCTGCGACCGCCCCACCCCGGACGGCTATGCCTGTCATCCGTGCTCCCGGCTGGCCGCCGCCTGGCTCGCCGAGATCGCCGACATGACCCAGGCCGCCCGCGACGTCGCCCAGCGGCAGGCCCGGTACGGCACCGGGGGAGGGGCGAGCGGGAAGCCCGGCTCGTCGCTGCCGATCGACCTCGGGGCGACCGCGCGGCTCGACGCGGTGCAGAACCAGCTGTCGACGTGGGTCCGGATGATCGCTGAGGAGCGCGGCCCGGCCGCTGAGATCAACCCTGGCGCGTCAGGAGGCTCTACCGGGGGTACCGGACACCCCCAGGCCGACAGGGATGATCTCAGGGCGTCTGCGGAGTGGCTGGCGCGGCATTGCGAGTGGATGCGGCACCGGCCGGAGGTCGACGAGTTCCTGACCGATGTGGAGGCGTGCGCGCGGGTGATCCGGGGGATTGCTCGCGGGCCGGCTGCTCAGCGGTACCTCGGACCGTGCGGAGCCGACCGGAACGCCGAGTTCGCCGAGGGCCTGGCCGACATGCCCCGCTGCGAGGGCGACGTCTACGGGCCGCAGGGCGGGCAGCGCGGCACCTGCCGGACGTGCGGGGCGCAGGTGGACCAGGCCAAACGCAGGGCGTGGCTGGATGACCAGGTGCGCGACAAGGCGTTCCGGGCCGCCCACATTGCCGACGCGTACCGGATCAACGTCAACACCATCCGGAGCTGGGCGCTCGAGCGGCCCGAGAAGCGCGCGGAGAACGGCGTGGTGATCCAGCAGGCCCGCCCGGCAAAGCTGCAGGCGCACGACTACGACCTGCTCGGCAGGCCCCGATACCTGCTCGGTGACGTGTTCGACCTGGCCGCTGAGGCGGCGGCACGGCGGGCTGAGAACGAGGCGAAGCGCGCGGTCCGCGAGACTGCCGAGATGGGAGCATGACGAGATGACCGACCGTGAGGCTCTGGAACAGCTGCTCGCCCGATTCGGGCTGGAGCCGTATGCCGGCCAGGGACCTGTCGACGGGCCCCGTGAGACCGAGGTGGTGCTGGCCGCCCAGTACGGCGGCGTCCAGGGCTACAACGACTTCCACGTCCGGTTCGACTTCGACGGCGACGGCAAGTTTCGCGACGTTGCGATCTGGGAGTGAGCGACTTGGATGACCTGATCGCGTTCGTGCGCGCCCGGCTGGACGAGGACGAGCGCAAGATCGCGGCCATGGAGCGCGAGGAACGTCGGGTCCAGACCGCGCCGATTTTCCAAAGCCATCCGCCGAACTGGCTTGCGGGTGTGGACATCTTCGTGAGCTCCAAGCGGTGGCGGGCCGAGGTTGAGGCCAAGCGGCGGATCCTCCAACTCCATGATGCAACCGAGGACCCCACCATCTCGGCCGATGCCTGGGTGGTGATGGGGAAGGCGATCAAGATGCTCGCCCTGCCGTACGCCAGCCACCCGGACTACCGCGAGAAGTGGCGGCCGTAGCCCTGCTTGACGAGCTGCGTCAAGGGCTGCAATGATCCTTTGCCAACGGACTCAGTCCGCCTAGACCACGAAGGGCCCCTGCGAAAGCGGGGGCCTTCTTCGTATCCAGACCCGGTGCTGCGACCGGTCGGTGGGGGAACGCCGGGGCGTGGACGGGTGGCTCCTGCGCTGCGCCCCGGCACACCGCGGAGGTGGCCATGGCCAGGCAGCACGTGTGTGCTGAGCCAGGGTGCCCCGAGGTGCAGGCCGAGAGGCGCTGCCCCATCCACAGGCGCAGCACTGAGCGGGCACGAGGGACGCGGCAGCAGCGCGGGTACGACGCGGACCATGTTCGCCGACGTAATGCCGTGAAGCCGGCCGTCGAGCGAGGCGAGAAGAAGTGCGCCCGCTGCGGCCTGCCGATCTTGCCCGGTGACGAATGGGCGTTGGACCACGACGACGAGCGGACCGGATACCTCGGCCCCTCGCATTCGACCTGCAACAACAGCGCTGGCGGCAAGGCCGCGCACCAGTAGCTCAAGAACCAAGTAGCCCCGGACCTGCGCTAACAGGTGCCGGGGCTTTGCCATTCCTCCACAGAAGGAACGACATGCCGCAGCGTACCTGCGGGACTGCAGGCTGCCCGAATGCGCATCGCGCCAAGGGCCTCTGCTCGTCCTGCTACAACCGGAAGTACTTGCCGGCCGAGCGCCACCGTAAGAGCGCGGTGAAGTGCAGCCATTGCGGTGGAGAAACGCTCAAGCACGCGAGCAGCCGATACGCAGAGCGCTTCTGCTCGTATGCATGCCGAGACGCCCGGCGAATACGCGAAGCGG
Organism: Actinoplanes palleronii; assembly: GCF_016862315.1. GTDB lineage: Bacteria > Actinomycetota > Actinomycetes > Mycobacteriales > Micromonosporaceae > Actinoplanes > Actinoplanes palleronii. The sequence goes on along the minus strand of NZ_BOMS01000110.1, from coordinate 52,884 downwards.
TTGAGCGCAGACTGCCCGTGCTGTTCGTGGGTCTGATCATCAGGCCGCAACCAAGCAGGCCGGAGCAGCCGCGATCCACCAAGCGCTGGGTTGCAGGCAACTGCCATCGCTGCGGCAAGGCGTACGTGGCCGAGGACTACACCGACACCGCACGCTTCTGCTCAACCACCTGCCAACGCAGGGTCAGCAAGCAGCGGTATCGAGCACGCAAGAAGCAGGCATACATCGCAGACGTAAGCCCGCGCAGGATTTACGAGCGGGACGGCTGGCGCTGTCAGCTATGCCGCAAGCCAGTGCGTCGTGACCTTGTCGCACCTGCGTCACTTGCTCCTGTGATCGACCACGTCGTGCCCCTTGCTCAAGGCGGTACCCATGAGCCGGCCAACGTGCAGTGCGCTCATTTCCTGTGCAACTCGGTCAAGAGCGACCGCATGGAACCTGTTGTGCAGCTGGCTTTGATGTGACGCAGGGTGACCACCCCACCCGAGGGACCCCCTGGAGCCCCAGGCCAGAGGACCGCCGGGGAGGGCTCTGACCCGCGCGGAGGGTTCAAAGCACCGAGAGTGACCTTCGGTCGTCACGCGATGTGACGACCAGCCGATGCCGCGCGATGCGGTTGAGGAGATCGAAATGCCACGAGGTGGAGCACGTAACCGGTCCGGCCCCGCGCCCGACCCGACATCTGGCCGCAGCGACCGCCGCGGCCTCCGGCTCGACGCCCTGCCGGCCGAGGGCTACGACGGCGACGTGCCGGAGTACCCGCTGCCGAAGGTGGCGGTCTACGACATCTACTTCGAGGACAAGCAGCGTCACAAGGTCCTCGACCTCGAAGCCACCGACGCCCGGTTCGAACGCGAGTTGGAGCTGTGGGCGGATTCCTGGCGCACTCCGCAGGCTGCGGCCTGGGCGCGAGAGTCGTGGCGCTGGCAGACGATCGCGATCTACGTCCGCACGATGGCCATCTGCGAGTCTGGCGACGCCACCGCGGCCGACAAGAACTCGCTCCACCGGTTCTCCGACCAGATCGGGATGACGCCGGCCGGCCTGAAGGAAAACGGCTGGAAGATCGCCGCCGACGAGGTGGCCGCCAAGCGCGCGGACGCTCCCGTCCCGGCGGTCGAGGACGATCCAGATGACCCACGAGGCCGCCTGACGGTGGTCCGCGATGCAGCAGGCTGACCGGTACGTCGTCGACTTCCCCACCCTCTGGGTGGTCCCGGCCTGGATCCAGCGGCACTGCATCATCCCGGACGGCTTCCGCAAGGGCCGCCCGTTCCGGCCGTACGACTGGCAGCTGTGGTGCCTGGCGAACCACTACCGGATCAAGCAGGATGCACAGCAGGAGCCGGACTTCCTGGCCGGCGACCCTGACGCGATTCCGATCCGGTCAGCGGCGTTCCACTACCGCCGCAGCCAGATCATCGCCCCACAGAAGACCGGCAAAGGGCCCATGTCGGCGGCCTGGGCCGCGGCTGAGGGTGTCGGGCCGGTGCTGTTCTACGACTGGGCCGGCGAGAACGATGCATACGTCTGCGAGGACAACGGCTGCGACTGCGGCTGGGTCTACCGCTACCGGCCGGGCGAGCCGATGGGCATGGCCTGGCCGACGCCCCTGATCCAGCTTCTCGCCACCGCCGAGGACCAGGTCGAGAACGTCTACGGGCCGCTGAAGGCGATGGCGCGCAACCCGCGCCTGCGTAACCGGATGCTGGTCCGTGAGGGCTTCATCCGGCTGCGGGACGAGGGCGGCGACCCCGAGCAGAACCGCATCGACGTGGTCACCTCGTCGGCGCTGGCCCGCCTGGGCAACCCGATCACGTTCGCGCTGCAGGACGAGACGCAGCTCTACACCGCGACCAACAAGCTCGTCTCGGTTGCTCGGACCCAGCGACGCGGCGCGGCCGCGATGGGTGGCCGCACCGCAGAGACGACCAACGCGTTCGATCCGGCGCAGAATTCGACCGCTCAGCAGTCGTTCGAGTCGATGAAGACGGACATCTTCAAGTTCTACGAGCCCCCGCCGGCCGATTTGAAGTACACGGTCCGGGCGGAGCGGCGCCGGATTCACGCGTTTAACTACAAGGGCTCGCCGCATGCCGACCTGTCCGGCATCAATGCCGAGGCGGAGGAGCTGCTCGAGCTCGACCCGGCTGAGGCAGAGCGGTTCTACGGCAACCGGGTGATCTACGGCGGCGGATCGTGGATGGACGGCACGAAGTGGGAAGCGCGGTCCTGGCAGAAGCTGTACCCGGGCGTTCCGCTGCGCGACGTCCCCGACGGCACCCCGATCGTGCTCGGCTTCGACGGTTCGGATATCGACGACTGGACCGTGCTTCGGGCTCAGACCGAGGACGGCTACCAGTTCACGCCGACGTTCGGCGACGACCACCGGCCGAGCATCTGGAATCCGGCCGAGCACAACGGCCAGGTGCCGCGCCTCGAGGTGGCCGCCGCTTTCGAGGAGATCTTCGAGCGGTTCACCGTGGTGCGGATGTACTACGACCCGCCGGACTGGAAGAGCGAAGGCCAGGCGCTTGAAGCTCAGCACGGCGACAAGGTCGTTCTTCGCTGGGAGACATACCGGATCACCCAGATGCACGCCGCCCTGGTGCGCCAGCACAGCGACGTCACCAAGGCTGATACCACGTTCACGCACGACGGCTGCCCGGTGACGTTCACGCACGTCAAGAACGCCCGCAAGCTGGTCCGCCCCGGCAAGAAGTACATCCTCGGCAAGCCCACTCAGCAGCAGAAAATCGACGCCGCCATGTCGTCGACGCTTGCCGACGAAGCCGCCGGCGATGTCACCGCGGCCAAGCTCTGGCCGAAACCCCGTGTCCGCCGAAAGATCATCGCGATGCGCTGAGAGGAGCCCCCTCGTGGCGCTGCCCGACGACTCCGACGTGCTGGCCTGGGTCGAATACCTGGCCCGGGTGCACGACGCCGACCGGCCTCAGTTGCAGCTGCGCAACGACCTGTACGAGGGCACGGCGCCGCTGCACTACCTGCACCCGGACGTGCTGCGCGAGGTCGAGGACCGCATCCAGACGGTCGCGCTGGGCTGGCCGTCGCTGGCGGTTGACCCCCTCGAGGAGCGCCTGGACATCCTCGGCTTCCGCTACCCGGAGGACGGCAAGCCGGACCCGGACGTGGACCCCGAGGACCTGGCGAGCGCGTCGGGCGACGAGAACCTGCAGCGGGTCTGGCAGGAGAACGACCTCGACGAAGAGTCGCAGATGGGCCACATCGACGCATTCGTGATGCGCCGGGCCTACGCGACGGTCGGCGTCCAGGACGACGGCGGCACGGACATGCCGCTGGTGACGGTCGAGTCGCCGCTGGAGATGTTCGCGCTGATCGACCCGCGCACCCGGCAGGTCCGGGCGGCACTGCGCCGCTGGACCGAGGAGTACGACCTACTGAAGGCCACCGCGCCGATGCAGTACGCCACCCTCTACCTGCCGAACTCGACCACCTGGTTCGACCGAGGCCCGCAGGGCTGGCGCGAAACGGGCCGCGACGAGCACATGGTCGGCCAGCCCCTGGTCGCCGCGCTCACCAACCGCGGCCGGCTCGCGGACCGGTACGGCAAGTCCGAGCTCACCCCGGCACTGCTGTCGCTGTCGCACGCGGCGAACAAGGTCGCCACCGACATGATGGTGGCCGCGGAGTTCCATGCGATCCCGCTGCGCGCCATCTTCGGCGCCGGCCCGGACGACTTCCAGGACCAGAACGGCACGCCGCTGAGCCCCACGCAGGTGCTGATGTCGCGGATCCTGGCGGTCCCGAACGGTCCGGCCGGCGAGGACCCGGTCCGGGCGCACGAGTTCACCTCGTCGTCGCTGACGAACTTCCACGACACGATCGCTCAGCTCGGCCGGCTCGCATCCGGCCTGGTCGGCGTTGATCCGTCGGTGATGGGCTTCACGGCTGGCGACAACCCGGCCAGCGCGGACGCGCTGCGTGCCCGCGAGGTCCGGCTGATCAAGCGGGCCGAGCGCAAGCAGCGGGCCTTCGGCGGTGGCTGGGAGCGCGCCATGCAGCTCGTCCGGCGCATCCAGGAGGGCGACTGGGACCCGCAGGCGCGCCGCCTGGAGACGATCTGGCGCGACGCGGCCACCCCGACCCGGGCGCAGGCCGCCGACGCCGCGGCCAAGCTGGTCGCGGCGAGCCTGATCCCGATTCAGCAGGGCCGCGAGGACCTCGGCTACACCCCGTCGCAGCAGCGCCGGATGGACGCCTGGGACCAGGTGAACGCCTCCCGCTCGGACCTCGGCATGCTCACCCAGGCCGCCGGGCGCGGACTGCCCGAGGAGATCCCGGGCGCACCGGGCGACCCGGGCACTGAACCGCCCGCCGCGGAGTAGGCGGTGGCGGTCGAACCGATCGCCGCCCAGCATGCTGAACGGCAGGTGGCCCTCGCGCGCCGGACCGCGACGGAGCTCGGCCGGCTGTGGCGCCTGATCGACCGCGGCAACATCGCGGCCAGCTGGGGCGCGTTGCTCCCGCAGGTGATGTCGGTGCTGTCCACCTCGCAGGCCACGGCCGCGGCATCCGCCGGTGTCTACGTCGACGACGTCCTCGAGGCGCAGGGCGTGACCGCCGCGGCGGCAGGCCGGATCAGGCCGGGCGCGTTCGCTGCGATCGCATCCGACGGCCGCCCGCTGGCCACGTTGCTGCTGGACCCGGCGATCAGCACACTGCAGCTGATCAAGCAGGGCGTTCCGGTGGCGCAAGCGGTCAAGTCCGGTGCGTTCCGGCTGGACCTGATCACCCGCACCCAGGTTGCGGACGCCGGCCGGACCGCGGTCGGTACGGCAATCGCCGCCCGCCCGCAGGTGACCGGCTACGTCCGGATGATCGTCGGCGCGACCTGCAGCCGCTGCATCATCCTGGCCGGCCGCCGGTACGAGTGGAACCGCGGCTTCAAACGCCATCCCCGCTGCGACTGCCGCCACGTGCCGGTCGCTGAGGACGTGCCGGACGACGTCAGCACCAGCCCGCGCGCCTACTTCGACTCACTGAGCCGGGTCGAGCAGGACAAGGCCTTCACCAAGGCCGGTGCCGAGGCAATCCGCGAGGGCGCCGACATGGTCCGGGTGGTCAACGCCCGCCGCGGCATGGAGACCGCCGGAACGACCATCACGCGAGTCCGCAGCGATGGCCTGGTCGTGAACGAGCGAATCCGACGACAGGCCACGACGCAGATCGGCGGACGTGATGTGTTCACAACCACCGAGGCGGCCGGCCGACGCCCGCGCCTGATGCCCGAAGCGATCTTCGCGGCCGCCGATGGCGACCGGAAGCTGGCGATCCGCCTGCTCAAACAGCACGGATACATCACCTGACCGCGGCGCGATGCCCGGTCCCGACGGAAGGGTCGCGATGACCCAGCCTGAACCCACATCCACCGAGCCGACCCCGGGCGATCCGGCACCGGCCCCGACCGCACCAGTCCCGGCACCATCCGGCGATCAGCCGCTCGGCCCGTCCGGGATCAAGGCACTGCAGACCGAGCGCAAGGCGCGCGAGGAGCTGGAGAAGCAGCTCGCCGCGCTGGCTCCGCTGCAGAAGCTCGCCGAAGCCCTCGGCACCGGCCAGCAGCAGCCCGGCGGGCCGTCCGAGGTGGAGCTGCTCCAGCAGCGGTTCGCCGACCTGGAGCGCACTGCCACCGAGGAGCGCTCGGCGCGCTGGCGACTCGAAGTTGCCGCCGTGAAGGGCCTCACGCCGCAGCAGGCCGCACGACTGCAGGGCTCGACCGTCGAGGAGCTGACCGCCGACGCGGACGCGCTCCTCACGCTGTTCCCCGCGGCCCCGGCCGGGCCCCGCACTCCGGTGCCCGACCCGTCGCAGGGCGCCCGTGGCGGCCAGCCCGGCCCGGACCTGCAAGCACAGATCGCCGAGGCCCAGGCCAAGGGCGACTACCGCACAGCCATCTCCCTGGAGCGCCAGAAGCTCCAGGCGATCCCACGACCCAGCTAGACCGTAGGGCCGGCGCGGGCCGCGCCCGAACCATGAAGGGAGCCAACCAGCATGGCTGGCATTTCCGCGCTCGGCACCACGTACAACCTGCCGAACTACACCGGCATGCTCTTCGGGCTGACGCCCGCCGACACGCCGTTCTTCTCGGCGATCGGCGGCCTGTCCGGCGGCAAGCAGACCACCGACGTCGAGTTCGAGTGGGGCACCTACGACCTGCGGTCCGCCGGGCAGAACGTGGCCCTCGAGGGCCAGGACGCGCCGACTCCGCAGGAGCGGGTCCGGGGCACCGCGAAGAACGTGCTGCAGATCCACCAGGAGGCCGTGGCGGTCTCGTACACCAAGCAGGCGGCGATCGCGCGCCTGGGCGGCCTGGCCAGCCAGGGTGCCAGCAACTCGGTGACCAACGAGCTGGACTGGCAGACCGAGATCATGCTCCAGCAGATGGTGCGTGACATCAACTGGTCGCTGATCAACGGCGTCTACCAGCTGCCGTCCGACAACACGACGGCCCGCAAGACCCGGGGCCTGCTCGCGGCGATCGCGTCGAACGTGACCAACTCGGCTGGCGCCGGTGCCTCCGGTGCTGCGGCCGCGGCGACCGACCTGATCACCTCGTCCGCGCACGGCCTGGTGAACGGCGACACGGTCCGGTTCAACGCGGTCGGTGCGGCGACGCCTCTGACCACGACGGACGTGTACTACGTGGTCGCTTCGTCGACGAACACCTTCTCGGTGGCGCTGACCAAGGGCGGCACCGCGGTGAACATCACCGTCGACGGCACCGTGAACTGGAACAAGGGCACCGCGCTCACCAAGGCGATGATCGACGCCACCGCGCAGCTCGCCTACGACAACGGCGGCCTGACCGGCGGCATGCCCACGATGATCGTCGGCTCGGCACAGAAGCTGCGGCTCACCGCGGCCTACTCCACGGCGGGCTACGTCACCAAGGAGCTGCAGGGCAACATCGGCGGCGTCACGGTCGACCAGATCATCACCGACTTCGGGCCGATGGGCATCATGCTCGACCGGGCGATGCCGCAGGACACGATCGCGATCGTGACCATGGGTCAGCTCGCCCCGGTCTTCCTCGAGGTGCCCGGCAAGGGCCACTTCTTCGAGGAGCCGCTGGCCAAGACCGGCGCGACCGACCGCAACCAGCTGTACGGCGAGGTCGGCCTGGCCTACGGCAACCAGATGACCCACGCCAAGATCACCGGCCTCGCGGCCTGAGGGGAATGACCAGCATGAGCAACGAGACGAAGAGCGACGAGCTGGTCGTGAAGGCCGGCTCGGTCACCGTCCTGCGTCTGGTCGGCGCCGGGAAGGCTTGGGTCGACGTGGCCCAGGGCGAGCCGGTCGGCGACCTCGACGACGAGACCCGCGAGCGCCTGCTGGCCTCCGGTGCGATCGGCAAGAGGGACGACGGCGCGTACGTGCCGGTCGCCCGCCCGGTTGCTGGTGAGGTCGAGCCGGACGAGATCCCGGCCGGGCTGCTGCCCGGCGGATCGGTCGAGGGCATTCTGGCCTGGGTCGGCGACGACCTGGCCCGCGCCCGGGTAGCCCGTGAGATGGAGGAGGCCAAGGGCCCGAAGGCCCGCGCCAACCTCCTGAAGGCGCTTGACGAGGTCAAGGTCTCGGTCGAGACCGAGCCGCCCGCCGTGCCCGAGTCCTACGACGGCACCGTCCAGCCGGCCCCGGCCGGCGGCGTCGTCACCCCGGTCGACGACTCGGCCGTGGACGGCAAGACCGCCAGCGAGGCTCCGGCCTCGAAGCGCACCCGCTCCTGATCGAGAGAGACGAGGTCCGTCGTGGCTGACCTTCTGGCAACCCCGGCGGATCTCGCCTCCCTGCTCCAGCGCGACGTTGATACGGCCAGCGCGACGCTCGCGCTGGAGGTCTCCACCGCGGTGATCCAGGCGGCCGCCGGACAGCGGATCGTCCAGGTCGCTGCCGACACGGCCACCGTCTTCGGCGGCACCGACCAGCTGCTGGCGCTGCCGGGCCGGCCGATCATCTCCGTGACCTCGGTGACCTACGGCGGCGTCCTGCTCTCGCAGGGCACCGCATCCGGGACCTGGCGGCTCGCTCCGGGCGGCATCTGGCGCGATGTCGGCTGGACCGAATGCTCCTGGGAACCGTCCCCGGTGCAAGTGGTCTACAGCTACGGATACGCGCCCGGAGCGCAGGAGCTGCAGCTCGGCCGCGGCGTCTGCCTCACCCTGGCGCGCGGCCTGTTCACCAGCCCGGACGGGGCGATCCGCGAGCAGATCGACGACTACTCGGTCGCCTACGCGGAGGCGGCGTCCGCCCTCGCGGCGAACCCCAGCCTGATCGCGCTGGTCCGCAAGCAGTACGGCCGCAAGGCCGGCATGGTCCGGATCGTCTGAGGAGCAGCACATGGCCGGCATCACCTTCACCGCCACCCAGCTCAACGCCCAGGCGGGCCTCCTGGTGCAGAGCCTGTGGACCAACCTCGAGGAGGTCCGCCGGTTCAAGCTCTGGCTGGACGACTCGACGCACACCAACGCGATCCTCACGGCGTCGCCGTACAGCGTGGCGGCCGGCGACCTGGATGCGATCCGTGCCGCGTTCGCGGACCTGGGCGGCACGACCGGGCTGTACGCGGTCGCGCACGGCAGCTACGTCCCGGGCGGCACCAACAACTTCTTCTTCAACGCGAAGAACTTGACCGGCCTGAACTACGCCGCCTGACGGCTGATCGGCTGGGGGTTGCCGCATGTCGATCGTCCAGCGCAACAGCGGCACCTTCAACGGCACGTCGTTCCTGGTCGCGCCGACGAGCGGCAACTTCGGCGTCGGAACCGTGCTGGTCGTCGCGGTCTTCGGCAACACGATCGTCAGCACGCCCGGTGGCTGGACGCAGCGTACGAACAGCGTCGTCAACATGGGCCTGTACAGCTACGACGCAGCGGGTGCCGGGCAGGCCTCGATCACCTTCACGAACTCCGCCGGGTCCGGCGAGTGGTTCGTCTGGGAGCTGTCGGCGGGCTCGACCTGGGTGACCGGCCAGGCGGCCCAGGCGGCCTCTGCGGTGACCTCGTACGCGACCCCGTCGATCACCCCGTCGGCAGGTGACCGGCACATCCTGGCGGTCGTCGGCGGTAACGGTGGTGGCCTCACCCGCACCGTCACCGCCCACTCGAACAGCTTCGTCGAATGGGCTGATCTCCAGGTCGCCACGCAGGACTGGACGTTCTCCGCGGCGTCGGATCGGGACGTCACTACGGCCGGCGGAACGGCGTACAGCACTACCGGCACGTTCAGCGGCGCCACCGACCCGTCGGGTGCCGGCGGCATCACGCTCGGCTACGTCAACGCGGCGGCCGGCGGAACCACGAACGGCACCGCGTCGGTCACCGGCGCCGGGTCCGTCACCGCGACCGCCCGGCAGAGCGCCGGGGCCACGGTCACCGGGGCGGGCACCGCCTCGGCGGTCGTCACCCTCCAGGGCACGGACACCGTTGTCGGCGCCGGAACGGTCACCGCCGTGGTCCGGCAGCAGGCCGGGTCCACCACCACCGGTGCCGGTTTGGTTTCCGCAGGCGCGACCATCAGCGCGACCGCCTCGGTCGCCGGTGTCGGCGTCGTCTCCGCCTCGTCGGCCGGCGCGACCTTCGGGACCGCGAGCGTCACGGGCGCGGGCACCGTCACTGCCGCAGCGGCGATCCGGAGCACTGCCTCGGTCGCCGGTACCGGAGCGACCAGCGCCGTTGTGGCGACCAGAACCACGGCCGGAATTGTCGGCGCCGGAACAACCACCGCGGCGGTCCGGCAGTCCGCCGGCTCGACCGTTGTCGGGGCTGGCCAGGTCGCCGCCTCGGTCGCGAGCGTCACCTACGGCACGGCCTCCGTCGTCGGCGCCGGGTTCGTCACCGCGGTCGCAGGCTCGCGCATCACCCCCCGCCCGAATGCCGGTGTCACCCCCCGGCCCGGATCAGGCATCACCGTCCGTCCGGATACGGGCATCACCATCCGTCCCTGAAAGGCAGCCCCCGTGAGCGTCGAACCGCAGAGCGCATCGGCCGAGCCGATCGGCTGGTACGTCACCGATCCCGACGGCAACGTCGTCGCGTCCGGCCCGGTCACCGAGGCCCATGCGGTGGCGTGGGTCGGCGAGATGCTGGCCGAGGCCGCCCGTAACGAAGGAGAGCAGGAGTAATGGCCGGTATCCCGCAGTCGATGGCGTCGAACATCCTCAACGCCACCACCCCGACCGGCACGTCCGGCGCGCCCGGCACGTTCACGGCGTTCGCCGGCAGCGCGATGAAGGTGCGCCTGAACTCGACGTCGAGCACCGCGTCGGCGCAGGGCACCCAGCTGACCGGCACCGGCTACACCGCCGGCGGCACGGCCGTCCCGGCGGCGTCGACCGCGTCCAGCTCGGGCAGCGCGGTGACCCTCCCTGCGACGTCCGCACTGTCCTGGACCAACGGTTCCGGTGGCACCTGGTCGATCCAGTCGTTCGACCTGACCGACTCCGCTGCGGCCCGCAGCTGGTACGGCGACTTCAACGGCGCCCCGATCAGCATTGCGAACGGCAACACGTTCACCCTGGCGGTCGGCGCCATCTCCATCGGCCTGAGCTGACCGTGTCCCGCGAGAGCGTGCTCGCCCGCGGCCGGGCCGCCGCTGAGGCCGGCATGGTCGACGCGTGCACGATCCGGCGCCGGTCCGGCGAGACCAACGACGCCAACGGCTACACCACCCCGACGTACCTGACGCTCTACACGGGGCCCTGCCGGGTCCAGCAACAGTCATCGGCGCAGGCCCAGCAGCAGGACCAGGGCGAGGACTACCTCCTGATGGGCCGCCTCGAGGTGCAGGTGCCGATGTCGGTCGTCGGGGTCCAGGCGGGCGACGAGGTCGTCATCACCGCTTCGGCCAACGACCCGGACCTGCCCGGCCGGGTGCTGCTCGTGCACGACCTGGCCCACAAGACTCACGCCACCGCCCGCCGGCTCGGCGTCGTCGAGCGCACTCACTGAGGAGGCGGCCGTGGGGATCACTGTCGACACCAGCCAGCTGAACCGCCTGGCCGCCACCCTCGACACGGCCGGCCAGGCCATCCCGGACAGCGTGGCGGAGGTCATCAAGCGGGGCGCGCTGAACATCAAGAAGGATGCCGCCCGCCGGGCCTCCGGTTTGGCTCACGCCCCGGCCTACCCGCGGTCGATCAGCTTTGACTTCGCGCGCGGGCTCTCCGGCCCGTCCGCCGAGATCGGCCCGGACAAGGGCCGTCGGCAAGGCGCGCTCGGCAACCTCATCGAGTACGGGTCGGTGAACAACGGCCCGCGTCCCCACCTGGGTCCCGCGCTGGATGCGGAAGCACCCAAGCTGCAGCGCTACCTCGAGGACGCCGTTCTGCGGGCGCTGGGCCTGTGATCAGCAAGCACACGGCGCCGATCCTGGCCGCGCTCGGCGGTCTGTCGGTGCCGTTCTCCGACGGCCGGCTGCCCAACGGCACGAACCCGCCGTACGTCGTCGGCTACATCTCCGTGACCACCCCGGAGGCGGTCTCCCTCGAGGAAGTCGCGGACCGGGTGACGTGCACCGTGATCACCCACTCGGTGGGGGCGAACGCGGACGCCGCCCGCATCGTCGCCGACCAGGTGGTGGCCGTGCTTCTCGGCCTGCGCCCGGTGGTGCCGAACCGGGACTGCGGCTGGGTGCGCCTGATCGACGACGAGCCGATGCGCCGGGACGAGGAGTCCCTGCAGCCGCGTCTGTCGCTGATCCACGTCTGGCAGTACACGTCCGTCCCGGCCTGAGGCCGGGCTGATCATCGTCCGCCGTCCGGCGGGCACGTCATTCATCAACTGAGGGGGTGCGCCGCATGGCGCTGCTCACTGCCGTGTCCGTCACCTCGACGGCCACGACCGTAGCCGGGGCCGCGATGTCGACTGCCGACACCATCGCGGCGGCCGACATCGGAGTCAACGGGGCCTTGATCAACGTGATCAACGGTGCCGGCGCTCCGGTCAACTTCACGATTCTCGACCCGGGTACGACGACCGTCGGCAACGCCGGCACCACCAGCGCCCAGGCCGTAACCAACGGCACCGACCGCTGGTTCCGGCTCAGCCCTGGCCACGTCAACCCGGCGACCGGCTTTGCCAACGTGACTCTGTCGTCGGCCACGTCGGTCACCTACAAGCTCATCCGCTGCTGATGGCTACGCAGACGTACTGGCTCGCCGACCCGGACGGCGTTCACGCCCCGGCCGACGGTGCGGCCACGCGCGACGAGATGGCTGCGGCCGGCTGGGTGCTGGTCGACGAGCTCCGGCCGAGCGACCAGGTGTGGACCTACAACGAGCAGGTGCGCGGCTGGTCGAAGTTCGGCCGGGACATCCTGCACGTCTGGGAGGCGCGCGGCTGGGTGCCGTCGGCCCCGCCGCTGGTGGAGGGCGACGTCGGCCCGGTCATTGACCTGCCCGTCCCGGGTGCCGAGCCCGCGGCAGTGCCGGTGCCGGATTCCAAGCCGGAGCCCAAGACCACCGAGGCGGCGTCGCCGTCGACGAGCAAGAAGGAGAACGACCGTGCCTGACATCATCGGCGACGGCAAAGAAGCCTGGTGGTGGGTACCGACCATCGCCAACATCAACGCCCCGACCGCCGCGGAGATCAACGCGGGTATCCGCATCTCGCAGTGGATGACCAAGGACGGTGCGACCGGGTTCGCGCCGGACACCGCGGACGCGCCGACCAGCTCGATCGAGTCGACGTTCGACACCAACGTCAACGGGCGCCGGTCGTTCTCCGGGCCGAAGCTGCGGCTCAAGAAGCAGTCCGGGACCGACACGGCGTACAACACGCTGACGCCGGACACCACCGGCAACCTGGTGCGCCGTAAGAGCCTCGCGGCGACCACCGCGGTCGCTTCGGCTCAGCCGGTGCAGGTCTTCCCCGTGATGTGTGGTGAGGCGGCCTTGATGGACGTCGAGGACAACATGCCGGAGCGTTACGACATCCCGGTGAAGATCACCGCGCAGCCGAGCCTCCGCGCTGCGGTCGCCTGACCTTCTTCCTAACTTCTTCCTCGACGAGGAAGAACCTTTGCCGCCTCCACGCCGGGGCGGTTTTTTCGTGCCCGGCCGGTCCCCCCGGAGCCGGCCGGGCGCTCCATCCGGGATCCGGGACTGGAGAGAGATGTCCGAGGACTACATGGCGAAGCTGGCCGGCGCGAAGGGTGCCCGCCGCTCCGTCCCGATCTGCCTGCGCGGCGATCTGCAGGCGCAGTTCGAGCACCTGCAGCGTGAGTTGGAGGACGCCGAGCGTGCGCAGCTCCACGGCAGCGGCATGGAGGAGGCGCCTGCCGCGGTCGAGCTGTCGCAGCAGATCCAGGAACTGCGCGAGCAGATGCGCGAGGCCACCTACGATTTCGTGGTCCAGGCGCTCCCCGCCCCGGACTTTCGGGCGCTGAAGGCCAAGTACCCGCCGCGCACTGACGACGCGGGCGACATCATCGACCAGGACCGGTTCCTCGATGCGAACGTCGATGACCTCCTGCTGCCGCTGTTCCGCGCCAGCCTGGTCGACCCGGTGCTCGATGACGCCGCCTGGGCGAAGACCGATGCGGCGCTGTCCGACGGGCAGTACCAGCAGCTGCTCTCTGCCGCTCTCGGCGTGAACAAGGGCGAGGTCAACATCCCTTTCTCGCCCGCCGCATTGCGGCGTCTGGCGAGTTCCGGCAGCGAGTAGAGGCCGCCGAACGGCTCGGCATCCCGCCGTCGCGGCTTGACGGCCGGGAGCCAACCGAGACGACCGTCTACGAGTACGACGAGCAGGGCCGCCTCGCCCGGTCGACCACGACCCGCGAGCCCGCCTGGACCGAGCAGGACCGCGCGGAGATCCTCGCGCTCGCGCTCTACCGGTCCTGGGTGTGCCCGAAGTGCGGCGGCCTCCTCGAGGACTGCACCTCCCACGAGGAGGGCGGCCCGGAGTTCATGGTCCAGCGCAAGCGGTGCCGCGCCCGCGACGACCTGATCGCCGAACAAGACGCCCTGAAGATCGACCGCCCTGACGCGGTGCTCTGGTCCGTCCGGAAGAAGGAGTGACCAGTGACCCGCTCCGTCAAGGTGATCATCGGTGCCGAGATCGCCGACCTGAAGGCGAAGCTCCGCGAGGGTGGCGCGGCGGTCCGCGGGTTCGCGGGCGAGCTGGACCGGGCGGCGAAGGGCAAGCATCTCGACACGATCATCGCGGGCGCGACCGGCGCCGGAGTTGCGATGGTTGGCCTGGCCGGGGTCGCCGTGAAGTTCGCGATGGACTTCGACAAGGCGATGTCGGCGGCAGCCGCGGCGACGAAGGCCAACGCGGTCGAGTTCGATCAGCTGCGCCAGGCCGCGCTGAAGGCGGGCAAGGACACTTCGTTCTCGGCTACCCAGGCGGCGCAGGGCATCACCGAGCTGGGTAAGGCCGGCGTCTCGACGAAGGCCATCCTCAACGGCGGGCTCAAGGGCGCGCTCGACCTGGCTGCGGCCGGGCAGATCAGCGTTGGCGAGGCCGCCGAGGTCGCAGCCTCGGCCATGACCCAGTTCAAGCTGTCCGGCGCCGCGATCCCGCACGTCGCCGACCTGCTCGCTGCCGGTGCGGGCAAGGCCCAGGGCAGCGTGCACGACATGGGTCAGGCCCTGAACCAGGCAGGTTTGGTTGCCGGGCAGTTCGGCCTGAACGTTGAGGACACCACCGGCGTCCTGGCCGAGTTCGCCAGCGCTGGCCTGATCGGCAGCGATGCCGGCACGAGCCTCAAGCAGATGCTGCTGATGCTGGCGAACCCGACGGATCAGACCAAAGACAAAATGGCCGAGCTGAACCTGAAGTTTTACGACGCCAAGGGTCAGTTTGTCGGCCTGGCGGGCGTCGCCCAGGAGCTGCAGTCCAAGCTGCGCGGCCTGACTCAGGAACAGCGCAACGCGGCGCTCGGCCAGATCTTCGGCAGCGACGCGATCCGGGCTGCCTCCATCCTCTACACCGACGGCGCGACCGGCGTGCAGAAGTGGCGCGACGCGGTCAACGAATCCGGGTTCGCGTCGGAGACCGCGGCGAAGCTGACCGACAACCTCGCGGGCGACCTCGAGCGGCTCAAGGGCTCGCTGGAGACCGTTGCGATTCAGGCCGGTGGCGGCGTGACGAATGGGCTGCGGACCCTGACCCAGGCGGCGGACGGCGCGGTCGACGCGTTCTCTGAGCTGCCGAGTTGGGTGCAGTCTTCGATCACCGTGCTGTCCGGCGTCGGCGGGGCGGGCCTGCTCGCCGCGGCCGGATTCCTGAAGGCACGCGGCGTGGCCGCGGATCTGATGAGCGAGCTGCGGGACATGGGCCCGCGCGGCACGGCGGCGGCCACCGGCTTGGGTAAGGTCGCGGGCATCGCCGGAAAGCTCGGTATCGCCGGCGCGGCCGCGGTCGGCCTGTACGAGGGCTTCAAGCTCTTCGGCGACTGGATTGACAGCTTCTCGGCGCCGGTTTCCCGCGACGTCGACAAGATGGGCCAGAGCCTGCGGGACTTCTCGCAATCGGGCCGGGTTGCCGGCGAGCTTGCGAAGACCTTCGGCGCCAACCTGTCCGGCCTGCAGCGGGACCTCCAGACCGTCACCGAGGGACAGGCACGCCTGTCGCAGATTTCTACCTTCCCGCAGTCGGTGTATGCCGGCCGTGGCGCGGGTGCCGCGCCGAACGCCGCGGAGAAGGCGAAGCTCGAGCAGGAGGTCGAGCAGGCCAAGACCAACATTGCTGCGCTCGATCAGACCTTGGCCAACATGGTCAACAGTGGGAACGCGACGGCGGCGAAGCTGGCCTTCGACCAGTTCGCGGCGGCGACCGGGCTTGGTCTGGATCGGCTGCCCGCGTATCAGCAGGCTGCGGCTGGTGCTGCTCAGGCGAATGCCGGGTTGGCGCAGGGGTTCGGTACGGCGTCGTCGAACGCGACGACGATGGCCGGGTCTTTGAATGCCGCTGTCCAGGCGGGTCAGAAGCTGACCGACGTCTGGAACCAGCTTAACGGCGCGGTGCTGTCCAGCGACCAGGCGAACCTTGCTGCCAAGCAGTCGATCAGCGCGGTCAAGGCGGCGTTCAAGGAAAACGGGAACGCGATCGAGGGGAATTCCCAGAAGGCGCTGAAGAACCGGATCGCGGTCGGCGAAGCGGCGAAGGCGGCAGCGGATGCAGCCCAGAAGAAGTACGAGGAGACCGGCTCGGTCGCCGCGGCGAGCGACGTCTACAACGGCTACATTGGCCAGCTCCGCAAGACGCTTGGCCAGTCGAAGCTGACCAAGGGTGAGGTCAACCGGCTGCTCTCGACGTACGCCCAGATGCCGGCTGCGGCGACCACGAAGGTCAGCGCACCCGGGGCGAAGGGCGCGACGGGTCAGGTCAACGCCCTGCAGTCTGCGATCAATTCGATCCCGTCTCGCAAGACGGTCGAGATCGCGATGCGGGTCACCGGCAACACCAACGCCTCGGCGGTCGCGGCCGGTCTGCGCAAGCAGTACAACGCCAAGGGCTCGGCGATGATCCCGATGGCGTCCGGCGGCGGCATCTACCCGGCGTCGAACCCGCCGCTGGTGCAGTTCGCGGAGCCGGAGACCGGCGGCGAGCTGTACCTGCCGAAGCGAGGGATCTCGCGGTCCCGGGCGCGTGGCCTGCTGGCGCAGGGTGCGGCGTGGCATGGGCTCGGCATCACCCCGATGGCCGCTGGCGGCCTGGTCAACGTCGCGCCGTCGACGAGCACCCCGACGGGGCCGACGCTGACGGGATCGCGGCTGGACTACCTGGAGTCGCTGATCGCGGCCCGCAACGCCGTGGCGGCCCTGACCGCGTCGCTGAAGGAAAACGGCAAGGCCTGGTCGACGGCATCGGCGAAGGGTCGGGAGAACCGGTCGGCGCTGATCTCCGGCGTCCGGGCAGCACAGCAGGCGGCCCAGGCGAAGTACCAGGAAACCGGCTCGGTCAGCGCCGCGAACAAGGTCTACAACGACTACATCAAGGCGCTGGACAAGTCTTTGAAGGCGATGGGTGTCAACGCCAAGCAGCGCAAAGCGTTGATCGCCACCTACTCGGAGAAGCCGAAGTACGACCTGCCCGACGCGGCGGTGAAAGCACCGACGAACTCGTCGGGACGCGTTCGATCGATCACCGACCAGGTCGCCGCCGAGCAGGCCCTGTCCAGCACGAAGAAGGCATTCGCCTGGACGAAGCCCAGCTTCAACACCAAGACCGAGACCGGCCAGGCCGAGCTGACCCAGCTTTTCTCGTTCCTCGGTGCTGCCGAGCAGGCTGCGCAGAGTCTGTACGCGGAGGGCGGCAACGCGAAGGCGTCGACCGCGCTCTACAACAGCTACATAGCCCAGCTGCGGACGGTCCTGTCCAAGTCCGGGATGACGAAAGCTGCGATCGACAACCTGCTCAAGTCCTACGGCCGGATCACCCTGACGAAGAACGCGGCCGGCGGGATCTACGAGCGGGCCTCTGGTGGCCTGCGCGAGGCGAAGATCGCGGCCGGCGGCCCGACCCAGTACGCGTGGGCCGAGCAGTCGACCGGCGGCGAGGCGTTCATCCCGAGACTGGGCGACCGGGCCCGGTCGCTATCGATCTGGCAGCACGTCGGGGAGAAGTGGCTCGGCCAGTCGCCCGGCAGCGGCAGTCGATCCGGACCGGTCACGGTCCTGGCCACCATCCCGATCACCCTCGGCACGGAGACGATCTCGCGACAGGTCCGCCTCGAGGTCGACACCGCCCTCGGCGAGGTCACCTCCGCCACCGTCTACCAGACCGCGTAGGAGGACCCCGTGGCCACCACGCTGACCGCGACCCCGGAGCCGAGCAACAACCCGCCCCGGATCCTGCTGCAGCTGACCTACACCGGGCAGACGTCGGCGACGATCATCCGGACTGACCCGGACGGCACGCAGACGCCGGTCCGGACCGCCGAGCCGATCGCCCTGGACGGCACCGGCTCGGCGGTCCTCTACGACTACGAGAGCTGGTTCGGGGCCGCCAGCACGTACATCGCGACGACCGCAGGCGGCAGCATCACCAGCTCCGCGGTCACCCTGTCCGCAACCGATATCTGGCTTCGGCACCCCGGTGTGCCGTCGCTGAGCATGAAGGTCGACTTCCAGGGCGAGGGAACGCCGACCCGGGCCGTGGTCCAGGCGTTCCTGCAGCCCCTGGGCCGAGCCACCCCGATCGTTGTGAGCGATGGGGTCCGCAAGACGAAGGCCGGCCAGATCACGCTCCGGACCAAGTCCGACGCCGAGCACACCGCGCTCCTGGCGCTGCTGGACGACGTCACGCAGCTACTGCTCGACATCCCGCCGGACAAGCTCTACGGCGTCACCCTGCGGCACAACTACCTGGCGATCGGCGATCTCACCGAGAACCGCCTGCGCCCGGACTACTACCCGCACCCGTGGCGGATCTGGACCGCCCCGTTCACCGCGGTCGGCCGGCCCGCCGGCGGCATCGTCGCCCAGCGCACCTACGCGACACTGCTGGCCGAGGCGGCCACCTACCAGGACGTGTTGACCCAGCGCGCCACGTATACCGCCGTGCTGACGGGGTCCTGATGTACCCGGTCAGCTCGACCTTCGGCCAGGCGCTGCGCGAGTCTCACACGGTCGCCGTCCGCGTAGATGCGTACCTGGGCGGCTCGCTGATCGCCTCGGACATGCCGATCTCCGGCGGGTCGGTCAGCGTGGCCGGCGGCACCGGCGTGCGGCGCACCCTGGATCTGACGATCGCCGACCGCGCGCTGTGGTCGACGCTCGACACGATCGGCGTGGAGCTCCGCCCGTACCGTGGCATCCGGTACCCGTCCGGCGACAAGGAGCTGGTGCCCCTCGGGGTCTTCTCCCTGGACTCGCAGTCGATCAGCGTCGGCCCGTCGGGCGGGATCAGCGTGAAGTCGGCGCCGGACCGGTGGGCCCGGGTGCAGCGCGCCCAGTTCGAACAGCCGACCGCGTCCGTGCCGACGGCGCAAATCCGGGCGGAGATCTCCCGGCTCGTCACCGGCGCGGTCTCCGGCATCACGGTGTCCACCACGGCCACATCGATATCGACCGTCGGGCCGATCGTCTGGGACCAGGACCGGGCCGCCGCAGCGGTCGACCTGGCGACCAGCATCGGCGCGGAGGTTTACTTTGACGTCGCCGGCAACCTGCGGATCGCCGACGCACCGCTGCTCGGCCAGACCCCGGTCTGGACCGTCGACGCATCACCGTCCGGGGTGCTGCTCTCCGGCGAACGGACCCGGGATCGGCAGCGGACCTACAACGTCGTCGTCGCCTATCCGAGCAGCCTGAGCGGCTCGGCGCCGTACGCACCGGTAATCGCTGCCGACACCGACCCGACCAGCCGGACGTATGTCGGAGGCCCGTTCGGCAGGGTTCCGTACCGCTACACCAGCCCGGCCATGACCAGCTCGGCACAGGCGCTCGTTGCCGCGAAGGCCCTGCTCAATCGAGTCAAGGCGATCAACGCACAGCTGAGCGTCGAGGCGATCGTGCACCCCGGCCTCGACCGTGGCGACGTGATCACCGTGCTCACGCCGGGCGGGACCACCGAGCTGCACCTGATCGACTCGCTGACCATCCCGCTGGACATCGGCGGGACTCAGCAGATCATCACCCGGTCCAGCCGGCCGGACGGCGACGTCCCGACAGGAGAGTGACGTGACCGTCAACGCCTCGAAGCTGGCCACCGAGATCCTGCGCGGCAAACCACCGCAGGGCGCACCGTCTGCCTGGGTGGAGCCCGCCGTGGTTGCCAGCGTCAGCGCCGGCGCGGCCGCCGACGGCAACGCCCTGACGACCGTCACCTGGCGCGGCACCGCCATCCAGGCCGCCTACCTGGCCAGCTACACCCCGACCGCCGGTCACACCGTCGCGGTGCTCTACCAGCCGCCCGGCGGGCTGCTGATCCTCGGCCGCATCATCGGCACCCCACCCAGCTAGGAGTCCCATGCCTACCACCACCAACATGGCATTTCGGTACCCCGCACTGAGTGCCGCGCCGAACGTACCGCTGGACGTTGGCAACCTTGCCGCCGACGTCGACGCGGCCTGGACGATCCCGAAGGTCTTCCTCGTCCAGCAGACCGCCCAGACCGGCTGGACCACGGCCACGAACACCCCGATTACGTTCGGGTCCGGCAGCGAGGTCATCGACAACCTGGCCTGCCACGACGAGTCCACCAACACCAGCCGGGTCGTGATCGGCAAACGGCTCGGCTGGTGGCAGATCTCCGGCATCTACGTCCCCGCGTCCAACGGCGCGACCACGTACGTCCGTGCCCTCGTCGCCAAGAACGGCACCGTGATCCCGGGCGGCTGGGGCGGCCAGGTGCTGGCGAGCGCGACTGGTTTCGTCGGCGTTTCCAGCGCCGTCACCCTCGTCCAAGCGACCCTGGCCACCGACTACATCGAACTGCTTGGCCAGCAGTTCGCCAGCACCGGCACCATCGGTACCGCCATCTCGACCACGCCCGTCAGCTCGTCGCTGACGGCCATCTGGCAGGGGTTCTGATGCAGCTACCCATAGTTCCCCGATACGTCGGCCTGCAGTACCTCGGCACGCAGGACTCCGCCGACGACCTGCTCGCCGCCGCGCAGGCCATGGTCCTCACCTCCACCTGGACCCTGGTCGCTGTTGGTGGCACCTCGCTGACCCTGCACGAGGTCGGCGAGTGGTCGGACACGGACTGGATCGTGCCAACCGGCAGCTGGCTGATTGTCGCCCCGGTCGGCGTCTGCGGCCTGCTCGACGACACGACGTTTCGTCACCAGTACCAGCCGGTCGCAACGGTCGAGGAGGGCTGATGAACGCGCCGTTCCTGGTGCCATGCCTGGTCACGCTGCGGGCAGAGTTCAACGCGGCCGCGCCGCGCCGGGACAAGGGCGCGGACGGCTGGATCGGCGACACCTCGCACGCCGCGTCGATCTCCGACCACAACCCGGACGAGGGCGGTCGCACCCCGTACACCGACGCGGACAACGTCGACGAGATCCACGCGGTCGACATCGACAGCACCGGTCCGTGGCCGGACGGCAAGGGCGGCCAGCCGGGCGCCTGGTTCGACCGCAAGGTCAACGCGATCGTCGACCGTGAGCGCATCGAGTGGGCCAGCCCGACTCTCGTCGGCCGGCTGCAGAACGTCATCTGGCGCGGCCGCATCTGCTCCCGGTCGGACGGTTGGGTCTGGCGCGATTACTCCGGACCGTCGCAGCACTTCGACCACGCGCATTTCAGCGCGCGATACCTGACCAGCACTGAGGCCGATACCCGCCCGTGGGGCGTACAGGAGGACGAGATGAACGCTGCACAGGAAGCCAAGCTTGACCGCGCGCTGACGCTGCTCGGTCAGGTCCCGGCTGCGGTCTGGGACCACGAGGAGCTGGACGCCAACCCGAACGCCAAGCCCGGGGCCATGCGCCGGGTCGGCGGCGACATGCGCAGCATCGAGTACCGAGCGGGCCTGCGTCAGGCGCAGCTGCTCGCCGCGATCACCGGTGTCGACGTCGACGAGTCCGCGGTCGCGGCCGCCGTCCTCGCCGGCCTGACCCCGGAGCTGATCGCCGCGGCGATCCCGGCGGACCTGGCGCGGCAGGTCGCTCAGGAGCTGGCCGACCGGCTCGCATCGTGACCACCGCGGCCGGACGACTCGCCTCCCGGATCGGCCGCCGCGGCGCCGCGCTGCTTTTCTTCTTCCTGCTCGACGTCGTCTACTGCGTCGGCCTGGTCAGCACCCCGACGCCGCTGGTGCCGTTCTACGCCTGGATGGCGGAGATCATGCCGCTCGGCGTGTGGGCGGCCTGCTGGGGCGCGGTCGGCGTGATCTGCCTCTGGTACGCCTTCCGCATCCACGACACCACGGCGTTCATGTTCGCCGTCGGCCTCAAGGTCGGCTGGGGCCTGCTCAGCATGTTCGGCTGGCTGGCCGGCGCGGTCGAGCGCGGCTGGATCAACACCGTGATTTGGCTGGCGTTCGCCTGCTTCGTCTACCTGATTGCCGGGGGCATCCCGGCCGCACCGCCGCGGGAGGCAGGACGGAGGTGGGCGTGGACCCGCTCCTAGACCGGCTCGGGCCGATCCTGACCCTGCTGGGCGTCCTTGGTGCGGCATACATGACCTACCGGGCGAGCAACCGGAAGCTGCGGACCGACTCCGGCCAGCAGCTGCTCAACGAGCGCCAGGAAGACATCGTCGCGCTGCGCCAGGAGAACGCCGAGCTGCGGCGCCACCGACGGATCCAGGACGACTACATCGGCCAGCTGCGACGCCACATCAACGACGGCAGCCCGCCGCCGCCTCCGGCCTGGCCGGACGGCCTGATCACCTGACGCCGCGTCCGTGCTGCCGCGCGGCCAGGTACGCCCACGGGTCGTCGGGCGCCAGCTCGGCCGCGTAGGCCGCTTCCAGAATTGCGGCCGCAGCCCGGCCGAAGTTCCCCTCGTAATGCCGGTCGGCCAGGTCCTGAACCCATGCCGCGGCGGCCGGATCCAGCACGCCGTCCTCCTGCTCGTCCATCCCCTCAGTAGAACATCTGTTCTGACAGGAGTTGTCATGACCGACGCCGACATCCCGGCCCTTCCCGTCTACGGGTTCGACCCCAGCAGCATCAGCGGCCTGCTCAGCCTCGCTGTCACCGTCCTGCTGCCGCTGCTGGTCGGACTCGTTACCACCCGCACCACCAGCCCCGGTGTCAAGGCCGTGCTGCTGCTCACCGCCGCGGCGGTCAAGAGCTTCCTCGAGGCGTGGCTGCAGGCGGCCAACACCGCCGTCGACTTCGCGTTCGTGCCGGTCGCGATCAGCATCGCGGTCAACTTCGCCATCGCCGTCGTCGTGCACTTCGGCCTCTGGAAGCCGACCGGCGCGGCCGGCGCCGCGCAGCGTACCTTCACCGCCAAGGCGTCGCTCTAGCGGCCCTGCGCCATACGACAGCGCCCCCGTCCAGCTCTTCGGAGCCGGGCGGGGGCGCTTCTTGCTGTCCGGGGTCAGCCGGTGACCTCGGCCCGGTCGAGCACCCATCGGTCGCCTGACGCGTGGACCGTGCAGCTGAATGCCGACCGGACCAGCGCGCCGAAGCCGTTCTGGCTGTCGACCGACCCGGTCACCCGGTACGCGCCGCCCGCCTCGTACACCGACACCCCGGAGAACTTTGCCGTGGCCGGCGCCTTCAGCCGGGCCGGCACGAACTGCCCCTCGCACACCCGCTGGGCATCACGCTGCTCGTCCGCCGCGGACGGCTTGCTGTTGCTGTTCATCCGCGCCACGCACACGCCGACGACCAGGACCACGGCGACAACGATGCCGATCGCCCAGCGGTTGCTGCTGGCGGTGCTCGGCTTGGGTTCGGCGGGGACGCTCTCGGGCGCCGGCTGGCTCATGGCTCCCGAGAATGAGCGGAGCCCGCCGCGCTGTCGAGCGGCGGGCTCCCACTGTGGATGATCGGCGTTGATCTCGGGATGAACGGGCGACGCCTGGCAGGTGGATCAGTCGAGCCGTTTGCCGCAGTCGAAGCACTGGTCACCGTCGTCGTTCTTGCGGTCGTGCCAGCAGTCCTCAGAGTCGGGCCGCCTCGTGCCGTACGGGGGCGGGCCCTCGGGGTCCGCGATCACGTGCCAGCCGTGAGGCCCGGCCTGGCCACAGTCGGCCTCGAAGTTCTCGGGTGCGCCGTGGCATTTCGCGCGGTCCTTCTTGCTGCTCATCTCGAATCCTTCCGAGACTCGTCGTAGATGCGGATCCGTCTTTTGGCTGTTGATTCCGATATGCCGTAGTGGTCGACGGCCACGGCGACGATTCGGTTGTAAGGCGCGCCGATCCGGCGGGCGCGAGCGATGTATTCCTCCAGCGTCTCCTGCCGCTCCTCGACTGCCTCCGGTTCCGGCTCGTCGTCGTCGAGCGGGAGGTCGATCTCCGAGTCACCCTCGGGCTCTTCGTGCGCCTCCGGTAGCTTCCGGTCACTGGTGCGGAAGACTCGGTACCAGTGGCCACCGACCTCCCGGGCCTCGCCCCACCAGTCCCTAGCCGGCTCGGTGGGTTCATCGGGTTCAGCCTCAGTGACACCGACCGTGGACTGGACTTTCACGCGCTCGGCCGTAGGGAGCTCCGGGGTAGGGGAGGGGTTTTTGATCTTGTCGAAGCCGAAGCGCCAGGCCACCCGCTGGATCACCCGGAACAGCAAGTAGGCGACGGCCAGGGCGATCGGGCCGCCCCAGCCCCGGTTCGGTTCGGCACTCGCGGCGAGCAGCATCAGGCACTCCCGAACAGGTAGGCGGGCAAAGGCGCGACGACCGACGTGACCAGGTCGATAGACGATGCGGTCATGCTGCCGATCGCGCCGTGCGGCAGATCGGAAAGCATTCCGAGGAGAAAGGCGATCACCCACATCTGCACGTTCAGCCGGTAGAGCGGCGACTGCGGAAAGGACAGGGTCGCGAATCGGCCCAACTTCTTTCCGGCCTTCACGGGCAGGACGCAGCCGACCGTGTATATCCACAGGATGCCCACAGCGGCACCGATGACGGTGCTGACGATCGCACCCGCGATGTACGCGCCCTTCGTGGCGTCGAGCAACTGCTGGATGATGCCGCCGAGGAAGCCGACCGTCCACCGGTCGAGTGGCGAGCCGTTGAAGCCCTCCCGGACCGCGGCGAGCGCGAAGAAGAACGCCACCCGGTCGCGGATGCTGTTCGGGCCGACGCTCATCCAGTCGACGACCAGGGCGAGCAGGAACAGGATCGCCACGGCGGTGGGGGACATGTGGTGCTGCATCAGGCCACCCAGTCCAGCAGCGGCTTGCCGGTCGCGTAGTCGCAGACCTTCATGACCGGGCGGTCCATCGGCTCGTTCGCGATCTGCGCGAGCTGGACCAGCGAGGTCAGCTGCCGGTCGAGGATGCCGTTGCGCATCGGCGAGTCCAGGTCGACGTCGACGACGAAGTTGTTCTCGTGCAGCACCTCGTACTGCCCGTCATAGATCCGCAGGCGGTAGCGCTGCAGCGGCATGGCCGGTCCTTCCGGGTCGAGAGGTTCGTGGGCGGCGCGGGCGGCTCTCTCCATGCGCCAGCCGGCGGCACCGAGGGCCGAGCCGCCGACGAGCAGGGCGGCCATGATCAGCAGGTCAGATGCCATCTGGACTCCATGGCGAGAAGTTATTGCATCAAACGGTGCTTGATATGATGCACCATCTGGGTCACCATAACCCCACCCGGAGCGCGGAAACAAGGGGAGGCTGCACCAAATGAAGCACCAGACTGGTAAGGTCCGGCCTGTGATCAGGCCAAGGTGGCGCGGGGACGACGCGCAAGAATCAGCGCTGGCTGCCATCGCCGCGAAGTTCGAGGAGTCACGCAAGGCCGAGGACGCCGGCTGGGCCGCCGTCCGTCAGGCGCGCGAGCTCGGAGTGCCGGACACGGTCATCTGTCAGCGCGCGGACATCAGCCGCACGACGCTGCAGCGCAAGCTCGGCCACCGGCCTGATGCCGACGAGGCGAGCGAGTAGCTCCCGAGCAACGAAGCAGGGCGGTCACCCCACCGGGTGGCCGCCCTGCTTTCGTCTCAGCTCTCGGTGTCCTCGGCGAGTGCCGGCCGGTTCTCGGTGATCCACGCCTCGACGTCCTGGGCCAGCCACACCTGGCCCATTCGCAGGCGGACCAGCGGTGGCGGGAAGGCCAGCTTCCGGCTGTCGGTGATCTGGTGGACGCGTGCTGGGGTGACGCCGAGCCGGTCGGCAATCTCTGCCGTGCCCATCAGTCGGATCTCGTCACGCTCCACAAGATCAGACGCTAAGTAATGTCGCACTATGCGGTACGTAATCCCGTGTTCCTCTTTACGATCGCCAAGAGGAGTCGTAAAGTCCGGCCAACGGCGGCCGGGTCCTGTCCCCCTGGAATTCGCACCGGCCGCCGCCCCCACCCGAGGCGAACGGGAGGCACAGACGATGCGGACGCGACGACTCCGGCAGCCACAGCCGAGGCGTGAGGAGATCCGCCCCTGCCAGTGCGGCATGGGCACCTGCCCCTACCTGCCGTATCCCGACGACATCCAGCCGCCCCGGGATCCGCGATGACCCGCCCCGCGCTGGCTGGCTCAGGAGTGCACAAGCCGCGGCCGAACGGGCCACTCCAGGACCAGCTCGGCCGGCAGCGGGCGATCCCGCCAAGCCGGCACATCGACCCTCGGACCGACCGCTGCGTCTGCGGCTGGGCGATCCGGAACAGCTGCTGGGGCTGGGTGCACCTGGAGAATGCCTGGGTCAGTCTCGGCGCGTGCACGAATGCCCGGCCGCCGTCGGAGGTGACCGGGTGACCGGCCTGGCGTGGCACAACCGCCGAGTCCTCGCCGAGCGCCTGCACTGGCCGGCCGGCGCCCTCGAGGAGTGCGAGCGCCTAGGCCGGCCCCGCTGGTGGGTGGTCTGGGACCTGGGCTGCACGACCCCGGGATGGGTGCGGCCCGCCGGCTACCGGGCGGAGATGGTGGGCACGGCGATCACCTGGTGGACGCTGGGCGGCCTGTCGTCGGGGCCCTGGACGTCAGCGGCGACGCCGGCCGAGCTGGCCGAGCGGATGGCCGAGGTTCAGGAGGGTGTGGAGGCGGAGGAGGAGCGGCGGGCGCGGCCGCTGCGGTCGCTGGTGGACCGCTAGGACTCGGGGTCCTCGGCGACGGTCTCCCGGTTTGCGCGGATCCACTCCCGGACCTCGTCCTCGAACCAGACGGGGCCGCGGCGCATCTCGTCGTCGACCGGGTCGGGGAAGCCCTTCTTGTACATCAGCTCGCGGGCCCGACTCCGGCCGACGCCAAGGGCGTCCTGGATCTCCCAGGCGCCCCAGAGCCGTAACCTGCGCATCCGCCTGACGCTATGGATGTCCAGACCGCGCAATCGGCCCGAGCAATTGATCAGTTGACGCGCGACATCATTCATGATCGAGACCGCTAGAACAAGGGTTCTAACCCGATCGTGTAACGGTCTGACTGATTGGTTGATCCTTCACGTAGACGGCCGTTCACCTACGCGGTCCGTTACGACCATGTTGCCGAAAGTGATCATCAGGCACGGTTGATCTCTCATGTAGCCCGAGGCCAGGGCAAACGTGACGATCAGGGGGGAATCAGACCATGCCGAAGCGGGCAGCCGCGGACCGGACCGAAGCGAAATACAGGTCCATCCCGGCTCCGATTATCGTCCTAGCTCTCGCCGCCATCGCTGTCGCTGCCGCCCGGCGGCACGGGAACCGCAAGTACGCACAGGGATACATCGATGCAGTCCAGTACTGCCACACGAACCGCGCGCCGGAATCCGGCGCGCGGTCTCGCGTTTAGATGTCGCCCATGATGTCGACCCGGTCGTAGGCCCGCCGGGCACGAGCCGCCCGGGCCGACGCCCCGTAGTGCCGCAGCATCTGCGGGCTGTCCCAGCCGTTCAACTCCATCAGGTCGCCCTCGGCGCCGCCGGCATCCAGCCACCGGTGCGAGAAGGTGTGCCGGAACATGTGCGGGTGCACGACCACGCCGACCCGGTCGCCGCGCCGCTTGATCGCCTGGTAGATGCCACTACCGGTCATCCCCGCCCCGCTTGTGGCTCGGACGTGACCGAGCCACAGCGGGGCCCGCTCGCCCTGCTTCGCCTCTGGGCGCTTCGCCCTCGCTCGCAGGTAGCGGTCCAGGGCGAGCGCCGACCGGTCGTCGAACCGGACCGTCCGGCTCTTGCTGCCCTTGCCGGTGACCAGCGCCTCCCGTTTCTGCAGGTTCAGGTCACCGAGCCGGATGCCGGCCAGCTCGGCCAGGCGCACGCCCGTGCAGATGAACAGGCGCAGCAGGGCAGCATCGCGGCGGCCGTGGAAGGACCGGTCTGCCTCGGCATCGTGGATCAGCTTGCCCAGCGCCTCGGTGTCGAGCACCGGCACCTGGCTCTTGCCGAGCTGCTGCTGCTGCGGCAGTTTGACGCCGTCGAGCGGGTTCGGTAGCTCTTCCTCCGCCGACCACCAGCCGTAGAAGCGGTCCACGCTTACGGCGACGTGCCGGACGTAGCCGACCGCGTAGCCCTCGCACTCCGCGGGCGGCTCGCCGTCCACGATCAGGTGCGGGCACGGCGTGCCGGCCGCCTGGAGCCAGGCGAAGAACTCCCGCAGGGTCCGCTTGTCGACGTCCTGCCAGTCGCGGAATTTCGGCCGGTGCCGCAGCAGCCAGCCGGCAAAGAACACCATGTCGTCGAAATAGCCGGTCCGGGTGCGTTCTTTGCGGCCTTCGGCGCGCAGGCTCAGGTCCCAGGAATTGACCCAGACCAGATAAGAACCGATGTCGTCACGGGCCGGTCGGCGGGTTCGGGGGTGCTGTCGGGGCATGCGTTCACGCCCCGGTCGCTCGACTAGACGGGTACTGGTGGTGCATCGTGCCTCCCCTGGCTTGCGATCTCCGGATCGTATTCGCGCAGGTCGGGCATGAAAAGAGCCCCCGGTCGGGATCGAACCGACGACCTCCCGTTTACAAGACGGGTGCTCTAGCCATCTGAGCTACAGGGGCGCGGGCC
The DNA here is from genome assembly GCF_016862315.1 of Actinoplanes palleronii. Lineage (GTDB taxonomy): Bacteria > Actinomycetota > Actinomycetes > Mycobacteriales > Micromonosporaceae > Actinoplanes > Actinoplanes palleronii. Next base: position 24,355 of record NZ_BOMS01000110.1, on the reverse strand, counting down.
TCAGCATAACGTCCTGATCTGTGGTCGCCATCTTGGCAGGTCGGGTAAAAACAAATACGGTGGCGGGGCTGTTCCTTCTACTCGGATCGTCCGGCACGTTCCTGCCGGTGGAAAGGAAGTCGATTCACCATGGCTACCGTCACGTACTCGAAAGCCTCCCGGATCTACCCGGGCTCTGAGCGGCCCGCGGTCAACGAGCTGAACCTCGAGATCGGCGATGGCGAGTTCCTCGTCCTGGTCGGCCCCTCCGGTTGTGGCAAGTCCACCAGCCTGCGCATGCTCGCCGGTCTGGAAGATGTCGACCGCGGTCAGATCCTGATCAACGACAAGGACGTCACGCACCTCCCGCCGAAGTCCCGTGACATCGCGATGGTGTTCCAGAACTACGCGCTGTACCCGCACATGACGGTGTACGAGAACATGGCGTTCGCCCTGAAGCTGCGCAAGACCCCGAAGGCGGAGATCGACCGGGCCGTCAAGGAGGCCGCCGGCCTGCTGCAGCTGGAGGAGTACCTCTCCCGCAAGCCGAAGGCGCTCTCCGGTGGTCAGCGTCAGCGTGTCGCCATGGGTCGCGCGATCGTCCGTCAGCCGCAGGTCTTCCTCATGGACGAGCCGCTGTCGAACCTCGACGCGAAGCTGCGGGTGCAGACCCGTTCGCAGATCGCCACGCTGCAGGCCAAGCTCGGCGTCACGACCGTGTATGTCACCCACGACCAGGTCGAGGCCATGACCATGGGTCACCGGGTCGCGGTCATGCTCGACGGCGTGCTGCAGCAGGTGGACACCCCGCGGGCGCTCTACGACACCCCCGGCAACGTCTTCGTGGCCGGTTTCATGGGCTCCCCGGCCATGAACATCAAGACCGTGCCGCTGACCGAGGCCGGTGCCACGTTCGGCGCGCTGGCGGTGCCGCTGACCCGTGAGCAGGTCGCGGCGGCGCAGAACGGCGACGGCAAGGTCACCATCGGGTTCCGCCCGGAGGCCGCGACCGTCGTGACCGAGTCGGCCGAGGCTCTGCCGATCAAGGTGGACCTGGTCGAGGACCTCGGTTCGGACGCCAACGTCTACGGCCACTCGGACCTCTCGGGCGACTCGGAGCGGTTCGTGGTGCGCACCGAGCGTCGCTACATGCCGCACATGGGCGAGACCATCTACATCAAGCCGAACACCGACGCGATCCACGTCTTCCACGCCACCAGCGGCGCCCGGATCTGACGCGACGTTTTCTGAAAAAGGGGGCCGCCCGCCGGGCGGCCCCCTTTTTTGTGGACCAAAGTCAGCCGGCGAACCGCTCCACCACAAAATCTTCGGCCCGCACGCAGGCCACCACCGACGTGTTCCACGCGCAACTGCTTCCGCGTACGTCGCGGAGCGGCCCGATCTGCGCCGCCTTGTCGCCCGGGTGCACCCCGTCGAGGAACTGGTCGCCGACCGAGGGGGTCAGGGTGCCGGAGAAGCGCAGCACGTTCCCGGCGTCCAGCCGGGCCGCGGTGCCCGGGAAGTCGGTCCACTGCGGCGTGCCGGTCGCGTCGAAGAGCGTGTTCGTCTCGTCGGTCGAGGCGAGCACCGCGTCACCGACCGGGACCAGGGTCTCCACGTCCGGCGCCGGCTTGCGCCAGGCCTCCTTGTGGGTTTCCAGGTCGAACGCGACGATCTGGGACTTGTCGTGCGCGTACCCGATGGTTTCCACGATGCAGATCCGGTTGTCGCCGCACGGTGTCAGGTCGCTGACGTCGGCGTCCTTCGGCGCGGTGTAGACCACGGCGGGTTCGCCGCCGGTGCCGAACCCGGCCAGGTCGTAGGCGAGCAGCCGGTCGGTGCTGGACTCCTCGACGAAGAGCCGGCCGTTGTGTGCCACCGTCTTGTCGCTGGGGTAGGCCACGTCGCGGCGGGATTCGCCGGCCGTGCCGTCCTTGATGTTGATCACCCGGGCGGAGCGGTCGGCGGCGATCTGCACCACCTGGTCGTCGTCGCTCACCTCCGGCGCGAACGGGCGGCCCTGGGTGCCGGCCGGTCCGGTCAGGTCGTCCGGGGTGGTGACGCCCAGCAGGGTGCTGCTCGCCGAGCCGTCCGGGTTGGCGAGCTGCCACTTCTCGTCGCCGCTGGTCAACTCGAGGCCGTGCAGCACGCTGTGCTCGTGGTCGTCGACGAGCACCATGCCGGCGCCGAAGTGCACGGTGTCCGAGCTGCCCAGCGAGTAGTCCCAGCGTTTGACGCCGGTGGTGCCGTCGAGCACGACCAGGCGGGCCAGGCTCGTGGTGTAGTCCGGGTCGGAGATCAGCGCGACCGCGTCCGGCAGGGCGATCATCTGTTTCCAGGTCTTCGCCGGGCCGGCCTCGATGTTCTTCCAGACCTCGCGGCCGCTGCCGATGTTGTAGGCGGTCACCGCGGCCTCGCCGGTCTCGACCGTGCCGGCGAAGTAGGCGCGGTCACCGATCACTTCGGCGTCGGCCCAGCCCGAGGTGATCGGCGCAACCGGGGTGAGCCCGCGGACCTGGTCGAGAGCGTGGTAGTCGAGAGCCGGGAAACCCGGCCAGAGCAGGACCGCGGCGGTCACCGCGAGCGCGACGGTCGCGGTCGCGGCCACCCCACCGAGGATCCAGAACCCTTTTTTGTACGACGGGTGCTCCGGCTCCGCGTCCCCGGCGGCGGTCAGCGGATGGGCCGGCCCGCCCTCGATCAGCGCGGTCGGCGGTTCCGGTGCCGGCGCGGGCGCCATCGGGTGCGGCACGTGGTTGTTCGTGAGGTTCGCGGCCGCTTCGGCTTCGGCCCACGGGTCGACCGGGGCGGCGTACCCGCTCGCCGGCTCCTCGGCGGGTCCCGGCGCGGCCATCGTGTCCAGCTGCGTGTCGGTCCGCGGGGGCGGGTCGTTCGGCGTGGTCACGGGAGTCGGCGTCGGCGTGGCAGCTTCCGCGGTGCCGGCGGCGTACCGTACCGAATCCCGGTCTTGATCTTGATCTTGTGGCGCCGGGGCAGTGCTGGTGGCGTCCTCGGAGCCGTCGCCCGGAACTGGCATGTCGTGGCCTCCACCGTCGGGGTATCGGCCGTCATGCTACCCAGCGGCGTCGCGCCGGGAGCGTGTGCCGAATCGTGTCCCGGATCGGCAATTGGAGGCTGAAGCGTGACTTGTCCGTGGCTAGGGTGGCGCCATGCGGATTGAACGCGTGACCTCCGCCGAGGAGGTTCGCCGTGGGGCCGACCTCTTCGACGCGCCGCCGATCGCCGAGGCGACCCACCGTTTCCTCACCGAGACGTCCCATCACCTGCTGTTCGCCTACGACGACGCGAACCGGCCGGTCGGGATGATCTCCGGGGTCGAGACCACGCACCCGGACAAGGGCACCGAGATGCTGATCTACGAGCTCGGCGTGGCGCCGGTGGCCCGGCTGCAGGGGATCGGGACCGCGCTGGTCACCGCGATGGCCGAGCTGGCCCGCAAGAGCGGTTGTTACGGCATGTGGGTGGCGACCGAGAACGACAACGCGGCCGCGCTGGCCACCTACCGGTCCGCCGGCGCGCTCGAGGAGACCACGTTCACGCTGCTGAGCTGGGACCTGCTGGACATCCCGCCCGCCACGGCGTAGCCGAGCGCGCACCGGTCGCGGTGCGCGCTCGCCGGGTGCCGGTGGTCAGTTGGTGGTGCCATCCAGGGGCTCCTCGAGCATCCGCGGGTCGTCCACGGTGGAGCTCGGCGCGGTGTCCGCGGACGGCACGGCGTCGACCGTCGGGGCGATGTCGGTGGACGGCACGACGGCCGCGGACGGGTCCACCGGGGCGACGGCCGACGGCGCGGCGATGCCGGGCCGGGCCGGGGCGACCGAGGTGTAGGGCGCCGGCTCAGCGCTGTCGACCGGCGCCGCGCTGTCCATCGGTGCCGCGCTGTCGACCGGCGCAGGGCTGTCCGTCGGTGCCGGGTTGTCGCCGGTCGCCGCGCCGTCCATCGGCTCCTGGCTGTTCATGGCCGGTGTGGTGTCGTCGAGCAGCGGCACCGGGGTCCCGCCGAGCGGCAGACCGGCCAGCCCGGCCGAGTTCGGCAGGGCCAGGCGGCGCAGCAGGGAGCCGTCCCGGTCGTCGAGGGCCGGGTCCGTGGTCGACGCGCTCTCCAGGGTGCGGCTGCCGTTCGGCAGCAGCCCGCCGATGATCGGGAGGCGGCCGACGACCGGCAGGCGCGGCGAGCCACTGTTCGTGTCGGTGAACGGCAGACGCAGCGTGCTCGGGGATTGGTCGCCCGGAGCGTCCGGCACGCTGCCGCCGACCACGTCGGCGGCCGGCAGTGCGGCGGTCTTCGGGGACGTGACGTCCGCCTGGGCGGGCGCCGCCACGAACAGCAGGACCCCACCGGCGATGAGGCCGGCTCCGGCATACCACAACTTACGCACTGATCTGCTCCAGACCACTTCGGAGGATGGGTCGGATGGACATACCCACCAACTCGGACGAATGGTGTCGGATGGGGCAACGGGCGGCCCCGCCGGGCGGTAACGGCTGACTACGATTCGTGAACGTGAGTGCCGTAACCCGTCCGGATGCCGTCCCACCTCGTGATCTAGGCGGTGATACCCGGCCCCACCTGGTGGTCTGTGGGGCCGACGCACTGGTCTGGACCTTGGCCGAGGAGTTGGCGAATTCCCGCCATCGGATCCGGCTCACGGTGATCACTCCGCATCGGATCCGGCCGGACGTGCCCGACCTGAAGCTGCTCGAGTCGCGCGGGGTCGAGCTGCGCCAGGCCGACCGGCTCGACGAGCGCGCGTTCCGGGAGGCCGGTCTGTCCGGGGCCACCGCGCTCGCGCTGGTGATGCCGGACGACATGGTCAACCTGCACGCCGCGCTCTGTGCCCGCGAGGTCGAGGAGAAGCTGCGGGTGGTGGTCCGGATGTTCAACACCGGGCTGGGTGGCAGCGTGAGCCGGATCTTCCCGGACTACGTGGTGCTCTCCGACGCGCAGATGGCCGCACCGGCGTTCGTGGCGGCCGCGCTCGGCGAGGTGGCGCCGACCCACTTCCGCCACGATGGACGTACGTTGTATGTCGCCCACCGCGGTGATGTCGCCGACCGTGACGTGCTGACCACCCTGGCCACCGAAACCGCGGGCGAGGTGGCGGTCCTGCCGGTCGAACCGGACCCGGGCGCCGCCGAGGCGGACGATCTGGTGCTGGCCGAGGCCACCGGCCGTCCGCCCGGCGAGGACGTGACCCGCCGTCTGCTCAGCCGGGCCGGCCGCCGGCGCCACCCGCTGACCGCTTTCGGCCGGGCCCTGCGCGCCGCGCTCAACCGCAAGCTCGGTGTCGCCGTGGTGATCACCCTGATCACCACGGTGCTGGCCGGCGCGGTGCTGAACGCCTGGGACGGCACCGAGCACGACCTCTGGGAGTCGATCTACGTCACCCTGATGACGGCGGTCGGTTCGTCCGACGTGGAGGAGCAGCGCAACGCGATCGCCCAGGCCGCGCAGCTGGTGCTGACCATCGCCGGGCTGGCGCTGCTGCCGCTGATCACGGCGGCCGTGGTGGACGGGATGGTGAATGCCCGGCTGGCGCTCAGCCAGGGCCGCCCGTCCGGGCCGCTGCACGACCACATCGTGCTGGTCGGGCTCGGCAACGTCGGCACCCAGGCGCTGCGCCAGCTGCACGACCTCGGTGTCCGCGTGGTGGCGATCGACCAGAACGCCGATGCCCGCGGGGTGAAGTCCGCGCAGAAACGCGGCATCCCGGTGATCGTCGGTGACGCCTCGCAGGAGGAGACCCTGCAGGCCGCCTCGATCGCGACCTGCCGCGCGCTCGTCGTGCTCTCCACAAACGATCCGGTGAACCTGCAGGCCGCGCTGCACGCCCGGGCGATCCGTCAGGACCTGCGGGTGGTGCTGCGGCTGTTCGACGACGACTTCGCCCAGCGGATCGAGTCGGCCTTCCAGATCAACACGTCGCGCAGCGTGTCCCGGCTCTGCGCACCGGTCTTCGCCGCCGCCCTGCTGGAACGCAACGTGCACGCCAGCATCCCGGTCGGCCGGCACGCGATCCTGGTCGGCACGGTCACCGTCCAGCCGCAGTCCGAGCTGGACGGTGCGCCACTGTCCGAGGTCGATCAGGCGAGCCTGGCGAAGGTGATCGCCATGTCCGCGTCGTCCGACGAGTGGATGGACTGGCGGCCGGACCCGCGCCGGGTGCTCGCGGCCGGCGATCAGATCCTGGTCGCGGCCCGCCAGCGCGGCCTGCGCGCCCTCGCCGAACGATCGCGGGGTCAGGGCTAGGGCACCAGCTCGTCCGCGTCGACGCCCAGCACGGCCAGCTCGTCCGGCTTGTTGACCAGGACCTCGGTCAGGTACGACTGCACCGCCGGGGCCATCCCGACGTCCCGCCCGGCCTTCTCGGACAGCAGCCACTTGTGCTGGATGATCTGCGAGAAGATCTCCTGCGGCTCCAGTTTGCGGCGCAGGTTTGCCGGGACCGCCCGGACCACCGGCTCGAAGACCTCGGTCAGCCAGCGGTGCGCGGCCTGCTGCTCGTCGGTCAGCGCACTCTCGGCGCGGTACGCGTCCAGGTCGTTGAGCAGCTGCCGGGCCTGGTTCTCCTCGGCGTCCAGGCCGGTCAGGCGCATCAGCCGGCGGGTGTGATAGCCGGCGTCGACGACCTTGGGTCGGACCCGGTAGCCGCCGTCCATCGTCGACATCGACACCTCGGCGACGTCGAAGCCCATCTCGTTGAGCCGCCGGATCCGCCGCTCGATGTGGTGCCGGGCGTCCTTGGCGACCTCCTGCTCGTAGGTCACCTCGTGCCACAGCCGCTCGTAGCGGGCCAGGATGTCGTCGACCACCGCCTCCGGGTCGATCGACTCGTGCAGCAGCTCGGCGGCCTGCAGGTCGAGGCACTCGCCGAAGATGTTCAGCCGCATGATCTCGATGTCCTCGCTGCGCTGCCCCTCGGAGAGTTTCGGGTAGAGGTTGCCGGTCTCCGCGTCCACCAGGTAGGCCGCGAACGCGCCCGCGTCCCGCCGGAACAAGGTGTTCGAGAGCGAGCAGTCACCCCAGGAAAAACCGGTCAGATGCATGCGTACGACCAGCGCGGCCAGCGCGTCGAGCAGCCGGTTCATCGTCTCCGGGCGCAGCACCCGGGAGAACAGCGCCCGGTACGGCAGCGAGAACTGCAGGTGCCGGGTGACCAGCACGGTCTCCAGCGGCTCGCCCTCCGGGGTCTGCCGGTCGGTGGCGATCGCGATGGCCTGCACCGCCGGGAAGTCGATCCGTTCCAGCGCGCGGAGCAGGTCGTACTCCTTCTCGGCGATCCGCTCCCGGGTCTCCTTCATGGCGTAGACGACGTCGTTCAGCTTCACGAACCGGACGATGTGCCGCGAGATGCCCTGGGGCAGGGCGACCAGATGGTCGGCCGGCCAGTCCTCGAGCGGGATGTGCCACGGCAGGTCCAGCAGCGCTGGGTCGATGAGAGCGGAGGTGATGCGCACCGCCCAAGTGTGCCCGTTCAGCCAGCGCGTCGCGGTGGTACGTGGCTCGTTACACAGGTGCGAAAACGCTTACGACGTACCGGGAGTGGCATGCGACGCAAGACAGGGATCGTCGTCGGAGCATGTGCCGCCCTTGTGCTGGCCGGAGTGGCCGGCGCGGTGACGGCGACACGGGGTGGTGATGATCCGGTCGGCATCTGGCATCAGGCGCCGGGCGTGCCGCGTACCCCGGTAGGGGCGGCGGATTCGCTGCCGACGGTCGCTCCGGAATCACCAGCCCCGTCGGCCTCGTCCGTTCCTGATCAGCCGGCGTCGCGGCGGTCACCGCGGGCCACGGTGTCGCCGGACCCGTCGCCCACGCCGGGCGCCTCGAATCCGGACCGGGTTCTGGAGTCCGCCGCCGTCGAGACGGCCACCGCCGCTGCCCCGAGCGACCCGGGCGGCCAGCAGGTCGGTGAGCTGCTCACGGTCGGCAAGGTGCTCGGCTACACCGCCGGGCCGGCGAAGCAGACGCTGAGCTATCCGGGCGCGTCCTACGTCAAACCGCACTTCTCCCGGATGTCGCTGCTCCCCGGCGACTACGTGACCGTCTCCAACCCGGCCAACACCGAGTCGTACCGGTACGAGCCGGGGACCGGCAAGGACTGGGGCATGTCGATCACCGGGGACACCGCGGTGGTCGAGGTGCACCGGGCCGCCGACGCGCTGGGGGAGCCGTCGGCCGCCGACGGGATGGGCGTGGACATCGACCGGGTGGCGCGCGGGTTCAGTCGTACCGAACAGGCTCGTGTCCCGGAGAAAGCCACCGTGCGGCCGGGCCGCAGCGGCCGGGAGGAATCGGTCTGCGGCAACGACACCTCCAAGGACGCGGTCTGCTACCAGTCGGCGGACCCGGTCGCCTACAGCAAGTCGAAGGCGATCGCCCGGCTGCTGATCAACGGCACCGAGCTGTGCACCGGCTGGCGGGTCGGCGCGAAGAACCGGATGCTCACCAACAACCACTGCCTGACCACCTCGGAGCAGGCCTACGACACCGAGGTGTGGTTCAACTACCAGTGCGCCAAGTGCGGCGGCTACGACGTGTTCAAACCGACCAAGGTGTGGGGCAACGAGGTGATCTCCACCGATCACCTGCTCGACTACACGCTGTTCAGCGTCGACGGCTTCGACACCATCGGGCAGTTCGGCTACCTCACGCTCGACCCGGCGCGCCCGGCCAAGGGGACCGAGCTCTACGTGCCGCAGCACCCGGCCGGTGAGCCGACCCGGATCGCCGGGGCCAAGGGCGACAAGGCGAGCAACTGCGCGGTCGACAACCCGGACTACACCGGGTACGCCGCGCACTCCGACGTCTCGTACCTCTGCGACACCGCGGGCGGGTCGTCCGGATCCCCGGTGCTGTCCCGCCGGACCAACAAGGTGGTGGCCCTGCATCACTTCGGCGGCTGCCCCAACTCCGGGGTGCGCGGCGACCTGCTGGCCGCCAAGTTGCGCCAGTACCTTTAGCTTTGAGGCGTGACCACGACTGTTGCCGACCGCCGCACGCTGCCCTGGTGGCCTGATCTCTTGCTGCTCGCGGGGCTGGCGGCGCTCACCGTGGCGCTCGTGCAGGGCCACCTGCTGACCCTGGACCAGCGGGTGGCCGACTGGGCGCTGACCCATCAGCCGGCCGTGCCGTACTGGACCGCGCGGGTCCTCAACTACCTGGGCCAGGGCGGGCAGGTGCTCACGCCGATCGCGCTGATCCTCACCGGGCTGCTGGTGTACCGGACCCGCTCGGTGCGGGCGGCGCTGCCGTTCGTCGCGGCCTACGTCGTGACGTACCTGACCATCGGCCCCATGAAGATCTACTTCGACCGGGCGGCGCCGCGCTACGACGGCCCGTTCAAGGTCGAGATGTTCAACCCGGTCGCGAGCGGCACCGACAGCCGCAGCTTCCCGTCCGGGCACATGGGCAACGCGCTGGTCTGGTACACGGTCCTGGCGATCCTCGCGGCCGCCCTGCTGCGCCGCACGCTGACCCGCTGGGAGTGGTTCGCGCTCCGGGTCCTCCCCGTCGTGATCCTGTTCGTGACCACGGTCTACACGGGCTTCCACTGGTTCACCGACTCGGTGGCCGGGCTGCTGCTGGGCGTCGTGCTGGCCCGTCTGCTGATCCGCCTCCCCTGGGACCGCATCCCGTTGCCCGACCTGCGGGGTTGGGAACGGCCCGCTTTCTCCTAGTACGGGTGGGGGCGCACGCCCGCAGGCTAGAAGCCACGCCCCGTGGTGATCTCGCGCCCCCGCCGCTGCCCTCCGCGGCCGCAGCGCGGCTCCCGGTTGCGGGGGCTTTCGCGATGCCGCTGCTTCTTCCGGCCGTGGCGCGGCTCCCGGTTGCTGGCTGGTTCTGAGGGGTGTCTCCGGATGCCGGAGACACCCCTCAGAACCAGCCGGGACCCTGCTGCCCGGCGCGGTCAGTCGGTGCTCGGGTCGTGGGAGAGGCGGTCGAGCAGGGCCGGGACCTGGGCCAGCAAGTCCTGCTCGGCCGGGGTGAGGGTGGTGGCGATCCGGGCTGCCACCCACTGCTGGCGCGCGGCCCGGTCGGCCTCCAGCGCGGTCGCACCCTCCGCGGTCAGCATGATCACGAAGCTGCGGGCGTCGGCCGGATTGGCCGCCCGGCTGACGAAACCGGCCGTGACCAGCTCGCCGACCGTACGGCTCATGCTCTGGTGTTTCACCCGGCGCAGCGCGGCCAGCTCGGCGATCGTGTGCGGCCCCGCCCGGCTCAGGTAGCCCAGCGTCTCGGCGTGGGTGCCCGGCAGCGTGTCGGCGTGTGCCCGGGTGGTGCGGACCAGCCGCCCGACCGCCTGCCGCAGCTGCTCCGCGATGTCCTCGGTGCTCGACGCCATGCCGAAACTATACAACACTGTTGTACAGTTCGAGATGTACAGCAACGTTGTACATCTGCGAGGAGGCCTCGGATGGAACTGATCAAACACGGCCACGCTGGCGTGACGCTGGAGCACGAGGGCCGCCGGCTGGTGATCGACCCGGGCGGTCTGACCCCGGAGGACGTCTTCGCGGGCGCCGGCGCCGTCCTGATCACGCACGAGCACTTCGACCACTTCAGCGGGGAGAAACTGGCCGCCGCGCTGGCCGCCGACCCGGCCCTGCAGGTCTGGACGAACGCCGCGGTGGCCCGCGCGTTCGACGGCGACCCGGCGCGGGTGCACGTGATCGGCGCGGGCGACGCGTTCACCGCGAACGGTTTCGAGGTGCGGGCCTACGGCCAGTGGCACGCCGAACTGCACCCGGACATCCCCCGGGTGGCGAACGTCGGCTTCCTGATCGACGGGACGGTCTTCCACCCCGGCGACGCGCTCACCGTGCCGGACGTGCCGGTGCGCACGCTGCTGGTCCCGATCCACGGCCCGTGGTCCCGGGTCGCCGACCTGATCGACTGGGTCCGCGAGGTCGAGCCGGAGCAGACCCTGGCCATCCACGACGGCGCCCTGAACCCGGTCGGCCTGGCCATGCTCGGCGGTTTCCTCGGCGCCCAGGGCCCCGCCCCGACCGGAGTTCCCTACACCCACCTGACCCCGGGCTCGCGCCACACCCTGCCCTGACCCCCGATCGCGCTCCCGATCGTGTGGGGAGTTTCGGTTCGCTCCGCGCCGAAAGTCCCCACGCAGTGCTTGGTCGCTGGTTGTGTGGGGAGTTTCGGTGCGGTGCGCGCCGAAAGTCCCCACGCAGGGTTGAGCTGCTGGTTGTGTGGGGGGTTTTGGTGCGGTGCGCGCCGAAAGTCCCCACGCAGGGTTGAGCTGCGGGTCAGGGGGCTGGGGGGAGGCCGGCTTGGAGGACCTGTTTGCGGGTCAGGTCGGGGGTGAGGACCACGATGTCGGCGCGGAGGCCGGGGGCGAGGGCGCCGCGGTCGGACAGGCCGAGCAGACGGGCCGGAGTCGTGGACGCCATGGTGACCGCGTCGGTGAGTGACACGCCGGCGGCGACCGCGTTGCGGAGTGCGACGTCCATGGTCAGCGTGCTGCCGGCGATCGAGCCGTCCCGGGACAGCCGGGCCACCCGGTCGGCGACCACGACCGCCTGGCCGCCCAGCTCGTACGAGCCGTCCGGCATGCCGGTGGCGTCCATCGCGTCGGTGACCAGGATCGACCGGGCCGGACCGGCGCTGCCCGCGGCGAACTTCAGCATTCCCGGGTGCAGGTGGATGTTGTCGGCGATCAGCTCGACGGTGGCGGTCGAGGAGAGCAGGCCGACCACCGGGCCGGGTTCGCGGTGGTGCGGCGGGCGCATCCCGTTGAACAGGTGGGTGGCCACGCTCGCGCCGGCGGCGACACCGGCGTGCGTCTGATCGTACGAAGCGTCGGTGTGCCCGATCGCCGCGAGCACCCCGGCGTCCCGCAGGTACGTGATCGCCTCCAGCGCGCCGACCAGCTCGGGGGCGACGGTCATCATCCGTACCGCGCCCTCGCCGACCTTGATCAGCTCGGTGAGCTCGGCGGGCACCGGGTCGCGCAGGTACTGCGGGTTCTGCGCCCCGCACCGCACCGCCGAGAGGTACGGACCCTCGAAGTGGATCCCGGCCAGCACCCCTTCGTCGACGAGCGGCCGGAAGCCGAGCGTCGCCGACCGCATCAGCTCGAACGGCGAGCTGACCAGGCTGGCCAGCATGGTGGTCGTCCCGTGCGCGAGGTGGAACGCCGCCGCCGCGCGGGCCGCCGCCGGGTCACCGGTGGTGAACGTGTGCCCGCCGCCGCCGTGGCAGTGCAGGTCGATGAAGCCGGGCACGATCACGTCGTCGCCGGCGGTGTCGTCCGGGACGATCCCGGCGATGGTCCCGCCGTCCAGGTCGAGGTGGCCGGTGACGATCCCGCCGGGGGTGACGATCCGGCCGGAGATGCGGGTCATGTGGGTGTTCCCAGCGAGTCGAGGGCGAACAGGGCGGCGCCCAGGCAGCCGGCCCGGTCACCCAGGGTGGCCCGGACGATCTCGGGGGTGCGGTGGAACGTGACCCGGCGGGCGAACGCGTCCCGCACCGGGTTCAGCAGGTCGTCGCCGGCCTCGGCCAGCCCGCCGCCGAGCACGATCGCCTCGACGTCGTAGAGCGCCTGCCCGGTGAGCAGCCCGTCGGCGAGCGCCTCGACCGCGTCCTGCCACACCTGGCCGGCCAGTTCCTCACCGGCCGCGGCCCGGGTGGCCACGTCGAACGCGGTCGCGTCGGTACGGCCGGACAGTTCGGCGTACCGTCGTCCGATCGCCCTCGCCGACGCCTCGGTCTCGAGGCAGCCGCGTTTGCCGCAGCCGCAGGCCAGGCCGTCGGGGCGGACCGTGACGTGCCCGATCTCGCCGGCCGCGCCGTGTGCGCCGGAATACCCGGCGCCGTTCACGACCAGCCCGCCGGCGATGCCGGTGCCGATCCCGACGAACAGCACGTACCGCCAGGCGTGCCCGGCGCCGAGGCGGGCCTCGGCCAGCGCGGCGGCCCGTACGTCGTGACCGAGCGCCGCCGGCAGCCCCACCCGCGCGGAGATCAGCTCACGCAGCGGCACGTCGCGGAAGCCGATGTTCGCCGACCAGACCGCCACGCCGTTGACCTCGTCGACCACTCCGGGCACGCCGATGCCGACCGCGACCGGGGTGAGCCCGTCCGCGCGCGCCTTGCCGGCCAGCCCCTCGGCGATCGACAGGATGTTCTCGGTGACCGCGTCCGGGCCGCGTTCGGGCAGCGTCGGGTGGCGTTCCTCGTGGTGCACGGTGCCGTCCGGGCGAACCAGCGCGCATTTCATCCCGGTACCCCCGACGTCGAGGGCGACGACAACCGTCACGGCTGTTCGGGGAGCACGATGGAACGCGTCAGGCCACTCGGGTTGTCCGGGTCGAGGCCCTGGGTGGTGGCCAGCAGCACGGCCACCCGCTGAGCCAGGACCAGGTCGGCCATCGGGTCGAGCGGCGCGCGGCCACCGACCCAGCGGCCGAGCGAGGCGTACCCGCCGTGGTGGCGGCTGTGCACGAACGCCGCGCCGCGGGCCTCCACCTCGTCGGCCAGGCCGGCCGGCACGTCGCCGAACGCCCACACCACGCGGCGCGGGCGGGCGATCGAGATCGGGCCGTGCCGGTAGTCCATGGCCGGGTACGACTCGGTCCAGAACCCGGCGGTCTCCCGGCACTTCAGGGCGGCCTCCTCGGCCAGGCCGACGGTCCAGCCCCGGCCCAGGAACGTGATCTGGTCGGTGAGCGCGGGGTGCACCGGCAGCGGCAGCCGGACGGCCACCTCGGCGTCCATCGCGGCGACCTCGATGTCGTGGCCCAGGTGCGCCCGGAGCAGGGCGAGCACGCTGGTGGCGAAGCGGGTCTGCACGACCGACTGCTCGTCGGCGAAGTCCAGCACGACGGCGTGCCCGGCGATCTCGACGGCCGGCTGGGCCGGGTCGGCGGTGATCACGGTGACCGGGGTGTTCTGGCCGACCTCGCGCATCACGTCGAGGGTCTCGGTGGTGGTGCCGGAGCGGGTGATCGCGATCAGGCGGTCGTACCGGCGTCCGTGCGGGAAGTCGGAGGCCTGGAAGGCGTCGGTCTCGCCGTGCCCGGCCTGTTCGCGGAGCACCGCGTAGGACTTCGCCATGAACCAGGAGGTACCGCAGCCGACCACGGCGACCCGCTCCCCGCGGGCCGGGAGCCCGGGCGCGTCGGCCAGTTTGGCCGCCTGCCGCCAGCAGTCCGGTTGGCTGGCGATTTCCGCCTTTACGTGCGTCATGCCCTCATCCTCACCGGTTGTGCTGCGCATTCGAGCTCGGTACCCGGGTATTTCGCGCGTTATTGTGCTCATGGCGCTGGCGCGGGGGCAAGTACCCTTCGGCCCTTCGCGCATCGGGTCGCTTTGCTTCCCGGCCTTTCGCGCACTAATGTGCACACACTTATCATGAAACGTGCATCGGGGAGTGTCGGGTGGACCGGTACGCGCGGTGGAATGCCCTGCTCGAGCTACTCACGGACAGTGGCCGGGTAACGGTCGAGGAGGCCGCCGAACGCCTGGACGTCTCCCAGGCCACCATCCGGCGCGACTTCGATCAGCTCGCCCAGCAGCAGATGATCACGCGAACCCGGGGTGGCGCGGTCGCCAACGGCGTCTCGTACGACCTCCCGCTGCGCTACAAGAGTGCCAAGCATTCGGCCGAGAAACAGCGGATCGGCGAGGCTGCCGCCCGGCTGGTCACTCCGGGTACGGTGGTCGGCCTGAACGGCGGCACCACGGTGACCGAGGTGGCCCGGGCCCTGGCGGTCCGGCCGGACCTGAACGCCGGTGGCGAGGGTTCCCAGCTGACCGTCGTGACGAACGCGCTGAACATCGCGAACGAGCTGCTGGTCCGTTCCCGGATGAAGATCGTGGTGGCCGGCGGCGTGGTCCGCCCGCAGTCCTTCGAGGTGGTCGGCCCGCTCGGCGGCGCCCTGCTCCGGGAGGTCACGCTGGACATCGTGCTGCTCGGCGTCGACGCCCTGGACGTCGAGCTGGGCGCCGCGTCGCACCACGAGGGCGAGGCCGCGATGAACAGTCTGATGGTGGCCCGGGCCAAGCGGGTCGTGGTGATCGCGGACTCCTCCAAGCTGGGCGGCCACGCGTTCGCCCGGATCTGCCCGATCACCCAGGTGGAAACACTGGTCACCGACTCCGGCGCGTCCTCCTCGGTGGTCGCCGCGTTCCGTGACGCCGGCGTCGACGTCATCTGCGCCTGACCAGGCCGCGGGCAAAACCAGCAGATACCGCCGACGGCTCCCGGGATTGGCATCGATCACTTAGGGTGCGGCGAATGACCGCCGTACTCGAGATATCAGGACTGCGTAAGACGTATCGCAGCCGTAAGGGTGTCCGGAAGGCGCTGGACGGCTTCGACATGGTGGTGGAGGCCGGTCAGGTGCACGGCTTCCTCGGCCCGAACGGCTCGGGCAAGACCACCACCCTGCGTACGCTGCTCGGCCTGATCAAACCGAACGATGGCCGGATGGCGATCCTCGGCCGGGAGGTGCCCCGGCTGCTGCCGGAGGTGGCCGGCCAGGTCGGCGCGATCGTGGAGAGCCCGCAGTTCTTCGGCAACTTCACCGCCGAGACCACCCTCTCGCTGCTCGCCGACGCCGGCGGGGTGAACCCGCACCGGGTGCCCGCGGTGCTCGAGCTGGTCGGTCTCCGGGACCGGTCCAAGGAGCGGGTGAAGACCTACTCGCTCGGCATGAAGCAGCGCCTCGCGGTGGCGTCCGCGCTGCTCAAGGAGCCGAAGCTGCTGATCCTGGACGAGCCGGCCAACGGCCTGGACCCGGGCGGCATCCGGGAGATGCGCACGCTGATGCGCACCCTGTCCGAGTCCGGGATGACGGTGCTGCTCTCCAGCCACATCCTCGGTGAGATCCAGCTGATCTGCGACTCGGTGACGATCATCGCGGCCGGGCGGCGGGTGACGAGCGGCTCGGTCTCCTCGGTGCTGGCCACCCATGCCTCGGCGACGGTCAAGGTGCGCCTGGAACCGGGTGTCGACCTGGCCGGCGCGGCTGCGGTGCTGCGGGCCGCGGGCGCCGCGGTGACCCTGGAGAAGGACCACTTCACCGTGGGGAACGCCAGCAACCCGGCTCAGATCACCAAGCTGCTGGCCGAAAAGCAGATCTACGTCGCCGAGCTGACTCCGGTCTCGGCCGACCTCGAGGACGTGTTCCTCGAACTCACCGGCACCGCGCCGGTCGACGGGGCGAACCGGCAGGTCGACCAGGTGGCGGCGACGACGACGCAGGGCGGGTGGGGTCAGTGAGCCTGTACAAGGCGGAGACGCGCCGGCTGGTAAAGCGCCGTTTCACCAGGTTCTTCGTGCTCCTCACGGTGCTCGTGCTCGGGCTGGTCGCGGCGGGCGTGGCGTACTCGAACGAGAAGGTCACCCCGGCGTCGCTGCAGGCCGCGCAGGCCCGCGCGGACAGCAGCTTCGCGGAGGACACCAAGTCCGCCGAGCGGGACCGGGCGGACTGCGCCACCAACCCCAGCCGGTACGGCGGGGACTGCGACAACCTCTGGACCCCGTCGAAGGACGACTACCAGGCGGCCAACTACCTGACGTCGCAGTTCGACTTCCGGGACAGCTTCCCGGCCATGCTGATCACGCTCGCCGCCCTGCTGGCCCTGGTCGCGTTCGTCATCGGCGCGTCCTTCGTCGGCGCCGAGTGGAACAGCGGCGGCATGATGAACCTGCTGCTCTGGCGGCCGCAACGGGTCCGCGTGCTGTCCACCAAGCTGGCCGCCCTGCTGGTCTCGCTGACCGGCCTGACCGTGGTGGTCGGTGCGGCCTGGACCGGCCTGTTCTGGCTGATCGCGAATCTGCGCGGCACCACCGAGCGGATGACCTCCGGCGTCTGGCAGTCGATCGGCCTGATGGGCCTGCGCGGACTGGCCCTGGTGCTGGTGGCCGGTGCGATCGGGTTCGCCGTCGCGTCGATCGGCCGGCACACGGCGGCGGCACTGGGCGCGGCGATCGGGGTGATCGTGGTGTTCCAATTCGGTCTGGCGATCGTGCTGGAACTGGCCCGGGCCCGGTTCTACGAGGCCTACCTGTTGCCGGCCTGGTTCGTGGCCTGGATGTTCAAGTCCTACGAGGTGTACGACACCTACGGACCGTGTGAGTACTCCGCCACCGACGGCTGCACGCCGGCGTCCTTCACCATCACCTGGCAACTGTCCGGGTCGGTGGTGGCCGGTCTGACGATCATCATTGTGGGTGCCGCAATGTGGACGATGCGTAAGCGTGACATCACCTGATGTAACGTTCGCGAGGGTCATCGGCGGCGATTATGCTGGTGATCCTCGCGAAGACATCCGTGCCGACCAATACCTTGCCTCCGGGGAGTGCCATGCAGCCCGCCGCCGAACCGACCGGTGACCAGCCGGTCGAGGAGCAGCAGCACATCCCTGCCCCGCGCGCCGCCGAGCCCGACGCGCCGCCGGCGCCGGCACCGGCCGCTCTCACCGAGCGGGACCTGGAGATCCTGGCCTTCGAGGCCAAGTGGTGGAAGCACGCCGGCGCCAAGGAGCAGGCGGTCAAGGACTCCTTCGGTCTCTCCTCGACCCGGTATTACCAGCTGCTCAACGCCCTGCTGGACAACCCGGCCGCGCTCGAGCACGACCCGGTCCTGATCGGCCGCCTGCGGCGTCTGCGATCGGCCCGGGCCCGCACTCGGCGCCGTTGACCGGTCCGCTCACGGTTGATGTTTTCTCACGGTTGGTGACTTTCCGCGTACGACGCCAGCCACGCGACCTGGTCCTCCTCCAGTGACGGACGCACCCGCTTGCGCGCGGTGTCCACGTTGGCGGCGGTGACCGTGGCGGCCTCCAGCGAGTCGCGCATCGCGGCCAGCGCCGCCTCCCGGATCAGCGCCGAGCAGTCCGCCGCCGAGAAACCCTCGAGTTCCGCCCCGAGCGCGTCCAGGTCGACCGACGTGTCCAGCGGCACCGCCCGCGACGACGCCCGCAGGATCGCGGCCCGGGCCGGTCCGTCCGGCGGCGGCACGTAGACCATCCGCTCCAGCCGGCCGGGCCGCAACAGCGCCGGGTCGATCAGGTCCGGCCGGTTCGTCGCACCGATCACCACCACGTTGCGCAGGTCCTCGACCCCGTCCAGCTCGGTGAGCAGTGCCGCGACCACCCGGTCGGTGGTGCCGCCGTCGGTGCCCTGGCCCCGGCGCGGCGCCAGCGCGTCCACCTCGTCCAGGAAGATCAGGGTCGGCGCGGCCTCCCGGGCCCGGCGGAACAGCTCCCGGACCGCCCGCTCGCTGTCACCCACCCACTTGCTGAGCAACTCGGCGCCCTTGACCGAGAGCACGTTCGCCTTGCCGGTCCCGGCGATCGCCTTGACCAGGTACGTCTTGCCACAGCCGGGCGGACCGTAGAGCAGCACCCCGCGCGGCGGGGTGACCCCGAGCCGGGCGAACGTGTCCGGATAGGTCAGCGGCCACAGCACCGACTCGGTGAGCACCTGCTTGACCTCGACCATGTCGCCGACGTCGTCGAGGGTCACCGCGGCCACCTCCAACGTGGAGTCGGCCATCGAGGTGGGCTTGACCACGTCCAGGGCGTCCTCGAAGTCGGCCATGGTGACCGCCAGCGGACCCTCGGCCCCGTCCCGCGCGCCGACGTGCCGCAGCGCGGTCCGGACCGCGGCCTCCCGGACGAGCGCGCCGAGGTCGGCCACCACGAACCCGGGTGTCCGGCCGGCCACCTCGTCCAGGCTCACGTCGTCGGCCAGCGTCATCGGGTGGGTCAGCACGTTCAGCTGCTCGCGCCGCATCGCCAGGTCGGGCAGGGGCACGCTGAGCTGCACGGCGAGCCGGCCCGGGGCACGCAGCGCCGGGTCGACCGCCTCCGGCTTGCTGGTGGTGCAGACCACCGCGGCACCGGCGGCGAGGGCCTCGGCCAGCACCTTCTGGAAGACCGTGGCCAGCGGGCCCGGCTGGTCCCGGGGCGCGAGCGCCTCCACGTCCGAGATCAGCAGGACGGTGGGCCCGGCACCCGGCACGTCACCGGCCAGGTCACGCAGGAGACGGGCGGCCGCGTCGTTGGTCAGGGCGGCCAGTTCGGGTGCCCAGATCGTACGAACAGAGGCATTGACCTGGGCCGAGACGGCCCGGACCAGAGCGGACTTCCCGGACCCGGCCGGTCCGGAGATCAAAACGCCGAGGCTGACCGCGGTGCCGACCCGGGCCAGCACCTCGCGGTGGTGAAAGCCCAGGTCGAGCAGCTCCTCCAGCTCCTTGGCCTGCGGCCGGAGGGTGGGCAGGTGATCGAGGCTGACCGGGGCGTCCTCCGGGACGCCGAACGTGGCGGGCAGCTCCGGGCGGACGATCCGGAGCGCGACGGTGCCACCCCGCGGTGCCGTCGCCGCGCCGTCCTGCCAGGCCACCTCGGTGTCCGCGCCGACCAGCGCGGCGTCCGCGCCCTGCACGTCGACCACCCGCACCAGCGCGCTGGTCCAGCCGTAGCTCATCCGGTTGGACAGGCTGTGCCGGGCCGCCTCGACCAGCGACCGGTTCTCCGCCGTCGGCAGCACGTCCTGCGGCAGCAGCGACACGTCGTCGCCGGGGCTGACCATCTTGCCGAGCAGCGCCAGCCGCAGCAGCTCCGGCGAGACCACCGCGACGACCTCGGCCGGCCCGGCCAGGGTCACCCGGCGTGCCGGCCCGGCCGGGATCGAGGCGACCCTGACCTGCACACCGTCCCGCCCGCCGAGGTTGCCGAGGGTGAGGTCGTCGGCGTAGAGCAGGGTCCAGGTCTCGCTCTCCTCGGCCCGGAGCGCGATCGCGGCGGTGGTCCGCGTCCCGGCCAGCCGCACCGGGTCACCCGGCTCCAGCTTCAGCGCCGTCATCACCCCGGGGTGCAGCCGGACGACGCCGCGCCGGGCCTCCAGGGCCGCGAGCTGCGGGGTCGCGGTCAGGGGGATCTCGTCTTCCACCGCGGGTGCTCCGATCGTCCGGTCTCCGAGCGTCCACGCTATCCGCACCGGGCTCGCCGGACCGTCCCCTTGATCTTGTGGGGCTTCACAGCCGCTGCTCAGGCGGGCCCGGATAGGTTGAGCGCCATGTCAAGGTTCCCCCGGGTGACCCGGCGCCGGGCGGTCACCGCCGCGGTGGTGCTCGTGCTGCTCGCTGCCGCGACCGTGTGGGCGGTGCTGCCCGAGCGGGCCGCCTGGACCGCGCAGGATCTGCGGATCACGGTCCGGTCCGGCCCAGGCGGTGACGAGCCGGTCGAGCTGGACGCCCGGTTCCTGCTGCCCCGGGACCGTTCCGGCAAGGTGCCCGCGGTGCTGCTCGCGCACGGTTTCGGCGGCACCAAGGCCTCGGTGAGCTCCGACGCCGAGTCGCTGGCCGAGCGTGGTTACGCGGTGCTCACCTGGACCGCCCGCGGGTTCGGCAAGAGCACCGGCGAGATCCACCTGGACAGCCCGGACTACGAGGTGAAGGACGCGCAGCGGCTGCTCGACTGGCTGGCCGCCCGCCCCGAGGTGCAGACCGACGCGACCGGCGACCCCCGGGTCGGCGTGGTCGGCGGGTCGTACGGCGGCGCCCTCGCCCTGCTGCTGGCCGGCCAGGACCAGCGCGTCGACGCGATCGTCCCGTCGATCACCTGGAACGACCTGAGTCACGCCTTCCTCCCGCAGTCGGCGAGCACCGACGCCACCGGGGTGTTCAAGAAGGGCTGGGCCGGCGTCTTCTTCGGCGGCAGCGCGGGTGGTGACAACCCGGCCTGCGGGCGGTTCGCCGCCGACGTCTGCGCCACCTACCTCTCGATGGCCACCACCGGTGTCCCGGACGCGACGAGCCTGGCCCTGCTGCGCCGGTCCAGCCCGGCCACCGTGCTCGACAAGATCAAGGCACCGACGCTGCTGATCCAGGGCGCTGTCGACACGCTCTTCCCGCTCTCCGAGGCGGACGCCAACGCCAAGGGCATCGCGGCGGCGGGCACCCCGGTCAAGGTGGCCTGGTTCACCGGCGGCCACGACGGCGGCGCCGGCCCCGGCAACGACCAGGACCGGGTCAAGTTCCTCACCGTCCAGTGGCTCGACCACTACCTGCAGGGCAAGGGGAGCACGCCGAGCGGCGACTTCACCTTCTCCCGGGTGGCCGGGTTCTCCGCGCTCGACCGCGATCTGGTCACCAACGGGTATTCGACGAAGGCGTACCCCGGACTCACCGGAACCGGCGCCGCGGACCTCGCCCTCACCGGATCGGCGCAGCCGATCGCGAACCCGCCGAACGGCAACCCGGCGGCCATCTCCGCGCTTCCCGGCCTCGGCAGCCGGCTCAGCTCGCTGCTCAGCGGCAACGTCGCCACCGACGTGCCGGGGCAGCACGCCACGTTCGACACCGCGCCGCTGACCGGCGCGATCGAGGTGGCCGGCTCGCCGACGGTGCGGCTGCGGGCCGCGTCGCCGACCGGCGAGGCGGTGCTCTTCGTCAAGCTCTACGACCTCGACCAGAACGGTTCGCCCACGCTCAGCGCCGGCCTGGTCGCCCCGGTCCGGCTGACCGGCCTGCCCAAGGACATCGCCGCGGCGCAGCCGGTGACCGTGACCCTGCCGGCGATCGTCCGGCAGCTCGAGCCCGGGCACACCCTGCAGGTCGTCGTGGCCACCTCCGACCAGGGGTTCCTCACTCCGGTCGCGCCGACGACGTACACCGTCGCGATCGACGGGCAGCTGACGCTGCCCACCCTGGTGGGCACGGCGATCGCCTCGCCCGCGACCCTCTGGTGGTACGCCCTGGGCGCCCTGATCGTCGCCCTCCTACTCGGCCTCACCCTGCTCCTGCTGGTGCGCCGGGCCCGCAGCCGCCGCCGGGTCACCTCGGTGACCGCCGAGTACGCGGACACCCCGCTGGTCGTGCTCGGCCTGCGCAAGGCGTACGACGACGGCTTCGTGGCGGTCGAGGAGATCGGCTTCACGGTCGAGCGCGGCCAGGTCGTCGGCCTGCTCGGCCCGAACGGCGCCGGCAAGACCACCACGCTGCGGGTGCTGATGGGCCTGACCAAGCCGACCGCCGGCGAGATCTACGTCTTCGGGCACCGGCTGGTCCCCGGCGCGCAGATCCTGTCCCGGGTCGGCGCGCTCGTCGAGGGTCCCGGCTTCCTGCCGCACCTGACCGGCGCGCAGAACCTGCGGGCGTACTGGGAGGCCACCGGCCGCCCGTGGGCCGACGCCCGGTTCGAGGAGGCCCTGGAGATCGCCGGCCTGGGCACGTCGGTGCACCGCCGGACCAAGAACTACAGCCACGGCATGCGCCAGCGGCTGGCCATCGCCCAGGCCATGCTCGGCCTGCCCGAGCTGCTGGTGCTCGACGAGCCGACCGACGGGCTCGACCCGCCGCAGATCGCCGAGATGCGCCGGGTGCTGCAGCGGTACGCCACCGACGGCCGGGCCGTGCTGGTCTCCAGCCACCTGCTCGCCGAGGTGGAGCAGACCTGCACACACGCCGTGGTGGTGAACAAGGGCCGGATCGTGGCGTCCGGCCCGGTCGACGACATCGTCGGCGAGTCGCCGTCGGTCGCCATCGAGGTGACCGACGTGCCGGCCGCCACCGAGATCCTCAGCGGTCTCGGCGTCCGTTCGGTGACACCGGACGGCGCGAGCGGCCTGATCGTCGACATGAACGGCACACCCCGCGCCGAGCTGGTGGCGTCGCTGGTGCGTGCCGGTGTCGGAGTGGACCGGGTGGTGCCGCGGCGCCGCCTGGAGGACGCGTTCCTGGCCCTGGTGGGCGACAACTCCCGGGGGAGTGGAGACCGATGAGCACGTCGATCGCGGTGGGCTACCGCCCGTCCCGGACCCTGCCGATCGTGGCCGAGATCCGCCGGCAGGCGTCCCGGCGGCGCACCCAGCTGGCGCTCGGCTTCATGGTGCTGCTGCCCCTGATCATCCTGGCCGCCTTCGAGTTCGGCGGCGGCAGCGGCGACGACGACGGCAACGGCGGCGGGGCGTTCAGCAGCCTCGTCGACCTGGCGACGTCCGGCGGGCTGAACTTCGCCCTGTTCTGCCTCGCGGTCTCGGCCGGTTTCCTGCTCGTGGTGGTCTTCGCGCTGTTCGCCGGCGACACCGTGGCCAGCGAGGCGAGCTGGGGCAGCCTGCGCTACCTGCTGGCGATCCCGGTGCCGCGGGCCCGGTTGCTCGCGGTCAAGCTGATCGTGGCGCTCGGGTACTCGTTCGTCGCGCTCTTCCTGCTGGCCGGCACCGGTCTGCTGGTCGGCACGCTGCGCTACGGCTGGCATCCGCTGGGCAGCACCATCGCCGCGCAGATCCCGCCCGGGCAGGGTGTGCTGCGACTGCTCGGCATCCTGGCGTACCTCGCGGTGATCCTGCTCGTGGTCGCCGGCCTGGCCTTCCTGCTCTCGGTCCTGACCGACGCGGCACTGGGCGCGGTCGGTGGCGCCGTGCTGCTCTGGATCCTGTCCAGCATCCTCGACCAGATCACCGCGCTCGGCTCGATCCGCAACGCCCTGCCGACGCACTACAGCGACGCGTGGATGGGTTTGCTCTCCACCCCGGTCCAGACCGAGGACCTGGCGAAGGGCGCGATCTCGGCGCTGGTCTATGCGACGGTTTTCTGGGGTTTGGCGTTCTTCCGCTTCACCCGCAAGGACGTCACTTCCTGACTACTCCCTGTCGCGGGCCGGATCGCTTGTGGCCCGCGGGTCGATCGTCTTCCGGTCGCTTGCGGCGGCGTGATCGTCCTCCGTGTGGCTTGCGGCGGCGTGATCGTCTTCCGGGGTGGCTTGTGGCGGCGTGATTGCCTGTCGGTCGCTTGGCGCGGCGTGATCGTCTTCTGGGTGCTTGGCGTGGCCTGATCGTTTTCGGTCATCGCGGTCGCGGCCTGATCGCTTTCGGTCCGCATTCGCATTGACCCGGGGCCCGGGCGGTCGCAGGATCGGCTGATGGCCGATGTCCTTCTCCGCCCGGCTGCGCCGGACGACGCCGCCGCGGTGGTCGCGCTGAGCGGTCTGGTCCACCCCTATCTGGTACGCGGTGAAGCCGCCATCCGCCGCACGATCACCCAGCCCCCGCCCGGCGAGGACTGGACCGCCTTCGTCGCCGTGTCGGACGGCGCACCGGTCGGCTGGGTGGCGGCGATGCGCAACCCGCGATCGGCCGAGCCGGACTTCGGCCAGATCTCCCTGCTCCAGGTCCACCCGGAGGCCCGTCGCCGCGGCATCGGCGACGCCCTCTTCGCCGCGGCCGCCGCCCACCTGCGCGCCGCCGGCATCCGCCGCACCACCGCGATCAGCCGCCCGGACAGCCTGCCCTTCGCCCGCCGCCACGGCTTCCAGCCAAGCCGCGAACTGCGCTTCTCCGCCCTCAACCTGCCCTCCCGGACCTCCTCGTCCGGCTCG
>NZ_BOMS01000109.1 GCF_016862315.1 Actinoplanes palleronii | reverse complement strand
CTTTCCTTGTCCGGCTTGCCTTCCTGGGCTGTCTCGTCCGTCTCGTCCGTCTCGTCCGGCGAGGCGGACGGTATTCGGCTGATGTCGTTGCGGGAGACGACTCCGGAGGCCCTCTACGCCGCGGATGTGGCCGCCGCGACCGACGAGCCCGGCGACGCCCCGCCGCAGCCGCCGTCGTTCGCGACCTGGCGCTACGACATCTGGGACAACCCGGACCTCGATCACGACTTGAGCATCGCCGCGGTCCTGAACGGCGAGATCGTCTCGTTCTCGCTGCTGGCCCGGGTCGGTACCCGCGTCTGGTCGGACATGACCGCCACGGCACCCGCCCACCGCGGCCGGGGCCTGGCCCGCCGCACCAAGACCGAGGCCCTGCGCCGCGCCGCCGCGGCCGGCGTGACCACCGCCTTCACCAGCAACGACGAGTCCAACGCCCCGATGCTCGCGGTCAACACTCACCTCGGCTACCACCCGGTAGCCACCCAGTTCGCCTGCGTCGCCACTCTCTGACCCACCACCGACCGCCGCCCCCAGAAAACCCACACAAGGTCAACCCGCTTCGTTTCGGCACATCTCCCCGCCGAACTCACCCAGCGAGCAGCAGCGGTTGTCACAACGACCACGCCACGCCGATGGCTGCTCGCCGCTCGGGGCTGGCGAGCAGCGGTGGTTGTTAGGGCGGTCGCGCCACGACGATGTCTGCTCGCAGTTGGCGAGCCACGGTGGTTGTTAAGGCGGGTCGCGCCACGCCGATGGCTGCTCGCCGATCGCAGTTGGCGAGCAGCGGTGGTTGTTAAAACGGTCGCGTGACCACGATGGCTGCTTGCCGCATTCGCCCTGGCGAGCACCCATGGTTGCCGACCGACCTCGATCCCGCCGCGGGAATGAGCTCGCCCCGGCCGGCTGGTGCTGGCGGCTGTTGAACCGTGCGCGATAGGACCCTCAGCGCCAGCTCGCCTCGACCGGCTGGTTCTGAGGGTCGTCAAACCGGCCGTGATGCGACCCTGAGCGCCAGCTGAACCTGCTCGGCTGGTTCTGAGGGTTGTCAAAGCAGGTGCGACACGACCCTCAGCGCCAGCCGGGCACCACGCAA
>NZ_BOMS01000108.1 GCF_016862315.1 Actinoplanes palleronii | reverse complement strand
CCGACGGTGCCACGAGAAGGGGCTGGACATGTCTGTCCGGCCCCTTCTCCCGCATCTCCTCCAGGTCGCCAGGACGCCTGCCGTACGTACCGATGACCGCCGCGCCCACCGCCATCCCGGACAGCATCGCCGGCAGAACGACCACGAGGCCCCGCGCCGAGCCACCAGCAGGCCGAGACGAGCAGGGCCCGGCGCCGGATCTCGGCGACGGCGGGGGTCACCGGGCTGCCGTCCCCGGCGTGCGACTGGTCCCCGATTCTCATGGCGCTGCCGGCCGGGTGCCGGTCAAATGGATCATGGAGGCGACCCCAGGCCGCGGTTGTGTGCGATCGGTGACGGTCCCGGGGCGAAGGCGTGCAGATACGGCCCACCGAGCTCCGGCACCCTCAGCCGGGTCCGAGCGGATGGCAGTGGTCGGGCTCGCCGGCGCGCACGTCGTAGCAGCCGTACTGCAGGCCGTCGGCGGACTGGTCGAGGCCGCCGTCGGCGAAGTACACCAGCGACACCCACCCCCACTGCCCGTTGTCCGCCCGCGTGTACGCCCACCAGAAGTTGGTCGCGGCGCCGACCGTGTTCGACTCCCCCGGCTGCTGGCCCAGGAACCAGTGGCTGCCCCCGCCGGCGACGGTCCCGACCCGCGACGAGGCGCGGTCGGGCCGGCTCATCACCGGCACGGTCCCGGCCCGCAGGGTGCAGTTCTGCCCGCGGAGCCGCACCGTGGCGATCCAGGCGGGCACCGCACAGTGGCCGCCGCCGCCACCGACCACGTGGTGGGTGAGCCAGTCCTGCAGCAGACTCGGGTGGCTGCTGCTGAGGTAGTCGACACTGCCGTAGATGGCGTCGGTCCACGAGCGGCTGCGGTCGGGACAGTCCCGCTCGTCCCACACCCGCACGTGGTGCCCGGTGGTCTGCGCCCCGATGATGTCGTCCCAGTGCACCGTCTGGATCGACCGGCTGTCGTCGTAGGTGCAGTCGTCGCGGGTGTCCGGATCCGCAAAGCTGATCACCGGCACCAGGTCGGCGTTGTACTGGTCGCCGTCGGCGGCGAAACTCCCGTCCAGGAACGCGTACCGGTCGGTCTGCCGCCCGAGCAGCCCCCGCACCGAGTCGTGGCCGCCGGCGCTCGCCGGGACCTGCTCATCGTTGTGGCTGCCGCTGATGACCAGCTGCACCGGCCCCCACTGCCCGGTGTGGAACAGCATGCCGCGGTACGGAGCGAGCACACTCATGATCTTCTCGGCGACCACGAGCGGATTGTTCGGATCCGCCGCGGCCGCGGCCGGGTCGGCGGGGAGCGTGCAGCCGCCGCCCACGACCTCCACACACTTGATCTCGACGAACAGAGCGACCGGCTGGTCGTATCCCGGATACACCCGCCCACCGGTCGCGTTCACCCGCGCGCTGAGCCCTTGCAGATACACCGACTCGAGCGACTCCGCGGTGACCCGGTTGTCCCGCTTGTCCTCGCAGTCGTCCCCGTCGACGTGATGGCAGAGCACCAGCGTGCCGTCGCGGAGGAACACGTCGGCCTCGACACTGGTGAAACCGCGCTCGAGCGCGTCCTGCAACGGCCGCGCGTTGAGGTAGTCGTCCTCCGCATGCCCATGCTCCAACGGCGTCACCCCCACCACCGTGGTCGCGGCAGGCGGCACCGCGGACGACCGCTCGTGCGGCTGTTCATGCCGAAGAACCAGCATGAGTACGACGGTGAGCACGATGGCGCTGACAGCACCGGCCACCAGCGCCCGGGGCCGGCCGGGCCGGCGCGTGGTGAAATACGCGTCGATCACCACAGGTTCCCTGGCCGGCTGGCCGGCACCGGCCGAGCGTGGCGCGGGCACGGCGCGCGGCGCCTTCTCGTCGGCCTGCCGCGCGGCGTCGATCAGCGCCGCCACGTGCGCGCTGGCCACCACGAGCCGGTCCGCGGCAAGCTCGTCGAACGGCACGCCGGCGATCACGTGGCTGGCCCGGGCGACCGCGACCACCAGCGCCGGTTCGGTGATCCGGCGCAGGTCGCCGGCGAGCACCCCCGCCACGTCGTCCTTGTCGATCGACATCCCGGGCGCCAGCCGGTGACTGCGGATCACCTCCGCCAGGTGCCGCAGCGAGGCGGGCCGGCGACGACGCCGCGGCGGCGGTGACCCCGGCGGCGAGGTGTACTCACCGACCCGGGCAGCATGCCCGACCGACGCGTTGAGCTGGGAGGCCAGCAGCTGCGCGGCGTCCTGCACCTTGCTCCACCACGGCGACAACGGTTCCTGCACTCCTGGTTCCCTCCCCTTCGACCGCCACGAACGGTTGATGCGCGCCCCGCCAATCTATCGACGATCATCATGTTCATCGACATCGCGCACCCCCGGCCGGCCGCCGGCGTCAGCGGCGGGGCCCGGCGAAGTGGTGTTCGCTGAGTTCGCGCAGTCGGCGCTGGGTGCCGAGGTCGTGGGAGACCGCAGGGGTGGTCGTCTCGAGGTCGCGGTTGAAGTAGCGGCCGGTGACGCCGGCCAGGCTCGGGTCGGTGGCCAGGCGCAGCGCGGTCGCGGCACCCTGCGCGGGCGTCAGCAGGCTCCGGCGGATCAGGGTGCGGAACGGGCGCAGCGGCGCCGGCACCAGGTCGCCGATGATGTCGGTGGCGACGATCCCGGGGTGCAGGGCGTTCACGGTCACGCCGTCGGCTGCGAGCGTGCGCGCGAGGGCGTAGCCGGCGGTGACCGTCATGAGTTTCGCCCGTGCGTAGGCCTGGAAGGGCACGAACCCGGTGGCGGGATTCACGTCCGCCAGACTGTCGGCTTCGGTCAGGTCGAGGTCCACCGGACGGGCCCGGCCGGCGATCTTGACCTGACGGGTGTCGTTGAGGGTGTCGCTGGCGACGTTCACGATCCGTGCGCGGCCGCGGCGCAGCGGGGTGTCGAGGCGGGTCATCAGGCCGTAGGCGGCCAGGTAGTCCAGAGCGACGTGCATCTCGACGTTGTCGGCCGAGACGCGATGGCCGGGGAAGTGCGCGCCGGCGTTGTTGACCAGGATGTGGATCTGCTGGTGGCGGGTGACGATCAGCTGCGCGGCGGCCACGACGTCGGCGCGCCGGGAGAGATCCGCGGCGATGACCTCGAGGCGGCTCGCGGCCGATGCCCCGATCAGGGTACGCAGCGCGTCAGCCCGGGCCGGGTCCCGGGCGATGACGATCACGTGGGCGCCGGCCTGGGCGAGTCCGGCGGCGATGACCTGGCCCATGCCGCCGGTCGCGCCCGTGACGACGGCGACCTGCTGTCCCAGGTCAGGAGTCGCGGCGGTCATCGGGTGATCCGCGGGTAGGCGTGCTCGTACCGCGGGGACTCGGCCTCGTCCAGCAGGAAGGTGGCCAGGTCGGCGCGGCCGATGGAACTCCACAGCCGGATCGGCAGGCCGGCGCCGGCGGTGTACGTCCCGATCGCGGCGTGGTCCGAGAGCTTCGGCGGCCGCACGATCGTCCAGCGCAGGCCGGACGCGGTGATGAGCGGTTCCATCGTCTCCTTGTCGCGGAGCCGGTCGGCCACGTTCGCCCACACCGCCAGCGAGTACAGCGACCTGTCGTGCGTCTCCAGCACGCCGTGGGCGCTGACGGCGATCAGCCGGTGCACTCCGGCGGCACGCATCGCGGTCACCGCCGATCGGATGCCGTCCGTGCAGACGGTCGTCGGCCCGCCGGCCGCGCCGCCCAGGGCGCTGATCACCGTGTCGGCGCCCGGCAGCGCCAGGGCAAGGGCCGCATGGTCGTCGACGTCGGGCCAGGTCGTTTCGGTCAGGTTCGGTCGCGGTTCGAGGGTTCCCGGGCGGCGGACGAGCGCCACCACCTCGTGCCCGCGATCGAGAGCGGTGGACACCACGTGCCGGCCGGTGGCGCCGGTGGCGCCGAGCACCACCACGCGCTGCGATACAAACTGTCTCATAGGTTGATGATGCGTGGCGCTCGCCTATGAGTCAACTCGTCTCATAGGATGGGTGGGTGCCCGCCGAGACTGATCCACGATTCCTGCGCAGCCGGGAGGCGATCCTGCACGCCGCGCGTGAGCTACTGCTGGAGAAAGGCCCGGCAGCGGTGACGCATGCCCCGGTCGCCGAGCGCGCCGGGGTCGGGCGGGCCACCGTCTACCGGCACTGGCCGCGCCCGGAGCTGCTCCTGGTGGAGGCGATGGCCACGGTCCCGATGCCGTTCTTCGCCGAGCCCACCGTCCCCACCAGGGACTGGCTGCGCCGGGAGCTCACCGCGATGGCACACCAGCTCGACCTCGACGACGTGCGCGCCGTGGCCACCACCCTGGCCAACACGGCCCTGTGGGACGAGCACATGGAAGCCCGGCGCGCCCAGTTCGCCGGCGTCCTGAGCGAGCGCGTCACGGCCGCCCTCGACGACGCCCAGCACCGCGGCGAGCTCACCCTGGCGATCCCCGGCCGCAACGCGGCGGCCGCACTCATCGGGCCGCTGTACTACCGCAGCACGATCGAGCACTCCCCCGCCGACCCGGGCCTCATCGAGTCCGCGATCGCCGCCCTGGGCTCCTGGACCACCGACTGACATTCCCGAAGAAGGGCCCCGGCACTGTGTGCGCCAGGGCCCTCGTCCGAGGACATACACCGAGGCCCACCTGCTGCGCCCGCGCACCCGTGAGAGGATGGCGGAGGTGTCGAGACGGACGGTGTACCGAGTGCTGGCACGAGCCGCCAAGGCAGTCGCGTGAACGACGAGCGGCACGACCCGTTCCGCGAAGCCCGGGTGCGCGCGGTGGCGGACACCGGGCTGGGCGCGGGCGGGGACCCGGTGTTCGACCGGATCGCCGGACTGGTGCGCAACCTGCTCGGCGTGCCGGTGGCGTTGGTGTCGCTGCTCGACACCCATCGTCAGTTCTTCCCCGGCGCGGCCGGGCTGGCAGAGCCGTGGGCGACCCGGCGGCAGACCCCGTTGAGTCACGCCCTGTGTCAGCAGGTCGCCGCGGCACAGGGGCCCCTGGTGATCACGGACGCCCGCGCCGACGGGCGGTGCGAGGCCAATCCGGCGGTCGCCGAGATGGGCATCGCAGGATATGCGGGGATGCCGCTGACGGACACC
Organism: Actinoplanes palleronii; assembly: GCF_016862315.1. Classification (GTDB taxonomy): domain Bacteria; phylum Actinomycetota; class Actinomycetes; order Mycobacteriales; family Micromonosporaceae; genus Actinoplanes; species Actinoplanes palleronii. Next base: position 111,759 of record NZ_BOMS01000108.1, on the reverse strand, counting down.
GACGGCACCGTGCTGGGCGCGTTGTGCGCCATCGACCACGAACCGCGGGAGTGGACCGAGGCCGAGCTGTCGCTGCTGTCGGACATGGCGGTGGCCTGCTCGGACAGCCTGCGGCTACGCATCACGAGCCGGCACGCCGAAGCCGCCCGGGTCAGCGCCGCCGCGGTGAGCGGGCAGGCCTACGCGGCATCGCAGCGCAGCGAACTGCTCCTGACCGCGAGCGTGCTGCTGGCCGGGGCCCGCACGGTGACCCAGATCGTCGCCGCGATCGCGCAGCTGACGTCGCCGGCGTTCGCCCCGTCGCACGTCGGGATGGTGCTGCTCGACGCCGAGCAGCGCCTGGAGGTCTTCGGCGCCGACCGGCTGTCCGATGACGTCACGTCCCGCTGGGTCAGTTTCCCGACCTCGGCACCGGTGCCGGCCGCGCTGGCCTTCAGAACCGGGCAGCTGATCGCATCCGGCGACCCGGCCAGTATCCGCGCCGACTTCCCGCAGCTCGCCGACGACGTGGCCGCCCTGGGCTGGCAGGCGATCGCGGCCGCGCCGGTGCCCGGCATCCGGGGACCACTCGGTGCACTCACCTTCTCCTGGGACCACTCGCTGCACCTCGACGCGGCCCAGAAGAGCGTGATGGTCACGGTGGCCGGCTACGTGGGTCAGGCCCTGCAACGCGTCATCCACCTGGAGGAACAGAACACCGCCGCCCGCACCCTGCAGCAGGCCCTGCTGACCCGGCTGCCCGACACCGGTCAGATCCGGCTGGCCGCCCGATACCTGCCCGCCCACCACGGCGATCTCATCGGCGGCGACTGGTACGACGCGATCACCCTGCCGGGTGACCGGCTCGCCCTGGTCATCGGCGACGTGTCCGGGCACAACCTCACCGCCGCCGCCGCGATGAGCGAGCTGCGCAGCATGCTGCGCGGGTTCCTCATCGACCGCCTCGACACCCCGTCGGCGATGCTGGAACGCCTCGACCACGCCAACCATGCGCTGGGCGCGGACACCATCGCCACCGTGCTGCTGGCCTACCTCGACCGGCAGGACGACGGCAGCCACCTGCTGCACTGGTCCAACGCCGGACACCCGTTCCCGAGCGTGGTGACCACCGGCGGCGAGGTCGCCACGCTGCCGGGCACCGACCCGCTGCTCGGCGCCCGGCACCGCCGCCCCCGGAGCACCCATCACTACCGGCTACCGCCCGGGGCCACCCTGCTGATGCACACCGACGGACTCGTGGAAACCCGCGACGGTGTCATCGACGACGGGTTCGCCCGGCTGCACCAGTTCCTCGGCGGGCACCGCGACACCGCACCCGCCGCCCTCGCCGACCAGCTCGTCGAGTACGCCGACACCCGTATCCGCGAGGACGACGTCGCCCTGATCATCGCGGCCACCGCGCCGGCCGACGGACTCACCGGCCGCCCCGCGGCAGCCCGTTGCACCGGCACCGCCTGAACCCCTGCGGCAACCGGACCGCACCCCACCGGCGATGGCGCCGGCACCTGGCCCACACTACGATGGGCGCCAAGTTGCGTCGGTTCGCTCGTCGAAATCGCCCGTGGCGAGTACCTCCCGCGGGGTCGGCCACCGACACCGCGGGACGATCTGAGCGGAAGGAACCAGCGGTGAGTTCGGTCATCTCCCTGCGTCGCGCCGAGGACGGCACGGCTACCGACTTGTGCGTGCTCGAGTCCCCGAACGACCTGTCCTGGATGCGCGGCGCACTGCTCGCGCACATCGCCGACGCCACGGCGGAAACGCCGGCGACCGCGGAAGACATGATCGTGGTGGCCTGTGAACTGGCGACCAATGCCCTGCGGCACGGCCGGCCACCCGTGTACGTACGCCTGATCCACACCGGCCGGCACCTGATCCTCGACATCGCCGATCACGACCCGCACACCGCGCCCGCGTACGCCGTCAACCGTCCCCTCGGCGCCGGCGGGCTCGGCCTGCACCTCGTGCACGCCTTCGCCCTCGACATGGGCTGGTACGCCGGCGACACCACCAAACACGTCTGGGCTCAGTTCCCCGGCCCCGGCGCCGGTCGTGGCAGAATCGCCACTCCCCGCCCCGCCGACGACACCCTGCCACCTCGGGCTTGATAGGAAAGCACTCGTGCACGACACCGACTACGCCACCACCTGGCTCCCCGACCCGACCGGTGCCGCCGTCCTGCGCCTGGGGTACCGCCTGACCGGAGCCACCGGTGTCGTGCAGCGCGTGCTCGAGGTAGCCGGCGTCCTCGACCTCGCCCACCCACCGGCCGGATAGCCACCGCCTTCACCCTTTCCCATGGCCGCGGCGAGCGGCCGGCTCAGGCCGGGGTGGGGCGGAGTTGGTGGGGCATGCGCCAGCCCGTGGCCAGGCGTGACGGGTGCACGGTGTCGCCGCCGCCGAAGAACTCGCAGAACTTCATGATCAGGGGATCCCAGCGCAGCGGGTCGACGTACTGGGTTCCCGGGACCAGCAGGTCCTCCGCGATGTGCGCCCGGACCACGTCGACCTGGAAGGCCGTGGCGTGCGTGTCGCCCGCGCCGAACGGATGCGCCGCCGCCACCTCGCACTCCAGCTGGATCGGGCACTCCGCGACCCGGGGTGCCGCGACGAGCTCGCCGGCCTGCTCGGTCAGGCCTGCGGCGGCGAACTTGTCGCTCTCGTGGCGGTACCCGATCGCCGCCTTGTGCGCGGGCACGACGGGTGCCGCCGTGGTCAACGCGAGCCGGTCCACCGCGCCGGCCAGCGACGACGGCGCCAGGTTGAGCACGCACCGGCGCTCGCGCAGCAGGTTGGCGGTGGTCTGCGCACTGTTGCCCAGTCCCAGCATGCAGCTCTGGCCCAGCCACCACGCCGACGACATCGGGGCGAGGTTGGCGGTGCCGTCGGGGTTGCGGGAACCGATGAGCACCACCGGAGTTCCGAAGTACAGGACCTTCAAGTCGACGCGCACATGCATGCCGATGATGATGGTCAGGAGCGGCCGGGAGCGCTGGCGGCAATCGGACGTGGCGATCGGCCGACTCGTCGCTCGCGGTCGCACCAGTGAGCGTCAGAAGCCGCTGGCCTCCGGCAGTGCTGCGGCGGTGAGGAAGTCGGCGAAGTCGGCCGGGCTCAGCGGCTTGGCGAACAGGTACCCCTGTGCGATGTCGCAGCCGAGCTCCCGCAGTTCCGCGGCCTGCTGTTCGGTTTCGATGCCCTCGGCGACCGTGCTCAGGTGCAGGACCTGGGACAGCCGGATGACGGCACCGGCGACGGCGGACCCTTCGGGGGTGTTGTCGAGCTCGGCGACGAAGCTGCGGTCGATCTTGAGGATGTCGACGGGCAGCCGGGTCAGATACTGCAGCGACGAGTAGCCGGTGCCGAAATCGTCGATCGCGATCCGGATCCCGTGTTCACGCAGCGCACGCAGCGCGGCGATCCCGCCGGTCTCGTCGACCAGCGCCGACTCGGTGACCTCGAGGACGAGGTGGCGGGGGTCGCCGCCGACCCGGTCGAGCACGGCCAGGATGTCGTGCACGATCGTCGGTTCGCGCAGTTGTCGCGGTGAGAGGTTCACGCTGATGTGCATCGGCTCGCCGCCCGCCGGCGGGTCCGGAAGTGCCGCGAGCTGGACAAGGGACTGCTCCAGGACCCAGAGGCCGATGTCGTTGATCGCTCCGGAGCGTTCGGCCACCGGGATGAAGCGCACCGGTGAGATCGCGCCGCGGGTGGGATGCTGCCAGCGCAGCAGCGCCTCGGCCGCGATCGGGCGGCCGGTGACCAGGTCGACCTGCGGCTGGTAGACCACGTGCAGCTCGCCGCGCGGCAGGGCGTGTTGCAGGTCCTCGGCGAGCACGGCATCGTCGGCGCGCTGGTCGATCATCGAGGTTTCGTAGCGGGCGTAGCGGTGACTGCCGGCCCGTTTGATGTGGTACATCGCGGTGTCGGCCTGCCGCAGCAGGGTCTTGCTGTCATATCCGGGCCGGGCGGTGGCGATGCCGATACTGGCCCGCACCGGTACGAGGTCGTTGTCGATGCCGGCCGGGTGCGCGGCAGCGGTGGCGAGGATCCGTTGCGCCGCCGCGATGGCGTCGTTGACATGGCCGGTACCGGCGAGCAGCACTGCGAACTCGTCGCCGCCGATGCGGGCGCACACGTCGACGTCGCGGACCGCGGCGCGCAGCTGGCGGCCGACATGTGCCAGGAACACATCGCCGGAGGCGTGGCCGTACGCGTCGTTGACGAGTTTGAAGCCGTCCAGGTCGATCAGCAGCAGCGCGGCCGGCTCGCCGCGGCCCGCGGCGCGGTCCAGGGCTTCGTCGAGGCCGGACCGGTTGGCCAGGCCGGTCAGGGCGTCGGTGGTGAGCTGGTCGCGACTGTGCCCTACGAAGATCAGCTGGCGCCAGGCGGCGGCGCCGGTCATCGCGGTCAGCCCGCAGACCAGGCCGCCCCAGGGCAGCAGCTGCCCCTCCAGGACGGTCACCACTGCCATGATCAGGCAGCCGGCCAGCATGGCGGCCATCGGCAGATACGTCGCCCAGAGCGGGGGGCGGCTGGTGCGGACGGTGTAGGGAAGCCCGGACCGCGCGACGGTGAGCACCGGGGCGACGGTCATGAACAGGCTGGCGATCGTGAACCCGGCCAGGACGCGCAGGTCGTGGGTGAACGGTTTCCCGTCGGTGCTGTTGACCATCCAGGCCAGGTCGGCGGCCAGGTAGAGCGCCAGGCTCACGGCGAACACGGTGATGGGGGTGGCGAACCGGGTGACCGCGCCACCCAGCACGATCGAGGCGACCGCGACCAGCAGCAACACGTCGCCCAGCGGCCAGCCGATCGTCGCGATCCTCACGGTCGCCAGGGACTGATGGGCCAGGACCGGCTCGATCACGAAGTACCAGATCGCCATGAACCCTGCGGCCAGGACCGTGCTGAGCTCGGCGAGCAGAGCGGTCCGGGAGCGGCCGGTGAACTGGCGCAGGATCGAGGTGAACACGCCGGCGCTGATCAACAGGAACATCAGCATCCGGGCGAGCTCGGCGGCGTTCCACCAGGCGGTGGTGCTGCTGAACCCGCCACACGCGAGGAAGATGCCGCTGACGGCGGAGGCCACCCGGCCGGCGCCGATCAGACGCCATGGAGCGGGGCCGCTGGGGCTGGTCCGGGCCGCACGCCAGCTGTAGGCGGCACCGACCAGGTCGAGCAGGAAGATGATCAGACCGATGATCTCCGGGCCGCGTCGTTCGCTGGCACCGGCGGTGACCAGTCCGGCGAGGACCACAGCGATCAGCGCGACGGCGACCGGAGCCCGCCGCCACTGCGACAGCTTCCACGAGGCCGGGATCGGATCGGATCGGTTGCCCATGCCGCTCGACGCTCCTGTGTTCGGTGGTGCCGAGCCGGATGGCCGCCGGGAGACCCGCGGTTCGATCACCTCTTCGGCACGCACCATCCGGATACCCGCGAATCGCGAGTAGCCACCCGGTGAGAATCCGGTTCAGCACCCACATTCCTACGGGAACCACCGCCACCAGCTATTTTCGCCTCGTTGTCCCGGATCGCGCAGCTGTTCGACCCAACGGCAGTCCGGAATGCACGTGCATACGGCCTTGCATCCTCACGGGCAATCGGGCAAGATGTCAGCACGCGGTTCTTCCCCGGTAGTTCCGGCGGGGAGACCAGCGCCCACGGCTCGGGTGTGCCGACAAGCGCCGGGTGGGTGGTCCAGCTCCCCCCGTGGCTGGATCACCCACCCGGATCCACCCGCCGCCGGTGGCAGGGGCGGTCCGGGCGGGATGACAGCATGATCGGCATGACCGCTGACGAACACGCCGCGCGTGCCGCCGAACTCGCCGCCGAGGCGGAGAACCTCTACCAGATCTGCCTGGTCGACTACCACACCAACATCAACGAGGACGACCACTCCGAGGAGCCGTACGTGCCCGGCGCCGACCTCGCGATGCTCACCGCCACCACGCAACTCGCCCAGCTGCACGCCACTCTGGCCCTGCGACGCCCGGCGACCACCAGCGAGTTGTGACGAGCGAGGACGTGACCGTTGTCGGTCACGTCCTCGCTGGTGTGTCTGCTGTCAGGCGGCGGTCGGGAGGCGGTAGCCGGCGGTGGCCAGCCACTCGCGTAGCGACTGGACCTCCGGGGTCAGCTCCCGCACCCGGGCCGGGTCACGCGGCGAGGTGAACTCGTCGGCGAACTCGGTGTAGTACTGCAGCATGTTGCCGTACTCATCCGCACCCGGGAACCCGAACGCCCGGAACTGATCGTGGGTGACCGGCCGGTACTCGACCGGCTCCCCCAGCGCGTCACCCAACGCTGCAGCGATCTGGTCACCGGTCAGGACGTCACCGGCGATGCTGACCGTGCGGCCGATGAACTCATTGCCACCGCGGAAGATCGACACTGCGACCCGGCCGATGTCACCGGATGCGATCCCGGCCAGGGGTGCGTCGCCCATCGGGATGTTCAGGACCAGCCGGCCTTGTGCGTCGCGGGCCGGGGCGAGGGCGTCGGCCAGGTTCTCGTAGTAGAACGTGGTCCGCAGGAACGTCGTCGGCACGCCGGACTCGGTGAAGAACGCGTCCGCTTCGGCCTTGGCGTCGAAGTGCGGCACCTTGTACTTACCCAGCAGGGTCGGCATCCGCGGGTCGTCGACCGGGATCAGCTCCCGGGTGTCCTCCAGCGTCGACCAGACGACGTGCTTCACGCCGGCCTTCTGGACCGCGTCGATCAGATTCCGGACGTACGCCTGCTCCTTTTCCGGGTCCATGTGGGTCCAGAAGTCGGTGACCAGGAATGCCCCGTGCGCGCCTTCGAACGCCTCGGCCAGACCCGCCGGATCGGAATAGTCACCGGTTACCACTTCAGCGCCTAACGCGGCCAGCTCACGCGCCTTGGCCGAGGTCACGTCCCGGGTCAACGCCCGCACCGTGAACTCGCCGCCGCCGGCCAGGATGGCCCGCACCACACCACTGCCCTGAGCACCAGTAGCGCCGACAACCGCGATCGTCTTGCTTGCCATGAGAACCGCTCCCTGGGGTTTTCCCGGCTCTTTGTGGGCCGTTATCCCGCTCAACCACACCCCCACCCAGGTTATTTCAAATTTGTACGACCTGTGTGGCCGGTCACTCCGACGATCACGCGCCGTCGCCCGGCCGGCGAATTTCCGCAGGCCAGAGGGGTCGACAACGCGTGATGCCCCGCGATCGGGGAGCGGCGGGGTCACCGGAAAGCGGACGTCAGGTGCCGCAGGGCGGCTGGTAGCCGGCGTGCTGGTCGACGTGCCGCACCCAGGCGTCGTAGGTGAGCACGTCACCGGTGGTGGCGCAGATCCGCCCGGCGGCTGTCTCGGCCCGCAGATCCCACACGCTGACCACGCCGTCCGCCCCGGCGGCCGCGAGCAGCCGCCCGTCGGCGCCGAACGCGATGCTGGTCACCTGATCCTGGTGTGCGGTGAGGTCCGCACTGGCCGCGGTGGCGCCGTGCGGGCCGATGGTCCAGAGCCGGACGGTGTGATCGGCGCCGGCGCTGGCCACCATCCGCCCGTCCGGGCTGAACGCGACGAGCATGACCACCCCGCGGTGCCCGGTCAGCGGCGGGCCGAGCGCGGTGGCGTGCGCCGGATCGGTGATGTCCCAGAGCCGGACGGTGTTGTCGTAGCCGCCTGAGACCAGGGTCCGCCCGTCCGGGCGGAAGGTTGCCGAGCTCACCCAGTTGGTGTGTCCGGTGAGCGGTTTGCCCAGTGCCACCGGGTGTGCCGGGTCGCCGACGTCCCAGAGCCGGACCGTGGTGTCCCCGTGCGAGCTGACCAGGACCCGCCCGTCCGGGTGGAACGCGACGTAGGTGGCGGTTCCGGCATCCGGGCGCAGTGGTGGCCCGGCACTGACCGGGCGGCGCGGGTCGCGCACGTTCCACAGACTCACCGTGCCGGACTCCTCGGCGACGGCGAGGGTGCGGCCGTCCGGCGCGAACCCCACGCCGTAGACGCCGGACGTGCGGGGCACCGTGGCGAGCGCGGCGCCGGAGGTGCTCCAGAGGCGCACCGTCCGGTCCAAGCCGGCGGAGGCGAGCAGCCGGCCGTCCGGGCTGAACCGGACGTCGGCGATCGGCCCGCGGTGTCCGGTCAGCGGGGTGCCCACCGGTGCCGGGCGGGCCGGGTCGGTGACGTTCCAGAGCCGGATCGTCCGGTCCTCGCCGGCGCTGGCCAGCAGCCCGCCGGCAGGGCTCAGGGCGACCGTGTTGACGACGTCTCGGTGTCCGACGAGCAGTGTTGCGGGCAGCTCCCAGAGCCGGGCGGCTTGGTCGTAGCCGCCACTCAGCAGGTGGCGGCCGTCCGGGCCGAAAGCGAGCGCCGAGACCCGGTCGGCGTGTCCGGCGAGCGGTGCGCCGAGCGGCCGGGGACGGGTGGTGGTGACGTTCCACAGTCGTACCGTGGTGTCGTCAGCACCGCTGGCCAGCACCTGCCCGTCCGGGCGGAACGCCAGCGCGCCCACGCGCCCGCCCGGCCCGCGCAGCGGCTCGCCGGTCGCAGTGGGACGGGCCGGGCGGGTCAGGTCCCACAGCCGGACGGTGTAGTCGCCGGACCCGGTCGCCAGCATCCGGCCGCCCGGGCGGAACGCGAGGCTTTCGATCGCCGCCCGGTGAGCGGTCCACGGTTTCGCAGCGGCGACTGGCTCGGCCGGGTCGGTGAGGTCCCACAGCCGTGCCCGGCCGTCGATGCCGCCGGTGGCCAGCAGCCGTCCGGAGGGGTTGAGTGCCAGCGTAATCACCGAGCCGGCCGGTCCGGTGAGCGGCACGCCGAGCAGCGCCGGACGGCCGAACTCGCGCAGGTCGACCAGCCACACGGTGCCCGCCTGGGTGCCCGCCACGAGGAACCCGTCGTCGGGTGCGACCGCCACCGCAGTGACCGGGCCGTCCAGCTTGAGGCTTTGCGAGTCGTAGACCCCGGACTCGCCGAAGTGCAGGATCTCCACGGTGCGGTCCGTGCCGCCGGTGACCAGGAGATCACCCTCCCGGCCGAGGGCGATCGTGGTGATCGTGCCGCGGTGCCCGGTCGGCAGCCCTCCCCACCGGACCGGGTGGTGCGGATCGGCGACGTTCCACAGTGACACCGTCGCAAAGGCTCCGGCCGCCGCGATCGTCCTGCCGTCCGCGCTGTAGGCCACCGAGGTGACCGCGCCGGGCAGTTTCGGCAACGCGGTGGACAGGGCGGCGTTCTCCGCCGAGAGCAGCCGGCCGTAACCCAGCGGAGTGGGCCGCATCCGGTAACCGGTCAGATCCAGCTGGGCGGCGAGGGCGGCGTCGGTGGACCGGATCTGCTCCGCCTCGGCCAGCACGCGGCGGGTCGTGGTGACGTCACCGTCGCGGCTGAGGCCGGCGGCGGTGGCCGCGACGACGATCAGAGCCAGGACGGCGGCCAGGGTCCCGGCGCCTCGCGGTGATGGCCGAAACGCGGCTGGTCTCGCGGCCGGCGCGGTGTCCGGCAGTTGTAGCGCTCGCGGCAGTCGCGGCCGGATCAGCGTGGCCAGCGCGACCGCGGGGGCGGCGGCGAGCACCGCGGTGGTGGCGAACCTGCCGAGCCGGCTCTCGATGGCCTCTACGTCCACGACCGCGTGGTACGCCCAGCCCTTCGGGATCGCCACGGCGAGCACGACGACCCCGCACACCCATGCCACGCACAATCCCAGCAGCCCGGCCACCCCGCCGTCGCCCCGGTGGCGCAGGGTGACCAGCACGCCGGCCGTCGCGGCCACCGCTGCCGTGCTGAGCTGGGTGACGGCGGCGTTCATGACCACGACCCGGGTCGGGTCGGCGGTCTCCCACTGCCCGGCCTGGGCGGCCTGCAGGACAGCCAGGCCCGCACTCGCCGCGAGGCCGGCCACCGCACCCCAGGTCGCGGCACGGCGCCAGCTCCCGGCGACCGCGCTGCTCGATCCGGACACCTCACCCGCGGCCGCCGCGCCCGCACGGCGTTGCCGGATCACCAGAACGGCGAGCGGCGCCGCCCAGAGCGCGATGACCAGCACCATGGTGAGCCGCCAGTGGGAAACCTCGGAGAAGGAGGTGCCGAGCCAGGCGCGCTCACCGCCGATCTCGGCGAGAGTCAGCTCACCGAGCGGTGTGTGCACCCCCTCGGCCTCCCAGCCCAGGTCCACGGTGGCGTACAGCGCCCAGGTGAACACCACCGCGCCGAGCACCCCGCCGACGGCCTGCCAGCGTCGGGCGCGGCCCACGCCGACGGCTTCGGCGGCCGTCCGCAACCATGCGGCGGCCAGCGCGCTCGCCAGGACGGTGCTCGCCGCGGCGACGACACCGAGCAGGTTGTCCGGGAGCAGACCGGCGGTGCGGACGTCGTGGTCGGGGTCGAGGGTGACGGCGAGCGTGCCGCCCAGCACCACGCCGGCTCCCGCCGCCGCGCCGAGCAGGGCCGCCGAAACCCGTCGCCGCCCGCCGCCCGGCCGGTGCCACTCCGCGGTCTCCCGCCACACCTCGACGCCGATCAGAGCGCCGAGCATCGGGACGAGCAGCACGACGGCGGTCGCGGCACTCGCCGGCACCCAGGCCGGGGCGAGGCCGCTCGCCAGACTCTGCACCGGTGCCAGGGCAGCCGAGACCAGAGCCGCGAACACGAACAGCACCCCCGGCGACGGCCGCGAGACCAGCCGCGGATCGGCCATCACCGCCAGGCGCCGGGCCGGGGACGGATGGTAGGAGAGGGCCGCGCCCAGCCGTCCGCCGCGCGGCGGCCGCAGCCGGGCCAGCACGTCGCGCAGACCCGCCGACTGCTCGGCGGTCCGGGCGGCCGCCAGGTCCGCGTAGTGCTCCCGGACCCGCAGCACCGAGTTGCGCACCAGGTACACGAGCAGGCCGAGCACCACCAGCCGCCAGGTGAGCGGCCACCACAGGAAACGCAGTGTGCCGGCAGCCGCGACCAGGAACGGGGTACCGGCCACGACGGCCACGGCCGGCACGATCGTCACCGTGATGGCGGTGACCCCGACATCCCGGTTGGCCAGATGCCCGCACTCGTGCCGGACCACGGCGTCGAACGAGCAGCGGTCGGTATAGAACAGCGACAGCAGTCCCGCGCCCATAGCGATCGAGGACCGGCCGAACGACCGGACAGCCAGAGCACTCGCCCTCGGGTCCAGCGGATTCCACAGCAGCCGGGGAGCACACCGCAGGCCGGCCTCGTCGGCGAGCTCGGCAACCCGGGCGGTGACCGGCGCGAAGGCGGCCGGGTCCAGCGGCGTCAGGCGGCGGCGCCGGATCCGCCACCGGGGCCAGAGCAGCGCGGCGGCCGCGGCGACGGCGAGCACCGCCGCGACCCCGGCGAGCCCGATCGCGCCGCGGGTGGCGTAGACGTGCGCCGCGCACTGGTCGTACACCCGATTGCGGGCGAGCTGGCTGTCCAGCTCCTCGGCGAAGCCGGTTTCCGCGGCCGCTCGCTCCCAGCAGCCGGTGGTCGTGGTGAACTCCTGGAAGTCGTCCACGACCAGGTACATCGACCAGCGGAAGGAGAACAGGGCGGCCGCCACGGCACAGAGCACCAGCAGGGTGAATCGCAGCCGCGTGTCCCAGACCCCGACGGCGCGCACCGGTTGGGCGGCCACGGCTCAGCCGCCGTCACCCAGGGCCAGCGCACCCGCCACGGCATCAGCCAGCAGCGCGCCGGTCTCCGCGGGCAGCTGCAGACTGACCGCCTTTTCGTACGCCGTGCGCCGGACCCGGCTCAACTGTTCCCGGCTCAGCGGCGGGATCTCCGGGGTGCCGTCCCGCCGCAGCAGGCGGCGCACCACGTCCCGGGCTTTCGCCTTGGACCGTTCCGCCATCGAGGAACCGAGCTCGGCGAGCACCCCGTCCAGCGCGGCGGCCGCGATCGGCAGCACGACGGGTGCCATCGCGGCCACCTGATCGGCGCCGAACCCGAGCATGTCACCGGCGCGTGGCGTGCGGCGGGCCCGCGGGTCGGCCCGGTAGGCGGTCGCGGTGGCCTCGAAAACCGGCATTTCGGCGGGTGCCACCTGGACGATGGTGGCGCGGGCGAGGTCCACCACGAGGTCGACGTCCTCGTCGTCGAGCCGGTTGCGGGGCATGCCGGTCCTCCGATCGTGCGGAGTGGACTGCGCGGGCCGGGCCGTCGCGCGGTCGGGGGCTGTCGTGCCTATGACGCGCCGGCGGGGAAGACCGACCGGCGCCTACCACCGGCAGGCTACGCGGTGACTCGCCGTCGGCGGCCCGGCAAGCCGGAAACCCGACGCTGGAGCCGGTGCCCGGCCGTGGCTTGCGCCGGGGACGCCTCGGGGCTCCGGCGGCGGTTCTTGTGAGCGCCGGCATGGACGTTCTACCGCGAGGCCTCCTTCTGCTGCCCTGGGCTGTCGGCATTGACAATGTTTGTGGTAATCCGCGCCTGTTAAGATCCACATCGCTCACGCGATAATTTGCCATCACAAAGGATAAGAAATGCCTGACGCAGGAAAGTCTCCGGTTTACTCGGCCTCCGAGATAGGCGCCGTCGTCCTGGAATTCCTGACCTTTCTGACGACTCTGCACCGCGACTCCGCCGGTCTCGAGATGCCGCCACCGGGAGGGTGGCCCAGTTACACACCCGAGAACTGTGCCGGCTTCAAGTCCGAACTTGTCATTGAGGTTCTGAGAAACCTCCCGTACCTCCGCAGCTTCGATAGCCACGAGGACAGCCTGGGACAAATCCACTACAAATCCTGCCTGCTCGACTACACCACGTTCGACAGCGAAATTCTCACGGAGAGTGAATACCTCTGGGAGTACGTGTCCGACGGAGGCGATGAATCCGTTCCCGACCACGTCTTCATTTTTTCTGAGGGCCGCGAGAGCGGGGGCCGAACCCTTTTTCTCGACGTATTGCACGGCAAGGTCATCGAAGTAGAGATCCGAGGTGGAAATGAACCGATCATTCAGGACATCAAAGAATATTTCGAAGAGTTGAAGAGAAAGTACCGGAATCTTGAGATCATCCCTATACCGCACATGGACATGGTCGAGCTCGAAGCGGTGGGGATGCGTCCGGGAGAACCGGACGAAGAGGTGAGCAAGGAGGAAATCATGATGCAGAGCGATCCCGACTGGGAGAGCGACTTGGACATTCAATACACTCAGCAGCTCTACCGGGCGTTCGGGTGGCCGGATAATTTCCGTAGGGTCGAGGCGTTCAGCGAGCTCCGTGAGTTGATTGAAGCCCGATACGCAGCATCTGAATGAAATATTTGACGGCGGTTTCAACGGACCGAGCCATTTCGTCTTCCGGGTCGAGGACGGGCTCGTGAGCCACATGAAGATCACCGCCTGATGCCACGCCTGGCGACGTTCCTGGCGGCCGGACTGCCGCTCCTGACCGGGTCCGGTACGGCTGGCGGACGTCGTGGTGCCGGAGGTCGGTCAGAGTGGGCGGCACCCAGCGCCGGGTGTGTTCCCGGGCATCGCGGTCAGTGGGTGAGGAACGACGAGACCCAGGAGAGCGCCGAGTTCCAGTTGATGGTCAGCTCGTTGGTGGCGTAGGAGTTGATGTCGTCCATGTAGCAGAACTGGGGTGCGCAGCCGGCCAGCCGCAGCGCCGACAGCGGATCGTTCAGGCCCGAGTTGGGGCCGCCCGCGATGGTTCCGGCCGGCGGGTGCGGCAGGGTCGCGTCGAGCTGATGGGCGTACATCCGGCTCTGCTGGTTCTGGCTGTAGACGGTGCCGTAGCCGGTGACGTAGGAGATGTTGAGGGCGTTGCGGCCGAAGATGACGTCCACGCCGGTGAGGGCGGCGTCGCGGTAGCGGTCGAGGCCGGTGAGCCGGGCGGCGGTGGCCAGCACGACGACGTTGTTGAGGATGTTGCCGTTCGAGCCCCAGGCCCATCTGTTGGTCGCCGGCGCGTAGGGCTGGCCGTAGGGCTGCTTGCGCTGCAGCGCGATCAGCTTCTCGGCGGCCGCGATCACCGAGAGCGCGGCGAACGGGTCGTGGTTCTGCGTGGCCAGGTCGAGGCGGCCGAGCGCGGCGACCGATCCCCAGTAGAAGCCGTCCGGGTCGAACGCGCCCGCCGTCGGCGCCGGCCGGTAGGCAGCGTTGCGGGTGGTGATGAACAGTTCGGCGGCGGCCCAGTAGAACTCGTCGGTCACGTCGGAGTCGGCGTAGGCGCCACCGCCGGCCGTGTCGGCGGCGGGCGCGTAGACGGCCGGGTTCGCCCGCGCCGCCGTGTAGGCGGTTGTGGCAGCGGCGAGGAGCCGGGCCGCGTACTCCGGATCGGTCTTCTTGAAGACCCGGGCGCCCTGTGCTGCCGCGGCGGCGAGGTTGAGGGTCGCCGCGGTGGACGGACGGTGCAGCGCGCGGGGTTTGGCGTCGGCGGCCGGGGCGAGTGGCAGGCCGGTCCAGCTGGTGTCGGTGATCTTGTGATAGGCCATGCCGGCCATCGGCTGGCCGTCCGGCACCTGCATCGTGAGCAGGAAGTCGAGCTCCCAGCGGATCTCGTCGAGCAGCCGGGGGTCGCGGTTGCCGTTCTCGAACTCGGACAGCAGCTGGGCGACCGCGATGCCGCCGTTGACCACGTATTTGCCGTGGTCGGCGGCGTCGTACCAACCACCGGTCACGTCGCGGGCGTAGCCGGCCGGGCAGGTCCAGTTGTCGGCAAACGCGGCCGGGGCGAGGCAGGGCACCGCCGTGTCACCCCGGTTGGGAGCCACACCGACGTGTCCGGCGGCGCGGGCGTAGCCGGGGGCGACCGCGTCGAGGATCGGGGTGCCGCTGCGCTGGGTGTAGAAGAGCGTTTTGCTGTCGCGGCGCAGCGACGCGTAGATGTCCCTGCCGATCGGGAACGGGTAGCTGGTGGCGCCGTCGGCGGTCACCGTGTAACCGCTACCGGCTTTCGTGAAGCCGGAGAAATCCAGGGTCTGCACGTTCTGACCCGACGACGCGTCGACGCCGCGCGGCGTCGTCTTTCCGGTACGCACCACGCGCCCCGCCGCGTCGGTGAGCCGCCACGGCACCGGCACGGTGGCCGCGGTGACGACGGTGGCGGCCTTCGGCCCGTCCGGCAGGTAACCGACCTGGTTGACCCGTACCCGCGGCCCGGTGTCCGGCACGTACGGCGGGAACGGCTCGCCGCCGACCAGGCTGACATCGTCGAGGCAGAACGTCGTCCGGGCCTGCCCGCCGAACTGGAACCCGAGCTGCCCGTCGGCGAACTCGCCCTTGCCGGTTCCGGTCAGCGTGTACGTGGTCATCGAGGCCGGGACGGTCTTGGTCGAGGCGAACACGGTCGAGTAGGCGCCCGAGTTCTGCTGGAAGACGATCGTCACCGGGATCGGCACGGTCGTGCGCGCCGAGAACGTCAGGGTGTAGCTCACTCCGTTCTGGATGCGCAGGTAGGGCAGGGCGAGCATGGAGTCCCACGGGTTGATCGTGCCGGTCCCGGTGTCCACGCATCCCTGACCGCCGACCGCTGACAGCTTCCCGGAGGCGCCGCCGTAGGCGACCCAGGGCGCGGTGACGGCGTCGAACGTGCCGTTGGTGACCTGGTTGTACGGCTCCGGCGCGGCGTACGCGAAAGCGGGTGTGACAAGCAGCAGAGCCGCCGCCGTCGCGGTGATGAGGGAGCGGCGCATCTCAGTTCTCCTTCCGCCAGCGGCGCCGCAGCAGGTGCGCCGCGCTCTTGGGTTGCCGGTCGCGGGTGAACACGCCCTTGCGGTTGCCGCCGACGCGCTGGATGCCGGGGGTGGTGGCGAAGTCGGCGAAGTTCCAGACGTGTTCGCCGACGACCGCGTCGATCCGGTCGAAGACCCGGTGGTTCATCTCGAGGTACGCGTTCTGGTACTCCTCGCTCCACGGCTCGGCCGCCAGCGAGTGCAGTCCGGGGTAGGTGTCGGCCCCGTACTCGGTGATGATGATCGGCTTGTGGTGTGTCGCCCACTCGTGCAGCTCCTGCTCCCAGGCGAGTTCCGCGCCGGCCAGGTCGCCGGGCAGGACGTACCAGCCGAAGTAGCGGTTGAGCATCAGCACGTCGGCGAATCGGCTGACCCGGCAGCGGTCCGGGGTGGCCTGCGCGACGTTGGCGAAGCCGAGCGGCCGGGTCGGATCAAGGTCACGAGCAAGGGCGAAGAGCGGTTCGAAGTACGCCTCGGCCGCCGCGTTGTCCGACTCGGGTTCGTTGGCCAGCGACCACATCACCACGCTCGGGTGGTTCCGGTCGCGCTCGATGAGCTCGCGGATGGCCTGCTCGTGGGTGCGGCGGGTGCGCTCGTTGATGGTGTCCGGCCCGTAGGTCGTGTATCCGGGCGCGCCGAACACTCCCGCGCCGAGGCCCAGGTTGAGCCCGACCGCGGCGACCTCGTCGATGACGACGATGCCGTGCCGGTCGGCGTAGTCGAGCACGTCCTCGGCGTACGGGTAGTGGGAGGTGCGGAACGAGTTGGCGCCGATCCAGTCGAGCAGCTCGAAGTCGTGCAGCAGGTAGGCGTCGTTGTGGCCTTTGCCCTGCACGGCGGTGTCCTCGTGCTTGCCGAACCCGGTGAAGTGGAAGGGCGCGCCGTTGATCAGGAACCGGTTGCCGCGGACCTCGACCGTGCGGATGCCGACGCTCTGCCGGTATTCGTCGACCAGCCGCCCGTCGCCGTCGACCAGCTCGGCGGTCAGCTGGTAGAGGTAGCCCTCGCCGGGCTGCCAGAGCCGGGCGTCCGGGACGCTCAGGGTGCCCTCGGCGGTGGTCGCGGCGGCCACGGTGACGCCGGCGGCGTCGCGGAGCGTCACCCGGGTGGTCAGGTCGCCGGCATCGGTCGCGGTGGTGCGGTAGTGCACCAGACCGGTGTCGTCGGTCGTGACCGTCAGGTCGGTCAGGTGGGCCACCGGTGTGCAGTGCAGCGAGACCGAACGGTGCAGGCCGGCGTAGTTGAAGAAGTCGTGCCAGGTGCGTTGCCGCGGCCCGGCCGGGGTCTGCTCGACGACGCCGGGCGGGATGGTCTCGAACGTCAGCGTGTTGTCGACCGCCACCGTGATCGTGATCGTGCTGCCCGGCACGGCGAGGTCGGTGACGTCGGCGGCGAACGGGGTGTAGCCGCCCTCGTGTGCCACGACCTCGGTGTCGCCGACCCAGACGCGTGCCCGGTGGGTGGCCGACTCGAAATGCAGGTGCACGCGGCGGCCGAGCCAGCCGGACGGCACGACGACCTGCTTCTGGTACCAGGCCTCGCCGATGTGGTCGCGCCGCTCGGGGTCGGCGCCGATGTCGTTGTAGCTGGCCGGCACGGCCATCTCGCGCCCGTCGGCGAGCCCGTCGCGGTCGAGGGCGAATCCCCAGAGGCCGTCCAGGCGCTTGCGGTCGCGGGTCCGGCTGTCTTGTGGTCTAAGCATGCCAACGGTATTACGCGCACGTTGCCGGAGGTCTCCATCGACTGGTCAGGACCGGTCGAAAATGATCAACCTCGATCAGTGCGCGTGCGGCACCGACGTGCCACGCACGATCAGGTTCGGTACCAGCTGCAGCCGGTTGGCGGGGCGGCGGTTGCCCTCGCCGAGGCGCAGGACGAGCATCTCCACCGCCATCCGGCCGATCTGGCCCTTGGCCGGGCGCACCGCGGTCAGCGGCGGGTCGGCCTGCTGGGCTACCTCGTCGTCGTAGGAGACCAGGGCGAGCTCGTCGGGGATGCGGATGCCCCGGGCCGTGGCCGCCCGGATCAGGGTGATCGCGTCCGGGTCGCTGTGCACGATCAGCGCGGTCGTACCGGTCGCCCGGCACGCGTCGAGGACGTCGCCGGCGCGGGCGGGATCCCCCCGCAGGGTGTCGCGGATGATCGGGCCGCGCTGCTCGCCACGGGTGAAGCCCTGCTCGATGAGCTGCGCGTTCGGACTGATCGGGGTGACCACCAGCCCGATCCGGCGATGCCCCTGGCGGGCCAGGTGCTGCAGCGCGCTCTCGACGCCGGCGTCGTGGTCGTTGCGCACCGACTCGAGGGGCTGCGGGCCCGGCCCCCACACCGGCGCGGCCCGTTCCATCAGCACGCACGGGATCCTCAGTGTGCTGATCCCGCTCAGGTCGTCGTGCACGTCCGGGGCGAGCAGCACCCCGTCGAGCGACTCCGATCCGAGCAGCTGGGCGATCTGCCGCTGGTCCTCGCCCGGGTCGTAGCTGGAACCGCGTAGTCGCAGGTCGACACCGAGCATGGCGGCCGCGGTGCGGGCACCGCCGATCACCGCCGGCCAGAAGAAGTCCAGGGTCGGCACGATCATCCCGATGCTCAGCCGGGCCGGTGGCCCGACGGCCCGGCGGGGCGCCTCCGGCAACGGCAGAGCGCCGCCGTGCACCTTCACCAGGCGCTTCTCGTGGGCCAGCAGGGCGATGTCGCGGCGCACGGTGATGGCGCTGACGCCGAACTCCTCGGCCAGCTCCACCACCCGCACCGCGCCGTGTTTCTGCAGCTCGGCGAGGATGCGCTCGCGGCGCTGAGCGTTCAGGACATGGACCGGGTTCACAGCACCTACCTTGGGGATCCGGATCCAGAGATCATGCTCCGGATCCGGGTCACCGACAATGTCGCGGCTCAGGCTCCGGTGATCAGGTGCATGGCCAGGTCGGGGCTGAACGTGCCGGCCGGAACGGTCGGCGCGATGCCGCAGAGGCCGTCGGAGGCACCCGGGGTTTTGATCCAGAGCAGCAGCTCGGCGCCACCGCCGATCTGCGGGTGGGTGCCGAGCTTGCGGCCGGCCGGATTGCACCAGACGCCGTTGCTGCCGTTGCCGTTGCGGCTGGTGTCGATCACGAACGGCGTGGCGGTGCCGAGCGCGGCGTTGACCTTGTTCGCGTAGGTGATCGAGGAGGCGGTCGTGTAGTAGTTGGCGACGTTGACGGCGAAGCCGCGCACCGACGCCACCCCGGCGTTGCGCAGGTAGGTCGCCATCGTCGCGGGCGCCACCCAGCCGGCGTTGCCGGCGTCGAGGTACGCCCAGGTGTTGCTCGCCCGGGTGGCGAACTGGGTGACCGCGAAGGTGAGCAGCGCGTTGCGGGCCGAGATCGCCGAGGCGCTCATGCACGAGTAGTCGCCGAACGCGTCCGGCTCGATGATCACCACGGCGGGGCGGGTGCCGATCGCGTCGGCGAACGCGGCGATCCAGGAGCGGTAGGCCGCGGCGTCGGCGGCACCGCCGGCGGACTCGCCGCCGCAGGCGTCCCGGCCGGGCAGGTTGTAGGCGACCAGGATCGGCAGTTTCCCGGCGTTCTGGCCGCGCCCGACGTACGCGCCGACCGCGCTGCCGATGGTGGGGCCGGACGACGAGGTGAACCACTTCGCGATCGCGTAGTTCCCGATCTGCGCCTTGATCGTCGCGGATCGGGAGTCGCTCGGGTGGGCGGCCACCCAGGTGTTGGGGACGGAGTCGGGGTCGACGAGGAAGCCGCTGGTCGCGGTGATCGGACTGGCCGAGGCCTCGGCGGCCGGGACGATCCCGGCGACTGCCGCGACGAGGACGGCCACCACCAGCGTGCGGAAACGAGTCATCACTGTTTCTCCGGTGTTAGGGGGAAGTTACGTCCATGGATAGGCGTGGTGCCGAGCCGAATCCAGCAGGTGCGCAGAATCGCTCCACAACGACCAGAAATGGTCGGGCGTGTAAGCGCTTCATTGCAGGGACGTGAACTCAGGCCTTGCCAGATCGCGCCAGGGTCCCCTACTTTTTGTAAGCGCTTCATTTCGAGCGCGATCTTTTGAGGTGAACTCACAGGCCAGGCGTTTGTAAGCGCTTGCGAATTTTGGGGAGGCTCATCGTGAGACTGCGGAACCTGCTGGCGGGCTCGATCGCCGGCGTGCTGGTCGCGGCCGTCGCCGCGTGCGGTGGCGGCGAGAGCGAGTCAGGAACGACCACCCTGATCGTCAAGACGTTCAACCAGTTCGGCTACGACGAGCTCTATCAGCAGTACGAGGCGGCGCATCCGGGCATCAAGATCAAGGAAGAGAACATCGCCAAGCTCGGCGACTACGGCCCCAAGCTCCAGCAGTGGCTGGCGGCCGGCAGCGGCGCCGGCGACGTCGTCGCGCTCGAGGAGGGCAACCTCGTGCAGTTCATGGGGCAGCCCGACAAGTTCGTCAACCTGCTCGAGCACGGCGCCGGTTCACTGCAGGGCAACTTCCTCGAGTGGAAGTGGAAGCAGGCCCTCACGGCAGACGGCAAGAAGCTGGTCGGGCTCGGCACCGACGTCGGCGCACAGGGCCTGTGCTACCGCACCGACCTGTTCGCCAAGGCCGGCCTGCCCACCGACCGCGAACAGGTCGGCGCGCTGTGGCCGACCTGGGACGACTACCTGGCCACCGGCAAGAAGTTCGTCGCCGCGAAGACCGGCGCGGGATTCTTCGACTCGGCCGGCAACCTCTACCAGAACATCCTCATGCAGCAGAGCGACCACACCTACTACGACACCGCCAACACGCTGGTCATCGACACCAACCCGGCGGTGAAGACCGCGTGGGACAAGGCCACCGAGATGGTCGGGGCGGGGCTGTCGGCCGACATCGCGGCGTACAGCCCGCAGTGGAACGCCGGCTTCAAGAACGGCACCTTCGCCACCATCCCCTGCCCGTCCTGGATGCTGGCCACCATCGAGAAGCAGTCCGGCCCGGAGAACGCCGGCAAGTGGGACGTGGCCAAGGTGCCCGGCAACGGCGCGGTGCGCGGCGGTTCGTTCCTGGCCGTACCGACGCAGAGCAAGCACCAGGCGCAGGCGGCCGAGCTCGCCGCGTTCCTGACCTCGCCGAAGGGGCAGACGACGGCGTTCAAGGCCAAGAACAACTTCCCGTCGTCACCGCAGGCGATCGACGACCCGGCCGTCAAGTCGTTCACCAATCCCTACTTCAGCAACGCCCCGGTCGGCCGGATCTTCGGCGACAGCGTCAAGGCGCTCACGCCGGTCTATCTCGGCCCCGGCAACCTCGCCGTCGGCGACCGCGTGACAGCCGCGCTGACCGCTGTGGAGCAGGGCAAGCTCACCCCGGACGCGGCCTGGGCCAAGGCCCTCGAGGACGCCCGGCGCGCCGGCTGATCAGCCATCCCGCGTGGGCAGTGCCCGGCCGATCCCGGGTGCTGCCCACCCGATCGCAAAGGAAAAGTTGATGGTGGCCGATCTGCACGTCCGTGCGCCCCGCACCGCCCCGGACCCGGGGCCGACGACCCGGTGGTGGACCCGGGCCGACCGGCGGGTCTCGCCGTACGTTTTCATCGCTCCGTTTTTCGTGATCTTCACGGTTTTCGGGCTCTACCCGCTGGCGTACACCGCCTGGGTCTCGCTGCACGACTGGGGGATCGCCGGGGAGACCGGCTTCGTCGGCCTGGACAACTACGCCACGCTGATGGCCGATCCGGACTTCTGGAACGCGGTGGTCAACACCCTCGGCATGTTCGTGATGGCCACGGTGCCGCAACTGGTGTTCGCCCTGATCCTGGCGACGCTGCTCAACCAGCCGCTGCGCGGGCGGACCCTGTTCCGGCTGGGGGTGCTCGCGCCGATCGTCACGTCGGTGGCGGCGGTCGGCATCGTCTTCAGCCAGATCTACGACCGCGACGCCGGCGTGGCCAACGGGTTGCTCGGCCTGATCGGCGTGGATCCGATCGACTGGCGGGCCGGGCGTCTGCCGTCCTGGTTCGCCATCTCCACGATGGTCGACTGGCGCTGGACCGGCTACAACTCACTGATCTATCTGGCCGCGATGCAGACCGTGCCACGGGTGCTCTACGAGGCCGCCGCCATCGACGGGGCCTCGCGGACCCGGCAATTCTTCTCGATCACCATCCCGATGATCAAGCCGTCGCTGATCTTCACGGTGATCATCTCCACCATCGGCGGCCTTCAGTTGTTCACCGAGCCGCTGATCTTCGGGCAGGGCGACTTCGCGATCTCCGGCGGCAGCCTGCGCCAGTTCCAGACGGTGTCGATGTACATGTTCGAGAACGCGTTCCGCGACTTCGACTACGGCTACGGCGCCGCCGTGGCCTGGATGATCTTCATGTTGATCATGGTGGTCGCCCTGATCAACTACCTGATCACCCGGAGGATGAGGTAAGGATGCGCACGACCTACGCGGCCCTCGTCGCCGCGATCGCGCTGTCGGTCTTCCCGCTCTACTGGCTGTTCGTCATCGCGACCCGCTCCAACGACGTCATCGGCGACTGGCCACCGCCGATGACCCCGGGCGGCAACCTGTTCGCGAATCTGGGGCGGCTGTTCGGCGCCGAGGAGGCCTACTTCCTCACCGGCATGATCAACTCGGCGATCGCGGCCGCCACGGTCACCGTCTGCGTCGTCTTCTTCAGCGCACTGGCCGGTTTCGCCTTCGCCAAGCTGCGGTTCCGCGGACGCAACGCGCTGCTGCTGGTCATCCTCGGCACCATGATGATCCCGGTCCAGATGGGCATCATCCCCCTCTACATGATCATGGTGAAGTTCGGCTGGCAGAACCAGCTCCAGGCGGTGATCGTGCCGTTCCTGGTCTCCGCGTTCGGCGTCTTCCTGATGCGGCAGTACGCCGAACGCGCCGTCCCCGACGAGCTCATCGAGGCCGCCTACGTCGACGGCTGCTCCACGTTCCGTACGTTCCGGACCGTCGCCCTTCCGGCGCTGCGTCCCGGCGCCGCCGTGCTCGGGTTGCTGACCTTCATGGCCACCTGGAACGAGTTCCTCTGGCCGCTGGCCGTGCTGGAGACCGACAACCCGACCGTGCAGGTCTCCCTCAGCCAGCTGTCGACCAGCTACTACACCGACTACACCCTGATGTTCACCGGCGCGCTCGTCGCGATCCTTCCGCTGCTGGTCATCTTCATCGCCTTCGGCCGGCAGATCATCGGCGGCATCATGGAAGGAGCGGTCAAGGCGTGAAGACCTTCGATCCCCGATTCCTCTGGGGCGCCGCCACCTCCAGCTACCAGATCGAGGGGGCGGTCGCCATCGACGGGCGGCAGCCGTCGATCTGGGACACGTTCGCGGCCACCCCCGGCAAGGTCGACAACGGCGACACCGGCGAGATGGCCGCCGACCACTACCACCGCTACCGCGACGACGTCGTGCTCATGGCCGGTCTCGGCCTGCGCGCGTACCGATTCTCGATCGCCTGGTCCCGGGTCGATCCGCTCGGATCGGGATCGATCAACCAGCGCGGACTCGATTTCTACCGGCGGTTGACCGACACGCTGCTCGAGCACGGCATCCAGCCGTGGCCGACCCTGTACCACTGGGATCTGCCCCAGCCGCTCGAGGACGCCGGCGGCTGGCCGGCCCGCGACACCGCGTACCGCTTCGCCGACTACGCGGCGGCCGTCCACGATGCCCTGTCCGACACGATCACCCACTGGACGACGCTCAACGAGCCGTGGTGCTCGGCCTTCCTCGGGTACGCCACCGGCCGGCACGCACCCGGGCGCCGCGACCCGCGAGCAGCGATCCGGGCGGCTCACCACCTCATGCTCGCGCACGGGCTCGCCGCCGGCCGGATGAGCCGCGGCGCGGTCGGCATCACCCTCAACCTCACCCACGTCGCCCCGCGGACCCCGGCCGACCAGGACGCCGCGCGGCGCATCGACGGCATGCAGAACCGGCTGTTCCTCGAACCCCTGCTGGCCGGACGCTATCCCGACGACGTCCGGGCCGACCTGGCCGGCATCACCGACTTCGGGCACGTCCGTGACGAGGATCTGCCCGTCATCGCGACGCCGCTGGACTTCCTGGGCGTCAACTACTACACCCCGATGCTCGTCGCCGGCGGGACCGAGGCGCGCCCGTCGGCCTATGTCGGCTCGGAGACGGTCGTGCAGGTCGACCGCGGACTGCCCCGCACGTCGATCGGGTGGGAGATCGACGCCGGCGGGCTCCGGGATCTGCTGGTGCGGCTGCACGACGACTATCCGGGCCTCGACCTCTACGTCACCGAGAACGGCGCCGCCTTCGACGAGCCGGTCAACGACCACGACCGCATCGCCTACCTGCGCGACCATCTGTCGGCCTGCCACGACGCCATCGGCCTCGGCGCCCCGCTCAAGGGCTACTTCGCCTGGTCGCTGCTGGACAACTTCGAATGGGCGTACGGCTACGCCCAGCGTTTCGGGCTCGTGCACGTCGACTACGCGACCCAGCGGCGCACCGTCAAGGACAGCGGCCACTGGTACCGCGGGGTCATCGGCCGGTCGGCGGTGTGAACGATTACAGTGAGCGGGTGACGACCCGGCAGCCGACCCTTGCCGAGGTGGCCCACCTCGCCGGGGTCTCCACCGGCACCGTCTCTCGCGTGATCAACAACTCGCCGAACGTCGGGGCCAAGTCCCGCCGGGCCGTCGAGACGGCGGTGCGCGAGCTCGGCTACGTACCGAACCTCGCCGCCCGCTCGCTCGCCACCCAGCGCAGCGGCGCCGTCGTGCTGGCGATCTCCAGCGACGACTCGGCGCTGTTCGCCAACCAGTTCTTCGCCGAGATCATCACGGGCGTCAACATGATGATGGAGGAGTCGGAGCTCGACCTCACGCTGATCATGGCCGCCTCCGACAAGGGCCGGGGCCGGCTGGCCCGGGTCCTGCAGGCCCGCGGTGCGGCCGGCGTGATGCTGCTGGCCGTCCGCGAGAACGACCCGCTGCTCAAGATTGCCGAAGGTGGCGGGGTCCCGGTCGTCTACGGTGGCCGGCCCCTCGGCGACCCGCCCCGGTGGTACGTCGACGCCGACAACCGCGGCGGCGCCCGGCAGGCCGTGGAACACCTGGTCTCGACCGGCCGCACCCGGATCGCCACCATCACCGGCCCGCTCGACCAGTACGCCGGCACCGCCCGCTACCTGGGATTCCGCGAAGCCCTCGCGCTGGCCGGGCTCGGCGACCAGCGGGTCGCCCACGGCGACTTCGGCGAGGCGAGCGGCGCCGCGGCGATGACCCGGCTCCTCGCCGAGCACCCCGACCTGGACGCGGTCGCGGTCGCCTCCGACGCGATGGCCGCCGGCGCCCTCGGCGTGCTGCACGAACGCGGCATCGAGGTCCCCGGCCGGGTCGCCGTCGTCGGCTTCAGCGACGTGGTCACCGCCCGGTACACCCGCCCGGCCCTCACCACGGTCCACCAGCCGATAGTGGCCCTCGGCCGGGAGATGACCCGCATGCTGCTGGCCCTGATCCGCGGCGAGCAGGCCACCCCGCTCATCCTCCCGACCGAGCTGGTGATCCGCGACTCCACCTGAGACACCTCGGCCTCTGGACCTGCGGTGGCAGGTGCAGAGGCCGAGGTGTCCGCAGCACTCCGCGGATCAGCAGGCGTCGTACTGGTAACCGCCGCTGCCGGCCGGCACCACCTCGACGTCGCGGCGAACCACCGAGACCGTGGCGCCGATCGCGCTGCAGGCCTTGCTGAAGCCGCTGTTGTTGTACTCGATGTCGATCATGTGGGTGCCGTACACGCTGGTGTACGTGTCACATTCGGTGTAGCGGCCGCACTCTTCGACGATCGCGAAGTCGAGGCCGGCCGTCTTGCCCTGGCTGCCCAGGTCACCGGCGTTCTTCTGCGCGATCGCCAGGCCCTTGGCGTGCGCCCGGGTGGCCAGCGCGGTCGCCATCGAGACGGCCTTGGTCGAGGTGAGCAGGTTGCCCGAGCGCTGCCACGAGTCGAGGTTGTCGGGCTCGATCGCCCGGTAGCCGGCGCTCGCGCAGCCGTCGATCCAGCCGCCCACGATCGTCATCAGGGAATCACGCTTGGCGGCGGTCGAGATGTCGAACAGGAACTCGTGCCAGTCCTTGTCCTCGACGTAGGCGCCCGCACTGTTCTTCAGCAGCAGATCGGGGTGGTTCTTCTTCCACCACGCGCTGGTGCCGTACGCGCTCGGGTCCGGGCTGCTCAGGTTCTCGTCGGGCTGGGTCTGGAACGCGTTCAGGTAACAGATGTTGTAGATGCCCGGCGCGACGGTGGCGGTCCGGTCCCGGCTGACCACGGTGACCCCCGACGGCGGCGTGTAGGCGCCACCGATCTGGTAGTCGAACGTGGCGTTCGCCGGCGGCGCCGTGACAGCGGCAGCAGCCGTGGTGGCGGCATCCGAGCTGCTGGCGAGCACGACCCCACCGGCCAGGGCGGCCGCGACGGCGGCCGCGGTGATGACGAGCGGGCGATTGATGAAACCCATGACGGATCTCCAGGGGGAAGCCGATCCGCCCCGCCTCGGGCGACGACCGGGAACGTCGTCGGCCCTGGCGACCTGGTGCCGGGTTCGGGTGGTGTCCGGCTGGGCTGGATCGGAGGGAGGTTCACCATCGTGCGACGGGCAACCGGGTCGTGAGAACGAACCGAAGACAATCGCTCGGAAATGATCGCATCCGAGCACCGTGGTGTCCGGTGATCAGATCTTGCGGGCGTCGAGACTCTTCATCGCCAACGGCGGCTGCCGATTGGTCGGGTATGAAACGGCTCTCCGCCGGACGGGTGGCACTGGCCGGCCTGGCGGCCGCCGTGGTGACCTCAGCGGCGCCCGGCACCTGGTACGCCCACGGGTCCTACCTGATCATGTACACCACGGCCGTGGCACTGGGCTGGTGGCGGTTGCGCACGCTGCGGGGGCGGGCCCGCAGCAGCTTCATTCTGATCATGATCGCGGAAACCATGTGGCTGGTCGGCGACGTGCTCTACGACATCCTCGAGAGCGTCTCGGTTTACCTATGCGATCCTGTGTGGTCCGGGCGTTTCGCCAGCACGTTTAGCTGACCGCCGTAGTAGCGGTGTGGCGTGGACGTGGTGGTGGAAGCCTCGGCCGAGGACGGCCCGCCGTACCCGGTGTCGGGTGTGTGTGCGGTTGAAGGAAAACGTGTGGGACTTGGGGGTCCCCGGCACCTGAACCGTGGGGTTCTGGGGTGTCCGTCCTGCCGGACGCTGGGCAGCCCTGGTGGGGGCTGGGCAGGATCCTGCCGTCGCGAGGGCAGCAGGGGTGAGTTCTGAGGCACGACTCGCTTGCCGGCGTGGTCGTGACGGGGTGGGCCGGTGCTTGTCCCGGCTGGCTGCCGGTCGCGATGCCGGTCGTGGTGTTGGCGTTTTCGCGCGTCGTACCGGGACGTCGATGGTGTCCCGCACGGATGCGTGACCTGCTCGGTTGCGGGCGGTGCGGTGCTGCCCGGCGAGGCCGCGTGCGGCGATGCGCTGCGCGGCGGAGAAGTCGCGGTCTGCCGAGTGCCCGCAGGTGCAGAGCGCCCACGGATGTGCTGCCCGGTGGTTGTCGGGTGCTTGGACGTGCCGGAGTTTGCTGCCGCAGCGAGGGCAGCCGGAGCTGGTTCCGCGGGCGGGGACGGTGACGACCGCGATGTGTTCTCGAAGGCCGAGGTGCCGGACCGCGTCGGCGAGAACGCCGCGGGTCGCGCCGGACAACCGGCGATTCCAGGCTTTCGAACTCCCCGGCGTTTCCATTGATGTCAGGTCTTCGAGGTAGACGACGGTGGCACCGGCGGCGTGGGCCTGGTCGATCAGCCACCGCGCGGCCGACCATGCCAGCGCGCGGCCGATGTTCCGGATCTTGGCGCACACCTGACGGTGGTGCAGCCGGAGTAGTGCGAGTTTCGTCCCGGCCGCGGTGTCCAGGCCGTTCGGGCGGCCGGCGGCGAGGTTCTCCAGGTGGGTGATCTTCGTTTTCAGGTGTTCGCGGTGCTGGCGTAGCCGGTCGAGTTTGCGGGATACCCCGGCGGCGTCGAATCGTAGTGCCCGGCCGGAGGACACGACATCGCCGTCTGGTCCTGGCTCGGCGACGACGGCGGTGAGCAGGGTGTTGTAGCCCCAGTCAGCGCCGATCGCCCGTTTGTGGCCGGCCAGTGGTGCCGGTTCGACGGCGGTGTCGAACGGCAGGTCGACCCGGACCTTCCCGGCGTCCGGCCGCAGGGTAGGGGTGCACAGTTTCGCGGCCGGAGCGACGGTCGGCGGCAGGGGCACGGCGATGTCGTGCCAACTCCAGTCGTGATAGGAGCCCGGAGCAGCCATCATCGGTAGTTGCACCCACAGCCGCGCCCGGTGTCCATCGATGCGGTGCATGCGCACGAGTTGCCGGTCCGCGGCCGCGAGCAGTACCTGAGCCGAAACCACCGGCGGGTCCTCGAGTTCGGTGAATCCCTTCGGCAACCGGCCGTTCCGGGCGACGAACGCCGCGATCTGCCGGGTCCGGTTACGGATCGTGGCGTTGTCCGTGCCGGCCGGCAGTAGCGTGCGCAGCAGAACCCAGTCGTCCGCGGTGCGCCGGTGCGGGTCGGCGGGCCAACTCGCGACGATCGCGTCGGTGACGGCGCGGCGGTGCACCACCAGCCGTAACGCCCGGGCGGCCTCCTCCTGGGCTACGCGAAGGACCCGGTCCGGCACCCGCACACCCGCCGGCACGACCACGGTCCAACCGAGCCGGCGCAGCGCCATCCACCCCTTCGACGGCAGCTTCCTGCCCGCGACGTCGATGCCGGAAGCGAGCTGATCGAGATCCCGGTCGGTCCACACCGACGCCAGCAGCCCGGTAGCCAACTGCTGGACCAGCCCGGTCAGGAACCCGGTCCGTTCGAACAACACCCGCCGGCTCACCGACTGCTGCAGGCCGGGTTTCTCCGGCGTCCCGGACACCACCCGCGCCGACCCGGCAGTGCAGGTCGCCGTCGCGGTGAGCGTGAGCGTCACAGCCGGGCGTCCGCGGCCAGGGCCAGGGCCAGACGAAGAAAAGCCACGGAAAAATACTAAAACACAGGATCGCTGAGCAAAGATCCTGACTGTGTCACACCCTCTCGCTGGCCGAGGGCGAGATGTCACTCTCGGACGTGCTGTGGATCGGCGGTAACCCCTTCCTCGCCGCCGGGCTGATCCGCCTCGCCCGGCTCCGGTCCACCGGCGGGCTGCGCGACAGCTTCCTGCACGGGCTGACCATGTCCGTCGTGATCGCCTGGCTGTTCGGGCAATTTCTCATCCTTCCGGCGGCTCAGAACCAGCACTTCTCACCGGGTGTCGCGCTGGCCGTCCTCTACCCCGTCGCCAACGTCCTGCTGTTCGTCGCCGTCTCCGTGCTGGCGTTCTCACCCGGCGCCAAGGGCGGACCGGTGCGGTTCCTGATCCTCGCGGTGGGCCTAGAACTGCTCGGCGACCTTTTCGAGTCCACCATGCCGATCATCTTCCCCACCATGTCCGACGACCAGATCAGCCGTTTCGACGGCGTCCTGCTGCTCGGCAACGTGCTGCTCATCTGCACCGTGCTGCACCACGGCGCCGAACGTTTCGCCGATCCCCGTCCCCACGACCGCCGGCTGCATCCGGCCCGGGTCGTCTTCCTCGGGGTCGCCATGCTGACGCTACCGATCATGGCCGCACTGGTGACCGTCACCCTGCTGAGCCGGATCTCGCTGATCTGCTCGGCCGTCCTGCTCACCTCGTTCGTGCTGGCCCGTTTCCTGCGCGTGGTCCGTGATCAGGAACGCGTCCGGGATGTCCTCGCCCACCAGGCCGAACACGACATGCTGACCGGACTGGCCAACCGCCCGGCGCTGATCGCGCGCCTGACCGCCGCGCTGGCCCGGCCGGCCGGCTACGGGCCGGTCATCTACTTCCTCGACCTCAACGGCTTCAAACAGATCAACGACCGGTACGGGCACGCGGCCGGTGACCTCGTGCTCGTCGAGTTCGGTCGCCGGCTCACCGGCGCCCTGCGCCCGGGTGACCTGGCCGCCCGGCTCGGCGGCGACGAGTTCGTCGTGCTGGCCGAGAACCTCACCGGCGAGGCGGACGCGCTCGCCCTGGCCGGACGCCTGCGCGACCTGGTCACCGAACCGGTGCGCGACGGCGACCACCGTTACGAGATCGGCGCCAGCATCGGCCGCGCCGCCGCCGGCGAGCTGGCCGAACCCACCGCCGACGCCCTGCTGGCCACCGCCGACGCCGGCATGTACGCGGAGAAGATCGCCCGCCGCAGCCTGGCGACACCCGGCCGGACCGGGGAGCAGCCGCGCGAGGTCGCGCTCGACCTGGCGGTCCTGAGCACCGGTGGCCTGCCCCCTGCCGATTAGGCGCTGAGCCGCGGCCCGGCTCAGGTGTGTCTCGGCTATCCGTCGATTTTGAAAACGCGGGTGGGCTGGGTCGTGACGAGCCCGGTGGCGATGTCGAGGGCCTCGTCCTCGTCGAGGCGGTGCGCGGTGACCAGCTCGGCGAGGTGACCGGCGTCGAGGCGGCGGGCCATGTCGTGGCGGGCCGGGATGGAGCAGAAGGCGCGGGTGTCGTCGATGAAACCGGACAGCCGGGAGAAGCCGGCGATCTCGGTGACGGCCTGCTGGTAGGAGCGGATGGCGGACGGGTTGTCGAGGAACCACCACGGCGCACCGGCGTACACCGACGGGTAGAAGCCGGCGAGCGGGGCGATCTCGCGGCTGTAGACGGTCGCGTCCGTGGTGAACAGCACGAGGTGGAACCCCGGATGGGTGCCGTAACGGGCCAGCAGCGGTTGCAGTGCCCGGGTGAACTCGACAGTGGTGGGGATGTCGTGGCCGCTGTCCGGCCCGAAGGCGGCGAGCGTGCCCGGGTGGTGGTTGCGGTGGATGGCCGGGTGCAGGGTCATCACCAGGCCGTCGTCGCAGGACATCCGGGCCATCTCGCAGATCATGTGGCGGCGGAACGCCGTGGCCTCGGCCGGGGTGATCTGGCCGGCCCGTGCCCGGCGGTACAGGCCGGCCGGGTCGTCGGCGGGGACGGCGATCGCGTCGGCGTGGCTGTGGTCGGCCGACACGGCGCCGTGCGCGCGGAACACCTGCCGCCGTTGTTCCAGGGCGGCGAGGAAACCGGGATAGGAGCCGGTGTCGATGCCGGCGGCCACGCCGAGCTGGTCGACGGCTTCGGCCCAGTCGCGCCGCCCGGCTTCCAGGTAGCGGTCGGGACGGAAGGTCGGCACGATCCGGGTCGTCACGGCCGGGTCCACGGCCAGCGCGGCGTGCGCGGCGAGGGAGTCGGCGGGGTCGTCGGTGGTGGCCAGAAAGGCGATCCGGAAGCGGTCGAGCAGCGCGTGGGGCCGGTGGCCGGCACCGGCCAGCTGGGCGGTGATCTGGTCGTAGATGTCGTCGGCGGAGGCCGCGGTGGGCCGCCGGGTGATGCCGAAGACGTCGGCCAGCTCGCTTTCCAGCCAGTACCGGACGGGGGTGCCGGCCACCAGGTGCCAGTTCGCGCAGAGCAGCCGCCAGGCGGCGCGCGCCTGCGCCGCGGGCAGCGGACCCCGGCCCACGCCGAGCGCGTCGAGCGGCACCCCGCCGGCGTGCAGCAGCCGGGTCACGTAGTGGTCGGGTTGCAGGAACAGGGCGGTGGGGTCGGTGAACGGGATGTTCTCGGCGAGGACGCGGGGGTCGACGTGACCGTGCGGGGAGATGATCGGCAGGTCGCGGACCGCCCGGTAGAGCCGCCGGGCGACCGATCGGGCCGGTTCGGCGGCGGGCAGCAGCCGGTCGGGGTGCGGGTTCAGGACGGGATCGGTTGCCATGCCGCTGAGCGTGCGGATGGTTGTCGCCGCGTGGCAAAGAGTTGCCATCTGTTGCCCGGCGTCGTTGCGGGCGGGGCGCTCGCCGGGGCACGGTGCGGTGATGGAAAACATCATCGGCGGTGCCGGGCAGGTTCTCACCGACGCGCAGGTGCGCACGTTCGTGCTGGACCGGCTCGCGGACGAGGATCTGCACGGCCGGCGGGTGTGCGTGATCGTCCCGGACGCGACCCGCAGCTGCCCGCTCCCGCTGCTGCTCGGCGCGGTGCACGAGGCCCTGCACGGGCGGGCGGCCGCGGTGACCGTGCTGATCGCGCTCGGCACCCACGCGCCGATGTCCGAGGCCCAGCTCGCGAAACACCTCGGCGGCCCCTATCCGGGGTTCGAGGTCCGCAACCACGAGTGGTGGGACCCGGACCGGCTGGTCTCGCTCGGCGGCATCACCGCGGAGCGGGTGGCGGAGCTCTCCGAGGGCCGGATGCGCCAGCCGATCGACGTGACCCTGAACCGGGCGGTCGCCGAACACGACGTCTGCCTGGTGATCGGCCCGGTGTTCCCGCACGAGGTGGTCGGCTTCTCCGGCGGCAACAAGTACTTCTTCCCCGGCGTCGCCGGGCAGGAGATCATCGACTTCTCGCACTGGCTGGGCGCCCTGATCAGCAGCGCCGCGATCATCGGCACCCGCGGGATCACCCCGGTCCGGGCGCTGATCGACGAGGCCGCCGCGATGATCCCGGCCCACCGGCTGGCGTTGTGCCTGGTCGTGCAGTCCGGTTCGGGCGCGCTGCACGCGGCGGCGTTCGGCCCGCCCGAGCAGGCGTGGGCGGCGTGCGCGGACGTCTCGGCGGAGACCCACGTCCGCTACCTGGACGCGCCGGTGCGGCGGGTGCTGTCGATCATCCCGGACAAGTACGACGACATGTGGACCGGCGCGAAAGGCTTCTACAAGGTCGAGCCGATCGTCGCCGACGGCGGACAGGTGATCATCTACGCGCCGCACATCACCCGGATCTCCGCGATGCACCCGGAGATCGAGCAGCTCGGCTACCACTGCCGGGACTACTTCGTGAAGCAGTGGGACCGGTTCGCCGGCCAGCACTGGGGAGTGCTGGCCCATTCCACCCACCTTCGCGGTGCCGGGACCTGGGATCCGGAGCACGGCGAGCAGTCGCGCGTCACGGTCACCCTGGCCACCGGGATCGCGGAGCCGGTGGTGCGGGCGGCGAACCTCGACTACCTGGACCCGGCAGCGGTCGACGTTCAGGCCCTGGCCGCCGACCCGGAAACCCTCGTGGTGCCCCAGGCCGGGGAGGTGCTGTTCCGCCTGCGGTGAGCGGTCGAGGCCCGGACCACCAGTTGGGCGGGCAGGCTGACCGGCCCGTGCGTGGTGGGCCGGGCGCCGCGAGCCAGGGCGAGCAGATTGCGTACCGCGGCCTGACCCATCGCGTGCAGCGGCGCGGCGACCGTGGTCAGGGCGGGGGTGACCAGTTCGGCGGCGAAGACGTTGTCGAAGCCGACGACGCTGACGTCGTCGGGGACCCGGGCTCCGGCCGTGGTCAGCGCCCGGATCAGGCCGATCGCCATCAGGTCGTTGTAGGCGATCACCGCCGAGGTGGGATGCCGGGCCAGGTCGGCCAGCGCCGCGGCGCCACCGGCCACGGTGGGTTCGAACGGGCCGATCCGGTGCGCGTGCAGGTCCACGTCGTGCACGGCCTCACGCAACGCCTGCCAGCGGGTGCCGTCGGCCCACGACGCCTCCGGCCCGGCCAGGTAGGTGATCCGCTCGTGGCCGAGTTCGGCCAGATGGTGCACGGCACGACGCATGCCGCGCGGGTTGTCGGTGACCACGCTCGGTACGTCGCTGACCGCACGGTTGAGCACGATCACCGGGCGCTGCTTGGCGATCATCCGGATCGCCGAGTCCGACATGCGGGAGCTCGCCAGGACTATCCCGTCGACCAGGGAGACGGATCGTTCGAGGGCTTCGCGTTCCTTGACGCCGGACTCCTGTGCGTCGGTGAGCAGCATGGTGTAGCCGGCCTCGGTCGCGGCCGCCTGCGCGCCTCGGATGATCTCGTTGTAGAACGGGTTCGTCACGTCCGAGATGACCAGGCCGATCAGGCAGGTGCGTCCGGTGGGCAGGGCTCGGGCCAGCGGGTTCGTACGGTAACCGAGCTCCGCCGCGACCTTGCGGATGCGTTCGGCGGTCTCGGCGTTGACCCGGCCGGGCCGGGCGAAGGCGCGTGACACCGTGGACGAGGCGACACCGGCGGCGCGGGCCACGTCGTAGATCGTCGGCGACTTGGTCACCTGGTCCGCCATGGTCTCCCCACGTCTGCCGGGCTGCCCACGGTAGGGGCGCCCGCGACTTCTGGCAACCGCTTGCCGGCCCTGGCGACACTGCGATGAGCTGTGCTCCGCCGACGAAGGAGTCCACGATGGACGACACGGAGATCGACGACGTCGCGGACCTGGCACTGCGTACGGGGCGGCCCGAGCGTGTGGTGCTGCAGGAGGCCGGGTCGGCTGCCGTGGTCGCCGGCCGCCCCGTGCCACCTCGCTGAGCTCAGCCGGCGTCGACGCGCGAACCGCCCGGAAGGGTTTTCCTCGCCTGGTGAACGGCAGTACGGAAGTCGTGGTCGGCGGCGAGTTGCGGATCCAGTTCGCCGAGCGAGCCGCCGCCGGCCGCGATCCAGGCGCCGACAGCGACGGCACAGGCGGTGGCAGGGCGCCCGGCTCGTCGTTCGCGCCGTGCGACCGGCACGATCCGCAGGCGCAGCTTGGTGAGCGAGTCCTCGGCGATCTGGGCGAGGTGGTGTTCGATGCGGGGGTTGGCGAACCGCTCGGCCAGGGCCGTGCGGTAGTCGTCGAGCGCCAGATCGGGCAGGTGCCGGCTCGCCTCGTCCCAGAGCGCCTCGACCGCGGCGCGGCACGACGGGTCGGCGAACGCCTGCGCGACAGTGGTGTGCCCGCGCAGCGGGCCGGTCGCGGCGAGCAGCGAGTGCGCGCCGTTGAGCAGCCACAACTTGCGGGTCTCCCAGGGGCCGATCTCGGCGACGAACCGGGCGCCGGCGCTGTCCCACGCCGGCCGGCCGGCCGGGAAGTCGCCGGCGAGCACCCAGTCGGCGAACGGTTCGGTGACCACCGGAACCTCGTCGCGCCACCCGGTCGCCTCCTTCACCCTGCCGGTCTCCTGCACGGTGACGCGCGGGGTGATCCGGTCGACGGAAGTGGACACCACGCGCACGCCGGTGGGCAACCAGTCGCGCAACGCCGGTGACACCTGCGCGGCGAAGGTTTCCAGGGCGCGGCGCACGACGTCGCCGTTGGCCGCGAGGTTGTCGCACGGCACGATCGCCAGCGGCGGTGCCGCGGCCCGGTGACGCGCTCGCAGGCCGAGCAGGGTGCGGCCCAGCACGGTCGTCGGGTACGCAAGGCGGTGCTCTGTCCGTACCCTCGAAAGGTTTCTGAAAAGGTCGATGTCGGCGCTCACCGCCGGGTCGGAGAGGTCGAGGCCGCCACCGGGAGCGAACCGGTAGGCCGCCTCGGTGACGGTCAGGGTGAGGATCGCGGTGCGGGGATGCGCGACCGCGGTGACGAAAGCGCCCACGTCGCTGCCGGGCTCGGCCCGCACGATGCTGCCGATCGCCTCGTGCCGGTCGCCGCCGGTGCCGCGCTCGACGAGCGTGTAGACGCCCTGTTGAGCGGCGAGCCGGTCGGCGAGCTGCGGACTACGGCCGGTGAACGCGACGATTCCCCAGTCGGCGGCGTCGGTGGCGTGCGCGGTGTACCAGGCCTGGTGGGCGCGGTGGAACGCGCCGAGACCCAGGTGCACGATCCGTTCCGGCGGGACCGGCCGGTCACCGAGGCTGGCGCGGGACACAAGTGGACTCATGGGGCTCAGTGCAGCCGCGAGCCGGTTCGGGGGTCAATCGGTTGCCGCTTGTTGTCGGCCGTCGGGAGATCCGCGCCGGCCCGGTGGTCAGCCCGGCATCGGCTGCGGGGTGACCGTCGGACCGTGTACGGCCGCAGGATCGGTAGACCTTCGGAAACTGCCGGGCGGGCCGGTCCCGATGAGAACCGGCCCGCCCGGTTCTAGCGTTCGATCATCTGCATCTGCTCGTCGGTGTGGTGGCCGCCCTCGGCCACCGGCAGCGCGTCGAGGGTGGCGATCTGCCCGGTCCCGTCGAACGGCGTCACGGTCCGCGGCGAGCCGGCGGCCCGGCGCAGCACCAGCACGGCCGAGACCCGGCGCGAAACCGCACCCCGCGGAGGCCACCACAAAGATCAACATCCCGATTTTGTACGCCCGGCGCGCGCCGATCCGGCCGGCGAACGTGCCGGCGAACAGCAGCAGCGCCGAGAACATCAGCGTGTACCCGGTGACCACCCGGCAACCTGTAGACGTCGCCGGTGAACGCGGTCGCCGGCGTCTTGACGGTGGCGTTGACGTGCTGGAGTTCCACGACATCTCTCCTAATGGCCAGGCAGCAAATGCTGGCTGGTACCGCCCGCCGCCACGCTCACCGCGGTGACGATAAGGCCGTACCCGGTGGTGAACCGGCCGTGGAACGTGCGTATCGGCGCGTCCGCCGGCAGGACGGTGGCCGTGAAGAAACCGTTCTCCGGGTGGACGACCACCCGGGCGTCCTCGAAGTCCAGCCACTGACGGGTCAGCGGGAACCACGCCTTGTACACCGACTCCTTGGCGCTGAAAAGGAGACGGTCCCACTGGATCCCCGGATGCGAGCCTGCGAGGGACGCGAGCATCTGCCGTTCGGCCGGAAGGGCGATCGACTCCTCGACGTCGGCCGGGAGCGGCCGGTCCGGCTCGGCGTCGATACCGACGGAGGACAAGACGGCCTTCGGTACGACCGCGGCCGCGCGATAGCCCGCGCAATGCGTGATCGCGCCGGCGACACCGGACGGCCATTGCGGCTCGCGCATGGGCCCGCGACGGATGGGTGCCAGCGGATGGCCGAGCTTGGCCAGCGCTTCGCGCGCACAGCGACGAGCGGTGACGAACTCCCGGCGACGGCCCTCAACCGCATTCTCGACCAGGTCCTCCTCGCCGGGGAACGGCAGCTCACCCGGATCGTCGGTGAACGACTCGACGGCGATCACGCCGTCCGGCAGCACCCGCTCGATCACGGCAGCACCCGCCTCATCAAAGTCGGCCGGTTCGATCGGCGGCGCCACTCGCGGGGGTAGCCGAGCGAGACCTCCTGGAAGCGCACGCCGTCGTAGCTCGTCGTCCGCGGGATGTGCAGGTGGCCGTAGACGGCCACCTCTGCCCGGAAGCGGGTGTGCCAGCCGGCCGTAAGCGTCGTGCCGCACCACTGCGCGAACTCGGGATGCCACAGAACCTCGGTCGGCTGCCGGACCAGGGGCCAGTGGCTGACCAGCACGGTCCGGGTCCCGGGCGGAAGGCTGCTCAGCCTGCGCTCGGACTCGACCACCCGGGCCGCACACCACGATTCCCGGTTCGGGTACGGGTCCGGGAACAGCATCATCTCGTCGGTACAGACCACGCCGGTGCTGTACGCGTACTCCAGCGACTCGTTCTTGGACGAGGTGCCCGGCGCCAGCCAGGAGTAGTCGTACAGGGTGAAGAGCGGAGCCACGGTGACATTGCCGGCCGGGCCGTGCCAGACCGGGAAGGGATCCTCCGGCGTGTGGATGCCGTTCTCCCGGCACATCTCGACCAGCGCCCGGTATCGCTCCTCACCGCGCAGGCGCACCGGATCGTCCCGGACGGTCCACAGTTCGTGGTTGCCGGGCACCCAGATCACCTGTGCGAACCGCTGCCGCAGGAGCCTGAGCACCTTCTCCACATCCGCAAAAATCTCTCCGACGTCGCCGGCGACGATCAGCCAATCGTCGGGCGAGTCGGGATACAGACCATCCTCGACGAGTTGGCGATTGTCGCTGTACGCGACATGCAGATCGCTGATCGCGAATAGGTTCCCACTCACGCTGGGTCACGCAGATCCGGCAGGAGGGAAAACGGCACGTCGGGCCTCCGGTCGATTCGCACCTTGCGGTTCACCTTCGTCAGATGCTGTTCCATCATGCTCACCACAGTGTGGCCGGTCTCGAGTCGTCGGTGGCCGCCCAGGGGCGACCAACGAGACAACGCCATCCGGGCCTCGTGCCCCCGCCCCGGCTCGCTGCTGATCGGGCGGCGGCTCGTCACCAGGAAGGCCGGCCCGAACCGGAACCACCGGCCGCTACTCGTCCGCGCGGAGAACGTCATCCGCCGCACAGTCGAGCGTCGACAGGACCCAGCCGTCGAAATCGAGGTCGGTGGCCGCCGCGGCCGCGCGCCACCGGGCGAGCTTGGTGGGCGGCACCGAGATCCCGGAGCTGGTCGGGGAGAGGCCGCGCCCCTCGAGAGTCAGCGGGTCCACGTCGCGCATGGCATCAGGTAGGCGCTCATTGTCCACGTCGTTCCTTTTCCTGGTTGTCCGGCCGGTGCCGCACGGTGCCACCGGCCGGACAAACAGGGACTGCACCGGGAAGGCCTGCCGCAGCCGTTCGCGAACTAACGAAACACACTCGGCTCTGGCTAGAACGGGGTGTCACTTTCGGGTGGCATCTCGGCCGACGATCCACCGGCCGCTGTGGAGTCGGCGTGCGTATGCAACTCCAGAGTGCAGCACTTGACACCCCCGCCTGCCTTGAGTAGCTCAGCGATGGTTACGTCGAAGGTGACGAATCCCCGGTCACGCAACTCCCCCGCCAGATTCCGCGTGCCCGCCGGCAGAAGCACGTGCCGACCGTCCGAGACGGCGTTCAAACCGAACACCACCGCGTCCGCCTCCTCTGCGAGGACCGCATCCGGGTACAGCGCGGCGAGCAGGTCCCGTGACTCCGGCGCAAACGCGCCCGGATAGTACATGATCTCGTCGTTGTCCAGCACGGCGAGAGCCGTGTCGAGATGGTAGAAACGGGGGTCGATCAGGGTCAGTCCGACCACTGGCCGGCCGAAGAACTCCTCGGCTTCACGGTGTGCCTTCGGTTCGGTACGGAATCCCGTGCCGGCGAGGATCCGAGACCCGGCCTGCAGGAAGTCGCCCTCGCCCTCATTGACGAAGTCGGCCTGCCGGACCTCGCGCCAGCCGCGGAGACCGAACCACTCCAGGTAGCCGGCGGCTTCCGGGGCACGCTGTTCGTGGCGGAACCGGGCGACCAGTGCCTGCCCGCCCACCGCAACCGCACCGTTTGCGGCGAACACCATGTCGGGGAGCCCGGGTGACGGCTCGATCAGGTCAACCGTGTGTCCAAGATCAACCAGCAAGTCGTGCAGCAGCTTCCATTGCGACAACCCGGCGTCGGCCGATGCACACCGGCTGGGGTCCATCCACGGATTGATGGAATAGACCACTTCGAAGTGCGTCGGCCGGCACATCAGATAGTGTCGCGGCCGGGATACTCGTGACCCCTGATAAACCATCGCTCTCGACACGAAGCCATCCTTTATTGATCGGCGCGTTCCGCGCTGCAAGGAATGAGCGTCCGGCCCGGTTCCCGGGACTGGCGCCTGATACCGGGCAACAAATAGGACGGCGCGATCCAGAATACGCTGTGCCAATTCTGCCACGGTGCGCGACAGGGGCGGACCGCAGTGATCCACTGCATGCCCGACTCGCGTCACGATCTGCAAGCACTATAGGAGCGCTCAACCGGCGGGGCAAGAACACAGCGCGCCCGCGGCGATGAGTGGACCGTCCCGTCAGCGGGACGAAACCAATCGATCAGAATATGTCATCGGCAGCGGTCTCCGATATGTTTTGCCAGCATTTCCCGTGTGTCACCGCATGCGACGGCGAAGCTTAGCAGATCGGTCACGACGGCTAATTTCACAATCATGAACAGGAATATGTCGTTGGAAATCGGCGAGCCTCCCCGCTCCGCCGGCGAGACCTGCGGCTCCTGCATGGCACGCGGAGCACGCCGCTGGACCACTGCCGCCAACCGGGCCGCCGCCGTCCTTCCGACCTCTCGGCACCCGGGCCGGCACCGGCACGCCAACGTCACCTTGCCGGCGATCAACCGGACGCAAACCAGCCATAAACGCCGCACTCGCCCCTTAAGTGCCCGTCATGACCAAATCCGATTATCGATGTCGACAGGAACAAATACGACCGAATTGTATCTATCGATGAGAATCAGTAATTAGGTTTGCCCGATTTGCCGACTCAACTCTCCTTTGTGACCGCTGTGGTGTCCGGGCAACAGGACGCTCGAATTCCACGACAGCCATCAATCGCGCCCTGAACGCCGAGTCCGGGCCGACTCTCCGCAAACGGAACCGTCCCAGTTCTCCGATGCACTCCCATCCGGGTCATCGAAACCTCGCCAACGGGCTACCATTCGTCCTGGTGACCACCCCTGGGACCGCTCGCCCCACGAGCGGGGCCCGAGTGGTCGGCGCCTCGTCTCGACCCTGACAACGGGGCCACCCGAACAGTCTCGCCGGTGCTATTGTTCGCAACGCGAAAAGGCCATTCGACTGCGATAGGCAATGACTCAGAGTGGCCTTCTACCGCCCTCACTGGCAATTGATCCACTGTCCGATTGCGGAATGATCAGCGCCCGAGAATTCATGACAGCCAGGATTTCAAGTTCCATCGCGTCATGGTCGGTAATTTCGGCGGCAACCGACATCAGCTCGAGCCCGACAGCAATCCGCCCTGCGCGGAACTCTATAGAGGAGTCGAATCGATGATACGCAAGAATGTGAAATTGATGATGACGGCAGTAGCGGTGCTCGCCGTCACGATGCCCGCTGCAGCCCATGCCGACACGCCAGCCGAGACTGCCGCCGTCAAGCCGGCCCCGGTCACACCGACCGCACCACTCCAGCCGCTGAATGTGTTTGCGGGCTCCTGGAAGTGCACCGGTTCGTCCGTCGGCGGTGACGGCTCGCCGATCGTGTTCAAGACCGCGGTGGGCGTCGAGTTCATCTACGACGGGCACTTCATGCGATGGAGTGAGACGACGTCCATCAACGGAGCCGTCGTCGCCACGGCGGAGTACACCTGGGGGTGGCAGGCCAGTGACAACAGCTACGACGTCAACGCGATCGGCAGCCTCGGCCAGCGCGCCCACCTGACCACTCCTGGCTGGGCCGGCGACTCGATGACCCTGCAGGGGACGACAACACAGGTCGATGGCGCGGCTATCCCCTCGCGTCTGACGCTCACCACCACCGGCGCGAAGACCTTCACCGTCGCGGTCGCGATCGAGGCCGCTGGGCAGTGGATCGTCGCGTCTCAATCGGCCTGCACGCAACGGGGCAGCAGCTGAGACCACCGACGCCTGTGGGCCGGGCGGCCTGACCATCTCCGCCCGGCCCCGGGGAGCCGCACGCAGCCGGCCCGGGGACCGGCCGCCGCACCGTCACGGGGAAACGGTGCACGGTTCCAGAATGTGGCATGTGCCGTCCTGAGAATCCGGCAAGCGCAATGCATCACAATACGGCCTGCCCGCTCACAGAATTTCCTAGCGCCACCCGCGGCTGAAATGCGTTCGAACTGGGTCTCAGATCGAACGCTTCTTCAGAAAGCGTCCGCTCCGGATCTCGGGCGGGGACACGGTATCAGGAAGCAGCCGGTGGCCTGCCGAGGGCAGAACTTCCGGTGCCGGCCCGCTGCGGAACCCGACCCGCTGAAACCCCTGATGGGGGCACGGTTGTGGCCGTCCCGAAAAACATCTTAGGAGCGCTGAACCGGTAAGACAAGGCTCCCCGGAAACCCTCGTTGGCGCCATTAAACGACTCATTATCTGCGAAATTATTTTGGCGCGACGCCTTTTCCGCACCTGATCACGCTCCCGCACCGGCATGCGTCCTGTCGGCGGGACATGCCCTCGGCTGCCGCCTTCGTGACAGCGGC
The DNA here is from genome assembly GCF_016862315.1 of Actinoplanes palleronii. GTDB lineage: Bacteria > Actinomycetota > Actinomycetes > Mycobacteriales > Micromonosporaceae > Actinoplanes > Actinoplanes palleronii. The sequence continues at coordinate 70,403 of NZ_BOMS01000108.1, read as the reverse complement.
ACCCCGGGCTCTCGGCTTCTCCTTGACCCACCGGTCCGTCTCGTTGAATGTGGTGGCGGCCCACCCGACGTGATCGGCGCTGAAAGGATGTGGAATCCGACGTGGCACAAAGCGGCATGGACACTGATGTGGTGATTGCTGGCGCCGGACCGACCGGGTTGATGCTCGCGTGCGAGCTGCGACTGGCCGGCGTCGACGTGGTGGTGGTCGACCGGCTCGCGCGGCGCACCGGCGAGTCGCGGGCCGGCGGGTTGCACTCCCGCACCCTGGAGGTGCTGAATCAGCGCGGGATCCTGGAACGCTTCCTCGCCGAGGGCGAACTGCAGCCGGTCGGCCATTTCTCGGGGCTCTACCTGGAATTCGACGAGTCCGAGTCACGCCACCCGTTCCCGTTGATGATCCTGCAATCCTCCGTCGAGAGACTGCTGGAGGAGCGGGCCGCCGAACTCGGGGTGCGCGTACGCAGGTCAGCCGAGGTCAGCGGCGTCCGACAAGACGTGAGCGGGGTGACGGTCGATCTGAACAGCGGGGCGGCATCCGGACGGCTGCGCGCCCGTTATCTCGTGGGCTGCGACGGCGGGCGCAGCACCGTACGCAGACTGTCGGGCATCGAGTTCCCCGGTACTCCGGCCACGATGACCGCGCTGATCGGTGACGTCGAACTCCCCGACCTGCCCGAGGATTACGTCTGGGTACGGCGGTTCCCGAGCGGCGACTTCTCGGCCATCGCCTTCGAGCCTGGTTGGTACCGGGTCATCACGTCCGACTACGAGCAGGTCCCGGATCGCGACGATCCACCCACGTTCGAGCAGCTGCGTGAGTCGTTGATCAAGCTGGCCGGTACGGACTACGGGATGCACAGCCCGCGGTGGGTGTCCCGGTTCAGCGACGCCGCGCGCCAGGCTGCCCGGTACCGCGACGGGCGGGTGCTGCTGGCCGGGGACGCGGCACACATTCACTTCCCGGCCGGCGGGCAGGGTCTGAACATGGGCGTGCAGGACGCGGTCAATCTGGGCTGGAAGCTCGCCGCGGTCCTGCGTGGTGAGGTGCCGGAAAGTCTTCTTGACACCTATCACGCCGAGCGCCACCCCGTCGCGGAGCGCGTCCTGGAGAACACCCGGGCCCAGTCGGCGCTGGCGCGACCCGGCCCGCAGACCGATGCCCTCCGCGGAGTGTTCGGATCACTGCTGGTGTACGACGCCGTCAACCGCCACCTCCGCGGCATGCTCACGGCGTTGGACATTCGGTACCCGGTCGACGGCAACCACCCGCTGGAGGGCCGCCGAGTCCCCGACGCCGATCTCGAAACGTCCGGCGATGCCACCAGCGTCCACCAACTCCTCCACGCCGGCCGCCCGGTGCTACTGGTCCTGTGCGGAAACGACAAGATCGTGGCGACCGCCGAGGACTGGGCCGACCGCGTCGATCTCGTCGACGCGCGGACGGTGGACGAACTCTGGCCGGTGCCGCTCGTCGGCGACATCGACGCTCCGGCGGCCCTCCTGATCCGCCCCGACGGGCACGTCGCCTGGGCCGCTGACGACGCCGGCTCACCTGGCTTCGCCTCTCTCCGGTCCGCTCTCGCCTCGTGGTTCGGCCCCGCCCGGTCCCGGTGAGGGCGTCCCGCGATCCCGTCAGGGCGGCCCGCACGGCGCCGCCATGTCGCTACCGCGCTCATCGCGGCGTTGTCGCAGCCAGGTGACCGTCGGTCGTGCTGACAAGGGCCGAGGGTGCCGCCCCCTGTCCCGTCAACCGGACAAAAGGCCGCTCCCGCAGGCCGGCCTTGAACAGCGGACGCCCGCGTCCGTCGCCCGCCGCCAGCGCCACGCCGAAAGAGCTATTCCGTCTTGCTAAGTACCGCCCTCGGGGTTACGGTCTAGCAGTAGTCAACACTACTGACTAGCTCCGAAAGGGGGATCTTGGGAAAGCTACTGACGGAGATGCTGAAAGGCACTCTTCGAGGGCTCGTTCTCACCATCCTGTCGGACGGCGCCGCGTACGGCTACGAGATCACCGCACGACCGCGGGAATAGGAATTCCCCGACATCGCCGAAGGAACCGGCTACGCACTTTCTCGTCCGGGTCGCGCACGTCGGCCTCGTCGGGTTGCAAACATCCTTCGGAAAATTGGCCACCCCGCAAGATGCACACGCTCACCGATCGAGGACGTTCACACGTCGAAGAGTTCCGGCGGAACTGCTGTTCCCTCTCGGAACGATGGGAACAGCTGAGAAAAGCTCCGTGCCAGCATTTCCTTGCCCGGAGCGTGATCCCGAGGATCATCGGCGGAATCCCCGCGATCAGCGCACATCAGAACCCGGCGACCCTGCGACGCTCCGCACATCTCATCGACAACGGCGTGAGCGGAGCGAAGGTGGCGCGAATACCACCGAAATCTCATCTCTCTTGGATGTGACCATGACTGAGAATCCCATCGAAATCGTCGATCTACATAAGTCCTTCGGTGCCGTCAAAGCGCTCGACGGCCTCAATCTGGTGGTTCGCACCGGGGAGGTCGCCGGGTTCCTCGGCCCCAACGGAGCCGGTAAGTCCACCACGATCCGAGTCCTGCTGGGATTGCAGCGCGCCAGCTCCGGGACCGCGCGGCTCTTCGGCGGCGATGTATGGCGCGACGCCGTGGCCCTGCACCGCAGACTCTCCTACGTTCCCGGCGATGTGAGCCTGTGGCCCAACCTCACCGGCGGTGAGGCGATCGACTACCTCACGCGCCTGCACCGTGGTTCGACCGATCCCGCGGCGCTGAAATCACGCAAGGCCGCGCTGCTCGAGAGTTTCGAACTCGACCCGACGAAGAAGGCGCGGACGTATTCCAAGGGAAACCGGCAGAAAGTCGCGCTCGTCGCGGCCTTCCTGGTCGACCCTGAGCTCTACATCTTCGACGAGCCGACCTCAGGGCTGGATCCGTTGATGGAAGCAGTCTTCACCGACCACGTCCGGCAGGTGAAAGCGGCGGGCAAAGCGGTGCTGCTGTCCTCGCACATCCTCAGCGAAGTCGAGAAGCTGTGCGACACGGTCACCATCATCCGCAGTGGCCGCACGGTCGAGTCCGGCACGATCGCCGAACTGCGCCATCTGACACACACCTCGGTCAGCGCACTGGTCGCACACGATCCGTCCGGCCTCGCGCGGCGAGCCGGCATCCATGACTTCACGTCGTCCCGGGCGGGAAACATGACGCAGGTGGGCTTCTCGGTCGACAACACGAAAATGAACGACGTCATGACCGCGCTCACCGGCCTCGGCCTGCACAGCCTGACGGCCACCCCACCGTCGGTCGAGGAGTTGTTCATGCGCCACTACGGCGGCACGTCGAACAACATCTCCAACGGCCGTCGTGGTGCCGAGGTGGTGGGGCGATGAGCACGCTTACCGCGCCACAACGCTCCATGAGTCCCCAGCCCCGCGCCTCCACCCTCACCGGCACCGGGTATCTGTTGCGGTTCACGCTGCGGCGGAGCCGGGTCCGGCTGACCGTGTGGGCGGTCTCCCTCGCGGTGTTCTGCGTCTACTACGTGGTGGGGGTCGCGGCGGTCTATCCGAATGCCGCCGACCGGCAGAACCGTGCCGCGGTCATGAGCAGCCCAGGCAGCGTGATCATGGGCGGTCCGGGTTACGGGCTCGAGGACTACACGATCGGGGCGATGTTCGCCAACGAGATGGCGATATGGCTGATCGTGCTGCTGGCCACGATGAATATCCTGATGACCACCCGCAATACCCGCGCCGAGGAGGCGACCGGTCGCAGCGAACTGGTCCGTGCCCTGCCCATCGGACGGCACGCGGCGAGCGTGGCGGCGTTTCTCGTGGTGGTGATCGCCGATGCCATCTTTGTCGTTCTCGGCAGTCTGCTGCTGGTCAGTCTCGGCGATCTCGCCGTCGCCGACAGCGTCGCGCTGCTGACCGGTGTGATGCTGACGGCACTGGTCTTCGCCGGCGTCACGACGGTGACCTGTCAACTGACGGTGCACGGGCGCGCGGCCTCCGGCCTCGCCTTCGCCGCTCTCGGCGCGTCGATCCTCATCCGCGGTGTCGGGGACATCCAGGAACAGCACGGCAGTTGGCTGTCGTGGGTGTCGCCGGTCGCCTGGACGCAGCAGATGCGCCCCTATGTCGACCTTCGCCTCTGGCCTCTCGGGCTCAGCGTCGTCGCCGTCCTCGTCATGCTGAGCCTGGGCGCCTTCCTTTCCACTCGCCGTGACCTCGGTGGCAGCCTGCTGCACACGCGGGCCGGCCGGGCCCACGCCACGCCCGCCCTGGCGAGCCCTCTCGCGCTGGCTTTCCGCCAGCAGCGCAGCGCGCTGCTGTGGTGGTTCGTGGGGTGCGTGATGATGTTCGCGCCGCTGGGAGTGTTCCTGGGCGGAGACGCTGAGAACATCCTCAACTCGATCGCCGACCAGAACTCCCTGACCGCCAAGATCTTCGGGGATGATCCGCTGGCCGCGTTCTTCGCCCTCATGCTGCTGCACTGCGCGCTGGCGGTCGCCGTCTTCTCGATCGCTTCGGTTCTGCGCGTCAAGCCGGAGGAGGACGAGGGCCGCCTCGGACTCGGCCTGTCCCGCTCGGCGTCGCGGAGCACGGTGCTGCTGGCGCAGCTGGCGGTCGCCGGTTTTGGCGCGGTCCTGCTGCTCTTCGGTGGCGGGGCGCTGGCGCTGTGGGGTGGCGCCCGCGCCTCCGGTGGCGAGGCCGACCTGGTCACCCTGCTCCAAGGCGCCGGGGCGTTCGCTCTGGGTATCGCCGTCCTCATCACCTTCACCGCGGCGCTCTTCGCTTGGGTACCCAAGCTCACCGCGCTCTCGTGGGTGCTGTTCGGCGTCGTCGTCGTGGACAGCTTCTTCGGCGGGCTGTTCGAGCTGCCGGCCGCGGTGAGCAGAATCTCACCGTTCTGGTGGGTCGGCGACTTTCCGACAACCCCTCTCGAACCGTCCCACATGATCGGCCTTGGTGCGGTGGCGGTGCTGCTGCTGAGCTTGGCCGTCGCGGGCTTCCGGCGTCGCGATCTGACCGCGGGCTGATCGCGCAGAGGCCGCAGCGCAGCCCCGAAGGAATTCGTACGTACGTTAATAATTCCATCGCGAAAAACAATATTTACGTAAAGGTGTCATTCAACGTTCAACATTCGCAGCGAATAGATCCCCCGCTTCTCGCGCCGGCCCATCCAACGGGACGGCGCGAGAACAGTGACACCTTCCGCACGGCGTTTACCCAGGCCAAGCGGGACAACAGGGCTTCCCGATCATCGACTGATATAACTCGACAGTCCACAGTAGGGGGTTGCAACATGCGACTCGCGCGTCAATAATTATTATTGACGAACGTCGATGTAACACCCATTCCAGAGGACCGCGTCTACACGGGGGCGTGATGGTTAGTCAAATGAGGGAACTGAAAAATCCGAAGCGGCTGGGCCACATCACCGAGGCAGCGCCGCGAGCCAAACCGAGCCAGGCGGACGAGTTGCAGCACGATCAGGTACTCACCACGAAGGTGGGCCTGCATCTCCCCGCAGGGCTGGCTTTCGAGGATTGGGAACGCGCCGGGCGCAAGCTTTCCGGGCTGCTCAATTCGTCGTCCTGGTGGCTCGGTGACTGGCTTGTCTACGGGGCGGATCACTACGCCGACCGCTACGAGCGCGGCATCAGCGAAGCGGGGCTCAAGTATCAGACACTGCGCAACTATGCCTGGGTCTCGCGGCGGTTCGAAGTGCATCGGCGACGGCCGGCACTCAGCTTCCAGCACCACGCCGAACTGGCGTCGCTGCCGACCGATGAGCAGGAGAGCTGGCTCGATCGCGCGGAGCAGATGGTGTGGAGCACCAAACAGCTGCGCAACGCGATCAAGGCCGAGCGAGACGGGAACACCCAGCAGACGGACCCCGCGGCGACGACACGCCGGCTCGCTGTGCCGGACAACCGGGTTCAGTGGTGGCACAAGGCGGCGGCTCAGGCGGGCACCGACCTGGAGGAGTGGGTGACGGCCACCCTCGACGCCGCCGCCGATCAGGTGCTGAAGGAATCCGAGAACGAAGCCCCGGCGGCGTGAGTCCGATTCCCGGGAGCACGCGCGGCCGGCACCCTCAGGCCGGCCGCCCCTGAGTCGACGAGCAGCCACGTCACCGACGACGGCTGCCCCCGCCCGCCGTCCGATAGATTTCGCCATGCCCGCCGAGGCGGGCATGCCGACAACCTCTATCGGATGGCGGGCGTGCTGCGTCCGGGTGGCGAGCGCGGACCACCCGCCTGGATCCGGTACGCGTCACGCGGTGGCGGTCCGATCCTTGATCGATGCCAGCACACCGCCGAGGTCCGCCAACAGGGCGGTCTCCTCGTCCTTGAGGTAGAAATGCCCACCGGGCAGCACCCGCAGCCGGAAGGCCGCCCGGGTCAGGTCCCCCCAGCCGTGCATCTGCTCCCGGGTCACCTCGGGATCGTCAGCGCCGGTGTAGCCGTAAATCGGGCAGTCGAGCGTGGGCCGGTTGCCCGCGGGATAGTCATCCACCAGCCGGTAGTCCGCGCGGACCGCCGGCAGCACCAACTCGCGCAGGTCAGGATCGGCGAAGACGGCCGCACGGCTCTCGTCGAACCGAAGGACGTCCGCAATGATCTCCTCGTCCGTACCGGAGAACAGTCGCTGACCGTGCAGGGACTGCGGCGGCCGGCGGCCGGACACGCACAGTCCGGCCGGTGCGCCTCCCCATGCCTGCAGGCGCAACGCCACCTCGTGCGCGACGGTGGCGCCCATGCTGTGGCCGAACAACACCAGCCGGTCGCGGGGTACGTCCGCCAATGCGTCGGCGATGTCATCGGCCAGAGCCTCCAGCCGGGCCGGGAACGGATCGCCGAGCCGGTCCTCGCGGCCCGGATACCGGATGGCGAGCACCCCGACATCCGCAGGCAACCCCACCGCCCACGTGCGGTAGGCGCTGGCCCAGCCACCGGCATGCGGAAAGCAGACCAGCTTCGCGTCGCACCCGTCGTCGTCACGGAAGCGGCGCAGCCACCGCTGTCTGTCCACCGTACTGCTCATCAGAACGCCCTTCCGCGCTGTGAATACGTCCGTCGATCCAGGTGGGCGCGGCCTTCAGCGGATGTCGCCCCGCACGCCGCTGCCGACCGCGTGGTCGGTGTTGCGGGCAGCCAGCCGCGCCGTGATCGAGCCGACGATCTCGCCGCTGCGCACCGCGAGGTTCGACAACAGCGACGAGGTCAGGCCGTGCGTGTGCTCGGTGCCGCCCTGCAGATAGATGCCGCAGCGCAGCTCCGGGCTGGTGACGACGCGGTAGTCGCGTTCCATCCGGTAGTGGCCGGCCTCGTCGCGCAGGCAGTGACCGTCGAGGTCGCCGAGCAGACTCGTGGGCTCCATCGCGGTGTAACCCGTCGCGCAGACGAGTGCGTCGACGTCGAGTTCGCGCACCTCGCCGACACTGCCCGTCTGCAACATCACGCAGGTGTCGGCGGCGGAACGCTTCACTCCGGTGACCCGGGTCAGGTTCAGGAAGTGCAGGCGATCGATACCCCCTACCTCGTCGTCGTACGCCCGGCGGTACAGATCGCGAATCACCTCACCGTCGACGACCGAGTAGTTGGTGTTGCGGTGGTAGCGCCAGAAGGCTTCCCGTGACTGGTCGCTGCCGAAGTAGTAGTCGTCGACGGCGCTCGGGTCGAAGATCTGATTGGCGAAGGGTGTGTCGTCAGCGATGGAGTAGCCGTACGCCGGCATGATCGCCCACACTTCGGCGTGCGGCAGTTCGTCGTGCAGGAACCTGGTGATCTCGGCGGCGCTCTGGCCGGCGCCGACCACCGCCACCCGGCGCAGTTCCGCGGCGTTCATCCGGCGGAACTTCTCGAGGAACTCGGAGCTGTGCCAGACCCGCTCGTCAGGTTCGGTTCCCTGCGGCATCCTGGGGACCAGGCCCGTCGAGATCACGACGTTGCGCGCCCCGATCACCCGGCTGCTCCGGCCGCCGGTTCCCGCCACCTCCAGCTGCAGGCAGTCCGCCAGCTCCGGAACGGTGTCCTGCGGAATCCGGATCGACGTCACCTCCGAGCCGTACTCGACCTTGTCTGCGACCCGGGCCTGCGCCCACTCGAGGTACTGGTGGAACTCCTGGCGGGTCGGAAAGAAGTCCTGATTGTTGACGAACTGCGGGAGACGTCCCATCGAGTACAGGTACGAGACGAAGCTGAAACTCGACGCCGGATTGCGGAAGGTGACCAGGTCCTTGAGAAAGGAGATCTGCATGGTTGCCGACGGCAGCAGCATGTTGCGGTGCCAGCCGAAGGAGAACTGACGCTCCAGGAACAACGCGCTGATCTCGTCCGCCGCGCCCGCCGCCCGCTGTTCCTGCAGGGCGATCGCCAGGGACAGGTTCGCGGGGCCGAATCCGACACCGACCACATCGTAGATCTCGTTGCCATGATCACTCATGTGCTTCTCCCGCTGCCATGAACGGCGCGATGCGCTTGTCGCATCGTCAACCGACTCTTCACTTCCGGAAACGACGACGTACGGTGAGGTCTGGGGTTTCCGGTCGGACGCGCCGCCACCGGGCTGTCGGCCCCGGGCAGCGTGGACAAGCCGCAGCATGGCGGCGATGGAGGCGCCGGAGGTCGTCCGGCACCGATGGACAGCCCTCAGACGATCTCGCCAGCGTTGGTCCTGCGGCGCAGTGCCGGCCGGCTGGAACCGGCCAGGTCGTCGAGCATGGCGAACAGACCGGCGACGGTGCGCACGGCGAACAACGTACGGATCGACACCTCGCGTTTGAGCTCGGCCCGGATCAGGCCGACCAGCCGGATCGCCTTCAGCGAGTTGCCACCGAGGTCGAAGAAGTCCTCGTCGATGCCCACCCGGTCCAGTTCGAGGACCTCGGCGAATGCCCTGGCTAGAATCTGCTCCGTCGGATTGCGCGGCCCGCGGGGACGCCCGTGCCCGGAGTCCGGTTCCGGCAGCGAAGCTCGATCCGTTCTCCCGGCGGCCGTCACCGGCAGGCGGCTCAGCATCACAAACGCGGCCGGCACCATGGACTCCGGCAGCCGCCCGGTGGCGAACCGCCGCAGCTCCTCGGCCGACAGCCCGGCTCGGCGAGCGCTGGTGCCCTTGCCGCCGGAGCCGTCCGCCGCCGACACATAGGCGACGAGCGTCCGCTGCCCGTTGTCGTCCCGGACGACGACCGATGATTGCACGACCTGGGGGTGCTCGGACAGCACCTCCTCGATCTCGGCTAATTCCACCCAGACACCGCGTACTGGCGCCTGTCCGCCAGCCGGGCCGAGATAGGTGAGCAGCCCGTCGGTAGCCCACCGCGCCCGGTCCCCGGTCCGGTACATGACGCTGCCGGCCGGCCCGAACGGGCAAGGCACGAATCGGTGCGCGGTCGACCCCGGCCGCCCCGGGTAACCACGTGCCACCACGGACCCGGCCACGTACAGCTCGCCGGCCACGCCCGGCCGGACCGGCTGCAGACCCGGGCCCAGCACGAACAGCGCAGTGCCGGCTAGCGGACGTCCCACCGAGCCGGGGCGGTACCCGAGATCGTCCTGTGCCGGGCCGTGGGCGGCGGCGAGCACGGTGACCTCCGCCCGACCGTAGCCGGTGACGATCGTCAGGTCCGGACATGCCGCGCGGATCCGGCGCACTGCGGCCGCGGGGACCCGGTCACCCACCGCCCACACCTCACGCAGGCCGGCGACACCGTGCGGGCGTTGTGCCGCGATCGTCGAGAACAGACCCGTCGGAAGCCAGGCCGCGGCAACCCGATGCGCTGTCGCCAGCTCGGTCAGAGTCTCGGCGTCCAGCGTGCCCGTGGGCACCACGGCCGCCCGGCCGCCGCTGAGCAGAGGCAACCACAATTCGCAGACCAGCAGATCGGAGTTGATCGGAGAATGCCACAGCACCGCATCACGGCCGGCCCGCCGCATGTGGCCGTCCCGGACGAGCCGCGCCACGTTGCCGTGCGTCACACCTACACCCGTGACGGCGCCACCGGATCCCGCGCTGTACAGGACGGCCAGCAGACTATCCGGATGTGTCTGGCCCGGGGCGGCTGGCGCACCGCCGCTGTTGCCGTCGTGATCGTGCTCGGAGCGGAGGTCCTCCACCGTGGTCACCGGAATGCCCAGGTCTGCGGGGAGTGCCCCGGCGGTCGCGGCGTCGGCGAGCAGCAGGTGCACCGACACGCCCCCCGCCACCGCGCTGACCAGCTCCGCCGGCGACGCCGGGTCGATCGGCAGGTACACCCCGCCCGCTCGGGCCACCGCCAGCAGCACCGCGGCCAGCTCCACCGATCGCGGCATGGCGACCGCCACAACCGTTTCGGCTTGCACGCCTCGCCGCCGCAGCGCGTCGGCGAGACGGCTCGACCTGGTGTCGAGCTCCCGGTACGTGACTTCGGTGCCCGCGGACACCACCGCCACCGCGTCGGGTGACTGCCGCACCTGCTGGTCGAACAGTTCCGCAATCGTCAATCCCGGTGCCGGCGCCGCCGCGGTGCCGGACAGTTGCAGTACGCGCTCGTACTCGCCGCTGCTGAGCACCTCCAGCGCGCCGACCGGCCGTTCCTCGTCCGTGGCGATCGCGGCACGGACGTACCCGATCAGCTCCTCGCCGATGAAGCGCAGTTCCTCGCGCGAGTACAGGTCCGCCGGCGCGTCCAAGCGGACGAACAGGTCGCTGTCGGCGCTGCCATCGGTGTAGACCCCGATGGAGAGCTCGCTGAAGGCTCCGGTCGTTCCACCGAGGTGCCGCGCCGGGCTGCCCGCGAGGTCCAGCTGATCCGCGAATTCGACGATGTTGAGGACCGCACCGAAGCTGCCGCGGCCGTTCAGGACGGCCCCACTCGCGCGCTGAATGTCCGAGTAGTGACAGTTTGTATGACTGAAGATCCGATACATCTCGTCCACTGCCGCGTCGGCGACGTCCTTGAAGCCTGCGGTGAGCGGCACCCGCATCCGAACCGGTACCACGTTCACCGCCAGGCCGGGCGACTTGCTCGCCGCCCCCGACCGGTTGGCCACGGCCAGCGAGAGCACGAACTCCGGGCAGTCGACGCGGAGCCGGAAGTACACCGCCGCGGCTGCGGTCAGCATCGATGACAGCCAGACGCCCAGCGATGTCGCCGCCTCGTTCCACGCGTCCGCCTCGGCCCGCGGAACGGTCAGTGTCCGGCTGACCATGCCGATGGCGGCCGAGACTTCCGCCCAGCGATCCACGTCGCTGATCGGCTCGGCGAGCGCGGCCAGCGCCGCGTCGGCCAGCGCCACCCGCGGCACCTGCGCGGGCGGGGGCGCGTCGGCCAGATAGTCGCGCCAGAACCTGGTGTCCTCGGTGAACCTGTCGGAGCCGGCGTACTCGGCCGCCGCGGCGGCGAACGACTCGACGTCCCAGGCCTCGGTGAGCTCCGGCACCTTCTCGCCCCGCACCAGGGCCGTGTAGACCTCGGCCAACCGCCGCGACAGGATCCCGGCTGCGCCGAAGCCGTCCGAGATGAGGTGGTGATAGGCGATCACCAGGAGCGAGCGCGCTGCCCCCAGCTTGACCACGCCGAGCCTGAACAGCAGATCACGCTCCACATCGAACGGCTGTTTCACCAGGTCGGCCAGGACCTCGCGGGCGGTTTGCTCGGGTTCACTCTCAGCGCTGAGGTCCAGCATGAACGGCCGCCAGTCCCCCAGTTCCCGGGGCACCATCCGCAGCCCGTTGCCGTCGTCGACGAAATTGACACGCCACACTTCCGCGTCATTCAGCACGTCGAGCAATGCGGACTCGAGGGTTGCCGCGTCCAGTTCCCCTTCCACGTCCCACATGGTCAGCGCATGGTTCAGGGTGCCCGACGACATCTTCTCTGCCAGCCACAGCCCCTTGTGTGCGGCCGACGCATCGAACGAGCGCAAATAGATCAACTCCTCGACAAACAGCGTGGAATACCGCAAAGAATCATTAGGTGTCACCACCTTCACGGACCCGGATCGGTCAGTCAAGAAAACGGTGCGCGGCGGTCCGCGATCAGCTGTCGCCGTATGCGCGTGTCCTGCCGACGGGACGGCCCGGGCCGGCCGGAAAACATCCGGATCAGCGGGTAAATCGATCGCCTATCAAGGTCATGATGTGCTCGGCAATCAATCTGGGCGAAGGATGTCGCAACACCAGGTTCGCTCTCAGCTTGAGCCCGGTCGACGCGGACAGGCGTTTGCTCAGATCCACCGAGAGCAGGGAGTCGAAACCGATCTCCCGCAGACTCCGGTCGGTCTCGACGCTATGATCGGACGACCGCCCGAGCACGACCGCCGCCTTTTCCAGCACGTGATCCAATACCTGCTGCTCCGCCTCGCCGTAGGAGCAAGCGGCAAGCCGATCCAGGAGCGGAACGGCCTGCTCGTCGGCGGGCGACGCAGTCCCGGCAGTCTCCGCCGCGGTGATGGAAACCGGTGTGACCTGCGCGGAACTCAACCAGTACCGCTGTGGCCGGAACGCGTAGGTCGGCAGGTCGACCCGCTGACTCGTCCCGAACACGGCGTCCCAGCGCACCGATCCACCCTGGACGTACCACCGGCTCAGGGAGCCGATCATTGCCGCAGCCTCGTCCCGGTCCCGCCGCGACGAGGAAAGCACCACGGCATCATCCACGTCCTCGAGGATCTCCTGCAACGGGACGTGGAGAACGGGGTGCGGACTGATCTCCACGAACACCCGGAAATTGTCGTCGGCCAGCCGCCTGACAGCTGATTCGAAAAGAACCTTCTCGCGCAGATTGTTGTACCAATAGACGCCGTTGAGCTCCGCGGTGTCGACCACGTCGCCGCGCAAGGTCGAGTAGAACGGGATAGCTGACGTTTCCGGACTGATTTCGGCGAGCAGGGCGATCACCTCTGCACGCACCTCGGTCACCTGAGTCGAATGGGAGGCGTAGTCGACCGAGACCATTCGGGCCTGGACACCCTGGGCTTTCATCTTCTCGACGAATTCATGCAACGCCGCCGGCTCGCCGGAGACCACCACCGAGCCTGGCCCGTTGATGACAGCGAGGCCGAGCCGATCGGCCCACGGCTCGAGGCTGGCTGCCACGAACGCCGCTGATTCGGCGACTGAGGCCATGCCGCCGTGGCCGATCAGGCGCAGCAGAGCCCGGCTCCGCAGGGCCACGACTCTGGTGGCATCGCGCAACGACAGCGCACCGCATACGTGAGCGGCGGCTATCTCCCCCTGGCTGTGGCCGACCACCGCGGACGGTTCCACCCCCCACGACCGCCACAGGGCCGCCAAGGAGACCATGACGGCGAACAGCGCCGGCTGGACCACCTCGACCCGGTCCAGCGACGGCGCACCCGGCGCACCACGGATCACGTCGAGCAGCGACCAGTCGACCCACTCGGTCAGGGCCGCCGTGCACTCGTCGAGCGACCGTGCGAAGACCGGAAAGGCGTCGTACAACTGCCGGCCCATGCCGACCCACTGCGACCCCTGCCCCGGGAACACGAAGACGACGCCCCCGAGGTCGCGGGCTACCTCACTGATCACACCGGGCGACTCGACGCCGTCGGTGAGCGCCGTCAGCCCGGCCAGCATCTCGTCGCGATCGCCGCCGAGGACCACCGCGCGATGGCCGAACTGCGATCGGGAGGACAGCAGCGACCAGCCGACCGCGGCGAGGTCCGTCCCTGGACGTTCGGCGGCGAAGTCGCGCAGCTTCGCCGCCTGTCGCGTCAGTGCGGGCGTGTCCTTCCCGGTCACCACCCAGGGCACCAGGCCACGGGGAACGGCAGCGGCCCGTGGGCCGTGGTCGGCCGGTTCGGGCGGCGCCTCTTCCAGAATCACGTGCGTGTTGGTGCCGCTGACACCGAACGACGACACGGCGGCTCGCCGCGGGCCGGACGCCGTCTCCCACGGACGGCCGTCCACCAGCAGTTCGACCGTGCCGGACGACCAGTCGACGTGCCGGGACGGCGCGTTCACGTGCAGGGTTCGCGGCAGGTACCCGTGCCGCATGGCCATCACCATCTTGATCACGCCGGCTACCCCGGCAGCGGCCTGGGCATGACCGATGTTCGACTTCAGGGACCCCAGGTGCAGCGGCCTGCCCTCGGGCCGTTGCTGTCCGTAGGTGGCCAGCAGGGCGCTCGCCTCGATCGGGTCACCCAGCACGGTTCCGGTGCCGTGAGCCTCCACCGCGTCCACCTCGGCCGCGGTGACCCCCGCGTTCGCCAGCGCCTGGCGGATCACCCGCTCCTGGGCCCGGCCGTTGGGAGCGGTCAGGCCGTTGCTGGCGCCGTCCTGGTTCATCGCGGTGCCCCGCACGACGGCCAACACCGGATGACCGTTGCGGTGCGCGTCGGACAGCCGCTCGAGCAACAGCACCCCCACGCCCTCGGCCCAGGCGGTCCCGTCGGCGCCGTCGGCGAAGCTCTTGCACCGGCCGTCGGGCGCCATCCCGCGTTGCCGGGAGAACTCGACGAAGATCGCCGGTGTCGACATCACCGCGGCGCCGCTCGCCAGCGCGAGCGAGCACTCGGAGGCGCGCAGCGATTGCGCGGCCAGATGCAGGGCAACCAGCGACGACGAACACGCGGTGTCGACGGTCACCGCGGCGCCGGTCAGGCCCAGCTCGTACGCCACCCGGCCGGAGGCGACGCTCGGCGTGCTGCCGTGCAGCAGATAACCTTCCAGGTCGCTCGCGCCGCCGGCGAGGAACCGGTAGCCGTACTCGGCGGAGCTGAGCCCGGTGAACACCCCGACGTCGGTCCCGCGCACGTCCGCGGGAACGATGCCGGCCCGTTCGAAGGCCTCCCACGACGTCTGCAGCAGCAGGCGTTGCTGCGGGTCGATCGCCAGCGCCTCACGCGGGCTGATCCCGAAGAAGTCAGCGTCGAACTCGGCCACGTCGGCCAGAAACCCGCCTTGACGAACATACGACCTGCCAGCCTTGTCGGGGTCCGGGTCGTACACCGGCGGCCAGCCGCGATCGCTGGGGAACTCGCCCACCGCGTCGCGCCCGTCGCGGACCATCTCCCACAGCGTCTCGGGCGATGTCACGTTCCCGGGATAGCGGCACGCCATGGCGATCACCGCGATCGGTTCGGCGCGGCCGGCTCGCAACGCGTCGTTCTCCTGGCGGAGGCGGTCGCGCTCCTCCAGCAGTGCCCGCAACGCGCGCTCGACGCGATCGTCCCCGTGCGCGGCGCGGCTCGTGGAGTAGGTCATGGTCAGTTGCCCCTCTCGTCCAGAGCGAGGTCGACGAGTGCGTCCAGGTCAAGGACGGCCAGTCCGGTCCCGTCGGGGGCCGGGCCGGCAACCGGCTCGGCGGGATCCGCCGGCACCGGTTTGGCGCAGGCCAGCAGCAACTCCAGCACACCCGCGCCGCGCAGCCGGTCGATCGGGATCTCTCGCAGCACCGCGCGGATCCGCTCGTCCTCGTCCGGGGTCGAGACGACCGGCGAGGCCGGCCGCAGCAGTCCGGTGAGGTGCGCACCGAGCTCGCGCGGTGTCGGATAGCTGAACACGAGTGTGGAAGGCAGGCGCAGCCCGGTCGACGCGGCCAGGCGGTTGCACAGCTCGACCGAGGTCAGCGAGTCGAATCCGAGGCCGGTGAACGGCTGATCGGCGTCGACCGCCGCGCCGGACGGGTGGCCGAGCACGATCGCGATCTGATCCCGGATCCAGTCCAGTGCGGCTGCCTCCGCCTCGGCCGGCCCGAGCGCGGCCAGGCCGAGGGATCCGCCGGCGCCGCGTGCCCGTGCCGGGACCCGGGCCGGTCGGGCGTTCTCGAGCAGGCCCCGCAGGACCGGTGGCACGTTCTCGATGCTGCTGTCCCGCAGCGCGGTGAGGTTCACCCGGGCGGGAAACAGGACCGGCCTGTCGACCGAGCACGCCAGGTCGAACAGGGCGAGCGCGTCGGACGTCGGCATCTCGGCGATCCCCATCCGCCGGATCCGGGCGAGGTCGGCGGCGTCCAGGCTCTCGGTCATGCCGCTGCGCTGTTCCCACCAGCCCCAGCCCAGCGAGGTGCCGACGAGCCCGGACGACCGGCGGTGAGCGGCCAGGGCGTCCAGGAACGTGTTGGCTGCGGCGTAGTTGCCCTGTCCCGCGGTGCCGATCGTGCCCGCGAAGGCGGAGAAAAGGACGAACGCCGTGAGGTTGAGATCCCTGGTGAGCTCGTGCAGCGCGATCGCCCCACCGACCTTGGCGCGCAGGACGTGATCGAGGCTCTCGGCGGTCAGCGTCTGCACGGTGCCGTCCGCGAGACCGCCGGCCGCGTGCACGACAGCCGTCAGCGGATAGCCGCCCGGCAGGCCGCTGAGCAGTCCGGACAGGGCGTCACGATCCACGACGTCGCATGAGGCGACGCTGACCGTCGCACCCGCCCGCCGCAGATCCTCGACCAGCTCCGCGGCCCCGTCCGCCGCCAGTCCGCGCCGGCTGGCCAGCACCAGGCTGCGTACCCCGCGTTCGGTGACCAGGTGCCGCGCCACCAGTGAACCGACTCCGCCGGTCCCACCGGTGATCAGTACCGTCCCGCCCCCGAAACCGTCGCCCATGTCGAGGACGAGCTTCCCGATGTGACGGCCCTGACTCATTTCGCGGAACGCCTTGCGGGCGTCGCGGATGTTCCGGATCGAGATCGGGTTCCGGCGCAGCGACCTTTCCGCGAACAACCGCATGAGGCGCCGGAACATCTGATTGATCAAATCCGGGCCGGCCTCGTAGAGGTCGAATGCCTGATACTCCACGCCGGGGTGATCGGCTGCCACCTGCCGTGGATCACGGATGTCCGTCTTGCCCATCTCGATGAAGGCGCCGCCCTCGGACAGCAGGGACAATGACGCGTCGACGAATGCGTGGGCCAGCGAGTTGAGGACGACATCCATACCGCGGGCCGGGCCGGACCCGCGGAACTTCTCCGCGAAGCGAAGGTCTCGCGAGGATGCCAAGTGCTCATCGTCCAGGCCCAGAGCACGCAGCGCCGGCCACTTGACCGGGCTCGCGGTCGCGTACACCTCGGCGCCGACGTGCTGCGCCAGTCGCACCGCGGCCATCCCGACTCCGCCCGCCGCGGCGTGGATGAGAATCCGTTGTCCCTTCTCCAGCCTCGTCACGTGGAAGAGCGCGTACCAGGCGGTGAGGAAGGCCCCGGGGACGGATGCAGCCTCGGCGAAATTCCATCCGTCGGGAACGGGCACGAGCATGCGGTGATCGGCCACCGCGACACGGCCGAAGGCGCCCGTGAAGATGCCCATGACGCGATCGCCCGGCGAGAGCGACGTGACGTCGTCCGCCACCTCCAGGACTGTTCCAGCGCCCTCGCTGCCGATCTCCGCGTCGATGGCCGTCCGCGCCACCAGCCCCAGTGCCATGGTGACGTCCCGGAAGTTCAGACCCGCGGCCTGTACGGAGATGCGCACCTGACCGCCGGCCAGCGGCGCCCGCACCTCGGGGCACGGTATCCAGGTCAGGTTCTCCAGCGTTCCCCTGGTCGGAATGCCCAGGCGGCAGGTTTCCCCGGCCGGCGGCTCGATCTGGTTGTCCCCTGCCATGATCGGCGTCAGCTGCGGGGTGAGACAGGTGCCACCGCGCAGCGCCAACTGGAATTCATTCGCGGCGAGCGCCTCCGTGAACTGCGACCGGGCACTCGCCTCGTCATCCACGTCGACCAACCGGAACCGGCCCGGATGCTCGGTCTGTGCGGACCGGACCAGGCCCCACACGGATGCACCGGAGAGGCTGTGGATCGTTTCCCCGCCACCGGTGTCGACGGCCAGCCGGGTGACGACCGTCAACGTCGACCCGGCGAGTGCCTTCTGCCCGAGGAACCACTGGATCCAAGCGAGCACCCGGGTGTTCGCACCGGCGACCGCGGCGGTCGTGGCCTCCGCACCGGCCGCGTCGTCGACGCACAGGACCACGTGTCCGGGCACTTCTGCCGGCAGCGTGCCGGGCACGGGCTCGTCACACACCACCTCCGCGCCGTTCGATCCGCCGAGCTCGGTGGCCAGGCCGGTCTTCGCGCCCAGCAGGCCCCATAACGCTCGGCCCGGTCCCCGGCGGGTCTGCCGGACCGGATGCCATTGCAGGGCGAACAGGGAACCCTGGTGGGCGTCGCGCGGCGGGCGCAACTGCTCGGCGTTGGCCGGCCGCATCGTCAACGCGCCTACCCTGGCGACCTCTCGCCCGTGCTCATCGGCGATCAGCACGGAGACCACGCCCCCGGCGACCGGGGAGATCCGGACCCGGACGGTGGCGCCGCAGTCCCCGCCCCGCTGCACCGCGGACCAGGAGAACGGCATCCAGGCGTGATCGCCGTCCACCTCGATGACCTGTCCGGCGACCATCGCGTGCAGGGCGGCATCGATCAACGCCGGGTGCAGGGCGAACCCACGGGGGGCGGGTTCCTCCGAGGACGACGGCATCGTGGCCGCAGCGAGAAGGTCGTCACCGCGCTGCCACACCTCGGTCAGCCCGCGGAAGGCCGGGCCGTAGTCGAAGCCCCCGGCGGCGAAGGAGTCGTAGAGTCCGTCGATGTGAAGCCGGTGCGCTCCGGGCGGTGGCCACGCAGCCAGTTCCCGCGCGCCCTGGCCGCTCGCCGTCGTCGGCGCCGCGCTCGGCGCCAGGTGCCCGGACGCGTGCCGGCTCCAGGCAGTCGTGGCGCTGTCCGCCTCGCCCGGGCCCGAGTACACGTCCAGGCTGCGACGTCCCGCCTCGTCGGCCGCGCCGACGACCACCCGGACCCGGATCTCGCCTGAGGGCGGGACGATCAGCGGTGTCTCCAGGGTGAGTTCGTCGATCGCGAAGCATCCCACGGACTCGCCGGCCCACAGAGCCAGATCGAGATAGGCGGTGGCCGGTACGACGACCGCGCCGAACACCGCGTGATCGGCCAGCCAGGCGTGGTCCCGCAGCGACCACCGGCCGGTGAACAGCACCTCACCGGTGCCGGGATGCTCCACCGCGGCGTCGAGCAGCGGATGGCTGGGAACCGACAGCCCGGCGGCGCGCACCTCACCTGAGTTCATCCCGGCGGTGAGGTCAAGCCAGTACCGCTGCCGCTGGAACGGATAGGTCGGAAGATCCACTCGACGGCGGGGCCCGATCAGGCCCACCCAGTCGACGTCCACACCGCGGACGTACAGGTGCGCCAGCGCGCCGCCGAGGGCTTCGGCCGCGCCGCGATCTCGCCGCGCCGACGACACGGTCAGAACGTCGTGCGCGCCCTCACCGGCGAAGGCCTCGGTGAGCACGCTGGTGAGGCTGGCGCCCGGTCCCACTTCCAGGAAGACGTCCGCGCCGGCCTTGCGGGCGGAGACGACGGCGTCGAAGAAGCGCACGGGCTCGCGGACGTGGTCGCGCCAGTGTGCGACCGAGGTCAGGTCCTCGATCGTGACTTCGCGGCCCAGCCGGGCCGACATGACCGGGATCGACAGGTGGCCTTCGGCGAGGGTGCCGATCGCATCGGCGAACTCGTCCAGGATCGGGTCCATGAGCGACGAGTGGAAGGCATGATCGACGTCGAGCAGTTTGGCCGACACGCCGTCGCCGACCAGCCGGTCACGAAGCTGGTGCACCTGGTCGCGGAGGCCGGAGAGCACGACCGACGCCGGGCCGTTGACGGCGGCCACGTCGACGCGGTGATATCGGCCGAGTAGCGACCGCACCCGCTCTTCCGGGGCACGCACCGCCAGCATGGCCCCGGGCTCGCCGACGGTCTGCATCACCCGGCCGCGAGCGGCCACCAGCCGGACCGCGCTGTCCAGGTCGAGGGCACCGGACACGTGCGCCGCGGCGATCTCACCGACCGAGTGGCCGATGAGGTACTGCGGCGGCGGGCAGTAATGCGTGATGAGCCGGTACAGGCTGACCTGCAGGGCGAACAGCGCCGGCTGCGCGATGTCGGTGCGATCGGCTCGGCGCTGCGCCGACGGGCCGGCCAGGAGCAGCGGCTGGAGCGCGAACGGGAGGTGCGCGTCGAAGCGCTCACAGATCGCGTCGAGGGTGTCGGCGAAGACGGGGAAGATGTCGTACAGCTCTCGGGCGGCGCCGGCCCACGGCGACCCCTGCCCAGGGAACAGGAACACCACACCGCCGAGGTCGGTGGTACGGCCGCGCACCACGGCGGCGGACTCGGCACCCTCGCTCAGCGACGCCAGCCCGTTCAGCAGCTCGTCCCGCCCGCGGCCGAACACCACGGCCCGGCGGTCGAACGCCGAACGGCTGGACACCAGCGACCAGCCGACATCGGCGAGGTCCAGATCCGGATCGCTGCCGAGCAGGTCACGCAGCTGGTCCGCCCGGGCGCTCAGCGCCTGCGCCGACCGTGCCGACAGGACCCACGGGATCAGCCCGCCCGGCACCCGGTGAGCGCGGCCCGGGCCGGTCGGCTCCTCTTCCGGCGCCTGGTCGAGAACCTCGGGCGGCTGTTCGAGAATCAGGTGCGCGTTGGTGCCACTGGCTCCGAAGGCGGAGACGCCGGCCCGGCGAGGCCGGTCCGGTGCGTCCGGCCACGGCCTGGCCTCGGTCAGCAGCTCCACCGCGCCGGCGGACCAGTCGACGTGGGTGGTCGGACGATCCACGTGCAGCGTCCGGGGCATCGTCGCATGGCGCATCGCCATGACCATCTTGATGATCCCGCCGACCCCCGCGGCCGCCTGTGCGTGGCCGATGTTCGACTTCAGCGAGCCCAGCCACAGGGGCCGGTCGAGATCGCGGGCCTGTCCGTAGGTGGCCAGCACCGCCTGCGCCTCGATCGGATCGCCGAGCGTCGTGCCCGTCCCGTGCGCATCGACCACGTCCACGTCGCCCGGTTCCAGCCGGGCGTTCGCCAGAGCCGTCCGGATCAGCCGCTGTTGCGCCGGCCCGTTCGGGGCGGTCTGCCCGTTGGACGCACCGTCCTGGTTGATCGCGGACCCGCGGATCAACGCCCAGATCGCGCGCCCGTTGCGCCGCGCGTCCGACAACCGTTCGAGGACCAGGACGCCGACGCCCTCGGCGAAACCGGTGCCGTCGGCCGCGTCCGCGAATGCCTTGCACCGGCCGTCCGTGGCCAGACCACGCTGCCGCGACATCTCCCGGAACACCTGCGTGGTGCCCATGACGGTGACGCCTCCGGCAAGGGCCAGCTCACACTCGCCCTGCCGCAGCGACTGTACCGCCTGGTGCACCGCGACCAGCGAGGACGAGCAGGCGGTCTCGGTCGACACCGCTGGACCCTCCAGGCCGAGCGCGTACGCCACCCGCCCGGACGCCATGCTGAGCAGGGAGCCGGTCTGCCCGTATCCGGAAATGACCTCCGGGGTGACGAAGTGGTTTCCGTATCCGAAGTACGTGACACCGGCGAACACGCCGGTGGCGCTGCCGCGCAGGGCCTGCGGGTCGATGCCGGCGCGTTCCAGGGACTCCCACGAGCACTCCAGCAGCAACCGGTGCTGCGGGTCGGCGGCCAGGGCCTCGCGCGGATTGATCCCGAAGAAGTCGGCGTCGAAGTCGCCCGCGTCGTACAGGAACCCGCCGGAGCGGGTGGTGCACGAGTTGGGCCGGTCCGGATCGGGGTCGAACAGGTTGTCCAGATCCCAGCCTCGGTCCTGTGGGAAATCCGAGACGGCGTCCCGGCCCGCCCGTACCAGGTCCCACAGTGTTTCCGGCGAGGTGACTCCGCCGGGGAATCGGCAGGCGATGCCCACGATCGCGATGGGTTCGGCGGCGGCGTCGGTCAGTTCCCGCAGCTGCCGGCGCGCGTCGAGTAAATCGATCGAGGTACGCCTGAGGTAGTCCAGAACATCGGCGTTGTCGTCGTTGATCATCGCTCTCCTTAGCCGAGTTCCTTGTCGAGCAGCGACAGCAGCTCGGCGGCGGACGCGGAGCTGATCCGGTCGGCGATGCCTGCCGCTGATCTCTCTGCGGTCTGCGGACGCAGCCGGCGCTGCAGCGTGCCCAGCAGCCCGGTGATGGCGGTACGGTCGTGATCGGCGAGCTCCGGGGACGCCTTCTCCAGGCGGGCGCCGATGCGCTTGATCTCCTCGATCAGGTGATCACCCGGAGAACCCGGGTCGACGGCCGCTCTCACGAACCTCGCGACGGCGCGCGGGTTCGGATAGTCGAAAGCGAGCGTGCCCGGCAGCTTCATCCCGGTCACCTCCGTCAGCCTGTTGCGCAGCTCCAGCGCGGTGAGCGAGTCGATCCCCAGGTCCTTGAATGCCACGTCGGGACCGACCGCGCCGGTACCGGTGTGCCCGAGGACCATGGCCGTCTGTGCCCGGACGGCGTCGAGCAGCGTCGCCTCGGCCTCCGTCGGGGACAGCGACATCACCTGCCGCATGAGTCCGCCATCGGCGAGTTCCCCGCGCGCCGGGCCGCCGGCTCCGGCGGTGGGCCGAGCCGGGCCACCCGCCGGGTCGCCGGCTTCGATGGTGGGCCGGATCAGGCCACGCAGCAGCGGTGATTCCGCCTGCCCGGCGCCCGGTACCACCGGACTCAGCCGGGCCGGTATCAACACCGGCTCGTCCTGCACGATCGCCGTGTCGAAGAGCGCGAGGCCGGTATCCGACGCCATCGGCGACAGGCCCTGCCGCCGCAGGCGCACGATGTCGGCCTCGCCGAGGCCCGCACCCATCTCGCTGCGTTCCGCCCACAAACCCCAGCACAGGGAATGGGCCGCCAGGCCGGCCGCTCGGCGGGAGGCCGCCAGCCCGTCGAGGAACGCGTTTGCCGCCGCGTAGCTCGCCTGCCCCGCCGTGCCCAGCACACCGGCGATCGAGGAGAACAGCACGAACGCCGACGGGTTCAGGTGCTCGGTCAGCTCGTGCAGGTGCCAGGCGCCGTATGCCTTGGGTGCCAGCACCGCTGCCACCCGGTCATCGGTGAGCGTCTCGGCGACCCCGTCGTCCAGCACGGCCGCACAGTGGACGACCGCCGTCAGTGGATGCTCCCCGGGTATCCCGGCGATCAGGGCAGCGACAGCGGCCCGGTTCGTGACGTCGCAGGCCACGATCGCGACGTCCGCTCCCGCCTCGGTCAGCTCCGCCCGCAGCGCCGCGGCCGCAGGCGCGGCCGGCCCTCGCCTGCTGGTCAGCACCAACCGGCGTACGTCGTATCGCTTGACGAGGTGCCGGGCCAGCATCGCGCCCAGGCCGCTGACACCTCCCGTGATCAGAACCGTTCCGCGCCACGGCTCGCGAACCGGGGCAACTTCGCTGAGCGGCTCACCAACGGCGGATCCCCCGTCCAGCGGCCGCAGCCGCGGGCTCGTCACGATGCCGGCCCGGATCCTGAGCTGGGGTTCTCCGGTTTCGGTGGCCACCGGTACGCACGCCAACGAGCCGGGGCTCCCGTCGGTGTCCACCAGCATGAACCGGCCGGGGCTCTCGGTCTGGACGACGCGCATGAATCCCCAGATCGCGGCGGCCACGGGGTCGGCGTGCGGGTCCCGGCCGTCGTGCGTCGCGCCCCGGGTCACGACGACCAGGCGGGCGTCGGTGAACCGGTCGTCCGCGAGCCAGGCCCGCGTCAATCGCCGTACCCGGTCGATCGTGGTCCGGACGGCGGCAGGTGTTTCGGCGTCGTCGCCTGTCGTGTCGATGCCGGTGATGACGAACCGGGGTGCCGCCCCGGCGCCGGCCGCCAGGACCGTCAGATCGGCGCTGACGGCGGCGCCGGTCCCCGCCAGCACGGCCGTGAAGGGGCTCGGCTCCCCCCAGACCGGGTGCCTGGTCGTGGGTCCTCCCGCCGCCGCAACAGGCACGGGCAACCAGTTGACGCGGAAGAGCCCGTGCTGGTGGCCGGAGCTCGGCAGCAGATCGCCCGGTCCGCTCCCGGCAGCGCTCTCCCTCGGTGTCTCCAGCCAGTAGCGCTGCCGTTGGAACGCGTACGTGGGCAGGTCGATCCACCCGCGGTCCCGGTGTTCGAACGCCGCCTTCCAGGACACCGCGACGCCCGCTACGAAGGCCTCCGCCACCGATCGGTAGAACCTGGCCGGCCCACCGTCACGGCGGCGCAACGTGCCGACCACCACACCGTTCTCGTCGCCGGCCGCGTCGAGCATCTCCCGGATGTTGACGGTAAGCAACGGGTGCGGGCTGACCTCGATGAAGGCGCCGTGGCGGTCCTCCCGGAGGCGCTGCACCGTCGTCTCGAACCGCACCGGTTCCCGCAGGTTGCGGAACCAGTACGACGCGTCCAGTCCGGCGGTGTCGATCGGCCCGCCGGTGACCGTGGAGTAGAAGGCGACAGGCGACGTCACGGGCGTGATCCCCGCCAGGTCGGCGCGCAGCCGGTCGGCGAACCGGTCCATCAGCGGCGAGTGCCCAGGAACGCTCGCCGGGATCCAGCGCGCGTGCACGCCCGCGGACTCGCAGGCGGCGACCACGTCCTTGACTGCCGGGAGCGCACCGGAGATCGTCGTCGAGTACGGCCCGTTGACGGCCGCGATCACCGCCCGGGATCCCATCCGGTCGAGCAGTTCCCGCACCCGGTCGTGGGGCAGCACGATGCCTGCCATGCCGCCGCTCTCCCCGGCCGTGGCCAGCATTCGCGATCGCAGCGCCACCACCTTCGCCGCGTCCGTCAGGGACAACGCCCCCGCGACGCAGGCTGCGGCGATCTCCCCCTGGGAGTGCCCGACCACCGCGTCCGGGATCACTCCCAGCGAACGCCAGACGCGGGCCAGCGACACCATCACCGCGAACAGCACCGGCTGTACGACGTCGATCCGCTCCAGGTCCGCCGCCTGCGGGCCACCGCACACCGTGTCGATCAGCGACCATGAGATCCACGGCGACAGGGCCTCCGCACACGCGCGTAGCTGCTCGGCGAAGACCGGGCTGGACTCCCACAGCTCCCGGCCCATAGCCACCCACTGGCATCCCTGTCCGGGGAACACGAACACGGTCCGGCCGACCGGCCTCGCGACGCCGGCGACGACCTCGGCGCGGTGCCGCTCGCCCTCGACGACGGCGGTCAATCCGGCGAGCAGCTCATGGATGTCCGTACCGACGACCGTGAGCCGGTGCTCGAACAGCGATCGAGTCGTCACCAGCGCATGGCCCACCCCGGCGGCCGGCAGGTGCGGGTTCGCGGCCACCAGATCGTGGAGCTGCCGTGCCTGCTCACGCACCGCGTGCGCCGAACGCCCGGACAGCACCCACGGGAACGCCGCGGGACCGTCGGCGGGGACCTCGGCGGCAGGTGCCGGCTGCTCCTGCGGCGCCTGTTCGAGGATGAGGTGCGCGTTGGTGCCGCTGACCCCGAAGGACGACACGCC
This sequence comes from Actinoplanes palleronii, assembly GCF_016862315.1. GTDB lineage: Bacteria > Actinomycetota > Actinomycetes > Mycobacteriales > Micromonosporaceae > Actinoplanes > Actinoplanes palleronii. The sequence continues at coordinate 45,148 of NZ_BOMS01000108.1, read as the reverse complement.
GGCTCGCCGGGGCCGGCCGTCCTCTGCAGGCCACCGACGCGCCTCGGTCAACAGCCGGACCGCGCCGGACGACCAGTCGACATGCGGGGTGGGGCGGTCCACGTGCAGCGTCCGGGGCAACGTGGCATGACGCATCGCCATGATCATCTTGATCATCCCGCCCACGCCCGCGGCCGCCTGCGTGTGGCCGATGTTCGACTTCAGCGAGCCCAGCCACAGCGGGCGGTCCGGATCCCGGTCCTGCCCGTACGTCGCCAGCAGCGCTTCCGCCTCGATGGGGTCGCCCAGCACGGTGCCGGTCCCGTGTGCCTCCACCGCGTCCACGTCACCCGCGGACAGACCCGCGTCGGCCAGGGCGGCTCGGATGACCCGCCGCTGCGCCAGCTCGTTCGGCGCGGTCAGCCCGTTGGACGCGCCGTCCTGGTTGGTTGCCGAGCCGCGGATCACCGCCCAGATCCGGCGACCGTTGCGCCGCGCGTCCGACAACCGCTCCAGCACCAGCACGCCGGCGCCTTCGCCCCAGCCGGTCCCGTCCGCCGCTTCCGCGAACGACTTGCACCGGCCGTCGGCCGCGAGGCCCCGCTGCCGGGCGACCTCGACGAACATTCCGGGCGTCGGGAGCGCGGCCACTCCCCCGGCCAGCGCCAGCGTGCATTCGCCGGACCGCAGGGACCGCACGGCCTGGTGGACGGCGACCAAAGACGACGAGCAGGCGGTGTCCGTCGATACCGCGGGACCTTCCAAACCCAGCACGTACGCCACCCGGCCGGAGGCCACACTGGTGTACGTGCCGGCTATCGCGAAGCCCTCCGTCTCGGTGGCCGCCCCGCTGCCCATCCTCGGCCCGTAGTCGACGGCATAGATGCCGGTGAACACCCCGGTGGCCGAGCCCCGCAGCGTGGCCGGGTCGATGCCGGCTCGTTCCAGCGCCTCCCACGACGTCTCGAGTATCAGCCGCTGCTGCGGGTCCATGGCCAGCGCCTCCCGCGGACTGATGCCGAAGAACGGCGCGTCGAAGTCCGCGAGATCCGGCAGGAAGCCACCGGAGCGTGTGTACGTCTTTCCGCGCGCCTCGGGATCCGGGTCATACAACGCCTCGAGGTCCCACCCACGGTCCAGCGGGAAGTCACCCACCGCGTCGACGCCACCGGAGACGACGTCCCAGAGCTGCTCGGGGGACGTCACCCCACCGGGAAAGTGACATCCGGCGCCCACAACCGCGATCGGCTCCCTAGCCGACTCCTCCAACTCGCGTACGCGCCGGCGCAACGTCTGCGCGTCGCTGACCGCGCGCTGCAAGTAGGACCGGAGCTTGTCGACATCCTCCACCAGGGCCTCTTTCTAGGGTCGCTGGGACGAACGCGGGCCTACGCGTATCCACGGTCGATCAGTTCGTAGAGCTCGTCGTCGCTGGGGCTCGACAGGCCGTGGCCGTGCACCTCGTCCGGTCCGCCGGCGGATGCCGGTTCAGGTCCGGATGCCCCGAGGAGAGAGAAGAGGTGGCGGCCGAGCGTCTCAGCAGTGGGGTAGGCGAACGCGACGGTGGCCGTCAGCCGGGCACCGGTCGCCGCGGTGAGCCGGTTGCGCAATCGCACCGCCATCGCGGAGTCGAAACCCATGTCCTTGAACGGCACGTCCGGTCCGGCCACCAGACCGTCCCGCGGCGCGATGCCGATCACCGCCGCCGCCTCGGCGCGCACCAGTTCCACGGCGGAGAGCTCGGACCGGAACTCGGCAACCGGCCGCGTGGCGGCGTCCGCGTCCGCGGCGTCGCGGTCGTCCGGCGCCGTCAGCCAGAACCGTTCTCGCTGGAACGCATAGGTCGGCAGGCCGACCGGCTGGCCGCCGGCCACCATCGCGGCCCAGCCGACCGGCGCGCCGCGTACGAACGCTTCGGCCAGCCCGGTCATCAGTGCCCTGCCAACCGGCTGCCCCGGTCGCATGACCGGGGTGAACACCACGCTCTCCGGATCGTCCAGCGCGGCCGCGCCCATCGCCGAGAGCGTCTCGTCCGGGCCGATCTCGACGAAGATCGACACACCCTGTGCCGTCAGCGCGGTGACCGCGTCCGCGTAACGCACAGCGCCGCGTGCCTGTCGTGCCCAGTAGTCCGGACCCGGCCCGGTCCCAACCCGTCCGTCCAGCGCGCCGGCCCAGGTCACCCGCGGAGCGGCGTGCTCGAGCCGCGCCGCCACCTGTCCCAGGTCGCCGAGCACGGGATCCATGCGGTGGGAGTGGAACGCATGGGAGACACGCAATCCGTGGATCCGCCGGCCGCGCTCCTTGAATCCGGCCGCCAGCCGCGTCACCGGCTCCGCCTCGCCGGAGATGACCACCGAGGACGGGCCGTTCACGGCCGCCATCGACACCCCGGCCATCCCGGTCAGAGCCACGGCGATCTCCGTCTCGGTGGCCTCCACCGCGACCATTGCCCCGCCTGGTGGCAGGGCCTGCATCAAGCGGCCCCGGGCGGCGACCAGAGCGCACGCGTCCGCCAGCGAGAGCACCCCGGCGGTGTGCGCGGCGGCGATCTCACCGACCGAGTGCCCGGCCACGGCGTCCGGCTCGATCCCTGCCGCGGCCAGCATGGCCACCAGACCCGTCTCGACCGCGAACAGGCCCGCCTGGGTGAACACGGTCTGATCGGCCCGCGCGTCGTCACCCTCGCCGAGCACCACCTCGGCCAGCGGCAGCCCGAGCTCCGCCTCCAGCAGGGCGCACGCCCGGTCGAACGCCGCCGCGAACACGGGGCTGACGGCGTGCAGCTCGCGTCCCATTCCGGCCCGTTGCACGCCCTGCCCGGCGAACAGGAAGCCGATCTTTCCCGATGCTCCGGAGGACGCGCGCCCGGTCACCAGCCCTGGGCCCGGCTCACCGGCGGCCAGGGATTCCAGACCCGCTGTCAGCTCGCTCCGCCCGGCACCGAGCACCACGGCACGGTGCTCGAACAGCGACCGCGTCGTCACCAGCGCATACCCCACGTCGGGCATGGACAGTGCCGCGTCCGACTCCACTCGGTCCCTCAGCCGCCGCGCTTGTGCCCGCAACGCAGGCTCCGAGCGGGCCGACAGGACCCAGGGCAGCGGTCCGCGGACAACGACGGCATCCGTGTCCGCGGCGCCCCGGTACACCGGCCGCTCGGGTGCTTGCTCCAGGATCACGTGCGCGTTCGTACCGCCCAGCCCGAACGCCGACACCCCGGCACGGCGGGGCCGGCCCGGTGTGCCGGGCCAGTGGCGTACGGCCCGGACGACCTCGAAGTGCGCGTCGAAGTCCGGGATGGCGGGGTTCGGGGAACGGAAGTTGAGACTCGGAACGAAGCGGGCGCGGGACAGGCACAGCGCCGCCTTGAGGAAACCGGCGATTCCGGCGGCCGGTTCCAGATGCCCGACGTTCGTCTTCACCGAGCCGATGACCAGGCGACGAGTGCGGCCGGCCGCCCGGAACACTGTGCGCAGGCCGGCTGCCTCGGCCGGATCGCCGAGCCGCGTACCGGTGCCGTGCGCCTCGACGTAGTCGATGGTGTCGAACGGCAGGCCCGCGCAATCCAGGGCGGACAGCATGGTCGCCGCCTGCGCGACGGGGCTGGGATCCGGTATCCGGGACGACGCTCCGCCACTGCCGACGCTCCAGCCGCGCACCACCGCACGGACGTCATCGCCGTCGGCCACGGCCAGGTCGTAGCGCTTGAGGAGGACGAAGGCACCGCCCTCGCCACGGACGAAACCGCTGGCCCGTTCGTCGAACGAGAAGCACCGCCCGTCGGCGGAGAGAGCGCCCAGATTGGCCAGGCCGAGTCCCGATTCCGGGTCGACGATCAGGTTCACGCCGCCGACCAGCGCCATGTCGACCGCCCCGCCGCTGATCCGGTCACATGCCAGCGCCAGCGACACCAGCGACGAGGATTGACCCGAGTCCGCGCAGAGACTCAAGCCGCGGATGTCGAACAGGCTGGAGATCCGGTTCGCGACCATCGCGCCGCTCGACCCGAGTGCGGCGTAGTGGTCGTCCCGGTCGGTGCCGGACAGCCGGCGCAGCAGGTCATAGCCGGACGGCGCGGCGCCGACCAGCACGTCGATCTCGCGGCCGGCGAGCGCGGCCGCCGGGATGCGGGCGTCCTCGACGGCCTCCCAGGCCAGTTCCAGCCCCAGGCGCTGTACCGGGTCCAGAGCGGTGGCCTCGGCCCCGCCCATGCCGAAGAAGTGCGCGTCGAACCCATCGACGGCGGCGAAGAACGAGCCGGATCGCACGCTGGCGGCGTCCGGGTGCGACGGATGCCTGGACGCGACCGCCCGTTGTGCGGGGAACGTCGCGACGGTCGACTTCCCGTCGGCCAGCAGGCGCCAGAACTCCCGGACGTCGTCCACGCCGGGGAAGCGGCAGGACATCCCGATCACGGCGATGTCGGTGGCGGTGCCACTCATGCGATTCCCTCCCGGTCTCTCCGGCGCAGCCGTACGGCGGCGCTGTTCACCGCCAACAGGTCAGCACCCTCTGCAACTCGTCCGGCGCGTGCATGAAGTCGTAGTGCCCGCCGCTCACCACCCGCAGTTCGACCGAGTCCGAGTACCGGCGCCATCCGCCGAGCTGCTCGAGGCTCACGTCGGGGTCGTCCCGCCAGTGCAGGACGACGATCGGGCAGCGCACCGCGACCGGCTCCAGTCGCCGGTACGCGCCCGCGGCGGCATGGTCCTCCAGCAGCACGGACAGGCCCAGATCCACCATGTCGGGCCGCGGTTGGATCCCCCGGCTGCGGACGAATGACGCCACCTCAGCGCGCAGTTCGGCCTCGGAGAGGGCGAGCATCCGGTCGCGTGCCGCGTCGTGAGGCGCCGGCTGACCGGACACGAAGAAGTGGTCCGGTCCGGGCAGGCCGAGTTCGGCGAGTCGCAGCATCGTCTCGTACGCAGGCAGTGCTCCCGCGCAGTGCGCGAAGAACGCGAACGGCCGGTCGAGCAGTGGCTCCAGCGAGCGTGCCAGGTCGGCGGCGAGGAGTTCGTAGGTCCCGTAGTGCGGATCGGCCAGCCGATTCTCGCGTCCGGGAAACTGCACCGGGCAGACCTCGGCGGTGCCGATGGTGATCGGCCAGGCGCTGAAGGCCGATGCACCCGACCCGGAAAACGGGAAGCAGAAGATCCGCGCGGGATGGTCGGGGGACGGCTGCCGGACGAACCACGGCGACCGGGCGGCGGTGGAGCCGGATGTCATGGCGTCTTCCGATTCTGGGCGACGACGGGCAGGTGAGTCATCCCGGCGATGAAGTACGAGCGCAGATGCTGCGGTTCGCCGGCGAGGCCGATCGACGCGAACCGCTGGAGCAGCTCGGAGAAGAACACGCGAAGGGTCAGCCGGGCCAGCGGCGCACCGATGCAGAAGTGCGGGCCGTACCCGAAGGCCACCTGGCGCTTGGCGGCGGTGCGCGTGACGTCGAAAGTGTGCGGGTCCGGGAACTGGGACTCGTCCCGGTTGGCCGACCCGATCCACGCGACGGCCGCACCGCCGGCCGGGATCGTGCCCCCGGCGATGTGAGTGTCCCGCACCGCGTAACGCATGAAGTTGCACGCGGCGGAGGTCCAGCGCAGTCCCTCCTCGACCAGGTTCGGGACCAGGGTCGGATCGGCTTGCGCCTTCGCGAACTGTTCCGGCCGTTCGATCAGCGCGTGCACCGTGCCGGAGACGGTGTGCGGTGTCGTCACGTTGGCGCCCAGCAGGATGCTGTAGCCATCGAGCGCGATCTCCTCGTCGGTCAGCGGCGCGCCGCCCGCACGCACGCTCATCAAGTGGTCGAGCAGGCTTTCCTGGTCACCGCCGTGCGACCGGCGCCGTTTCACCCACTCGGTGACGTAGCTGAGCAGTTCGTGATGGGCGATGGCCAGGGTCGCGGCCTGGTTGCCGTGCTGGAAGTGCGGGTCCGACGGGGCGGTGACCATCGCGGTCAGCTCGACCAGCTCAGCCCAGTCCCGCTCGGGAATGCCCAGCAGCGGGCCCGTGACCATCGCCGGCAGGAGCAGAGCTCGCTCGGCCAGGTCGAAGACGTCGCCGTCGAGGGCCGGTTCGAGGAAGCGTACGACGGCCCGGCGGATCGGGTCCTCCCAGGCGGCCACCGCCCGAGCCGTGAGCATGGCACCGATCGCCCTGCGGACCTGGGTGTGCCGCGGCGGATCGGTGGAGGTGAGCAGCTTGCCCGCCGCGACGTCGTCGACGCCGAGGTGCGTGACCACCGTGCCGCGTTCCGAGGTGAACTCCCGGTGGTCGCCGAGCACCCGGCAGACATCGTCGTAACGGGTCACCGACCAGAACGTCCGGCCGTCCGGCAGGACCTGGCGATGCAGGGGGGCCTTCATCCGCATCACGTCCCAGACCGAGTGCGGATCGCCCGTGGTGTAAAGATCCAGGTCGAACAGGTCGAGCCGGCCGAAGTCGACGTCCGCCGCCGCGCCGGGAGTCAGCCTCATGCCTGCGCTCGTCCCTGCTCGATGAGGGCGGCGACTCCGGCCGGGGTGTGCGCCAGATAGAAGCCGCGCACGGAGAGCGTGACCCCGTAGTCGTGGGCCACACGCTCGATGATCTTGATGCCGATCAGGGAGTTGCCGCCCCGCGTGAAGAAGTCGTCGTCCGTCCCGACATCGCGATCGTCGAGATACTCACCCCACAGCGCCGCGATCTGCTCGGCCAGTGAGGCCGGCGTGTCCGCCGCATTCGACCGGACGGCTCTCGCCCAGGATTCCATTGCCGGAATGTCCTTCCTTCGCCTGCTGGAACCGCCGGCCGACGCGATTACCGCCCACGCGCCGGCAGCAAGGGATTTCTCGATTTGCACCGGCGAGTCAATTCCTCGAAGCCGATGCCATTCCCCAGCGATTTGCTCTTGTCGCACTGTACTGGCGGCGCTCGGCGCCCGCCAGTACCGCGGGACACAAGGGGGCATCCCATTTCGGTATGCTCGCCGTGGCAATCGCTTCACCTCGGTGTTCACACCCCGGCCTGCAGGATCGCCGCGCGTCAGCAGCCTTAGCTGTCCCGCCGACAGGACAGAAGAACCAACAGTCGCACAGCAATCTCCGGCTTTCGAGTGCAGAATTGGCTCGGAATACCTCGCCGTAACCGTCGGGTCTTGCACATATCCGCACCGGATTCAACGATCCATGCAGGAGCGCCGTCCCGGCCGGGACGACACCGTAATCAAAAAATTAGAAAGGGCGGCGACGTTGACCGAACTGGAACGACTGGTACGTGGCGTGCCCGATCCGGTCGTACGCGAATTCCTGTTAATGGCGGACGACAGCAGCGTCGCCGTCCTTCCGTACGCGCTGGCTATCACGGCCCGGCTCGGCGTCGCCGACGCCTGCCCGCCGGCCGGATCGACGGCCGAGGAACTCGCCTCCGCCGTCGGCTTCGCGACGGAGCCGCTGCGAAGCCTGATGAACGCCCTCACCGGCGCCGGCTTCTTCGCTCGGGACGAGCACGGCCGTTTCGCCCTCACCGAGCTGGGCGCCGTGCTCCGGAGCGACTCGCCGGTATCGATGCGCGCCACGTTGTCCAACGTCGGAACCTATCGCGCCTGGCTGCGCGCCGTGGACTCCCCCGCCGGGTCGAGGCCGTTCAGCGCGGGCTCCGGTGAAGCGTTCTTCGAGGGCAGGGCGGCGGAACCCGCGGATCAGGTCGCCTTCAGCACCCGCATGCGGGAACGGGGCACACGCCTGTACGCCGGGCTGGCCGACCTGGCGGTGTGGGACGCGGCGAGCACCGTCATGGACATCGGTGGTGGCACCGGCACCGTGATCTCCGCGGTCCTGCGGGCACACCCCCGGCTCAGCGGTGTGCTCTTCGACCGTGCCCCGGTGATCGCGCTTGCGGAGACCACTGCCCCCCTCGACCCGGTGCGGGACCGATGCGCCCTCGTGGCCGGCAGCTTCTTCGAGGGGTTGCCCGCCGGTGCGGACGTCCACCTGCTGTGCAGCGTGCTGCACGACTGGGACGATGAGAAAGCCGCCGACATCCTGCGGGCCAGTGCCGCTTCGGTGGCTCCCGGCGGGCGGGTTCTGGTGTGCGAGCTCGTCGTTCCCAGCTCGCCGGCACCCCATCCGGCCCGCTGGAGCGACCTCGGCATGCTCATGCTTCTCGGTGGCCGGGAGCGCACGTTGCTCGAGTTCGACAAGCTGTTCGCCACCGCCGGACTGACCCGGACCCGGGTGCTGCCGGTCGGGACCTCGGCCTTCAGCCTCATCGAGACGGTCACGGCATAGCGCGGCCCGTGCCATGCGTGCCTGGGTCAGCGGCACGGATGGCACGGGACCCGGGCGACCGGCGGCGACGGCACGTCGCCGTTATCGCATCGGCGCCCGGCTGTCGACGACCTGCAGCTGCCGGACATCGGCCAGGTCGCGGCAGCCCGCCAGGATCATCGCGTGGTCGAACTCCTCGCGCAGCAGCGAGAGCACGTCATTGACGCCCCTCTCCCCCGCCGCGGCCAGGCCCCACAGGATCGGCCGGCCCAGCAGCACCGCGTCGGCACCGCGCGCCAGTGCGCCCAGCACGTCGCCCCCGCCGCGGATCCCGCCGTCCAGGTACACCTGGCAGCGGCCGTCGACCGCCTCCCGGATCTTGGGCAGTACATCGATGCCGGCCGCTGACCCGTCGAGCTGGCGTCCTCCGTGGTTGGACACGACCAGCCCGGCGACGCCGGCCCCGGCGGCCCGCGCCGCGTCGTTCGGATCGAGCACTCCCTTGACGATGAGCGGCATGGTCGTCCGCTCACGCAGCCAGCCGAGGTCGGACCAGCTCAATGTGGGATCGAAGATCTGCTGAGTATGGGCCGCCACCGCGGATGCGCCGCTCTGCCAGCGGTGCGCCGACGTTTCGGGACCACCGAGATGGACCGCAGTCACCCCGGGGGGCAGGGTGAAGCCGTTGCGCACGTCGCGGAGCCGCCGCCCCATCCGGGGTACGTCCACGGTAAGCATCAGCGCCTGGCAGCCGGCGGCTTCGGCCCGTTCGAGCAGCTCGAGTGTCACCGCCCGGTCGCGCAGCCAGTAGAGCTGGAACCACAGTGTGCCGCCGGCCGCGGCCAGCTCCTCGACGCTGACGCTGCTGAGCATCGACACGGTGAAGGGCACGTCGGCCACTTTCGCGGCCCGCGCGGCGGCCAGCTCACCCTCCGCGTTGACCAGCCGCTGGTACGCCATGGGAGCGGTCACCACGGGCATGCTGACCGGTGAGCCGAGCAGCACGCCCGCGGCCGACTGCCGGGAGACGTCACGAAGGATGCGCGGCAGGACGTAGACGGCATCCAACCCCGCACGGTTGGCGCGGAGGCTCCGTTCGACGCCGCTGCCGCCCTCGATGAAGTCCCACACGGCCGCGCTTGTCACGGCCTTCGCGGCCGCCGCTACATCGGCCAGGCTGAGAACCTCGACGGCCTGCCCATCGGGATCCGGCATCGCAGCTAGTTCCCGTGTTCCGGGCTGGTGCGGTCCAGCTCGACCGCTTCGTAGAGGGCCTTGATGTTCCCGCTGCCGAACGTCTCGGCGCCGAAGCGCTCGATGACTTCCAGAAACAGGGTTTTGCGGGGAAACGTCGAACGCGTGAAGATCTGGTACAGCTGCCCGGCGTGGTCCGAGTCGGCGAGAATGTTGAGGTCGCGCAGGGAGTTGACGTCGTGCCGCGCCAGCTCCATCCGCTTGGGCAGCTGGGAGTAGTACGAGGCGGGCGTGGTGAGGAACTCGACCCCTGCCTTTCCCAGCGTAGCTACCGACGCGACGATGTCGTGCGCTGAGAACGCGATGTGCTGGACCCCGGCCCCACCGTGGTTCTTCACGAAGTCGTCGATCTGTCCCGCCTCGAGCTGGGTGTCCGGCTCCAGCAGAGTCAGCGTCACGTCCCCGGCCCGGTTCTGCACGACCTGGGAGTTCATCGCCTGGCGGCCCACGGTGATCCGCTCCTGGAAAATCCTGCTGAAGTCGAGGACAGCCTCGTAGTAGGCGACGGTGGGGTCCAGCTCTCCGGCCGGCACGCAGACCGCGAGGTGATCCACCCGCAAGAGGCCGGCCGGCTCCACCGGGTGCCGACCGGAAACCGGCACAAGCCCGGGCGGCAGGTCGTCCTCCGTGCTGTCCGCGGGCCACTGCATCAGGGTGTGCAGCACATCGCCGAATCCCCGGATCGTCGCGACGACGTGCCCGGACCGCTCGACCGGCGCGGGCGCGGCGATCGCCTCCGCCCCCCGGGTCACCGCCGCGCCGTAGGCGACACGCGCGTCCGGGGTACGCAGGGCGATGTTCGCCACTCCGTCGCCGTGCACATGCACATATCCGCTGGCCGGATGGTCGTCGGCGAATCCCTGGGTCAGCAGCAGGCTGATTCCACTCTGCCGCACGAGAACGGATCGATGGGTTCGCTGTTCGGCCGGGCTCGCGGCGACCAGGTGGAAACCGTACTTCCCGGTCAGCTCGGAGACTCGGAATTCCAGGTCGGCGACATACAGCTCGATGTGGTCGAGTGTCAAAGAGTCGAATGGATCAGTCATGACGACGTCCTCCCAGTTGATTTCTCTGTTTCCCGGGTGTCACCGCACCTGGCCAGGTTTCTTCACCAATTACTCGACGGGCGCGGCTCGCGAGCGCGTTCATTCCTCGACTTCCGGCCTCGACATGGCCTGCGGTGAACGCGACCCTATAGGGGCCAGCTGATCAATTCCGCGCGAGGCGCCAGACGCCGGACTCACCGGGCCCGTCAATTATGCACCCCGGCCCGCGCGCAGAAAAGATGACAAGCGCGCCGAACAGCCCTAAAGAGCATTTCTCCGGTGCGGAGAAATGTCGCTCCTCATGTCCATTCCCATCGGAGCCGGCACCTATTTCCCGGCCGGGTTGAGCACTCATCATGCTGTCCCGTCGGCGGGACAGCATGATGACATCGAGGCCGGCAAGCACGCCGACGACGCGCGGGCCGGCCCCTCGGGCCGGCTGGGGCGGGGCGGTTACACCCGGTTACCGGGTGGCGAACCCGGGTGGACGACGGCACTTCGCGTCCCGCACCACGCCGCGGAGCTATTCCGTCTTGCTAAGTACCGCCGCTGAGGTTACGGTTTAGCGGTAGTCAGCACTACTGACTAGCCACGAGAGGGGGAACCTTGGGAAAGCTGCTGACGGAGATGCTGAAGGGCACCCTTGAGGGCATCATCCTCACCATCCTGTCCGACGGCGCCGCGTACGGCTACGAGATCACCGCGCGACTGCGGGAGCAAGGATTCCCCGACATAGCCGAAGGAACCGTCTATGCGCTCCTCATCCGGGTCGAGCAACGCGGTTTCGTCGACGTACAGAAGATTCCGTCGGAAAAGGGACCGCCCCGCAAGATGCACACGCTCACCGATCAGGGACGTTCATACATCGAAGAGTTCTGGAGGACCTGGAGCTTCCTCTCGGAACGACTGGACCAGCTCCGCGAAGGAGGCGAACGATGGCCGAAACCGAAAAACGCGGCTTCTTCGGAAAACTGATCGGAGACAAGAAGCGCTGGCGCGCCTACCGGGCGCGCCTACGGAAGCTTCCCGCGGGCTACCGCACCGCGGTGAAGGAGATCGAGCATTACCTGTTCCACTTCGTACCCGCCGACAGCGACAGCATGGCGTCGATGTTCGAGGATCTGGTCGACCTGTTCGAACAGGCGGTGGCGAACAAGACCCCGATCCGGGAAATCGTCGGCGACGAACCAGTCGAGTTCGCCGAGTCGTTCGCCGGCAACTACACGGTGAGCAGCTTCGTCACCGTTCAGGCCCGTAAGCGGCTGACCGAGGCCATCGCCCGCGCCGAGAAAGAGGTAAATCGATGACCATGCCCACGACCTCCGAACCGGCGATCCGGGTGCGGGGCCTCGAGAAGTCCTACCGGATACCGAAGCAGGAGCCGCTGCACGTGTTGCGCGGCGTTGACTTCGAGGTGTCACGGGGCACCATTTTCGCCCTGCTCGGCTCGAACGGGGCAGGCAAGACCACGGTCGTGAACATCATGTCCACGCTGCTCAAGGCCGACGCCGGAGCGGTAACCGTAAATGGCTTCGACGTCGTCACGCAGGCGGCTCAGGTCAGGGAGTCGATCAGTCTGACCGGGCAGTTCGCGGCCGTGGACGAGATCCTCACAGGGCGGGAGAACCTGGTGCTCGCCGCCCGGCTGCGCCACCTCAAAGAAGCTGGCAAGATCGCGGACAAATTGCTGGAGCGCTTCCAGCTGATCGAGGCGGCGGGACGGCGAGTAGCGACGTACTCCGGCGGCATGCGCCGCCGTCTGGACATCGCCATGAGCCTCACCGGGAATCCTCCGGCAATCTTCCTGGACGAGCCGACGACCGGACTCGACCCCCAGTCGCGTATCGAGGTGTGGCGAGCCGTCAAGGAGATCGCCCAGCTCGGCACCACGGTGCTGCTCACCACGCAGTATCTGGAGGAGGCCGAACAGCTCGCGGATCGGATCGCGATCCTGCACCAGGGCCGGATCATCGCCGACGGCACTCTCGACGACCTCAAGCAGCTCTTCCCGCCGGCCAAGGTGGAGTACGTCGAGAAGCAGCCGACCCTCGAAGAGATCTTCCTCGCCATCGTCGGCGACGGTCGTACCGGCAGCAGTGTCCGCGCGGAACGATAAGGATAGAAAGTGAACAAGCATTTCTTCGCCGACACCACCGTCCTTCTAGGGCGCACCATGCGCCACGTCACGCGAAGCCCGGACACCATCATCACGGTCGCGATCATGCCGATCGCCATGATGCTGCTGTTCCGGTACGTGTTCGGTGGCGCGATCGAAACCGGGCTCGGGCCGGGGCAGTACGTGAACTACATGCTTCCCGGCATCGTCCTCATCACCGTCGCGACCGGAGTCACCTACACCGCGCTCCGACTCTTCACCGACAAGAAGACCGGCATCTTCGGGCGGTTCCTGTCCTTGCCGATCGCCCGCGCCAGCGTTCTGTGGGCGCACGTACTGACCTCGGTGGTCTCCACCCTGATCTCCGTGATCGTCGTCGTGCTCGTCGCGCTGCTCATGGGATTCCGTTCCGGTGCGGGGGTGCTGGCCTGGCTTGCGGTTGCCGGCATCACCATCCTGTTCACCCTGGCGCTGACCTGGATCGCCGTCATCGCTGGGCTGTCGGCCCAGACTGCGGAGGGCGGCGGCGCCTTCTCCTACCCGCTCGTCTTCCTGCCGTTCATCAGCTCGGCGTTCGTGGCCACCGAAACGATGCCCGGCCCGGTGCGGGCCTTCGCCGAGCATCAGCCGATGACACCGATCATCAACTCGATCCGGAACCTGTTCGCGCAGGAGCCCGTCGGCAACAACATCTGGGCCGCCCTGGCCTGGTGCCTCGCCATCCTCGTCGTCTCGTACTCCTTCGCCATGGTCACGTACCGCAAGACCGTTGCCTGACCCGGTGCCTGTGAAGCAACAAGAAGCGTGGTCGTCGCCGGCTGGACCGGCGACGACCACGCTTCTTGTCGTCCCGTTTCAGGCGTGAGAACGGACGGCCGCGACCTCGGCGTCGACGAATCGGGCCAGCCTTTCAAGCCCCTGGTCCACCTCGGAAGCCCTCAGGTAGCTGGTCGAGAGCCGGATGCCGTGCTCTCCCCCACCCTCGGGATGGAAGTAGGACATCGGCGTCCAGATCACGCCGAAGTCCCGCGCGGAGCGGCCCAGCGCGGCGTTGTCGGCACGGAACGGAACCCGCAGGGTCAGGAAGAACCCACCGCTGGGCGCATTCCAGCTCACTCCCCGCTCGGCCCGGCTTTGAGAGGGAAACGCGCGTTCCAGGCCTTGCAGGACGGACTTCATGGTCCCGCCGTAGTGCGCAGACGGTTCGCTGCTGAGTTCGGACAGCCGGCCGTCGCAGGACAGGAGGGCTCCCGCCACGACCGCCTGCGTCAGCGCCGGGGTGTTGACCGTGATCATGCTCTTGATCTTGGCCAGCTCGTCGGCGAGCAGACCCGCGGCGCGACCGGCCTTCAACACCGGCTGGTCCGCGATCGCATAGCCGACTCGGGCGCCGGGGAAGAGACTCTTGGCGTAGGAACCCAGATGAATCACCCGCCGACGCCGATCGAGCGACTTCAGCGTGGGCAGTTGGATCCCGGGACTGACAAGGCGGTAGGGGCTGTCTTCGATGAGCAGGACGTCAAGGCGATCCGCCAGGTCGAGTAGTTCCCGCCGGGCCGAAAGCGACATCGTGACGCCGGACGGGTTGGAGTAGTCGGGTATCACGTACACGGCGCGGGGGCGGCGCCCGCGCACCCGCTCGGCCAGGATTGCGGCCTCCAGGTCGGCGCAGGACAGCCCGTCGTCGCGTTCGCCCACCACGCTCACCCGGGCGTCCAGCAGCCGGGCCGCTCCGGTGATGCCCACGTAACAAGGACTCGGTACCAGCAGCACGTCGCCGGGACCGGACAGCAGTGCCCGCAAGGTCAGGAACATGGCCTCCTGACACCCCACCGTGACCACGATCGATTCGGGCGGGACGTCGATCCCCTCATCGGCGCGGAGCGACTCCGCGATGAGGTCGCGGATGATCCCGGCGGACGGCCCGTACTGGAACAGGGTGCTTCGCACCTCGGCCGCTGAGCGCCCGCGGGCGCTCAGATGGTCCAGAAATCTCCGCAGATCGGTGAAAATCTGCTCGATCTCGAAGAAACCCTCGTACGGCCGTCCCGGAGCGAACGAGATCGCCTCGGGGTAGGTCATGACGACTTCGTTGAGGAAGTTCATCGTGTCCATCATCGGGTCCGCGAGGCTGGAGTGCAGGTCCGCCAGATGCAGCACCGCCCCGCTTCCCGCCGCGGTGTCCCGGGCGGGAGCGGAGCCGGTGTTCTCCGTCACGCTGTGTGTCTCGCTCATGGTTTCGCCTCCGCGGCCGTGCCTTGGTAGGACGGTCATTGCCAGGGATGTCCCGCCCTCGACGTCGGCGAACGATGCGCCGGCGCGTCCGGGTCCCGGGGCCGGCGGCCGCGGGCGGTCTCCGCCTCGATGAGGTCAAGTACCTCCCGGGCCCGGTCGACCAGGTACATGTGGTCGCCCGGGAACTCCGCGTAGCGGAACTCGGCGGTGGTGGCCCGCTGCCACTGCCGGGCCTGGTCCGCACTGACCAGGCCGTCGGAAGCGCCCCGGAGCGAGGTGATCGGCACCGAGACCGGCTCATCGGTGCTCGGCACGTAGTTCTCGTGCATCTCGCAGTCGGCCTGCAGGACGGGCAGGATCAGCTCACGCATCTCCGGGTGGTCGAGCGCTTCGTGCCGGAAGCCCGCGAACTCCTCCACGCGGGCGAGGAACTCCTCGTCCGGCAGGCCGGTCGCCCGCCTCTCCCGCCGGGTCCACGGCCCCGGCGAACCGCTGACGACCAACCGCTCGACGCGCAGGTCGCGGGTGCTCAGCAGATGCACGAGCTCGTACGCGAGCACCGCGCCCAGGCTGTGGCCGAACAGCACGATCCGGGTACCCGGTGCCAGCTCGGCGGCCAGGTCGTCGACCGAGTTCCGGGCCGCTTCGACGACATTGCGGTACGGCGTCTCCAGGATCCGCCGCTCCCGGCCCGGCAGGTCGACGGTGACCAGGCGCCGGTGGCCGGCGGCCAGCATCCGCCATGGGTGGAAGAACGAGGGACCCGCCCCTGCGAACGGCACGCACAGCAGCGCGTCCGCGGGGGCCTGCGACCCGGTCACTCGGCCAGCTTGCGTTTGATGACCTCGAAGACCTCGGCCACCGGTGCGGGCATGTTCATGTCGTGATGCATGGCGAACACGTCGTGCACCTCGATCTCACCGAGGACGTACGGCCGCCACAGGTGCCCGTACAACTCATCCTTGTTGGTCGCGCTGAAGAAGAGCACGTCACCGCGATAGACCGGCGACTCGAACTCCATCAGGTGTCGGGTGTTGTTGCACAGGACCTTCGACATGTCGTCCAGGAACTGCTGCTGGTTGTCGGTGCTGATGTACTGGCCGAAGAACTCCTCGAGCTCAGCCCGGTAGTCCTCCAGGGTCTTGCCGGCGTGGATCTCTCGAAACCCGTGCCCGCCGGGCTGGGAGTCCAGCATGGCCGCGAGGGCGACCCGGTGCCCGAGCCGGTCGAGGTATTCCGCCACGGCCTGCACCAGGGTGCCGCCGTAGGACCAGCCGATGAGGTAGAAGGGGCCCTCCGGCTGGATCTTCAGCATCTCCGCGACGTAGTCCTCGACCATCTCCTCCACGGACCCCGCCAGCTTGTCGACGCCGTCGGAGCCACGCGACTGCAGGGCGTAGGCCGGCCGGTCCGGTACGTGGGTCACGAAGCTGAAGTACGCCCAGCCCAGTCCCCCGCCCCCGTGGAAGAACCACAGCGGCTCCTTGCCCGTACCGGGATCGTTGTTCAACGGCAGCACCACCGCGAACGGGTGGGGGTTCTCCCCGGGAATGCCACCGATGAGGACCAGCGATGCCAGCTCGGCCACCGTGGGGTACTTGATGATCGTGCGCAGCGGCATGTCGATACCGAACTCGGCGCGGATGCGGGCGCTGAGCCGGGTGGCCAGCAGCGAATGCCCGCCGAGGGCGAAGAAGTCGTCGTGGATGCCCACCCGTTCCCGGCCGAGCAGATCCTGGAAGAGCACGCACAACTTCTGTTCGTTGACGTCACGCGGCTCACTCATGACCGCGGTGTCCGTCTGATCGGACGGCAACGCGGATCGGTCGAGCTTGCCGTTCGGGGTCAACGGGATCTCGTCGAGCAGGACCAGCGCCGACGGCAGCATGTAGTCCGGCAGACGCGTACGGAGGTGGTCGGTGAGTTCGGCGAGCAGCGCCGGATTCTCGTCGGCGGCTTCCGGCGCCGGCACGACGTAGGCCAGGATTCGCGTGTCGTCCTCCTGGTTGGCCCGCACCACCACGACCGCCTGCGCCACGCCGGGATGCCCGCCCAGCACGTGCTCGATCTCGCCCAGCTCGATCCGGAACCCCCGAACCTTCACCTGGTGATCGGTACGCGCGAGGAACTCCAGCTGGCCGCCCTTGTTCCAGCGCACCATGTCGCCGGTACGGTACATCCGCGCGCCGAGGGGACCGAACGGGCAGGCCACGAACCGTTCGGCGGTCAGGTCGGGCCTGCCCTGGTACCCGCGGGCCATCCCGGCACCGGAGATGTACAGCTCACCCTGCACACCCGGGGCGACCGGGCGCAGCCGCGCGTCGAGCACGTACACCTGGGTGTTGCCGAGCGGGAGTCCGATCGCGACACCCGATCCGGGCCTCACCGGGGCCATGGTCGACCACGTGGTCGTCTCGGTCGGGCCGTACCAGTTGCCGACCTCGGCGGCCTGGTCGGCCAGGGTCTCGGCCAGCCGGGCCGGCACCGCCTCCGCGCCGGTGATTATCCGCAGACCCTTGGCGGCCTCCGGCTCCCGGGCCAACAGCATCTGCCAGAACGCCGGCGCGGCCTGCATCACGGTGATCCCGTGCCGGCGGACGAACGACAGCACGGCCGCCGGGTCGGTGACGACGTCCTTCGTCGCCAGGACCATCGTCGCCCCGCAGACGAACGGCAGGTACAGCTCGGTGGTGGCCATGTCGAACGACACCGTCGTGCTGAACAGCATCCGGTCCCCCGGGGACAGCGGGAACCGCCGCTGGACCGTGGCCAGGAAGTTGGCCACCGCACCGCGCGGGACGGCCACCCCCTTCGGGACACCGGTCGAGCCCGAGGTGTAGATCACGTACTGGGTGTTGTCCGGGCGGGCGGCGACATCCGGCGCCGAGTCCGAATATCCGAAGTAGTCGGCGTCCGCCAGTGTGTCGGCGTCCAGTACCAGCACCGGGCCGGCCTGTCCGAGGACGTGGTCGATCCGGCTGCGCGGGTGATCCGGGTCAACCGGGACGTAAGCGCCACCCGCCTTCACCACGGCCAGCAACCCCACCAGGAGATCCGCCGTCCGAGGCAGGCAGACGGCCACCAGCGACTCGGCGCGCACGCCCTGATCGGCCAGCCAGTGAGCCAGCCGGTTGGACCGGGTGTCCAGCTCCCGGTACGTCAGCGACTCCTCGTCGCTGACGATGGCCAACGCCTCGGGCGTCGCCTCCACCCAGCTGTGGAACGCGCCGATCAGTCCCTGGTCGAAGGTGGGCTCGGCGGTGTCGTTCACCTCGACCAGCAGCCGCTCCCGCTCCGCGGGGCTCAGCACGTCGATGTCCGCGACGCGGACGTCCGGGTCGGCGACCAGTTGTTCCAGCACCCACGCGAACCGGTCAGCCATGGCCTCGACGGTGTCCCGGTCGAACAGGTCGGTCGCGTACTGGATGTCGCCGTACACCCGGCCCGACCCGTCCAAGGTCATGCTGAAGAAGAGGTCGGCCATGGTCTTCGCCGTGACGGCCTGCTGGAACTCCACGGTGAGCCCGGGGAAGTCGAGAGCCGGCTTCTCGTAGTTCTGCCAGCCGAACATCACCTGGAACAACGGCTTGTGCTCGATGGACCGATCCGGATTGATCGACTCGACGAGCGTGTTGAACGGCAGATCCTGGTTCTCGTACGCGGTCAGCGCCTTGTCCCGGATCCGGGTGAGCACCTGGGCGAATGTCGGGTCGCCGGAGAGGTCCACCCGCAGGACGAGGTTGTTGACGAAGCAGCCGACCAGATCGGCCATCGCCTCGTCGGTGCGCGCGGCGATCGGGGTGGCGATCGGGATGTCGTCCCCACCGCCAAGTTTGGACAGCAGCACCGCCAGCGCGGCCTGCAGGATCATCGCCATGGAGGTGTTGCGCTCGGCCGAGACCTTCTCCAGACCGGCCGAGGTGTCCGATCCCGCCAGGAAGGCCACCCCGTCTCCCCGGGTGCTGACATCGTCGGTCCGTGGGCGGTCCAGCGGCAGGGTGAGCGGCTGCGGGATGCCGTCCAGTTCGTCGCGCCAGTACTCGAGCTGCGTCGCGGCGAGACTGTCCGGGTCGTCCAGGTCGCCGAGCACCTCCCGTTGCCACATGGTGTAGTCCTTGTACTGCACCGGCAGCGGATCCCACTGCGGCGCCCGCCCGTCGCGACGGGCGCGATAGGCCGTGGCCAGGTCGCGAGCCAGTGGCGCACCCGAGCTGCCGTCCATGGCGATGTGGTGCACGACCATCGCGAGCACGTGCTCCCGAGGTGAGCAGCGGAACAAGGTGGCCCGAACCGGGATCTCGGTCGACAGGTCGAACGCGTGTGACACCGCCTTCGCCACCGCCGCGGACACGTCTTTCGATGCGACCTCGACCACCGGCATCCGCCCCTGCGGCAAGGCCTCGGTCACCGGCAGGATCCGTTGGAAGGGCTCGCCGTCATCGTCGGTCACGTACACCGTACGCAGGATCTCGTGCCGCTCGATCACGTCGCTGATCGCCGCGGCGAGGGCATCCTGGTCCAGGGATCCGGTCAGCCGGAACGCCGCGGGCACGTTCCAGGTCTCGCCGCCCTCCAGCTCGTGCAGGAACCAGTAGCGACGTTGGGGGTAGGACAGCGGAAGCATGGCGTCACTCCTCTACGATGATCTTGCGCAAACGAGGGCGGCGGGGAGCAGCCGCTTCCTCCGACCACGACGCGAGCGCGCCCACCGTCGGCAAATCGAAGATCTTGCGGATGGGTATCTCGATGCCCAGCTCGGCGCGGACTCGGCTGATCAGGCGGGTGGCGAGCAGGGAGTGCCCGCCGAGGTCGAAGAAGTTGTCGTCGAGGCCGGCCCGGTCCAGGCCGAGCACCTCGGCGAACAAGCGGGCGAAGGTCTGCTCGCGGGCAGTGCCGGGTGGGCGGTAGGCGGCGGCGGTGAACTCCGGTTCCGGCAGCGCCGCCCGGTCCAGCTTGCCGTTCGGCGTCAGCGGCAGCCGGTCGAGGATCACCAGGGCGGACGGCAGCATGAAGTCGGGCAGCCTCTCGATGAGGAAGCTCTGCAGCGCCTGCGGGTCCGGGCCGGCGGTGTCGCCGCCGACCACGTAGGCCACCAGCTGCTTGCTCGCGCCGGCGCCGCGCCGGTCGCGGGCCACGACGGTTGCCTGGGCGACGCCGGGATGGTCGGTGAGCACGGCTTCGATCTCGGCGGGCTCGATCCGGAAACCCCGTACCTTGACCTGCGCGTCGGCGCGTCCCACGTACTCCAGCCGACCGGCCTCGCCGAGCCGGGCCAGGTCCCCGGTGCGGTACATCCGGGTCCCGGGCGGGCCGAACGGGTCAGCGACGAAGCGCTCGGCGGTCATCGCGACCCGGCGGTAGTAGCCGCGGCCCAGGTTGCCGCCGACGTACAGCTCACCGACCGCGCCGGGCGGCACCGGGGTCAGCCCCGGGCCGAGGACGTAGGCTCGCATGTTGGCCAGCGGGGTGCCGATCGGCGCACTGCCCGTCCCGGCGTCCGCCCCGCTGTCGACGGCGAAGGTGGTGGCGTAAAACGATTCGCTCTGACCGTACGCGTTGATCACCCGCACCCCGGGGAAGGCAACGCGGGTCTTCTCCACCAGGGACCACGGCAGCGCCTCGCCCGCGAAGATCACCGTCTCCACGCTGGTGCGGCCGGCCAGCTCGCCGACGAGTTCGCTGAACGCGGACGGCACGGTGGAGATGACGCTGCCGGACCAGTCCTTGCGGTCGCCGAGGACGAGGACGTCCGGGACGACCTCGACGATGCCGCCGGTGGCCAGGGTCGTGAAGATCTCGAAGACCGAGACGTCGAAGTTGATCGACGTGCCCGCCAGCATCCGCCTACCCGGGCCCATCCCGGTTCGGGAGGCGAGCCGCAGCACCCCGTTGACCACGTTGTCATGGGTGATGGCGACGCCCTTGGGCTTGCCCGTGGATCCTGAGGTGTACATGACGTACGCCAGTTGCTGCGGGTGGCGCGGGCGGACCGGGCCGCGGTTCTCACCGGACAGGTCGAGCGTGTCGAGCAGGACGTCCGGGGCTTCGTGCTCCGGCAGCGTGCCGGCCGTCGCGGTGTCGGTGACGATGAGGTCGGGCCGCGCCTCGTCGAGGACGGTGGCCAGGCGCCGGCTGGGGTACCTGGGGTCGACCGGCAGATACGCGGCGCCCGACTTCAGCACCGCAAGAAGCGTCACCACCAGGTCCGGCGATCGCGGCAGCGACACCGCGATCACCGGTTCCGAACGTCCGCCGCGGCGGGACAGCTCGCCCGCCAGGTGGTCCGCCCGCGCGTTCAGCTCGCGGTAGGTCAGTGACCGATCGCCGTCGACCACGGCGACAGCGTCCGGGGTCCGCGCCGCCTGCTCCTCGACGAGCACGTCGACCGTGACGTCCGGCGTCGGCGCGGCCGTGTCGTTGAACTCGGCGAGCAGCCACCGGCGTTCGGCCGGTTCCAGGACGTCGAGCCGCGCGACCGCCCGCTCCGGGATGGCCGCCAGCTGCTCCAGGATCCGCACCAGCCGGGCGGCGTACGTCTGCACCACCGTCCGGTCGAACAGGCCCGGGGTGTACTGGAGCACGAACTGAAGGTTCGAGTCCACCGCCACCATCAGCGCCAGCGGATAGTGCGTGCCGTTGGACGGGCGCAGCCCGCTGAAGGCGATGCCGCCGGTGGCCTCGGTGGGGACGCGGAGCCGGTCCTGGTCGACCGGCTGTGACTCGAAGACGACAAGCGTGTCGAACAGCGACGGCAGGCCGACGGACTGCTGGATCCTGGTGAGGCTGGCGTGATGATGTTCCAGCAGGTGAGCCTGGCTCTGCTGTAGCCGGGTGGCGACCTCGGCGAGCGTGTCTCCGGGCGCACACCGCACGCGTACGGGCAGGGTGTTGATGAACATCCCGACCATCGACTCGACACCCAGCACGTCGGCGGGACGCCCGGAGACGGTGGCCCCGAACACCAGATCCTGACGCCCGGTGAGCTGGGCCAGCAACAGCGCCCAGGCCGTCTGCACCATGGTGTTGACAGTGACGCCCAGTTCGGAGGCGCGCCGGAGCAGCCCGATGAACACGCCACGCTCCAGGGTGCCCTCGATCTGGGCGAGATCGTCGCCACGCGCGGCCTCCGGGGCCAGCAGCGTGGGCTCCTCGACCCCGTCGAGTTCCGCGGCCCAGGCACGTGCCGCCTCGTCCTGGTCCCGGCTCGCGTACCACGCGAGGTACTCGCCGTAGCCACGCGGGTCCGGCAGCCCCGTGGCGTCCCCGTCCGACCCGTAGAGCGCCAGCAGGTCCTGCAACAGCAACGGGGTGGACCAGCCGTCGGACACCGCGTGGTGGAGGGTCAGCACAAGTTCGGACCGAGCCGGCTCGTGGGTCACCAGCGCGAGCCGGATCAGCGGAGGCGTGTCCACGTCGAAATGGGCGGCCTCGTCCTCGGCGCGGAACCGCTCGAACGCCTCGGTTCGCCGCGCCGCGTCCATCACCGCCAGGTCGAGATGGCGCCAGGGCAGCCGGAGCCGGGTCGCCGGCACCACCTGCACGAGATCACCGTCGGCCCGGGTGACGAACGCCGTACGCAGGGCGGCGTGGCGCTCCAGCAGTGCCTGTCCGGCCCGGTGCATACGGTCCGGGTCGACCTCACCGCAGAGCTCGAAGGTCAGCTGCACGTGGTACGGATCGAAGGAGGACCCGGCCATCTGGGAGTGGAACAGGATGCCGGATTGGGTCGACGTCACCGGCCACACCTCGGCCAGGTGACCCAGCCGATCCTCCCACGCATCGATCTCCGGCTGGGTCACCGCGGCCAGCGGCGCGTCGGCCGGGGTCATTCCCCCGGCCTCGGGTGTGCCGGTGTGCCGGGCCAGGGCGGTCAGCGCCTCGACGAACAGCCCGGCCAGCTCGCCCACCTCCGCGGCGGAGAGCACTTCGGTAGAGAAAGCGAAGCAGACGGCCAGTTCGTCGCCGTCGGCCACGCTGACCTCCAGCGGCGACAGCACCGGCGCGTCCGGATCCGGTACGGCCAGGATCTCGGGCAGGGCGGCGCCGGTGGACCGGCCGCGGTAGGTGAAACCGATCCGGGGCTCCGGCAGGTCGGCGAGCTCCGCGGCGGTACGCGGGTTGAGATGGCGCAGCAGGCCGTATCCCGTGCCGTGGCCGGGCACCGCCCGGAGCTGCTCCTTGATCGCTTTGATCGCCCGGCCGGCGGCCGTGTCGCCGGTCAGAGCCCGTGCCACGTCCACGCCGTCCAGGTCCAACCGCACCGGGTGCGACGTGGTGAACCACCCGACGGTGCCGGACAGCCGCGCGCCGGGCACCAGATGCTCGTCGCGGCCGTCGCGGTGGAGCCGGACACGGACTCGGGATCCGGGCACGCCGCGGGTCTGGCGCCAGCGGACCAGCGCCAGGGCCAGTCCGGTCAGCAGTCCGTCCTCGACCTCGGCGCGGAAGACGGTGGGCAGCCTGGTCAGCAACGTCTCCGTGACGTCGGCGGGCACCTGGACGCGCACCGTGTCGACGGTGGACGCGACGTCGCGGGCGCGGTCCGGTTCCCGGGCGCCGAGGGTCGGCTCGTCCCCGTCCAGGATCTGCCGCCACCGCGGCAGCTCCTTCTCCCTCCGGGGGGACACCGCTTCGTCGGCGAGCGCGTGCGCCCACCGGCGGAACGAGGTGCCCGCGGTAGCCGGTTGCGGGACGTCACCGGCGCGTTCCCGCCGCCAGACCGCGACCAGATCGGTCAGCAGGATCGGCCACGACGCCTCGTCGACGGCCAGCCGATGCACCACGATCAGCAACCGGCCGGCGGCCTCGCCCGCGGGGAACCACACGAACTGCGCCATCGTTCCCGAGTCCGGGTCCAGTCGCCCCGCGGCGGCACGCAGCTCGGCCCGCTCGTCGGCGTCGCGGGCGTCCCGGATCAGCGGGCCGGCCGCCACGCTGCCGGCCGGTTCGATCCGCAGGCCCGGCCGTGCCCGGTCGAGCCGGGAACGCAGCACGTCGTGCCGGTCCAGCATCGCCTGCACGGTCGCGACCAGCTCGTCCCGGCCGGTCGGCTCGGGCAGGGTCAGGATCGTGGCCATGACGGACCGGGCGAGGCCTCCGCCCAGCGCGACCAGATGCGCCGCGTCCGGTGGCAGCGGGGCCCAGCCCACGCCGCCGTCCGCCCATTCGGCAAGGGTCGCGGGCTCCGTCCCGGTCCGGCCGTCGGTCACCGCGTCGAGCCGGGCCACCGTCCGGTGTTCGAAGATGTCCCGGACGCTGAGCACGACACCACGTGTCTTGGCGCGGGCGACCACCTGGATGGACCGGATGCTGTCCCCGCCGATGGCGAAGAAGTCGTCGTCGATACCGACGTTCGCGCGGCCGGTCACCTCGGCGAACAGCGCGCACAGCAGCTCCTGCCGCGGGTTTCCCGGTGCCCGGGCGGGCGATGCCCGTGCGTAGTCCGGCGGCGGCAGCGCCTGCCGGTCCAGCTTGCCGTTCGGGGTGAGCGGGAGCTGCGGCAGTGGAACCAGCACGGCCGGGACCATGTAGTCGGGCAGCCGCCCGCGCAGGTACTCGGACAGCTCGGCCGGGCCGGTTCCCGGTTCGAGCACCACGTAGCCGACCAGGCGTTTGTCGTCCGGCTCGTCCTCGCGCACCACGACCAGGGCCTGGGCCACCGCCGGATGCCCGGCGAGCACGTGCTCGACCTCGCCCAGCTCGATCCGGAATCCCCGGACCTTCACCTGGAAATCGGTACGCCCGATGTATTCCAGCCGGCCGTCGCGGTTCCACCGGACCAGGTCCCCGGTGCGGTACATCCGCCTGCCGGGCTCGCCGAACGGGCAGGCGACGAACCGTCCCGCGGTCTGCCCGGGCCGGCCGTGATAGCCGCGGGCCAGGCCGTCGCCGGCGATGTACAGCTCGCCGGGCACCCCGCGCGGCACCGGGGACAGGCTGTCGCCCAGCACGTACACCTGGGTGTTCCCGATCGGTGTTCCGATCGTCACCGGTGCCCCGGCCTCGACGGGTGCCATGGTCGACCAGATCGTCGTCTCGGTGGGGCCGTAGACGTTGGAGACCTCGCCCGCGGAGCCGGCCAGCGTGTCCGCCAGCCGGGCCGGCAGTGCCTCGCCGCCGACCAGCACCCGCAGACCGCAGACCGCGTCCGGTTCGTGATCCAGCACCATCCCCCAGAAGGCCGGGGTCGCCTGCACGATGTCGACGGCGTGGTGGCGGATCGCCTGCACGACGGCCGACGGGTCGGAGAGCGTGGTCTTCGCTGCGAGCACCACCGCGGCTCCGGAGATCAACGGCAGGTACAGCTCGAGCGCCGCGATGTCGAACGAGACAGTCGTCACCGCGAGCCAGCGCGTCGCGGGCGACACCGGCACCCGCCGGCTCATGGTGGCCAGGAAGTTGGCCAGGGCCCCGCGCGAGACCGCCACGCCCTTGGGCTTGCCGGTCGAGCCCGAGGTGTAGATGACGTAGGCGGTGTTCGCCGGTGACGGGCGCGGACCCGCTGCCGGCTCCGCGGGCGGCGCGCTCTGCGCTTCGGCCAGCGTTCCGGCGTCCAGCACGAGGGCCGGACGGGCGTCGGCCAGGATGGCGTCGAACCGCGAACGCGGGTGGTCCGGGTCCGTCGGGATGTAGGCCGCCCCGGCCTTCAGCACCGCCAGCAGCGCCACCACCAGGTCGGTGGAGCGGGGCAGCCGTACGGCCACCAGGGATTCGGGGCCCAACCCGCGGGCGGTCAGCCAGTGCGCCAGCCGGTCGGCCCGCGTGTCCAGCTCCCGGTAGGTCAGCGAGCCCTCCTCACCGATGACGGCGGGCTCACCCGGGGTGGTCTCGGCCCAGCGGGCCACCGACGCCACCAGATCGCTTTCCAGGGTCGGCTCAGCGGTGTCGTTCACCGTGTGCAGCAGCCAGCCCCGCTCGTCCTCGCCGAGCAGGTCGACGTCCCGGATCGGCGTACCGGGGTCGGTGACCATCTGCCGGAGCAGGCGTACGTAGCGATCGACGATGGACTCCGCCGTGGCTTGGTCGAACAGCTCCGCCGCGTATTCCAGCCGCCCGTAGGCGCCACCGGACCGGGCCGGGATGATGTTGAAGTACAGGTCGAGCATCGCGGTACCGGTGCCCAACGGGACCGGGGTGACCGTCAGACCCGGAATCCTGATCTCCGGCCACAGGAACTGCCAGGCCAGCAACACCTGGAACAGCGGCTGGTAGGAGGCGGTGCGCTCCGGGTTGAGCAGCTCGACCAGGCGTTCGAACGGAATGTCCTGATTGTCGTACGCGGCCAAAGCCCGGTCGCGCACCTGGTCCAGCAGGTCACCGAACGACGGACCGGCGCGCAGGTCGACGCGCAGCACCCAGGTGTTGGCGAAGTACCCGACCAGGTCGTCGAGCTGCTCGTCGGCGCGGCCCTCGATCGGGCTACCCAGCGTCAGATCGGTGCCGGCGCCGAGGCGGTGCAGCAGCACCGCGAGCGCGGCCTGGGTCACCATCGGTGCTGTGGCGCCGTGCTCGGCGGCCAGCTTCGTGATGCCGGCGAGCAACTCCGGTTCGAGTTCGAAGTCGACGTGGCCGCCACGATGACTCGCCACGGAGGGCCGCGGCCGATCCACCGGCAACTGCACCGGCTGCGCCACCCCGGCCAGTTCCCCGCGCCAGTAGTCCAGTTGCGCCGCGGCGACACTCGTCGGGTCCTGCTCGTCGCCCAGCAGCTCCCGCTGCCACAGGGTGTAGTCGCGGTACTGCACCGGAAGCGGCGCCCAGTCCGGCGCGGTGCCGTCCAGGCGGGCCGCGTAGGCCGTCACCAGGTCCCGCAAAAACGGCGCCATCGACGATCCGTCGGCGGCGATGTGGTGGAACACGAACACCACCACGTGCTCCCGCGGGCTGACCCGCAGGACGACCACGCGCAGGGGGATCTCGGTGTCCAGCCGGAACGGCTCGACCGCGGCCTCATGCATCGCCTGCTCGATGTCGCTCGCGGCCACGTCGGCCATCCGGAACGGCAGCCGCACCTCCTCCGGCGCGAGAATCCGCTGCTCCGGTGTGCCGTCCACGTCCTCGACGATGAGGGTGCGCAGACTCTCGTGCCGGGTGATGACGTCCGTCAGCGCCGCGGACAGCGCCGCGACGTCCAGCGTCCCTTCCAGGCGCAGCACGAACGGGCCGTTGTAGGTGGCGGACGGAGCCTCCAGGCGGTGAAGGAACCACATCCGCAGTTGGGCGAAGGACAGCGGGATCATCGGCGCGCCTCCTGACCGGTCATCTTGCGGAGCTGGGGACGGCTGGTCGCCGCCGCCTGCTTGAGCTGCGCCGCCAGCCCGGCGACGGTCGGATCGGCGAAGACCATGGTGACCTTCACGTCGATGTTGAGTTCGTTGCGGATCCGGCCGATCAGCCGGGTGGCCAGCAGCGAGTGCCCGCCCAGATCGAAGAAGTTGGCGTCGATGCCGACCTCGTCCACGCCGAGCAGCTCGGCGAACAGCCGGCAGAGGACCTCCTCGTCGTGGTTGCGCGGCCCCCGCCCGGCGGCGGCGCCGGCGTAGACGGGTGCGGGGAGCGCGGCGCGGTGCAATTTGCCGCTCGGCGTCGTGGGGAACTCCGCCAGCGGCACGATCGCCGAGGGAACCATGTACTCCGGCAGGCGTTCCCGGAGCAGGGTGGTCAACGGCACCATGTCCAGCTCGGCCGGGTCGGCCTTGCCCGTCGGCACGACGTACGCCACGAGCCGTTGATCGCCCGCCTGGTCCTCGCGCACCACGGCCGCCGCCTGGCTGACCGCCGGGTGCGCGGTGAGCGCCTGCTCGATCTCGGCGAGCTCGATGCGGAAGCCACGAACCTTGACCTGGAAGTCCGCTCGCCCGGCGTACTCGAGCTGACCGTCCCTGGTCCACCGGCCCAGGTCTCCGGTGCGGTACATCCGGGTGCCCGACGCCGAGAACGGGTCAGCGACGAAGCGATCCGCGGTCAGATCCGCCCGGCCCAGGTAGCTTCGCGCCAGGCAGGCGCCGGCCAGGTACAGCTCCCCGGCCACTCCGGGCGGCACCGGGCGCAGCGCCGGGTCCAGCACGTACACCTGGGTATTCCAGATCGGCGCGCCGATCGGCAGCCGATCGGCGCCCGGCACGTGCTGCCACGAGGTCACCTCCACGGCCGCTTCGGTGGGGCCGTAGAGGTTGTAGGCGGTGCAGCCGGGCAGCAGGTCGGTGAAGCGGTTGGCCAGTGCCACCGGGAACGGTTCGGCGCCGACCTCGACCCAGCGCAGGCTGGTGCACCGTTTCGCCGCGGGCTCGTCGACGAACGCCGCGAGCAGGGAGGACACGAAGACCGCGCCGCTGACCCGCTCGCGCTGGATCAGCTCGGCTAGGTACGCCGGGTCCCGGCGCCCGCCCGGCCGCGCGATCACCACCGCGGCGCCCACCTGGAGCGGCGCGAACACCTCCGGCACCGAAGCGTCGAACCCGGTCGCCGTGCTGAACAGGACCCGGTCCTCGGGACCGATGGCGAACCGGTTCAGTCCCCACGCGATCCGGTTCATGATTGATCGGTGCGACACCTGTACACCCTTGGGACCCCCGGTGGAGCCTGAGGTGTAGATGACGTACGCGACGTTGTCCGGCGACAGCCGCCGTTCCGGATTCGTCTCGGGATACCCGGCGACGTCGGGAAGCGTCTCCTCGATCACTACCAGGGGCCGGGCGCTGTCCAGCACCTGGCGGGCCCGGTCCTCGGGCACCTCGGTGTCGACCGGCACGTAGACCGCGCCCGCCTTGACGACCGCGTGGGCGGCCACCATCAGGTCGATCGAGCGGGGAATCCGTACTGCGACACACCGTTCGGGTCCGGCACCCTGCTCGATCAACCAGTGGGCCAGCCGGTTGGCGTGCCGGTTGAGCTCGTCGTACGTGATCGTCCCCGCCTCGGCGACGACCGCGACCCGGCACGGTTCGCGGCGTACCTGAGCCTCGAACGCGTCCGGCAGGGTACTCACGGGCACCGGGTGTGTCGTCGCGTTGAACCCGCGCACCAGCTGCTCCCGCTCCTCGGGAGTCAGCACGTCGATGGCGCCGATCGGCGTCCTCGGGTCGGCGGCCAGCTGCTCCAGCACCCGCACCAGCCGGGCCGCGATGCCCTGTGCCTCGTCGCGGTCGTAGAGGGCATGCTGGTAGTCGAGGGAAAGCCGCAGATAGGGGTCGGAGGAGGCCAGGCCGAGCGCGTAGTGCGCTCCCGCAATCGGCCGGATGCCCTCGATCCTGATACCGGCCGAGGTGTTGGCGTCCACGATCCCCGCCCGGTCGATCGGGAAGTTCTCGAAGCCGACGAAGGTGTCGAAGAGTGTGGGCAGGCCGGTGGCCCGCTGGATGTCGCCCAGGCCGTAGTAATGGTGGTCGAGCAACTCCGTCTGCCGGGCCTGCAGTTCGGTGATGACCGCGCCCGCGCTCTGTTCCGGCCGGCAGAACACCCGGATCGGGAGGGTGTTGATGAACAGCCCGACCATCTCGTCGGAGCGGGGCAGGCCGGCCGGCCGGCCGTTGACCGCGGCGCCGAACACCACATCGGACCTGCCGGTGAGCTTCGACAGCAGGATGCCCCAGGTGCCCTGCAGAAGCGTGTTGAGGGTGACCCCCAGCTCCGCAGCGCGGCCGGCGAGTTCGCGACCCTTGTCGATCGAGAGGGGCACCTCGATCTTCCCGATCGCCGACGGCGTCTGCGCGGCCGACGCGTCCGGGGCCACCAGGGTGGGCTGCTCGAACCCGTCGAGTTCGGCGGCCCAGCGGGCAGCCGAGGCCTGCTGATCGTGCCGGGCCAACCAGGCCAGGTAATCACCGTAGCTGCGGGCCGGGGCGAGGTCCCGGTCGCCGGCGTACAGCCGGATCAGGTCTCGGATCACCACCGGTGACGACCAGCCGTCGAACAGGGTGTGATGTGCCGTGATGATCAACTTTGCGTGCCGGGGCCCGCAGCTGATCAGCCCGAGCCGCAGCAGGGGCGGCAGCGCCGGGTCGAGCCGGTCCGCCCGGTCCGCGGCGAGGAAGTCGATCAGGGCAGCCTCGTGCTCGGCCTCACCCCGGCCGGTCAGGTCTAGGTGCCGCCACGGCAGGGCGACCCTCTCCGGTACGACCTGCACCGGATCGCCGCCGGCCGAGGTGAGGAACGAGGAGCGCAGGTTCGGGTATCGGTCGAGCAGCGCCTGCCCGGCCGATCGCATGCGGTCCTGGTCCACCGGCCCGGAAAGGTGCAGGACGAACTGCATGTGGTAGACGTCGAAGGTGCCCTCGGCGATCGCGGCCTCGAACTGGATGCCGGACTGCCCGGGCGCTTGCGGCCACACATCGGTCAGGCGGCCGTACCGCGTCTCCCAGGCCTCGATCTCGTCCTGCCCGACCGTGACGAGCGGGACGTCCGAGGGGGTCAGCCCACCGACGGCCGGACGAGCGGCGAACGCGGCCATGCCGCGCAGCACCGCGAACCAGAGCTCGGTCAGTTCATCGACGCGTTCGCGGGTCAGCAGCCCGGCCGGGAACATCAGGGCTGCTTGCAGCCCGGTGCCCTCGGCGGTGTCCAGGGTGACCGCGCTGACCTCCAGCGCGGACAGCGCGGGCAGGTCCGGGTCGGGCGCCGGGACGAGCTCGGCCGACCAGGACGCCGGGCCCCAGCCCTGCGCCCGCAGGTGTTCGGGCACATCGGCGCCGGAGATCCGCCCCAGGTAGTTGAACCCGATCTGCGGCACCGGCAGACCGGCGAGTTGCGGCGCGGTCTCCGGGTTCAGGTAGCGCAGCAGCCCGTAGCCCATTCCCTTGTCCGGGATGGCGCGCAGCTGCTCCTTGACCATCTTGATCACGTTTCCGGCGGCCGGGCCGCCGGCCAGTACGTCGGCCAAGTCAACCCCGCTCACGTCGATCCGGGCAGGATGCATGCTGGTGAACCAGCCGACGGTGCGGGACAGGTCTGCCTCGGGTACGAGATGCTCCTCGCGGCCGTGTCCTTCCAGCCGGATCAGGGCCGAGCGGTCGGCACCCTGCCACTGGTTGACCGCGAGGACCAGTGCCGCGATCAGCACGTCGGTCGCGGTGCCCCGGTACGCGGCCGGGAGGGTGGTCAGCACCGCCTCGGTGACGTCCGGCGGCAACTGGCCCCGGACGGTGTGCACGGTGGACATGACGTCGATCGCCGGGTCGAAGGCACGCGTTCCCAGCGGAGGGTTAGGCGCTTCCAGCATGTCGCGCCAGTACTCCAGCTCCTGTTCGCGTACCGGATCGATCGCCTCGGCCCGCAGCGCGGAGACCCAGCGGCGCGCGGAGGTGCGGACCTCGGGCAACACCGGCGCACGGCCGGATCGCACCTGCTGCCACGCGTCAGCGAGGTCCGCCATGATGATGCGCCAGGAGACGCCGTCCACGACCAGGTGGTGCAGGACCAGGAGCAGCCGGCCCGCACCCGGCTCCGGGGCGAACCAGACGAACGCCGCCATGGTCCCCGCCTCCGGGTCGAGCCGACCGACCGCGTCGTCCAGCGCCGACCGGGCCGCCGTCAGCGAGGACGGCGCATCCCACTCGCCGTCACAGGGCAGCGTGCGGATCAGGTCGGCCGTTCGCACGCTGCCGGCCGGACGGACCAGCAGGAACGGCTCGTCATCGCGTACCAGCTGGGCACGGAGCAGGTCGTGCCGGTCGAATACGGCGTCCAGGGTCGCGGCCAGCCCGCTCGCGTCGATGCCGGCGGGCAGCTCCAGCACCAGCGCCATGGCGAACCGGTCGGTGCCGCCGCCGTGTTCGAACACCTGCAGTGCCACCGGGGGCAACGGCATCGGTCCGACACCGACGTCGGTCACGGTCGCGGGGGCGCAGTCCTGGCGGGCGGCGGCCACCTCGGCCAGCCGGGCCGCGGTACGGCACTCGAAGATCTCCCGCGCGGTGAGCTCCAGTCCGCGGGCCCGGGCACGGGCGACCACCTGGATCGATCGCAGACTGTCCCCGCCCACCACGAAGAAGTCGTCGTCCACACCGACCCGGTCCACGCCCAGCACGTCCGCGTACGCGCCGGTGATGATGGCCTCGGTCTCGGTACGTGGCTCGCGGTACACCTCGCCCACGAAGCCCGGCTCGGGCAGTGCCGAGTGGTCCAACTTGCCGGTCGGGCCGAGCGGCATCCGCCCCAGAACCACGAAGGCCGCTGGGACCATGTAGTCGGGCAGCCGCTCCGCGACGAACCTGCGCAGTTCGGCGGCCGACGCGCCGGACTGCACGTCCACGTCGCCGATCCCGCCGGAGCCGTCGTCCCCGACGGCGCCCTCACCGACGTGCACGACGTAGGCGACCAGCCGCCGCCCGCCCGCGGGCAGTTCCCGGCTGACCACCACCGCCTCGCTGATCCCGGGGTGCTGCACCAACACCGCCTCGACCTCGGCGGTCTCGATGCGGAAGCCACGGACCTTCACCTGGCCGTCGCCGCGCCCGACACACTCCAGCTGACCGCGCGCGTTCCACCGGGCCAGGTCGCCGGTTCGATACATCCGCTCACCGGCGGCCGCGAAGGGATCCGGCACGAATCGCTCGGCGGTGCGGCCGGGGCGGCCGTGGTAGCCGCGTCCGAGGCAGGCCCCGGCCACGTACAGCTCGCCGACCACGCCCGGCGGGACCGCGGCGAGACCGGGGCCCAGCACATAGGCGCGCATGTTGCCCAGCGGGGTGCCGATCGGCGCGACCTCCCCGTCGGCCCACTCCGCCGAGGCCGGCAGGGAGAAGGTGGTGGCGTAGAAGCTCTCGCTCTGCCCGTAACCGTTCACGATCTGGGCGCCGGGCAGAGCCTGCCGCACCTGCCGCACCAGCCGGGCCGGCAACACCTCTCCGGCGAGGACGACCGCTCGTACGCCGGTCATCCCGTCCAGCTGGCCGACCAGCTCCGCGAAGACCGAGGGGACGGCACTGACCACCTGGCCGTCCCAGCCGTCCCGCTCGGCGAGGGCGAGCCCGTTGGGCACCACCTCGGCCGTGCCACCCGTGGAGAGCGTGGTCATCAGTTCGAAGACCGAGACGTCGAAATTCACCGAGGTGCCGGCCAGCATCCGCCATCCGGTCGGCACGTCCAGCACCCGCACCAGCTCCTGTACGCCGTTGACGACGCCGCGATGCGTGATGGCCGCGCCCTTGGGCGTGCCGGTGGAGCCGGAGGTGTACAGCACGTACGCGAGGTTGTCCGGTCGCAGCGGCGAGATCCGGTCGCCGTCTCCCACCCGGCGGCCGGGTGAGTCCCATTCCGCCCGGCGGTCGAGGTCGACCACCGCGATGTCGTTGCGCGGCAGGGCCGGCCACGTCGCGGTGTCGGAGACCGCGAACCGGGGGGCCGCCTCGGACAGGACGATCTCCGCCCGGCCGCTGAGGTGCTGCGGGTCCATCGGCAGGTACGCCGCGCCCGACTTGAGGATCCCGAGCAGGCCGACCACCAGCTCCTCGGTGCGTGGCAGGGCCAGCACCACCAGGTCCTCGGGTCCGGCACCCGCGCGCACCAGCTGCCACGCTACGTCGTTCGCGCGCTCGTCGAGGTCGCGATAGGTCAGTGTGCGGTCGTCACAGACGACTGCGGGGGCGTCCGGCGTCCTGGCCACCTGCCGCTCGAACAGCTCCGCAACGGTCAGGTCGGGCAGATCGGTGGCGGTCTCGTTGAACCGGGTGAGCACGGTGTCGCGCTCGGTCGCGTCCAGGACGTCAAGGACGTCGATCCGGCGCCCCGGCTCGGCCACGAGCCGGCCCAGCACCCTGACGAAGCGTTGCGCGACGGACTCGGCCGTCTGCCGGTCGAACAGGTGGGTGCCGTATTCGAGCCGGCACGTCGCCCCGCCCGATCGGTTCGGGTTGATGTCGAAGAACAGGTCGAACTTGGCGGTGCCGGTCTCCAGTTTCTCGGCCCGCACGTCGAGGCCGGGAAGGGCCAGGTCGGGCACCGGCGGCTGCCAGGAGAGCATGACCTGGAAGTACGGGTGGTACGCGGTGGACCGGTCCGGGTTGAGCCGCTCCACCAGCCGCTCGAACGGCATGTCCTGGTTGTCGTACGCGGACAGGGCCCGCTCCCGCACCCGGCCGAGAAGCTCGACGAACGTCGGGTTCTCCGACAGGTCGATGCGCAACACCCAGGTGTTGACGAAGAACCCGACCAGGTCTCGTAGCTCCTCATCGGTACGGCCTGCGATCGGTGCGCCGATCGGCACGTCGTCACCACAGCCGAGGTGGCGCAACAGGACGCCGAGAGCCGCGTGCATGACCATCGACACCGTGGTGTCCTCCTCGGCGGCGAGCTTCTCCACGGACCCGAGGAGGTCCTGATCTATCGGGATCACGACCACGTCGCCGCGATTGCTCATCGCTCGGGGACGCGGACGGTCCGCTGGCAGGGCGAGCGGCTGTGCCAGGTCGGCGAGGGCGTCCCGCCAGTACGCCAGCTGCCGCGCGGCGAGGCTGTCCGGGTCCGCCTCGGCACCGAGCAGATCCTGCTGCCACAGCGTGTAATCCGCGTACTGCAACGAGAGGGGTTCCCAGGCCGGCGCCCGGTCCTGGCGACGGGCCTCGTACGCGGTGGTGAGGTCGTGGAACAGCGGCCCGAACGACTCCCCGTCCACGGCGATGTGGTGAGCCACGACGACCAGGGTGTGGTCCCGAGAACCGGTCCGTACCAGCGTGACGCGGATCGGCGCGTCCGCGGCGAGGTCGAAGGTCTGCGTGGCCATCCCGGCCAGCACCGCCGCCCGGTCCGGCTCGGCGACCTCGACGACCGGCAGCTCGAACGGCTCACCCGGCGATGGCAGCACCCGCTGGTACGGAACGCCGTCGCCGTCCTCGACGATGACGGTGCGGAGAATCTCGTGCCGGTCGACGACGTCGCGGAGGGCCTCCCCCACCGCCTTCACGTCCAGCTCACCGGTCAACCGCAGCGCGAACGCGCCGTTATAGGTCGCCGACGGGCCTTCGAACCGGTCCACAAACCACAGCCGACGCTGCGCGAACGACAACGGGATCATCATGTCTCCAAATCGGCAGAGCCACCGGACGCGCGCGCCACTCAGACTTGATCGAGTACTGTCAGCAGTTCTTTGTTGTAGAAGTCGTCGAAGGAGCACGCGCCCGACACGGTGGAGAAGTACCGGTCGATCAGGTCCTGGTGACCGACCAGTTTCTGCAGCATCGCGGTGTGATCCCCGGGCTTGAGCTCGGCCACGTTGAGAGCGCCCTGGTAGAGATTGCGGAAGACGTCGGTCAGATCGTTCTCGTAACGCCGCAGCGCCGTCCTGAGTGCGATGTCGTCGTGCAGCCCGTCACCGACGTGGCCGGTGAGCGACTGGGCCTGGATGAAGGCGTCGGTGATCCCGCGGGCGGTGATGGAGTCCTTGTGGTGCACGGCGTCGCCGACCAGCACCCACCCCGGCCCGCTCGCCTTGCGGAAGTAGTTCTCCTGGTGCCCGGTGCCGTACATCTGCTCCACCCGCTTGCCCGCCGACATGCGGTCGTACAGCTGCGGCGCGGTGGTACGGACAGCCTCGAGGTATGCGGCCTCCGCATCGGTCCGGACTGCCGGGTACTGACGCTGCGGGAAGTACGTCATGATCAGCGTGAGGTCGTCGTTGGTGGGCGCGAGGGCGATCCACCGTCCCGGTCGTTCATAGAGCTCGAAGTGCGCTGGGACGTCGGCCCAGTAGCTGTAGTAGACGCACGTCATCCGCGGGTGCTCGATCACCTTCGGCGCGGCCACCTTGCGGGCCACCAGCGAGCGCATGCCGTCCGCGCCGACGACCAGCCGTGCTCGTTCGGTCGTCTCGGTGCCGGCCGGGGTGGTGTAGCGCACCCCCACGACCCGATCGTCCTCGAACAGCAGGTCGGTGACCGCGCAGGACTCCTGGAACGTCACGCCGGCCGCGACGGCGCCCCGCGCGAGGACTGGGTCGAGCACGAACCGCCTCGGCGCGTACGTGGTCCGGTGGCCGTCGACAGGCAGGGAGAAGCCCTCCAGTCGGAGGCCGGGCGCCTCGTAGCTCTGGTGGGTGATCGGCCGGCACCCTTGGGCGCGCAGATCGTCGAGCAGCCCCCAGCGGGCGAGCAGCGCCACTCCGGGCTGGTGGAGGTAATGGGACGACAAGGTGTCCTGCGGGAACCGCACCTTTTCCAGGAGCAGGACCCGATAACCTCGCTTGGCGAACAACATGGCCGTCGGCGAACCCGCACAACGGGCACCGATGACAATGACGTCGTACATGGCGCCTCTCTCACGAATTATTTGTGGATTCCGGCCACGACTCCGGCGCGTCCGGATCTACCGATTCACCGCGCCGAGGGACTCGATGTACGCCGAGATCGACGCGGGCGTCGGGTTGAGAAGCATCTGGTCCACCGGGACCTCGACGCCCAACTCCTCGATGAATGCGCCCTGGATCTTGGCCAGAATCACCGACTGGCCGCCGAGAGCAAAGAAGTTGTCGTCGGCAGATACGTTGTCGCGCTGCAGCTCACGGCACCAGATGGCCCGCACCTTGTCGGCAATCATCACAGTCCTGTCGGTCGTCGGATTCGTCGGCTACGCCGGTGCGCCGTGGCCCGCGTACCGTTTCTGGCAGGCCGCGGTGAGTTCCGCGCGGTCGACCTTCCCGTGCGGGCTCAGCGGAAGCTGCCCGATGGTGATGAACCCGGCCGGAACCATGTTCCGCGGCAACATCCCGAACAGCTGGGTACGGACGTCGTTCTCGTCGAGCCTGTTCCCCGAGGGAACGACGAAGGCGATCAGCTCGGCCTCTCCCGCGTCGGTGTGCCGAACCACCACGGCAGCCTCCCGGACACCGGCCACCCTGCCGATCGCGCGTTCCACATCGGTCGGGTCGATGCGCATGCCGCGCACCTTGACCTGCGCGTCCAGCCGGCCCAGCACGACGAGGTCGCCGTCCGGGGTCACGTAGCCACGATCACCGGTGCGATACAGCCGGCGTGGGACGCCGTCGACGACGACCGTGGTGAACCGCTGCCACTCGGGGCCGACGCCGCCCAGGTAACCGGCGCCGACGCCGGCGCCGGCGATGCAGATCTCCCCGTGCTCACCCACCGGAACTCCGCGCAGTTGCTCGTCGAGCAGGTGGAGGTCGGTGTTGTAGGCGGGCCGGCCCACCGGGGCGTTGCCCGGTGCGCTCGGCCAGTAGTCGGCAAGGCGGTACGACGACGCCACGTCCGTACACTCGGCGACGCCGTACTGGTGCAACAGGGTGCACGTGGTCGCCGGACGCCGGGCCCACTCCGCGATCCGTTCGACCCGCAGCGGCTCCCCGCCGAACAACAGGTAGTCCAACCGGCTCAGGACCTCCCCGCCCCGCGCGGTCTCCCAGTCCACCAGCACGTACAGGGTGCTCGACGCGCAGTGCACCACGCGAATGTCATGCTCGCCGAGCATCCGGTAGGCCATCGCGGCGTCGAAGTTCCGGCTCGCCATCAGGTACTGGGTGGCGCCGCAGAACAGCGGCATCATCAGGCTGCGCTGGGAGAGGTCGAAGCCGAACGCGCTGACGACCAGGTTGTCCGACCCGGCGTGCAGGCCGTACTCGAGCATCAGCCAGTTGAGCAGGTTGTACCAGCCCTCGTGCCGCACCGCCGCCAGCTTCGGCGTACCGGTCGACCCGGAGGTGAACACCGCGTAGCACTCGTCCGCCCCGGTGACCACGACGTCGGGATCGCCGGGCGGCAGGCTCCCCAGCTGATCGGCCAGCTGCGCCAGGTCGACGACGTCGGCATCCGCCGGGGCGAGCAGGCCGACGGTCGCCGGGGATGCCACGACCAGGGCGAGACCGGGAATCTGCGCCGAGAGCGACTGGAGCCGGGTCGCCGGATAGGACGGGTCGAGGGGCACGTATGCCGCCCCGGCCTTCAGCGTGCCGAGGATGGCGACGAGCATGTCAATCGAGTAGTCGAGGCAGACACCGACTCGCGATCCCCGGCCGTGTCCGCGGGCGACGAGGAAGTGCGCGAAGCGGTTGGCCTTGGCGTTCAGCTCCGCGTAGGTCAGCCGCTCGCCGGCGCAGCAGACCGCCACGGCCTGGGGGGAGCGTTGCGCGTGCGCCTCGAACCGCCGGTGAACGACGGGCGCCGCCGGCAGGTCGACGCGCTTTCCCTGCAGAATCATCGATCACTCCGATACGGCCGGGCAGTCGGCCCGGACCTCGTTGTGGAAACAGGGGTTCGCCCGGGCACGTGCCGCGTCGCAGTGCCGGGCAGGCGACCGCCGTCATTCCGCTCGGGTCAGCCTGCTCATGTACTCGGCGACCTCCCGTTGCCGGCCGGAGTCGCCCCGGGCGAAATGGCGGCACACCCCGTCCCGTGTCGTGTCGCTCTGCTCCTGGCTGAGCTTGAAGGTCGCCTCGGCCCGGCTGATGGTGAACCGGAACGCGCCCACGCCGGGCAGGATCCGGAGAAAGTGGTCGATCGAACCAGACTCGTCCCAGCCGGCCCCGAAGTCAGCCTCCAGGGTGCGTGCGGTAGCACGTACCACCGCCAGCGTCTGCTCAGCGTCCGAGATCACATCGATCACCCCGCGCACCTGTGCGGCCGTGTAGTTCCAGGTGGGCGCGGCCGGGGAGAATGGGTAGAGGGTCGGCGAGACGTAGGCGTGCGGGCCCGTGAAGCTGAGGACCGCGGGCATCGCCGGGCGCAGCGTCTTCCACTGGGGGTTCGCCCGATTCATGTGGCACAGCAGGGTCATGCCGGCGAGGTCGGTGAGCCCTTCGGTGGGCCGCAGCGGATCCGGGATGGCCGGCAGGTGCGTGCCGTACGGACCCTCGGAGTCCTCGCCGTTCGTCATGAGCAGCGCCAACGGATTGCTCCGGATCAGCTCGATGATCCACTGGGCGCTGGGCTCCCGATACATCTTCGGTACGAACATCGTGATCCACTTTCCCCGGGTTGTCAGCCGGTGCTCAGCGCGCCGCCATGGCCTGCCTCAGACTCTTCGGGCGCATGTCGGTCCAGTTGCGCTCGACGTACTCGAGGCAGTCGGACCTGCTCGCTTCGCCATGCACCACCCGCCAGCCGGTAGGCACCTCGGCGAAGACCGGCCATAGGGAATGCTGGTCCTCATCGTTGACGACCACGAAGAACCGGCCGTCCTCGTCGTCGAAGGGGTTCGTGCTCATAACCACCGTCCTTGCCTGAGGTGATACGAGTGGGGATTCGGCCCGGCGCCGCATGGAGAATCACCATTGCCAGTCGCCCGGATAAGCATCGCGAGATGACTCAGAATTGCAATAGTCGAGACCGTGAACGGCCCCCTCTATCGACACCTGTCCTGTCGACAGGACACCCGGCGACCGCGGCCGTCCCGGAATGCCGACGCCACCGTATGACTCCATCACGGGCACCACAAGGGCAGCGGAAGCGCTCGTCCCGGCGGTCCGCTCGAGCCTGTACCCATTGGCGGCGCTGTGCCAGGATGGCGGAGCAATAACCGGAGACGGCCAACTGGAATTCGCGTCCCGCCACTTCACCGCCGGCAAAGCAAACGCACGTGACCGGCGATTCGGCACGACGAGCGAATCTATCGACAAGCCAATGACTGGTGACCAATGGTGTTTGAATCGCAATCGCGGTACGTCGCCGATCCAGACGACGACACACGACGGCTGATGTTGCGCCACATGCTGGTGGCGAGGGGCATCGACGAGGAAGCCGGCCAACTGCAGAAGCAGGGGGCGATCGACCTGTGGCTGTCCTGTCAGGGGCACGAGGCGGCGCAGGTGGGCTCCGCGCTCGCCGTGGGCCCGGCACCGACGGTGTTCCCCAGCTACCGCGAGCACGCGGTGGCCCTGCTGCGGGGCGTGGCGCCGGACGAGCTGGTCGCCCAGTGGGCGGGCCGCACGTTCTGCGGATGGGACCCGCGCCGGCTCAGGTTCTTCCCCTACACGCTGGTCCTGGCCGCCCAGACGCTGCACGGCGTCGGCTACTCGATCGGGCAGCGCCTGCAGGGCCGGGAGGACTTCGTCGTCGTCTACATCGGTGACGGCGCCACCAGCGAGGGTGACATGTCCGAGGCGATGAACCTCGCCGCCGTCGAGGCGGCATCGGTGCTGTTCATCTGCCAGAACAACGGGTGGGCCATCTCGAAACCGGCCGGGGAGCAGATGCATACGTCGGTGGCCGACCGGGCCCGGGGCTTCGGAATCGAGTCCGTCCGGATCACCGGCCAGGACCCGGAGGCCGTTTTCGCGGTCTGCGCGCGGGCCGCTGCCCATGTCCGCGAGCGGCAAGCGCCCTTCCTCGTCGAGATCCAGGTGGAGCGCATCCACGGGCACTCGACCTCGGACGCCCAGGAGCTGTATCGCAGCCCCGACGACATCGAGCGCGCCCGGGCCACCGACCCGGTCACCGCGTACGCGGCCCGGTTGAGCGGTCTGGGCCTGGTGGACGCCGATTGGTTCCATCTGGTCGGCGCGGAGATCCGGGACCTGCGGGAACGGCTGATCAAGGAGTTCGCGGGATGAGCGCGTCACGGTCCACCAGTCTGGCGGTGTCGATCAACGCGACCCTGGCCGATCTGATGGAACAGCGTCCGGAGATGCTGCTGCTCGGTGAGGACGTCGGACGCCTCGGGGGCGTGTTCCGGGTGACCCGGGGCCTGCGTGACCGTTTCGGCGCCGACCGGGTGCGGGACTCGCTGCTGGCCGAGTCCACCATCGTCGGCCAGGCGGTCGGGATGGCGATGAGCGGGTTGGTGCCGGTCTGCGAGATCCAGTTCGACGGGTTCACCTATCCGGCGGTGAACCAGTTGGTGACCCAGGCGAGCCGGATCGGCGACCGATGGAACGGGCAGGTGCGCCCGAGCCTGGTGGTCCGGATCCCCACCGGCGGCGGCATCCGTGGCGTCGAGCATCACAGCGAATCCAACGAGGCGCTCTTCGCCCGCGTACCGGGGATCTCGGTGGCGTGTCCGTCCACCGGCGAGGACGCCGACCAGATCCTGCGGTACGCGGTGACGATCGGCTCGCCGGTCGTCGTGTACGAGCCGATTCGCCTGTACTGGCGGCGCAACACGCCGGCCCGGGACCCTCAGCCCGCGAGGTCCGCCACGGCCGCCCGAATCGTGCGGCGCGGTGCCGACCTGACGATCGTCACCTACGGGGCGGTCACCAACGAGGTGCTGGAGGCGGCGGGCGCACTCGCCACCGAGGTGGACGCCGAGGTGGTGGACCTGCGCTGGGTCGCACCGTTGGACCTGGAGACGATCCTGGAGTCCGTCGCCCGGACCGGCCGGTTGCTGATCGTGCACGAGGGGTCGAGGGACGTCGGCATCGGCGCAGAGATCGCCGCGTCGGTGGCCGAACGCGGCTTCGACCTGCTGCGGGGCCCGGTACGCCGGCTGGCCCCCGAGCGCCGCCCCTACCCGCCGGCCGACTTCGAGAAGGACTACCTGATCGGCGTGGAACAGATCACGGCCGAGATCCTGGGGATGACGAAGTGAGCGAGCCGCTGGACGTGCGGGTTCCCAGTTTCGGGCACGGTCTCGACGAGGCGCTGCTGATCGAGTGGGTCGCCGCGGTCGGTAACCGGGTCGAGCGAGGGGACGTCGTCGCGGTCGTCGAGACCAACAAGACCACTACGGAGATCGTGGCCGAGCACACCGGCCGGATCACGGCTCACGCCGCGACGGCCGGCACCGTGCTGAGTTCCGGTGCCGTGTTGTACCAGTTGGCGGCCGACTAGCCGAGCAACCACGGTTCGTGTCAGATGAACGGAGAGAGACATGAGCAGCTTCGAAAGCCTTGTCCGCGAGGCCATGCTGAGCCAGTTGCGCCGGCGGGACCCGTCGCTGGGTCCCGCTGACCTGGATCGGCCGGTCGCCGATCTCGACCTCGACTCACTCGACCTGGTCGAGCTGCACCAGCGCCTGGAAACCGAGCTGAAGGTCAAAGGAGACCTGAGGGAGACCGCCGGCTTCGCCTTCCTCGAGGACTTCAGCACCTACTTCACGAAGCTGGCGAGCCGGGAGTGAGCGCCGGCATCACCGACATCGCCGTCGCGAAGCCGCGCGAGGTCATCGAGAACGACCACTTCACGTCGATAGGTCTCACCGACGAATGGATCCGCCGCCGCAGCGGCATCGCTGCCCGGTCCTGGCTTCCGGACAAGACGCCGCTGGCCGAGGTGGCAGCGGAAGCCTGCGCGCCGATCGTGACCCGGATGCCGGACCCGTCCTCGATCGGTGCCCTCATCGTCATCAGCACCTCGATCGACCGGCGGGTCCCGGGCCTCGCCCCGGACGTGGCCGAACGCACCTGCCTGGGGCCCGGCGTGCTGGCCTTCGACCTGAACGCGGCCTGCTGCGGCTTCGTGTACGGCCTCGTCACCGCTCTGTCGCTCTGCGACGCCGGGCGGGCCGGATCGGTGCTGGTGTGCTCGGTGGAGGCCATGTCCCGGTTGGTGAACCGTGCCGACCGGCAGACGGCGTGCATCTTCGCCGACGGGTCCGCGGCCGTCCTGGTGGAGAACCGACCGGAGTTCTCGGCCTTCCGGCACACAGCCGGCTGCGACGGGACGCAGCAGGCGCTCATGCGGGAGGAGGCCGGCGGCATCCGGCTCGACGGCATGCAGGTCTTCGACCGCGCCGTGCGCCGGATGTCGGAGTCGGCTCGGTACCTCTTCGACTCTGATCCCGCACCCACCGTCGTGGTCGGGCACCAGGCGAACGGCCGCATCCTGGAACAGGTCCGCGCCTTCACAGCTGATCTCGGGGTGCCGTTCGTGAATCGGATCGAGCGCTCCGGGAACACGTCGTCCGCCTCGATCCCCCTGGCGTTCGCTGAGGAGCTGGCGGGCGGGACCCTGCCGACCGCCGGGCGGCTCGGCGCGGTCGCCTACGGCGCCGGTGAGGCGTGGGGCGGCGTCGCGGTGGACTACCGGATCACCGATGACGTCATCGCCCCCTGACACCGCCCCGGGCATTCGGACCAGAACTCGATCAACCGGAGGTTGTCATCTACCGCCCTGAAGCCTGGATCCTGCGTTCGGGTACCGTCTCCGGCCCGCTCAACGGCGGCCCCGGCAGCACACTGCAACGAGGAACCTTCACCTTCGGCCGGCTGGAGGAGGGTGAGGCCCTGGTGGAACCGATCCTCGGGTCATGGGAGGCCAACGTCGACCATGCGCTGGCCCGATCACCGATCGACGTGTGCATCAGCCGGCGCGAGGACGCGGTGGTCCTCGGCAACCTGGGCGTGGTACGAGTGCTACAGATACGCCCCGGCCCCCGGCCCGTCCCCGTGCGCGAAGGAGACCTGTGCCTGCTCCTGCCCTTCGGCAAGCTGGACCGCTTCGGCTACGCCGAGCTCGCGTACGCCTACGACGCTCCAGGCACCATCGGACTGCTCACCGAGCGGTCGAAGATGGACGCCCGGCTGCTGTTGCCGATCCCGGACGGTACGGCGTACTCGCTACCGCAGTGGGCGACGTACGGTCGGTACTTCACCGCGTGGGACAACTGGCAGAAGGCCTACGGATGTTGGCGTACCCAGGTCGTCGACGACGATCCGGCCAACCATCTGGTGTTCGGGTGGGGCGGCGGCGTGGCCTTCGCTGAACTGCTCTTGGCCAAGCGGGCCGGGTTCCGGGTGGCGATGACGGCGGGCTCAGACGAACGGGTCGCGTTCCTGCGGGAGAACGGCATCACCGCGGTGGACCGCCGCCAGTTTCCCGATCTTTCGCTTCCCACCCGGGAGCAACGGTCCGACCGGGACCGCCACCAGCGTCGCCGCGCCTCGGTCGAAAACTTCCTGGACGTCGTCAGGAAACTCAGCGACGGCCACGGGGCTGCGATCTTCGTGGACAACATCGGCGAGCCCTTGCACGACGTCACCCTCGCGGCCCTGGCCCGCGAAGGCGCCGTCACCACCTGCGGATGGAAGGCCGGGATGCGCCTGTCGCACCTGCGCGGGGCCGAATGCATCAGCCGCCACCTGTCCGTGAACACGCACGTGTGGCGCCTCCAGGACTCCCTGGCCATCCGCGACTTCCAGGAGAGCGAGGGGTGGATCGCCCCGAAGGGGTCGGAGACGATCTACGACTTCGACCGGGTACCGCAGCTCGCCGACGACTACGCCCACGGCCGGATCGGCTCGTACTTTCCCCTGTACACCGTCAACCCCCTCTGACCACGCACTGGCGTGCTGCGGAAGGAAGCCCGATGA
Organism: Actinoplanes palleronii; assembly: GCF_016862315.1. Taxonomy (GTDB): domain Bacteria; phylum Actinomycetota; class Actinomycetes; order Mycobacteriales; family Micromonosporaceae; genus Actinoplanes; species Actinoplanes palleronii. The sequence continues at coordinate 1,081 of NZ_BOMS01000108.1, read as the reverse complement.
ACACCGTCGAACAGGCCGTCATCATCGGTACCGGGCTGGTCGGCACCTCGGTAGGCCTGGCGCTGCGGCGGGCCGGCGTACGGGTGTGGTTGCGTGACCGGGACAGCCGGGCGGTGGCCGAGGCCGTACGGCTCGGCGCCGGTCACCCGTTGCCGGCCACTGCGCGCCCTTCGGTCGACCTCGCGGTGCTCGCCGTGCCACCGGCGGCTGTGGGTGAGGTTCTCCGAGACGCGCAGCGTGAAGGCCTGGCGAAGCACTACACCGACGTTGCCAGCGTCAAGGCCCCGATCATCGTGGCGGCGGCCGGCCACGGGTGCGACATGAGATCCTTCGTCCCTGGCCATCCTATGGCCGGTAGTGAGCAATCCGGGCCCGGTGCGGCACGCGCCGATCTATTCGTCGGACGAACGTGGGCGCTGTGCCCGACCGCCGCGGTGCGTCCCGAGGCCGTGGCGACGGCACGAGCCCTGGCCGAGCTGACCGGAGCGGCGCCGACGGAGCTCAGTGCCGAGGCGCACGACCGGGCCGCCGCGATCATCTCTCACCTGCCGCATCTGGTCTCCAGCGCGCTCGCCGCCCAGCTGAGGACGGCCGACTCCACTGCCCTGCGACTGGCCGGAGCCGGTCTCCGGGACGTCACCCGCATCGCGGGTGGCAATGTTCCGCTGTGGCTGGACATCCTCTCCCAGAACGCCGACCCGGTCGCGGACACCGTTGACGACCTTATCGAGGATCTCCGCCACGTCGCCGCCGAACTCCGCTCCCGTGCGGCCATCGCGGACAGCAACGCCAGCCCGGCCCCGGCTCTGGCGTCCCTCCTCGACCGTGGCAACGACGGCCGCCAGCGGCTGATGGCCGAGCGGTCGAGCTGAGATCCCGAGCTCGGCCCCGCGTCCTGCGCGGCCATCACCCCTCGGCATGTCCGGGCTCGCTGGCGGTCGACGATCGTCAGCGAGTTCCGGATGCCCAGATCACCTTGGCATCCTCGTCGCGGTACAGCACAAGCCGGCGAGAACGGTGCGCTGCGGGCAGCGGGCCTTGACGCGTTGGTAGGCGATCCGGGTCAGTTCCCAGTACCGGT
>NZ_BOMS01000107.1 GCF_016862315.1 Actinoplanes palleronii | reverse complement strand
AGGCCCCTGCCCATCCCTGTTCGGCGAGGCGATGCTCGATGTCGGCGGCGATGGCCCGTGACCTGGCCGCTCCCTCGGCGTCGGACAAGCGCTCGTCGACCTCTGCCCAGTGGCGCAGGGCGAAGACAACCAAGCTCCATTGGGCGTCCGTGAGGGTCATCGTCGCCATCTGTCCAGGCGCCGGCCAGGTCTCGAAGCCCGCGGCATCGCGCGGCCACCCCGGAATCTGGTCCCAGCCCGCCTGGCGAACGCTGAGACCCAACTGGGCCACCCTGGGCAAGGCGATGGAATCTGGCTCCGCGTCGGTATCCGCGGCCGGCCCCTCGTCCCAGTCGTCTTCATCGTCGGGCCCGTCGCCGTCCTCGTCGTCGGTGTCACCCTCCTCGTCGAAGACGGCACCATCGATGGCCGACTGGACGTGGTTGTCCATGGTCCCGTCGATGAACAGCCAGTCGCTGATCAGTATCTGGACCGACTGCTCCATGCGCTCCGACATAGCGTTCATGCACGCATCATGGACGACAGGTGCGACAACCTGGTGCGCGACTGAATCGAGGGCCACGGCCGTGAGTGACGCGTCTGGATTCCTTCGCCCAGCATCGGACGAAGGGTTGGAGCTGCTCCAGGACATCGTGGACGAGATGGTCGCGCGATTTCCGGTCGAGCGGGCCGAGGCGATAGCCAGGATCAACTGGCATTGGCGAGGGCAGGGTCCGCTGGCCCCCGGCAGCCTGGTCTTTCACCAGACCGCCGACTTCTGGGCGGATCGGATCTACCACGAGGACGTCTACGAGAACGGCCGGCTGTTCCAGATACCGCGCCCGGCGCCTGCCGCGGACTCGGGGTGCTGGCCGGGGCGTTAGCGGATGCCCTCGTGGCGCAGGGTCCGGGCCAAGGCCGTCACGTGGCGGGTCATGGCGTCGGCTACCTCCTGGACGTGGTCCGGGGTCGCGCGGTCGGCGGGCATGGAGCAGGACACCGCGTCGCTGGCCGGGATGCGGTAGCCGACCGCTACCGCGACGCACGCGACGCCTGGGGTGTTCTGCTCGCGCTCGAAGGCCCACCCCCGCTTGCGGACCACCTCCAGCTCCGCGTGCAGCGCTGCGTGGTCGGTGATGCTGTTCGGCTGCAGGCCGGCCAAAGATGCCGGGAGTAAAGCGTCCACCTCTGCCTCGGTCAGCTCCGCCAGCAAGGCCTGGCCCAGCGCGGTCACGTGGGCCGGGAGGCGGCGGCCGACCCGGGAGACCCGGCCGGCCGAGTCGCGGGACTCGCGGCTGGCCAGGTAGAGCACGTGGGCGTCGTCGCGGCGGGCGTAGTGGATGGTGTAGCCGACCTCGCCGCGCAGGTCCTCGATGGTCTCCTGGGCGAACCGGAGGGCCGGGTCGCGGTCCAGGTATGCCGTGCCGGAGAGCAGTGCGTGCGGGCCCACTCCGAACGCCGAACCGGTCTCGTCGGCCTCTACCCACTTGAGCTCACGCAGCGTGCGCACCAGCGCGTGCAGGCTCGACCGCGGGTAGCCCATGCGTTCCTGCAGCTCGGAGAGGGTGAGCCGGGTCGGGGACGCGGCGAGGGTCTCCAGGATCTTCACGGTGCGTTCGGCGGATTTCACCGGCGAGACGTCATTGGCCGTCGTTGATCCCTCAATCGCCTGCGGCATTGATACCCACCATCACGAAGGTTTGTTTCCAGAGTGTTGACGGTCATCATACCGGCAGCTAGCTTGTCCCTACTCGCGTGACACAGACGAAACACGCGTCCATATATGTAGACAGGGGGCAGGCACGTGGCTGGTAGAAGAGTGCTCGCGGTGGCGGTGACCGCGGCCGTCGCGGCCGGCTGCCTGGTGGCCTGCGGTGGCGACAAGCCGGCCACCGACGCCAAGGCCGAGCTGCAGATCTGGGTCCGCAAGCCGCCCGGCTCGAACACCGAGAAGACCGACCAGCAGCTCGCCGCCGCGTTCACCGCCAAGACCGGGGTGCCCGCCAAGGTGACCGCGCTGTTCGACGACTTCGAGACGAAGCTGCAGCAGGCGGCCGCGCAGAAGAAGCTGCCGGACATCGTCATCAACGACACCGACCGGCTCGGTGGCCTGGTCAAGCAGGGCCTGGTCCGCGAGGTGGACCGGGCCACGCTGGCCGGGCAGGCCGACCTCACGCCGTCGTCCTGGCAGGCCGCGACCGGTGCGGACGGCAAGATCTACGGAGTGCCGTTCTCGGCGCAGTCGTTCGCGCTGTTCGTTCGCAAGGACTGGCGCGAGAAGCTCGGCCTGCAGACCCCGAAGACCTGGGCCGACATGGACGCGCTCGCCAAGGCGTTCACCGCCGGCGACCCGGACGGCAACGGCAAACCCGACACGTACGGCTACGTCATCCCGGCCTCCACCAAGCGCGGCTACACCTCCTGGTACTTCGCGAGCCTGCTCTGGTCGGCCGGCGGCGACTTCCTGACCGGGGCGGACGGCAAGTTCACCCCGGCGATCAACAACCCGCAGTCCCTCGCGGCGGTGCAGGAGCTGACCAAGCAGTTCTGCACCGACAAGAGCGTGGTGCCGGGCTCGGTGACCGCCGAGACCACCCAGGCGCACCCGCTGTTCGAGACCGGGAAGGGCGGGATCTATCTGACCGGTCCGTACAATATGGCGCGTTTTGATAAGAACCTCGGTAAGGACAAGTACGAGGTCGTGGCGCTGCCGCCCGGCCCCGGCGGCAAGAGCGTCTCGCTGGCCGAGGGCGAGAACGTCTACCTGATGGCCGGGTCGGCCAACCCGGACGGGCAGACCAGGTTCGCCGAGTACGCCACGTCGGTCGACGGTCAGACGCTCGGCATGGCCGGTGACACCGACGGCAACGTGGTGCGCCTGCCGGTGAACAGCAAGGTGGACACGGCCGCGGTCCGCAAGGACACCCGCTGGCAGCTGTTCGCCGGGATCTACCAGGACGGCGCCCGCTACGTCCCGGTGGTGCCGGACTGGACCCCGTTCCGGCAGTCCGCCGCCGACACCCTGAACGGCCTGGTCGCCGACTGTGCTGCCGACCCGAAGACCGCGCTCGACAAGCTGGCCCAGACGTTCACCGACGAGCTGACCAAGCAGGGAGCGAAGGCGTGACCGGCGGCGGCGAGTTGACCAAGCAGGGAGCGAAGGCGTGACGGCCACGCTGGCCGCGCCGCCGGAGAAGAAGCGCGCGCCGCCGCAGAAAAGGCCAGGAAAGCACTGGTCAAGACATGCGAGCGCGTGGCTCTGGCTCGCGCCCGCGCTGATCATTTTTGGGCTGTTCAAGTTCGTGCCGATGGCCCGGGCGATCAGCATGAGCTTCCACGAGGTCCGGCCCTACCTCGGCGACCGCTGGGTCGGGCTGGACAACTACCGGACCGTGCTCGGTGACGAGGCGTTCCGGGCGGCCGCCGGGCACACGCTCGTGCTCGCGCTCGGCGAGACCCTCGGCTCCCTGGTCATCGGCCTGGCGTTGGCCCTGCTGCTCGAGGGCACCGCCCGGCACCTGTGGTTCGTACGGACCGCGGTCTTCCTGCCGACGGTCACCGCGATGGCCGTGGTCGCCGCGCTGTGGCGGGTCATCTACTACCCGGCCCCGGACGGCGCGCTCAACGTGGTGCTGGGCTGGATCGGACTCGGCCCGGGGCAGTATCTCGACTCGCCGCACACGTCACTGTGGTCGGTGATGGCGGTCGGGATCTGGCGCGGCGCCCCGTACGACATGATGATCTTTATTGCCGGATTGGCGGGTGTCGATCGCACGCTCTATGAGGCGGCGGCCGCCGACGGCGCGGGACCGTTGCGCCGGCTCTGGCACGTGGCGTTCCCGGCGATGCGGCCGGTCTTCGGCATCGTCGTCACGCTCGCCGCGATCCGCGGGCTCCGGGTGTTCACCGAGATCTTCCTGCTCACCAACGGCGGCCCGAACGGCTCCACCGAGGTGGTGATGACGCTGGTCTACAAGCTCGGGCTGGAACGCAACGAGCTGGGTATCGCGTCAGCCGGCTCGATGCTGCTGCTGGTCGCCACGATCGCGCTCACGGTTCTGACACAGATGCTGAGGCGACGTTCATGAGACAACTCGACACTGCGTTGGGGCTCGGTGCGATCCGTGGCCCGCTCGGCCGGATCGTCAAGGTCGCGCTGTACGCGCTGGTGGTCTTCGTCTTCGCCGGGCCGCTGCTGGCATTGCTGGTCAGCGCGTTCGGCCGGGTCACCGATCCGACGAAGCTCACCCTGATCCCGCACGACCTGACCCTCGACAACTTCCGCACGGCGTTCGACCAGGGCGTGCTGCGCTACCTGGCGAACTCGCTGGTCGTGGTCGGTGGCGGGCTGCTGCTCCAGATCGCGGTGAGCGTCACCGCCGCGTACGCGCTGGCCCGCAAGCAATTCCCCGGCGTACGCATAGTGCTGTTCCTGATTCTCTCGACCATGATGCTGCCGGAAGAAATCCTGGCCATCCCGTTGTCGCTGGTCCTCGCGGACGTGCCGGTCCTGCACGTCAACCTGATCGGCAGCCTGGCCGGCATGATCGTGCCGGTCGGCGCGTGGGCGTTCGCGATCCTGGTGATGACCGAGTTCATGCGCGACGTGCCGATCGAGCTGGAGGAGGCGGCCCGGATCGACGGGGCCGGTGACCTGCGGATCTTCTGGTCGGTGATCCTGCCGGTGTGCCGACCGGCGCTCGGCGTGCTGGGCATCTTCGGCTTCACGATGATCTGGGACCAGTACATCCTGCCGCTGCTCGTCGCCCAGGACGCGAAGCAGTTCACCCTGGCGCTGGCGTTGCGCAGCCTGCGCGCCGACGAGCAGGTGGGCACCGGGGTGCTGATCGCGTCGGCGCTGCTCGCCCTGCTGCCCTCCGTCGTGGTTTTCCTCGCCTTGCAGCGCCAGTTCATGCGCGGTCTGACCTCGGGAGCGATCAAAGGATGAAAGTCAGCGAAGTGACCGTGACCCCGGTCGCGTTCCCTGACCCGCCGTTGCTGAACTCCGCGGGCGTGCACCAGCCGTGGGCGCTGCGCGCGATCATCCAGGTCCGCAGCGCCGATGGGGCGGTCGGGCTGGGGGAGACCTACGGCGACGCTCCGCATGTGGCGCTCCTGACCCGAGCCGCTTCTGCTATCAAAAACCTGGATATTTTTGATTTAGCAGGACTTGTACGGAAAATCGGGGTCGCTCTTGGTGACGCCGACGCCCCGGATCGCCATGGGCTCACCGGCGACTCCACCGCCGCCAAGACCCTGGCCCGAGTCGTCTCGCCGTTCGAAGTCGCGCTGCTCGACCTGCAAGGACAGGCGATCGGCCGGCCGATCCACGACCTGCTCGGCGGCAAGGTCCGTGACCGCGTCCCGTTCTCCGCCTACCTCTTCTACAAGTGGGCCGGCACCGACGACTGGGGACCCGCACTCGACCCGGCCGGGATCGTCGCCCAGGCCCGCACCATGATCGACCAGTACGGCTTCGAGTCGATCAAACTCAAGGGCGGGGTGTTCCCGCCCGACGAGGAGATCGCCGCGATCCGGGCACTGCGCGACGCGTTCCCCGGCCTGCCGCTGCGCCTCGACCCGAACGCCGCGTGGACCCCGGAGACCTCGATCAAGGTGGCCGAGCAGACCGAGGGCCTGCTGGAATACCTGGAGGACCCGACCGGCGGGCTGGCCGGGATGGCCGAGGTGGCCGCGCTCGCCCCGATGCCCCTGGCGACCAACATGTGCGTGGTCGCGTTCGCCGACCTGCCCGAGGCGATCGAGCGTGGCTCGGTGCAGATCGTGCTCGCCGACCACCACTACTGGGGTGGGCTGCGCGCCTGCGTGGAACTCGCCGCGATCTGCCGCACCTGGGGGATCGGCGTCTCGATGCATTCCAACAGCCACCTCGGGATCAGCCTGGCCGCCATGGTCCACCTCGCCGCGGCGACACCACAGCTGACCTACGCGGTGGACACCCACACGCCGTGGCAGTCCGGGGTGGACGTGGTCAGCGATCCGCTGGTGATCAGTGGGGGAGCGGCGACCGTGCCGGACACCCCGGGGCTGGGGGTGACGCTCGACGAGGACAAGCTGGCCGAGCTGCACGACAACTGGTGGCGCTGCGGGATCCGGGAACGCGACGACACCGCGTATCGGCAGAGCTTCGAGCCGGACTACGTGAAGCTGCGGCCGCGATGGTGAGCGGGCACGCTTTTCCGTGGGATGTGCTCGGGGATCCCGGGTTCCTGGACCGGGCGCCGCAGCGGGTGACTTTGGCCGCCGCCTACCACTCGACGCGGGCCGCGACCCCGCTGCACCCCGCGCGCCGGATCGTCGACGCGCGGTGGGCGGCGCTCTACCGCCCGGTCCGTTCGCCGGCCTGGGAGGGACGGCAGCTGCGGCCGCTCGCGCCGAACTGGGTGTCGCACGCCGACGCGTTCGGGACCGCGGCGCGGTTGCTGAAGCGGGCCGGGCGCCAGGTGAGCGCGTGGATCGTACTGACGCACAACACCCGGCTGGGCACGGCACGACCGGACGTCGCGGTGGTCAACTGCTTCGGAGAGCCTTATCCGTACGCCCTGTGCCCCGCCCATCCGGAAGTCCGCGACTACGCCGCCACGCTCGCCGCCGAGGCGGTCCTCGACCTGGACCTCGACGGTGTCTCGCTCGAGGCGTGCGGCCAGCTGGGCGTGAACCATCTCGGACACCACGAGAAGACCGACGGCGCCTGGACACCGGCCGAGGCGCGACTGCTGTCGATCTGCTGCTGCACCGCCTGCCGACGGGGGTGGGTGGCGCAGGGGCTCGACCCGGCATCGGTGGCCGCGGCGCTGCGGGCCGGGAACCCGTCCGACGAGGTCCTAGCCGTGCTGCTCGGGGTGCGGCACCGGAACACCGACCTGCTGCGCGCGCAGGTGCTCGCCGGGCTGGGTGATCTGCCGGTCACGCTGCACGCGCACCCCGACCCGTGGGCGACCGGACCGTCGCCGGGACTGACCGCCACCGCGGTCGCCGAGGTGGACGCGCTGCTCGTGCCGTGCTGGCCGGTCGGCTCCGAACAACTGGTGCGCGCGGCCGCCGAGCACGGGAAACCGGTCGACGCGTACGTCACCCTGCTGCACCCGATGGAACCCGACGCGGTCGGGCCGCACGTGACAGCGCTCCAGGCCGCCGGCGCGAGCCGGCTGAGCCTCTACCACCTGGGCCTCGCTCCCGCCTGGCGTCAGGATCTCTTCACTCTTTGATGGAGTCCACTGTGCTTGGAAAAGCCGCGGCACTCGCCGCCTTCCTGGTCATCCTCGCCCTGCCGGTCCCGGCACAAGCCGCCACCACCACCGTCACCGTCGACACCGTGCACCCGGCCGGGCGGCTCGCCGCCGACGCGGTCGGCCTGTCGTTCGAGATGCGCGAACTCGGCCTCGGCAACCTCGACCCGGCCCGCGGCAACATGGCCCAGCTGATGCGCACGCTCGGCGCCAGCAACCTGCGGATCGGCGGCAACACCCTGGACCGCGACACGCTCTGGCTGCCGGCCGGGCAGTCGCCACCCGACCCCAAACCGGACTGGGTGCAGGACATCGTCACCCCGGCCGACATCAAACGGCTGCGCGGGCTGCTCGACGCCACCGGCTGGAAGGCCGAGGTCGGCGTCAACGTCGGCCGCTGGGACCCGGCGCTCGTCGCTGATCAGGTCCGGACGATGGATCAGGTCCTCGGCAAGCGCCTGGTCGCGGTCGAGTGCGGCAACGAACCGGACCAGTGGGAGGGCAAGGCGTTACGCCCGCCCGGCTACGCCTATCCGCAGTACCACGCGGACTGGGCGGCCTGCGCGGACGTGGTCGGCCACCACCGGATCGCCGGACCGGACACCGCGGGCACGTCGTCGTCCTGGGCGTCCTCGCTCGCGGCCGACGAGCACGATCGGATGGCGATGCTGACCGTCCATCAGTACGCGTCCGGCCCGGACCTCACCATCAACCGGATGCTGTCGGCCGCGCAGATCACCTCGCAGCTCACCGCGGTCGCCGGCAACCTGGCCGCGGCCACTGCCACTGGCCTGCCGATGCGGGTCGACGAGGCCAACTCGGCGTACAGCGGCGGTGTCGACGGCGTCAGCAACAAGTACGCGTCCGCGCTCTGGGTGATCGATTACGGACTGTCGATGGCGCAGGCCGGGATGGCCGGGATCAACGTGCACGGCGGGCTCGGCGTCTGCAACGCCCCGATCTGGAACGGCAAGTTCCAGCGCTACACCCCGATCTGCGCGTCCAGCACCGCCTATGAGCTGGCCCAGCAGTACCGAGTCATGCCGATCTATTACGGCATCTGGATGGCCAGGCAGATGGGTCCGGGACGGTTCCTGCCGGTCACGACCGACACGACCCAGAACCTTTCGGTGTACGCGGTGCAGGGCGACGACGGGCGCACCCGGATCGCGCTGGTCCACAAGGACGGGGCGCCGGTCGACGTGACCCTGGCGGTCGGTGGCCGGAATCGGCTGGCGTCGGTGCTGGCGATGACCGGTGCCGGGCTGGACCAGGAGTCGACGGCGGTGCAGGGCGTGACCGTCGACGGCGCCGGCCGGTTCTCTCCGGCCCCGTCCTCGGCGCGGGTCACCGGCGGGAAGCTGACCCTGACCGTGAGCGCGGCGAGCGCGGTCGTGGTGACGCTGTGAATCGTCGTACCGTGTTGGGGTTGGGTCTTGTGCCCTTTGTTCCTCTGCCCTCCTCGAAGCCGGCCTTGACCACCGTGGCTGCCGCGTCGGCGGCCCGCACTGATCGGCGGCCGGTCGCCGGTGGCGTGCACGACCCGCGCGCCGGGAAGACCTTCATCTCCTGGGGCGGGTTCCAGGAGGACAACTACGTGCAGGAGTACGACCACAGGCTCGCGGTCTGGTCGGCGCCGGTGCGGGTGGCCGGCGGTGACAACGACTCGCACAACTATCCGACGCTGATCCAGGCCGACGACGGTCACCTGCTGGTCTTCCGCGGCCTGCACAACCGGGAACTGTGGGTGGCCCGCTCGCCCGAGCCGCACTCGATCGCCGGGACCTGGACCGACACGATCATCCCGGAGGGTCTCGGCGCGACATATCCGATGCCGGTGAAGACGTCGACCGGCGACATCTTCGTGTTCATCCGCGAGACGGCCGGCGACTTCGACCCGGCTTTTCCCACTGACACCCGGCCGATGAAGTACGTCCGCTCCACCGACGACGGGCTCAGCTGGCAGAGCTCCACGGCGCTCACCGGCGACCGCTGGTGCATCGCGCCGCTGAACCGCGCGGACAACATGAACGAGATCTATCTCGGTCAGATCCGCGTGGAGGGCGACCGGATCGCGATGGTGTGGACGCTGGCCGGCGGCGGGCCGGAAGGTCACCTGCACGACCGATACCACCGCAACGTCTACTACGCCACGTTCTCCCCGGCCGACCTGCGGTTCCGGTCGGCCGCCGGGCGTGACCTGGGCACCAGCGTCGACGACGCCGACCAGGAACGGTATCTGAAGGTCGCGGCCACCGAACTGCAGACCGTCAACCCCCGTTCGCCGGACTACATCAGCCTGGTCGGTTCGACGCTCGGCGGCCGCGCCCCGTTCGTGGTGTGGATGCAGCTGGACGCGCAGGCCCGGGTGCACACGCACAGCGCCGTGCACCTGGCCGGCATCGGCTGGCGGGCGACCGAGCTGGGCACCGGCGCCCGGGTCCGCGACATGGAACCGGCCGACGACGTCTCCTGGCGTGTCCATGCCACGCCGGACCCGGCGGCGACCGGTGTCGACACCTACCGGCTGGTGCCCGGGCTGCCCTGGCGCCGGGAGTCGACGCTTGCCACCCCGCAGCCGATCCAGCGGATCGAGGTGATCGCCGGGCACCACCGGCCGGCCCGCCTGCTGCTCACCGGCGCCAGCAGCGCGCGGGAGGTGACGGTGGCCGACGGCGACGTCTACGTGGCGGGATAGTTTCAGCCCTGTTCGGCGGCCCACTTGGCGACCCGCTCGGCGCTCTCCTTCTCGGAGAGGTCCTCGACCCGAGTCATGATCGACCAGCGGACGCCGAACGGGTCCCGCACGCTCGCGAACCGGTCGCCCGACACGAACGTGGCAGCCGGTTCCCGCACCGTCGCACCGGCCGCCTCGGCCTTGGCGAGCACCGCGTCGACATCCGGGCAGTACATCCCGATCGAGTAGCAGTCCTGCTCCCCGGCGGGCGGCGGCACCAGGCCGTAGGACTCGATCGGCTCGCCGAGCTGCAGCAGCCCGCTGCCGAAGTCGAGCACGGCGTGCGCCACCACGCCGCCCATCTCGGTCACGTCCACGACCCGGGCGCCGAAGACGTCCCGGTAGAAGTCGATCGCGCCGCGGGCGTCCGGGATGACCAGGAACGGGGTCAGGCTGGTGGCGCCGTGCGGGGTGCCGTTGGTGGTGTATTCGCCGGTAGCGGCTTTATCGGTCGTAGTCATGGCCCTAACGCTAGGTGCGGCCACCGGCGGATTCCTTGGAGATACGCGACAGCTTGTACGGTGGTGACCGTGAGCCAGGAGCACCGTGGCGTGCTGTACCCGGTGCGGCTGCCGACGTTCGCGCGCCTGCCGCCGCCCGCGTCGGTGGCCGCGCTGGTGCGGTGGTTCTGGATCCCGGAGTGGCAGATCGCGCCCGGCCGGGTGTCCCGTCAGTACCTGATCGCCTTCCCCGCCTCGAACCTGGTCGTCGGCCCGGACGGGGTGGAGCTCTCCGGCCCGTCGACCCGCCGTTCGCACCGCGACCTTTCCGGTACGGGCTGGGCGGTCGGCGCGCTGCTGCGCCCGGCCGCGGTGCCGGCCTTCACGGCGGCGCCCGCGGAGCTGAAGGACACCGCCCAGCCGGTGGACCTGCCTGACCTGCAGAAATGGGTCACCGAGGCGATGACCGGCCCGGCCGACCGGCATCGCCTGGCAGTCGACGCGTTCGCGGACTGGCTGGCCGGTGTGGTGCCGGCGCCCAGCCCGGAGGCTTTGCTCGCCAATGCGATGGCCGAGCTGATCGACGCCGACCCGGCGGTGCTGCGGGTCGAGGACGTCGCCGCGCGTTTGCACGTCTCGACCCGCACGGTGCAGCGCCTGGCCCGGCGGTATGTGGGTCTTCCGCCGCTCACGATGATCCGGCGGCGGCGGTTGCAGGAGGCGGCCCAGCAGTTGCGGGATGATCCGGGTACCAGCTTGGCGGAGCTGGCGGCCCAGCTCGGCTACGCGGACCAGGCCCACCTGAGCAGCGACTTCAGCACGATCCTCGGGTTGACCCCGAGCGCCTACCGGAGCGCCGTCACTCCCGAAAGCTGACACCTCGCGTTTCAGTCAGCTGACGTTCTCGTCTGGCCGCGGCGCGGTCCTGGCGTGCTCGCGGCGCGCGGCGGCCGGTCGCTCGCGGCCCCCGGCTGGTGCTCAGGGGTGTCTCAACGGTCGTGAGGCACCCCTGGATGCCAGCCGGGTTCCGGGAGCGGGCCGCGGCTGGTGCTCAGGGGTGTCTCAACGGTCGTGAGGCACCCCTGAGCGCCAGCCGGGGGGCCGGAAGCGGCGCGCCTTCCGGGCTCAGGCCGAGGCGATGGCGAGTGCCAGCGTGAGCATCCCGACGGCCATGAGTGCGGCGGGCAGCGGGATGCCCTTGGTGTCCTTGACCCGCACGTGGGCGAGCACCGCGCCGGCGAAATACAGCACCAGGCCGGCCGCCGCGGCGATGCCCAGCGGCCGCCACGCGATCCCGATCAGCAGGCCGATCCCGCCGGCGAGGTTCAACAGACCCAGCGGCACGAACCACGACTCGGGGACACCCGACGTGGTCAGCACCGTGGTGACCCGCTCGACCCTGCGGAACTTCGCGACGGCGGAGTTGACGTTGGCCAGCCCGAACACGACAGCGGCGACGACGTAGGCAACAAACATGGCATCTCCCAAATGATGGTGCGCTGGAAATCGTTGGAAGCCTACAACGATTATTCCAGAGCAACAATCGGGGTGCTGGTTATGATGGCGGCATGGCTTCGACCGCGCGCACCGCGCTTCCGGCCCCGTTGGGCGTGCTGCTGGCCGGCCGCGGCGCGGTCGCCAGTGCCCGGGTCCGTGAGGCCCTGGCCGCTCAGGGGCTCACCATGCGTTCCGAGTTCACGCTGCGGCACCTGGCCGACGGCCCGGTCAACCAGCAGGCGCTGATCGACCTGCTCGGCGTGGATCCGAGCGCGCTGGTCGCGGTCCTCAACGAGTTGGAGAGCCTGGGCCTGGCGTCCCGGCAGCGCGACACGGCCGACCGCCGCCGCCACATCGTCACCATCACCGCGAAGGGCACCGGCACCCTGCAGTCCGTCGACGATGTCCTGGCCGGCGCGGACGACGACCTGTTCGCCGCGCTGTCGCCCGAGGAGCGCGCTCAGTTGGAGCGACTGCTGGACAAGGTCGCCGACGTCGCCTCCTGCGGCGACAAGTACTGACCTGGCCGGGTTGCGCGGCCCGGCGGGCGAGTGTCAAGATCAGGCGGTCAGCCCGTGGCGAGGGGAGGTGTGGTTGAGATGTTCACTTACCAGTCTCCCGCGCCCCTTCGCCAGCACCGCTGACCTGCTGTGACCCGGGGCGCATTCATCCACTTTGGAGAGTGCGATGGCTTCAGGCATCAACCACATCACCTTCGACACGACCGGTGATCCGTACGAGCTGGCCCAGTTCTGGTCGCAGGTGGTCGACCGTCCGCTGAGCGACGACGACCAGCCGGGCGACCCGGAAGCGTCACTGAGCGCCGATGGGCAGCCGTCGATGCTGTTCATCCGGGTGGCGGACGGCAAGGCGGTCAAGAACCGCGTCCACCTGGACCTGCAACCGCAGGACCGCACCCGCGACGAAGAGGTCGACCGGCTGATCGCGATCGGCGCGAAGCTCTTCGGCGACCACCGCCGCCCGGACGGCACCGGCTGGGTCACCCTGACCGACCCGGAAGGCAACGAGTTCTGCGTGGAGCGCAGCGCCGCCGAACGAGCCGCCAGGTAACACCACGGCAGGGGACGGTCCGTACCGCGGGCCGTCCCCTCGGTGCACCCGGCTCAGAGGGCGACGAACGTGAGGCCTCGGGCCTTCAGGGCGGGGAGGACGACGCTCAGGGCCTTGTAGGTCTGGGAGCGGTCGCCGCCGCCGTCGTGGCAGAGGAGGATCTGGCCTGGTTTGGCGGCCAGCATGCGCTTCTCGATTTTGCCGGCGCCCGGTTGGGTCCAGTCCCGGGGGTCGTTGCTCCAGTCCAGGGGGAGCAGGCCGGCCTTGGCCACCTCGCCCAGCAGGTGCGGGGACCAGTCGCCGCCGGGGGAGCGGAAGAGCTTCGGGACGTACCCCGTGGTGTTGGTGATTTTCTTCTGCGCGCGGTGGATTTCCTTCTGGGCGAGGGACTTCGACTTCTCGCCCAGCTCGGTGGGGTGGCTCCAGGTGTGGTTGGCCAGCTGATGGCCGTCGCCGGTGACCATCTTGGCGACCGCCTCGTGGCCGAGGACCTGGTTGCCGATCATGCAGAACATCGCCGGGACCTGGTACTTCTCGAGCAGCTGCAGGATCTTCGGGGTCCAGATCGGGTGCGGGCCGTCGTCGATGGTCAGGGCGATCGCGTCGGAGGGGAACGCCGGCAGGCCGGCGGCCTTGGTGTACTCGGCGAGCGTGGAGAGCGGCTTGCGCTGGACCGGCACCGGGGAGGCGGTGACTTGCGCCTTCTCCGGTGTGCGGGAGGTGACGACCGCGGGTCCGGCGGGGGCGGGTTTGCCCGGGGCCGTGCTGGATTCGGTGGTCGCGCCGTGGATGGCGACCGCACCCGCGGTCAGGGCCGCGGCGCCGGCGACGCCGGAGAGCCCGAGGATCAACCGGCGCCGGGACACGGCGATGCCGCCGATCCGGACCGGGGCCGCCGGGGCGACCGGTGCGCTGCCGAGACCGGCCGCCAGCCACGTGGTGGCTTCCTCGTCGGCGGGCGCGGAGGCGCGGGCAGATGCCGGGAGGCGGGCGGGTGCGGGCGCCGGGGCGCGGGCGGGGGTGGAGGCGCGGGCGGGCGGAGCGGCAGGCGTGGTGGTGCGGGCGGGTGTCGGTGCGGACCACGCGATCGTCGCCTCGTCCGGCGGCGGGGTGACGGTCATCGCGACGGTGGCCTCGTCAGCCACCGGCGGGGCGGCGACGATCGCCACGGTCGCGTCGTCGACGGGCGTCGCCAGGGCTGCCGCCTCCGCGGCGGACACCACCACCGTGGTCTCGTCGGCCGGTGGCGCGGTGGCGGCGATCGCCACGGTCGCGTCGTCTGCGGGCGCTGCCTCCGCGGCGGACACCAGCATGGTGGTCTCGTCGTCCGGGGATGAGGCGGCAGCCGTCGCCTCGGCCGCGCTGAACGCCACGGTGGCCTCGTCGGCGGCCGGCGGCACGCTGACCTCGTCCGAGGCCACAGTGGACTCATCCGCAACGATGGGCGCGGTGGTGTCGTCCGTAACTACCAGCGCGGTGGTCTCGTCCGCGACGAGCGCCACGGTGGGCTCATCTGCGGGCTCCGGCGCGGTGGTCTCGTCCGGGACCGGTGGCACCAGCGGCACCGTCGGGTCGTCGGCGGAAATTACTGCGGTGGGCTCGTCCGGAAGAGGGGCCGCGGGCATCACCACGGTGGCCTCGTCGGTCTCTTCGGGCGTGCTGCCGCCGGGTGTTGTCCCACTGGGCTCGGCGGGCATCAGGAACCTCCGCATCGACGACTGACCTGCCAGCGGGCGACGCTAGCACTGACTGTCGAATTTCCCCCAAAAGGATGAAACCTATCGATTCTTTCTGTTCGTCAGGCTGGGAAATCCCGCTGCGAGCCCCGCGGACCTATATCCAGGGGTATAGGCGCGATTCCGACCGTGGTCAGATCCGCCGACGCCGCGGGACGGTCAGACTTCTCGCATGGACATCGACAACCACCCGGCACCGCAGCCGGCCGCCACCAGCCGCACCCGCATCTGGCTCCGCCGCCTGGCGATCGCCGCCGCGTGCGGCCCGCTCGCTCTGGTCAGTGTCCTGCACACGATGGGGCGCACGGGCGACTTCGGCGTGCTGGGCGAGTGGTACGTGCTGGTCCCGCTGACCGTCGCGGGCCTGTTCGCCTGGCACCTGATCGAACGGGCGGTCGCGATCAGCAAGTGAGCGCGGCGAGCAGCTCGTCGCGGCCGCTGACGCCGGTCTTGCGGTAGATCGCCTTGAGGTGGTCGTTGACCGTGTACGGCGACAGTCGCAGCCGGGTGGCGATCTGCTTGGCGGCCCGACCGGCGCGCACCTGGTCGAGGACGGTCCGTTCCCGCGCGGTGAGGTCGTGCCAGGCCGCGAACGCCGGGAGCAGCTGGTCGGCGGCGGCCGGTTGGATCGTGACGACCAGCGCGGCGTCGAGGGGCTGGGCGTGCATGGCGAGCCAGCCGCCACCGGCCGGGATGCGGGTGAGCGCCTCGCCGCCGGTGCGCCGCGCGGCGTACACGACGCTCCACAGGTTGGCGAAGAGCGTGTCGTCGTCGGTGGCCGCGGACGGCGGGAGCAGCCGGGCCAGCCAGGCGCGGCCGGCGGCGGTCGGGCGTACACCGTCGTCGGCCTCGACCACGACGACGCCGGGAGCGGACCGGTGGGTGAAGGGGCGCGGCGGGCGGCTGGTGACGAAGTTCTTCAGGGCGACGGCCAGCGGTGCGGACAGTCGCTCGGCGCGGTCGGCGTCGGCCGGGGAGAAGGGCCGGCTGCCGCGTTCGCGGAGCAGGGTGAGGGTGCCCCAGGTGATGCCGGCGTGGACCAGGGCGACGCGCAGCTCGCTGCCGAAGCCGTCGGCGGCCATCAGGTCGTGCAGGCGTTCGCTGTGGCGTTCCGCGCGGGCGCCGGTGCCCAGCACGCCGACGCGCCGGCCCGCGCCGGTCAGAGCGGCCAGGGAGTGCAGGTCGCGGCCGCCGGCGTCGTTGATCTCGAGGCGGCGGGCCGCCGACGGGCGGTAGGCGTTCTCGGTCACGGCGAGGCAGCCGACGCCGGTGATCGGGTCGAGGGCGCGCAGCTGGTAGCCGTCGTGCGGGACGGTGCGGCCGGCCGTACCCGAAACGGCGGAGCCGAAAGCGGCCAGTGACATGCCCTCGAGTCTGCCCACCGGCCATCCCCAGGTCTCGGGATTTTCCGGCGCCGCCGGGCGCGGCAGGCTCGCGGCATGCAACCGGACGAGTACGCCCGCTACGACGCGCTCGGCCTGCGCGGGCTGATGGCCGCCGGCGAGGTGACGCCGGCCGAGGTCGAGGACGCCGCCCGGCGCGCCCTGGAGACCGCGAACGCCGCGCTGAACGGGCTGTCGCTGCCGCTGTTCCCGCGCCCGCTCGCGCACGCCGCGGACGGGCCGTTCGCGGGCGTGCCGTTCCTGCTCAAGGACGGCGGGCCGATGGCGGCCGGTGTCCCGTTCGCGCTGGGCAGCCGCGCCATCCGGCACGCGGTCGCCGGGCACGACAGTGACCTGATGTGCCGGTTCCGGGCGGCGGGCCTGGCCACTCTCGGTCAGACCACGGTCCCGGAGATGCTGCTCAGTTTCGCCACCGAGTCGGTGCGTTACGGCGTCACCCGCAACCCGTGGGACCTCGACCGGGGTGCCGGCGGCTCCAGCGGCGGCGCGGCGGCCCTGGTCGCGGCGGGCGCGGTGCCGGTGGCGCACGCCAGCGACGGTGCCGGTTCGATCCGGGTGCCCGCCTCGTGCTGCGGCCTGGTCGGCCTCAAACCGAGTCGCGGCCGGGTCGCGTGCGGGCCGGATCTCGGCGAACCGATGTTCGGGATGGCCGCCGAGTTCGCGTTGACCCGCACCGTCCGGGATTCCGCGCACCTGCTCGACGCGGTGCACGGCCCCGGCGTCGGCGACAAGTACACCGCGGCGCCGCCGCACCGGCCCTACGCCGACGAGCTGACCGCCGAGCCGGGCCGGCTGCGGGTCGCGGTGACCACCCGGGCCTGGTCGGGTGTGCCGGTCGACGCCCAGGTGGCGGCCGCGACCGAGCGGACCGCCCGGCTGCTGGAGCGGATGGGCCACGACGTGAGCGAGGCCGCGCCGGCGGTGGACGGGGCCGACGCGGTGCAGGCGCTGCGCGCGGAGCTCTCCGCGATCGGCGCGGCGTTTCTGAGCGGACCCCGCCCAACGGACCCGCTCCTGCTGGAGGCGGTCTCCCGGCAGGTCATCGCGGAGACCCGCGGGCTCGGCGCGCTGGAGCTGATGGCCCGGCTGGACGCGCAGAACCGGGTGAGCCGGGCGGTCGGGGCGTTCTTCACCCGGTTCGACCTGCTGGTGACGCCGACGCTGGCGCAGCTGCCCGCGCCGCACGGCACGCTGCGCTACGACGATCCGTTGCAGTCAGTCGCCGGATGGCTCGAGGTGATGCTCGGTTACGGGCCGTTCACGTCGGTGTTCAACGTCAGCGGTCAGCCCGCGGTGAGCCTGCCGCTCGGGCACAGCGCTGAGGGGTTGCCGATCGGGGTGCAGGTCGTCGCCGGTCACGGCCGCGAGGACCTGCTGATCCAGGTCGCCGCGCGGCTCGAGGAGGCCGCGCCGTGGCAGGAGCGGATTGCGTACGCCTTCGTCGCGCGCCCGACCCCGCTCGCGTGCGCCGAGGAGCCGGCTGCCTAGGCTCGCGGCATGGTTGACGTGAGCCCGCTCGGACAGTTCCTGCGCGCCCGCCGGGCGCAGGTCGACCCGGCCGACACCGGCCTGCTCACCAGCGGGAATCGCCGGGTGCCGGGCCTGCGCCGGGAGGAGGTCGCCGTGCTGGCCGGGGTCAGCGCCGACTACTACGCCCGCCTCGAACAGGGCCGCGAGCGGCACCCCTCGCCGCAGATGCTCGCCGCGATCGCGCGGGTGTTCCGGTTCGACGCGGACACCCGCGGTCACCTGTTCCGGCTGGCCGGGCTCAGCCCGGGCGACGCGCCGGCCACCGCCGGTGACCGGGTGCACCCGGCGCTGCTGACCCTGATGGACGGGTTCCCGCGGGCGGCCGCGTACGTGTTCGGCCGGCGTTCGACGTGCTGGCGGCCAACCCGCTCGGCGCGGCGCTGCTGGCGCCGTTCGGTGAGCGGCCCAGCATGGTGCGGGTGGTCTTCACCGACCCGGGCGCGCCGGCGTTCTTCGACGACTGGCCGGCCGCGGCCGACGCGGTGGTCGACGCGCTGCGCCGCAACTCCGGGCTGTTCCCGGCCGACCCGGACATCCTGGCCGTCCTGGAGGATCTCGCGGATCGCGCCGAGTTCACCGGGCGCTGGGCGCGGCAGGGTGTCGGTGCGCTGCCGCGCACCGACAAGACCTTCCACCATCCCGAGGCGGGCCGGATCGACCTGACCTACCAGACCTTCGACGTACGCGACGCGCCCGGCCAGCAGCTGCAGGTCGGCACGGCCGCGCCCGGCAGCCGCAGCGAGCAGGCCCTGACGTATCTGGGCGCGGTCACCACGCGGGTGCGCGCCGGGTAGCCCGCGGCTCAGGCGTCCTCGACCTCGGCGAAGACGATGCGGACCCCGCCGGTGGCCAGCTCGAAGACCTTGGCGACGAACGTCGCCGCCTGCGGGGTGGTCACCGCCGTGCTGGCCGTGTCGTAGTCGGCGAAGTACAGGTCGAGCAGGCGGTAGGCCGGGGTGGGGCTGCCGTCCTCCTTGGGCCACACCTTCGCGCTCTCCACCCGCCGGATCCCGGGCAGTTTCCTCGCCAGGGTCACCTGCTCGTGGTGGTCGGCCTCGAACGCCTCCGGGTCCTTGGGGTTGTCGTAGATGACGGTGATCTTCGTGGGCATGGTCCTGGACCTTTCTAGTCGCGTTTCCATTCGGCGTTGGTGGGGATCGACTTGTTGGCGATCACGACCTCGATGATCGAGGGACTGCTCGAGTTGGCCAGGGCGCCGGTCATCGCGGTGCGCAGCTCCCCGTACGTGCCGACCTTCCAGCCCTGGCAGCCGAAGACCTCCGCCAGCTTGCTGTAGTTCCACGGGTGCAGGATGCACGACTTGTAGAACGACCGGTTGCTGGCGAAGACCGACGCGTCGGCCAGCCACTGCTCCACGCCGTAGACCCCGTTGTTGATCACGAAGATGATCGGGTTGAGGCCGAAGCGGGTCTGCGTGGACAGGCATTGCGCGCTCATCTGGAACCCGCCGTCCCCGGAGAAGACCATCACCCGCTTGTCGTCGTTGTTGGCCAGGCAGATGCCGGTCGCGGCCGGTCCGATGTAGCCGATCGCCGAGTACGACGACTGGGCGATGAACCCGCCCGCGCTGGGCACCTTGAGCAGCAGGCTGCCGAAGTAGTTCAGGCTGGCGTCGCTGCCCACGATGGTGTACTCGTCGACGTACTGCGGAATGAAGTCGTAGAACCCCTGATAGGTGATCGCGGTGTCGGACGCGGCGACCGGCGCCACGCCGTGCGCCTGCACCTGCGGCCACTTCAGGTTGTCCCGGCTGACCTTGCCGGCCAGCAGCCCGTCGATCAGGTGCTCCAGCGAGACCTGCGGGCTGAAGTAGGTGCCGTACTTGACGGTGTCCAGCGAGACGAAGGCGGTCTTGGTGTAGTCGGTTTCCCAGCCCAGGGTGTTGAGGTCGGTCAGCCAGACACCCAGGGCCAGGATGAAGTCGGCGTCCTCGGCCAGGTCCTTGACCGCCGCCGAGGACGCCTGCCCGTCGAACACCCCGGCGAACAGGGTGTCGTCCTCGTCCAGGACCGCCTTGCTGAGCAGCTCCGAGACGTACGGGATGTTCAGCTGGTGCAGCAGGGTGGACGTCTTCTCGTGCAGGCCGAGGCGGTCGACCTCCACCCCGACCCAGATCAGCGGCTTGCTCGCACTCTCCAGCTTGCGGTTGATCTGCTCGACGGACTGCTCCAGGTTGGCCGGATCGGACATGATCCGGGCCGGCCGCAGGGTGCCCTGCGGCGGCTGGCAGCTCAGGTCGACCATGTCCTCGAGCAGCTCGATGTAGACCGGCCGCTTCTCGCTGATGCACTGGGTCAGCGCATAGTCGATGATCATCGGTGCGAGGTCCGGGTTGTCGACCCGGACCGCCGCGACGGTCAGGTGCTCGAAGGTCTGCAGGTCGGTCTCGCGCCCGCTGATGAAGTGGTGCGAGCTGAAGCCGGTCTGCTCGAACGCGAGCGTGCGCTTGATGCTCGGCGTGCCGTTGATCAGGACGACGGGCACCTTCTCGACGAAGGCGCCCGCGATCGCGTTCACCGCGGACAGCGCGCCCGCGGAGTAGGTGACGCACAGGGCGCCGATGCCGCGGATCCGGGCGTAGCCGTCGGCCGCGAAACCGGCGTTCAGCTCGTTGACCTCTTCGATGACCTCGATCTGGCTCTGCTGGACGTACCGGTTGACCCATTCGATGGAGTAGTCGCCGGCGATCGAGAACAGGTGTCCCAGTCCCAGCTCGCGTAGCCGATCGACCAGGTACCGGCCGACCGTGTAGTCGGTGTTCATGGTTGGCTGCCCTCCGTGCTCGTTCGCCAGTGACGTGACGTTCAGTAGTCCCCCGCGCCGTCGAACAGCCGGGGCAGGTAGATGTCGAAGATGCCCGGGCACCGGCGTTCGGGGTAGCGCTGGATCAGGTAGTCCTGGAAGGACTTGCCGGTCACCCCGTCGGCGATGGCCTGCCCGGCCGCGGCGAGGTACTCGATGTTGCGGGCGACCTCGTTCTTGTCCGCCGGCAGGCCGTGACCCGGCATGAACAGGTCGTAGTCGGCGAGCAGCATCCCGCTCAGCACCCGGATCCACGTGTCGATGTTCTTCGTCAGGTACAGGTGCGTCCCGCTGTAGACCAGGTCCTGGACGAAGTACACCCCCGATTCCGGGAGCCGGATGGTGAGCGCGACGTCGATCTCGGTCTCGGTGACCCGGTCGAACTGGTAGCGGACCCCGTCGATGACGTCCTCGCCCGGCGCCACGGCGTGCTGCGGGACGACGATCCGGGCCGGGGCGAGATCACCGAGCTTCCCGTGGTCCTTGCGGGAGTCCTCGCCGTGCTCCCGGACGAAGTCGATGGTCTCGGGCAGCGCGTGCACGGCGACGTCGGTGAACGCGGTGCCCAGCCCGAACCAGTGGTCGGGGTGGCGGTGCGAGAGGTACACCCGGTCGATCGGCTTGCCGAGGCTGTCCGCGTAGGCGCGGAACTTCGTCGCGTACGGGGCGAGGAACTGCGCGTCGACCAGGACGAGCCGGGTGCGGCTCTCGACGATGTGGGTGGCGTTGGCGATGTTGCCGCCGGTGAACGCCGCGACGAACGTGTGGATGCGCACGTCGCCGGCCTCGCGGACCACCATCACGACGGGTTCCGGTAGCGGGGCGGGCATCAGGAACCTCCGGTGCCGGCCGGGACGGCGGCGAGGTGCTCCCGGAACGTGGCCAGCGCGTCGCGCGCGACGTCGTAGGCGCTGGGGCGGTGCGGCTCGGGGGTGTCCTCGCCGGGGCGCCAGAAGCGCCGGCGCGCCATCCGCATCGAGCTGACGAACGGCGGGACCGCGTTGAACACCTCGATCAGGTACGGGCCGTGGTAGACCGGGGCGAGCTCGCCCAGCATCAGCTCCCACGGGATCCAGCTGTCCCGCACCGCGCCCCGGTCGGGTGCGGAGATGTGCACGTAGAACAGCCGGTTCTGCCGGGTCGCGCGGGCCACGTTGCGTTTGAACACCTCGGGACCCTGGCTCTCCATCAGCACCTGGGCGGTGTCGACGGTGACGCCGCCGGGCAGGCTGCCCGGGGCGTCCTCGACCGTGTCGAGGAAGTCCAGCACCTCGGAGACCATGTTCGGCGGCGGGGTCTCCCAGCTCTTCACCGGTTCGATCGCGAGCCGGACCTGTTTGCGGGAGGCGTACTCGGCCAGCTCCTGGAAGACCGGGCGGGCCGCCTCGTAGCGGGGTGTCATCCACTCCTGCAGGTCGTCGCTCCAGATCTGCTCGCCGAGGTCGGTGAGCGGGAAGACGCCGTACGGGTAGAGGAACGGCCCCGACATGATCGATTCGCCGCCCAGCACCCGGGTGATGTCGACCCGGGACTTGAGGTACGCCAGGGCCTGCCGGCGCTGCTCCTCGTACGGTGAGGTGATGTCGAAGGTCCGGGTGGTGCCGACATTGGTGGTGAACTTCGTGTCCTGCAACCCGGCCTCGTCGAGCGCCTTGCGCAGGTGGACGTAGCTGTTGAGCTCGAGGTGCGGGTCGGCGCCGGCCGGTGGCGGCGCGATGTGCACGTCGAAGCCGTCGTAGCCGATCTCGGTCAGCGCCGTGAGGTGCCCGATCAGGGTCCGGGTGTAGTCGGCGTCGTCCGGGCGCAGATCGGCGGTGAACATGAAGAAGCTGAAGTAGATCTTGGGCATGGTCACCACCCCAGGACATCGGCGAGGTAGGCGCGGGCCTTCATGGCGTACGCCAGCGGGTTTGCCTTGTTCGGGTCCTGCTCGGCCTCCACGACCAGCCAGCCGCGGTAGTCGGCGTCGGCCAGCACCTCGAAGATGGGCCGGAAGTCGATCGCGCCGTCGCCGGGCACGGTGAACACCCCGAGCTCGACACCCTGCTGGAAGGACAGGCCCTGCTCCCGGACCTGGCTGACCACCTCGGGCCGGACGCTCTTCATGTGCACGTGGCCGATCCGGTGCGCATACGCGCGGGCCAGTTCCAGCGGATCGTCGCCGGCGAATGCGGCGTGGCCGGTGTCGAGCAGCAGGAAGACCAGATCCGGATCGGTCGAGGCCATCAGCCGGTCGATGTCGTCGCGGGTCATCACGCCGGTGCCCATGTGATGGTGGTAGCTGAGCTTCATCCCGGCCGAGTTGGCGATCTTGCCGAGGGTGTCCAGGCCCGCTGTGAGGGCGTCCCACTGGGCGTTGCTGAACACCGGGCGGTTGGCGAACACGTCGACCGGCAGCAGGTGCGACGAGGCGCCGAACTCGGCCACCACCAGCTCGTCGCCACCCAGCGCCTTGATCGTCGCCAGGGTCTGCTCGAAGCTGTCGACCGTCTTCTGGTACATCTTGCCGATCGTGAAGTAGGTGCTCGTCCACGGTTCGGAGACGCGCAGCCCGCGCAGGTCGAGGGCGGCCTTGAGCTCGGCCGGATCGGACGGGTACTTGTGCCCGATGCTGCAGCCCTGGAAGCCGGCCAGCGCCATCTCGCTGACCGCCTGACCGAACGGGATGCCGGCGTCGATGGTCGGGAAGTCGTCGTTCCACCACAGGGTGCAGCAGACGCCCAGCCGCACCCGGTCCGGGCCGAGCCGGCCGGCCAGGTCAGTCATCTTCTCGCGCCTTTCAGGTAGCGGTCGTCGATGCGGGGCGGCTCGGCCCAGGACCCGAAGCCGGGTGCCTTCGCGCCGGGCGGGTTCGCCCCGATGGCCCGCCACAACAACCCCTCCTGGTACGAGGCGGCGGTGACGGTGGAGGTCTGTGCCGCGCTCTGCGCCCCGTAGCTGTCGGTCCACTCCGGGGGCAGGCCGTACCAGGTCCCGGCGTACCAGAGCTTGATCACGTTGCGGGCCACCGGGCCCAGGCAGTCGTCGCTGAAGATCCGGTACCGCAGGGCGCGGTCGAAGCCGTCCGGGTCGCCGGCGGACTCGGCCCGGGCCGCCTGGTGCGCGGCGAACAGCGCGGTGACCACGGCGTCGCCGCACGCGCCGCGCAGCTTGGCCAGGTACGGGCTGCCCAGCCCGGTGCCGAGCAGATCGGTCTCGCCGAACGCGGTGAGGTCGACCGAGAGGGCGACGAAGTCGTCGAGCGAGGGCGCGGTCATGACAGCGCTCCGCCGGTGCCGGTCACCTCGAAGGTCGGGCCGGCGTGCAGGCCGTCACTGCCGGGCAGCGGATTGCGGATCAGCCGGTTGACGCTGTCGCGCAGCCGGAACATCCACCAGACGGCGTCCTGCAGCCGGTCCGGCTCCCCGTTGAACGCCCGGGTCAGCAGCGTGAGGAACGCGCCGTAGTCGGTGTTGAACGCCGCCGCGGCGGCGGCCAGTTCGGAGCCGGGCGGATAGTCGGCGAGCTTCGGGCTCACCTTGACCTTCCAGACCTCGTCCCAGTCGATGTCGAGCTCCGGGCCCGACGGCGCGTCGGCCTTGTCACCCTTCTGGTAGTAGCGGCCGAACTGCAGTTGCCGGAACCGGTAGTAGTGGGCCAGTTCGCCCTCGGCGTCGTAGACACCGGTGTCCAGCCCCTCGCCCTGCTCGGAGATGAGCTGCAGGGCCCGGCAGGCCGACGCGAGGTCGTGCACTTCGATGATCATGCCGCCGCCGGAGTAGAACTGCTCCGGCCCGACCTGGCGCGACTCGTCGCCGCTGAACAGCTTCGGGTCCTCCGCGGCCAGCCGCTGGAGCCCCTCCATGATTTCCTCGTAGAACTCGCCGATGCTGTAGAACCGGATACCGCTCGCCGTCGGGCTCCCCACCAGCAGGGACTCCTCGGGGCGGACCGCCATCAGGCGGGCCTGCGGGTCCGGCGCCTTCCGCGGGCGTTCGATCTTGCAGAACGTCTCCACCGCCTCGGGCGAGAACGGCCGCAGGTCCACGGTGAAGTCGTCCTCGCCGTCCGGCAGGTAGGCCGGGTAGGACGGCACGAAACCCGGGCGGGTCAGGTCGGGACTGCCGCCGACGGCGTTCATGACGTTGGCGACCAGGGTCAGGTGCAGCATCTCCTCGACCGCGGTGACCCGGATGATGTGGGCCGCGTCGGAGTTGGTGGTGGAGTGGATCGAGTAGTAGGCGGTCAGGTAGACCGGGATCGTGGCGTGCTCCAGCGCCAGTGCGGCGTCGAGGTATCTGATCAGGTCATCCCGGCTGTTGATGGTCGGGTCGGTCACCGGCCTGCCTCCTCGCGGTGAGACGGCGCGCCCGCGGTGGCCAGCTGGACGGGCGCCTGCTCGCGGTCGAGCTGGGTGAGCATGGCCCGGGCGCTGCGCCGGCAGAGCGCGGCGATGGTGAGGGTGATGTTGGAGGTGCCGACGGTCGGGAAGCTGCCGCCGCCGACCAGGAACAGGTTCTGGTGGTCCCACGAGCGCTGGTCGGCGTCGACGACCGAGGTCGACGGGTCGGAGCCCATCATGTGCGTACCGGCCAGGTGGTTGCCGCCGCGGATCTCATAACCCTGACCTTCGTACGTGGCGTAGCCCCAGAAGTTCGGGTCGTAGTCGGTGTGGTCCTCGGCGCCGAGCCGGGCGAAGATCCGCTTGGAGAGCTGCCGGGCGTAGGCGACACCGCGCATGGTGTAGTCCGGGATGGCGTACGTGAGGATCGGCCGCATGTTGCCGAGCCGGTCGGTGTACGACGGGTCGACGGTGATCCGGTTGCTCGGGCTGGCCGGCACCTCGACCATGAACGCCAGCAGCAGCTGGTGCGAGACCCGGTCGACCAGACCCTGCCGCAGGCTCTCGCCGTAGCGGCCGCCGTTGTCGACCAGGTCCAGCAGGTCGGTCATCGGCGCGCCGCGCGACCAGCCCCAGCCGTCGTTGTGGATGTCGACGGCGAACGCGGCCTGGTTGCGCCGGAACCGGCCGCCGCGCAGGTCCGAGATGCCGCCGGTGCAGTTCGTGCCGCGGAACGTGCCGGCCACCTCCGGGAGCAGCCCCCAGGTCAGCAGGTACGCGTGGTCCATGAAGTTGCGCCCCATCAGGCCGCTGGAACCGCGCAGGCCGGACGCGAGCATCAGCCGCGGGTTCTCGACCGCGTTGGTGGCCAGCACGTACAGCCGGCCCCGGGCCCGTACCGTGGTGAAGGCCTTGCTGTCCGGTCGCTTGTAGCGGCGGTACTCGATCTCCTGGACCCGGCCGGTCTCCGGGTCGACGTGCACCCGGTACGCCACGGCCTGGGCGATCAGGTCCACCCGCCCGCTCTCCAGCGCGACGGTGAGCGTCTTGCCGGCGTGGTACTTGGCCTGCACCGGGCAGATCGGCACGCAGTTGTTGTTGCCCTGGCAGCGCTCACCGACCTCGACCTGATAGGTGCTCACCGCCCCCTGCGGGACGAAGCCGTTGCCGCCGTCGTACGCCGGGTTCGGTATCCCGTTTCGGCCCTGCGGGAACGGCCGGACCCGCAGCCGGGTCTGCTCGCCGTCGAGCTCGACCGGCATCCCGTCGACGTCCTTGGCCACCATCCGGTCGAGGTAGGACAGCGGCAGGCCCTTCATCGGATAGACGTAGCGCTCGTCGAAGGTGATGCCGAGGAACGACTGGTCCTCGACGTCGGCCGACACGCCGATCACCCGTTCCGCCTCGGCGTAGTACGGGGCGAGGTCCTCGTAGCTGAGCGGCCAGTCGACGCCCTCGCCGTACAGGGTGCGCATCCGGAAGTCGTCGGGCAGCATCCGCGGCGTCTTGCCCTCCCAGTGCATGGTGGTGCCGCCGAGCACCCGGGTGTAGGTGGTGTCGCTGGCCAGCGGCCCGCTCTGCACGAGGTAGGCCGACGTGTCCGGCGCGCCGGGAGCGATCCGGCGGGTGTCGGTGCCCCGGGGCATCGGCGCGGCCAGCGACGCCGGGTACGGGGCCTGGTTGTCCTTGCTCGTCGAGGAGTAGAACCGGTCCAGGTAGCTCTCGTAGCCGCGCAGGGTGAGGTCCTCGGCCGGCCCGGCCTCCAGGATCAGCACCCGTTTGCCCGCCTCGCTCAGCTGGGCGGCGATGATCGACCCCGCGATGCCGGCGCCGACGATGACCACGTCGTAGAGGACTTCGGCGGCGGCGTCCTTGTCGGTGCGCTCGGTCGCGCCCTGCGGGAATTTCACGAACATGAGGCAGTCACCCCTTCTGACCGGTCCGCGCGACGCGGGGCCCGTGCGACGGGACCCGCGTGGCGGACTGTTTGGTGATCACACCGCGGTGGCGCGGGCCCGCAGCGCGGACAGGTAGGAGGCGTAGCTCCAGGTCAGGTTGTTGACGCTGCGCTCGTAGCCGGTCGTGCCGTCGAACTGCTCGGACAGCGCGAAGTCGTCGCTGTGGTAGATGACGGCCTGCACCATCGCGTCACCGGTGGCGACCAGGGCACGGGCCGCGGCGTCGGCGGGTGTCGACGCGTCGACGCCGGACTGGGCGAAGAACGGACGCGACAACTCGTCGAAGGGCAGCGGGGTGCCCGCCTTGATCTCGGAGGCCAGCGTGTAGTGCAGCTCGGCGACGTTGCAGGTGGTCAACGCCCACGGGTGCCCGCCCGGCTTCGGGTGGCTGGTGTCGCCGTCGTAGGTGTCGGCGGGGTAGCGGCCGAACAGCGGGCCGAGGCCCAGCTCCTTGTCGGTCTTGTTGACCGGGTAGAACGCGCTGCCGCCCTCCTCCCACTGTGCCCGCAGCTGCGCGGCGGTGGCCAGCATCTTCGTGTCGGTGCAGGGCACCGCGCCGTACACGGACGCCTGGACGATGTCGATGTTCGGGTCGTAGCCGTACATCACCGGGTGCCGCGGTGACGGCGCGCCACCGTCGCCGGGGATGGTCATCATGCTGATGTAGATGTTGCCGTCCCAGTGGCTGTCGAGGGCCTGGCGCAGCCACTCGATGGCCGGCTGGATCCCGTTCGGCTTCTCGACCCCGGCGACCGAGGTGGCCAGCACCGTCTCGAAGCAGCGCAGCTGGGCGGAGCGGGCGAAGAAGCTGTAGCCGATGTGCTCCTCCCACAGGTTCGTGGTGGGGTCCTTGTACGTGGCGAGCAGGAACTCCACGTTCGCGTTGACCAGCGCCACCGCGGTCTTCTGGGTGCCGGGGTCCAGCCGGTCGAACGCGGCCAGCAGAGTGATCGACTGCAGGGCCGGTCCGTCGTTCTGCTCGGTCCACGGCCGCGGCTCGCCGGCGATGGTGAAGCACGCGTGGCCCTTGGTCGGGCGCGCGTTGGCGAAGCACAGGTCGGCGAACTCGACGTACTCGTTGAGCGTCTGGTCGGACAGCCCCAGGTGGGTCGGCATCTCGGCCTTGACCACCTCCATCGCGGTGATGGCGCCGTCGCGGACCCAGTTGAAGACGTAGTTCTCGTCGACCCGGGGCGTGTTGGCCGGGAACGACGGAGCGGCGATGATGCAGCCCGGCTTGGAGTCCTTGGAGTAGTCCCCGGGCGTCTGCGGATCGCTGAACGTGAATCCGTAGCTGGCGATGTTGCGGGACATCAGCGCGTACATCAGCGGCACGAGCGACGGCAGGTCGATGGACCCGGGCGCGATCGAGTTCTGCACGCGGGCCTGCGGCTGGAAGATGGCTTCCGAACGGTTGGTACGGGCGGGCATTGTCGCATTGGTGGCGGGATCGGACATTCTCTGCACGCCTTTCGTATTTCGGGCGCACTGATATGTCACCGGGTTGCGAGAGAGCACCGGTGGTCATCTGATGCGCGAGTTATGGGTGTACGAAACGGGCGGGGCGTAATCCGGGCCGAAGCTGACAATGAATGGCGGCGCCCGGGTGTGCGGCAGGCGTCCCCGCACCTCGGGCAGATGGAACAGCGGCGGCCGGCACGCCGCCGCTGATTCTCCGCGCGTGTTCAAAAGGAAACGTACAGCTCTTTCAAACCTTTGAAACCGACAAATCGAGGACAGTTTCTTTCGTCCTTTGCAAGACCTCGTCTTCTGTCACCGTGATCCGTCTTTCGCCGTGGAGATCGGACCGGACTACGGCAGTGATCCCGGATCCAGGGCGGCGCGCTTGACGTTTTCGGACAGCCGTTTGCAGGACAGATTCGGCGACGCGTAGCCGCGGCGCTCGATCACCCAGAGCAGCGGCCGTCTGCCGGACGGCTGGACCCGGTTCAGGTGGCAGAGTTCCCGATACCGGATCCCGGCGGTCGGTATCCGGCGCAACCGGCGGTCGCCGGCGGTCACCACGGTGGTCCACGGTTCCGCGTCGCTGAGCACGTGACCGACGATCTGCCGGCACCCGGGCGCGTCGAGCAGGGTCACCGGGCGGCCGGCGAAATCCGTGGCGCCGATCGTCATGGCGCACCGGGGGCCCTGCTCGTAGACGACGACCTCGACCGGGAGCCAGAGGTTCGTCATCGTCTGCAGCAGGATGGCCAGCACCATGATCAGGAAGGTGGGCAGGACCATCCGAAACGTGATCAGACGGCGCCAGTGTCGCGCCGCCGCCTGCCGGACCGCCACGGCGGCGCGCGGCCGGGCGGGCGCCGGTTTGCGCAGCATCAGCAGCGCGTCGCCCGCGGTCGACAGGGCGAACAGGCCCAGCATGATCCCGGCGACGATCAGCGTCTCCTGCCAGAGGTACGGCCACGGCGACGCGCCGACCGCGACCACCGCCACCCCGAGCGCCAGCATGATCATGGTCGGGGGACCGCCGGTGCGCCACTGGTGCAGGGCGTAGACCAGCAGCGCCAGCGCCAGCAGCGGGAAGAGCTGGTAGCTGTAGGACACCATCGACCCGAGGAACACGTTGATCGGGGCGGTGGTGAGCAGCGCCGCCGCGGTGGTCAGCGAGAAGTACGCCGCGGCATAGGCCTTGAGCATGGTGAACGCGATGAGCGCGACGGCGCCGTAGGTGGCGGCGTGCTGCAGATCGGGCAGGCCGCCGCCCGGCCGGCCGGCGTGGTGCTGTTCCGGTTCGCGCTCCGGTCCCATCTCGACCACCGCCGATGCGTCAGGCCGGCATCCACGCTACCGGCGCGCACCTTGCCGGAACAGGGCCGGCCCGTCTTTCAGGACTCGTAGCGGAACCGGGAGACGAGGGTGTGCAGGTCGCTGGACATCCGGGCCAGCTCCGCGGTGGCCTGCTGTGCCTGGCCGACGCCGTCGGTGGTGTGCTGGGCGGCCAGCGCGACGGTGGTGACGTTCGCGGCGATGCCCTCGGTGCTGATCGCCGTGTCGGCGATGCTGCGGCGGCGGCCAGCGACGTCGCCGACCCGTCGATGGTGCGCATCGCGGTGCCCAGCGCGCTCAGGCTCTGCCGCAGCGCGGTGGCCATCGCGGCGATCTCGTCGCGGCCGGTGACGATCACCGGCGAGGCCAGGTCACCGTCGGCCAGCAGGACCAGCCGCCGCCGGACGCTGTCGACCGGCCGGGTCACCGACCGCGTGACGACCAGGGCCAGCCCGGCGGCGATCAGCGCCGCCACCGTCCCGGCACTCCAGATCAGGGCGTCCCCGGTGCGCTGCGCCGCGGTGGCGCTGCTGCGTGCGGCGGCGAAGTCGGTGCCGGCGGCTGCCGCGACCGTGTCCAGGTGCGTACCGATCTGCTGGAAGATCTCGATCTCCTGGCCGATCACGAGCACGTTCGCCGCGGTGCGCGCCGCCGTGGTGTCCCGTCGGTACAGCTCGGCGATCTGCGTGTCGACGGTCAGGAACTGCGCGGCCAGCGTCGCGATGCTCTCCAGCTCGGTGCGCGTCGCCGTGCTCGTGGCGCTCGTGGTCGCGGTGGCCACCGTCGTCTGGAACGTCCGGATCGAGGTGAGGAACGCCGCGCGCGACGCCCCGGTGTCCTGCGCGGCGTCCGCGACCCCGCGCAGGGCGTCGAACGCGTACGCGGTCTGCCAGCCGTTGAAATCGGCGGACGAGAACTTCGCGTCCTTCAGCAACTCGACGAACTGCTGGGTCTGCTCCATCCGGCTGGCCGCGGCGCCCTGCCGCGCCGCGGTGAGGATCGCGGTCGCCATCACGACGAGCAGCAGCACGATGACAGTGGCGAAGGCAGTGGCCAGGCGTGCACCGAGTCGCAGCCGGTTCAGGAGGGTCACTGTCGCACTGTCGGCGGACCCCGCCGACACCTGATGGCCGTTGCGTAGTTGTCAGGGAGCAAAGGCCGCGGAGCGCTGGAGGGCGCCGCCCCGCAGCGCTTGCCTGGACCAAACGGTCCGGCGAGGCGTCAACGCGACGAGCATCGACGACATCCTGCTCGCCACCGGCACCAGCAAGTCGCAGCTGTACTCGCACTTCGGCGACCGGGAACGGCTGGTCCGTGCCGTGGTCCGCTTCCGCGGCGACGTGGTGCTCGACCGCGAACACGGCCGGCTGCAGCGGCTGAGGACGTTCTCCGGGCTGGTGCGCTGGCGGGACGCGCTGGTCGAGGCGAACAAGCTCAACGGCGGGGCCTTCGGCTGCGGGCTCGGCTCGATGGCCGCCGAACTCGCTGATCAGGACGAGGAGTCCCGGGTCGCCCTCGCCGAGACGTTCGCTCGCTGGCAGCAGCTGCTGTCCGACGGCTTCGTCCGGATGCAGAAGAGCAACCTGCTGCGCGACGACGCCGACCCCGAGACGTTGGCGACGTTCCTCATGGCGGCGCTGCAAGGTGGCTACCTGCTGGCCGACGCCGCACACAGCGTCGCGCCGATGGCCGTCGCGCTCGACATGGCGTTGGACCAGGTCAGGTCGTACCTGGTGACCACCCCGGCGCCATGAACTCGCCGCTGCCGGCCGGGACGCCCCACGCGCGGGACGTCCCGGCCGGCACAAGAGCTCAGCGCGCGGTGTTGAGCGCGATCACCTTGGCGATCAGGCCGTTGCCCGGGAAGTCGAGCATCAGCATGCCGGTGCGGACCACCGGGGTGTGCACCTCCGGGCCCTCGTTCAGGTAGGTGAGCAGGAACGGGTTCACGCCCTGCACACCGAACGCGCCGCCGGCCACCTGCTGGGGCTGGGCGAAGATGCTGGCACCGCTGGCGAAGTTGACGTACATGGTGCTGCGGTCGGCGGCGCTGGTGACGTCCAGGAAACGGCGGACCTGGTCGCGTTTGGTGGGGATCGCGCCGACGCTGGAGACCGTGTACTCGTCCTGGACGTAGGTGGACGAGCCGTCGTGCCAGCCGGCGAACTGGGCCAGGCCGTAGTGCTCGATCACGCCGCCGCGGGGTCCGTTCAGGACGGCCAGCACCACCTTGCCGCGGACGGTGGCCAGCGCCGGGGTCGCGGCGCCGGTCGCGCGGGTCACCGACGGCTGCCAGAACAGGTTCGGGTACCGGGCCGTGTAGCTGTCGAAGATGTCGGCGAAACCGGCCTGGCCGGACACGTCGGTGCACGAGCCGAGCTCACCGGTGCACTCTTGCTTGAGCCGCAGCACCACGGTCTCGCCCGGGTGCGCGGCCAGGAACGCGCCGAGCTTGCCGAGCACGTCGTCGAAGTTCGCGTTCTGGTACGTCGCGCCGTGGTGGATCGTGAACGTGTTGCCGGTGTTCACCCGCGCCCGGATGTCGATCATCCGGATGCCCGCGGTGAGCTGCCGGGCCAGGGTGCCGCCGCTGTCGCCGAAGTCCTCCTGGGTCTGGGTGAGGATGCCGCCGTGCGTGGACATGGTCTCGTGGGTGCCGGGGATGGAGAGCGCGGCCAGACTCGTCGCGCCGGGCAGCGGCGCCATCCAGTCGGGGTTGGTCGCGGCGCTCAGCGTGCGATACGACGCGTCGGCGGCGAGCGTGGGCCGTGGGGTGACGGCGAGGGCGGTGAGAACGCAGAGCGCGACAGCGAGGGAGCGTTTCATGCGAGTGATTCTCATCTATGCCCGGCGTTCTGGTGAAGACTCGACACTTGAAGATCATCTTTTCGCCATGTGGGGGTCGCTCAGGGTGACGGGGGTGTGCATACGGTCGGTTGCCATGAGTGCGTTGCCCCGCTGGGCCGACCCCGCCGTACCGGAAAAGGAATTGGATCCGCAGGGTCTGAGCCGTCGCGGCATGCTGCGCCGCGCGGGGTTGTTCGGAACGGCCTTCGCCGCGGCCGCGACCCTGCCCGAAGCGGCCCCCGCGGCCGCGAGTGAGAGCGACGACGAGCAGGATCTCGTCTACCTGGTCGGCGACCACCACGTGCACACCCAGTACAGCCACGACGCGAAGTACACCCTGGCCCAGGCGGCCCGGCGCGGCGCGCAGTACGGCCTGGACTGGATGGTCTGCACCGAGCACAGCAACCTCGGTCACGACACCACCGGCGCCGCCCTCGAGCACGCGGACATCCTCGCGGCCCGTGCCGAGAACCCGCGCCTGCTGATCTTCCAGGGGCTGGAGTGGTACATCCCGGGCGCCGAGCACGCCACCGTGTTCACCCCGCCCGGCGAGCACGAGGTCGAGGTGCTGCGGCAGTTCGAGCGGTCGTACGACGGCAAACTGCTCGCCCGCACCGAAGGCACCGCCGCGAACGAGGCCCTGGCCGTCGCCGCGATCCGCTGGCTCGCCGCGCAGAAGGCCGCCGGGTACGTCGACGACGCCCTGATCCTGGCGAACCACCCGTCCCGGCTGGGCATCGACTCCCCGCACGAGCTGCGCGCCTGGCGCGACGCCGCCCCGGACCTCGTGATCGGCATGGAGGGCGCTCCCGGCGCACAGGGCGCGGCCCTGCCCGGCCTGCGCGGCGCCACCAGCGTCCGCGGCGAGTACGAGAACAAGCCGTCCGCCCAGTCCCACCCCGGCTACCCGGCCGAGGCGTACCTGACCTACGGCGGCTTCGACTGGATGACCGCCACCGTCGGCGGACTGTGGGACGCGCTGCTCGCCGAGGGCCGGCTGTTCTCGATCACCAGCAATTCGGACAACCACCGCACGGTGCGCGACACGCTGCGCAACGGCGACTACCCGCCAGGCGCCACGTTCGACAGTCTCGGCCACGTGCCCGACCCGGTGGAGACCGGTGCGGCCCAGCCGGGCAGTGACTTCTGGCCGGGGCAATTTAGTCGTACCCATGTGGGGGTGAAAAGGTTCGGCTACCGCGAGGTGATGGACGGTCTGCGGGCCGGCCGGGTCTGGGTCGACCACGGTCAGCTCGTCGACGGCCTGGACGTGCGGCTGACCTCCTCGCACGGTCGCTCGGCGACCCTCGGCGGGCGGCTCCGGGTCCGGCGCGGTGACCGGATCACGCTGACCGTCACGGTGGCCGGCGCGTCACGGCCGAACTTCCTCGGCACGCTGCCCCGGCTCGCCCACCTCGACGTGATCCGCGGCGCGGTCACCGGCCGCCCGGCCGACCCCGACACGTGGCGGGCGCCGCAGACCCGGGTGGTGGAGAGCGTCGACGTCAGCCGGCGCACCGGCGAGTACACGGTGCGGATCCCGCTCGGGGCGGTCACCGCGCCCGGCTACGTGCGGGTGCGCGGCTCGGACGGCAAGCGGCACGGCGCCGGCCTGCTCGGCGCCCGCGTCGACCCGCACGGGCCGATCGCACACCCGCCGGGCGACGGCGATCCGTGGCTGGACACCTGGCTCTACACCAACCCGATCTTCATCGAGGTGGCGTGACAGTGGTGTGGCAGTGGCCACGAAATCGGCAATGGGCCACCACATTGCGTTTCCGGCCCGTAACTTTGAGGGCTGCCCCGGGCGGCTCGGCGCCGTGCGCCTGACAGACGACCAGCCGGGGGCGGAGATGGAGCGCGCACCGGTGACCGTGACCACGGATCTGCGACTGATCGAGCTTTCCGAGACCGAGGTTTCCCCGGAGGCGCCGGCGCTGTTCCGGTCCCGTTCCGCACCGATACGCCGCACCCTGCTCGACATCCTCGACGCGACGGTACGCGACCACGCCCACGCGCCCGCCATCGACGCCGGTGGTGCCGGGCTGACCTACCGTGAGCTGGCCGGTGAGGTCGAGGCGTTGCGCGCGACGCTGTCCGGGCACGGTGTCGGCGTCGGCGACCGGGTGGGCATCCGGATCCCGTCCGGTTCGGCCGAGCTCTACCTCGCGATCCTCGGTGTGCTCGCGGTCGGCGCGGCGTACGTGCCGGTCGACGCGGACGACCCGGAGGAACGCGCCGAGCTGGTCTTCGCCGAGGCGGACGTCTGTGCCGTGCTCGGTGACGGGCTGGGCGTGACGGTCCGTCGTACCCCGGAAGGTCGCCCCGGACGACCGGAACCGACCGACGACGCCTGGATCATCTTCACCTCCGGGTCGACCGGCACCCCGAAGGGCGTGGCGGTCTCGCACGGCGCCGCCGCCGCGTT
The DNA here is from genome assembly GCF_016862315.1 of Actinoplanes palleronii. Taxonomy (GTDB): domain Bacteria; phylum Actinomycetota; class Actinomycetes; order Mycobacteriales; family Micromonosporaceae; genus Actinoplanes; species Actinoplanes palleronii. The sequence continues at coordinate 24,994 of NZ_BOMS01000107.1, read as the reverse complement.
CGTCGACGCCGAGGCACAGCTGTTCCTGGTCGACGACGGCACCGAGCCGCTCGGGCCGCCCGACCGGGTGCTCGCCGGGCTGTCGGTGGCCTTCGACGCGTCCTGCGAGGAGATGTGGCTGGCCTGGCGGCACGGCGCCTGCCTGGTGCCGGCCGCGCGGTCGCTGGTGCGCAGCGGCGTCGACCTGGGACCGTGGCTGGCCGAGCAGCGGATCACCGTGGTCTCCACGGTGCCGACGCTCGCCGCGCTCTGGCCGGTCGAGGCCCTCGAGGACGTCCGGCTGCTGATCTTCGGCGGGGAGGCGTGCCCGCCCGAGCTGGCCGAGCGGCTCGCGGTCGAGGGCCGCGAGGTCTGGAACACGTACGGGCCGACCGAGGCGACAGTGGTCGCCTGCGCGGCCCGGCTCACCGGCGAGGGCCCGGTCCGGATCGGTCTGCCCCTGGCCGGCTGGGAACTCGTCGTGGTCGACGCCGCCGGTGACCCGGTGGCGATGGGCGAGACCGGTGAGCTGGTCATCGGCGGGGTGGGCCTGGCCCGTTACCTGGACGCCGGCAAGGACGCCGAAAAGTTCGCGGCGCTGCCCTCGCTCGACTGGGCGCGCGCCTACCGCAGCGGCGACATCGTCCGCGCCGAACCCGAGGGACTGCTGTTCCTGGGCCGCGGCGACGAGCAGGTCAAGCTCGGTGGCCGCCGGATCGAGCTGGGTGAGGTCGACGCCGCCCTGCAGGCGCTGCCCGGGGTGGCCGGCGCGGCCGCCGCGGTGAAACGCACCGCGGCCGGCAACCAGCTGCTGGTCGGCTACCTGGTGGCCCGCGACGGCGACGGGTTCGACCTGGCCGCCGCGACCGAACGGATCCGCGAGCAGCTGCCGGCCGCGCTGGTCCCGCTGCTCGCCGTGATCGACGACCTGCCGACCCGCACGTCCGGCAAGGTGGACCGGGCCGCGCTGCCCTGGCCCCTGGCCGTCTCGGCCGGCGCCGAGGCCGAGCTGACCGAGGCCGAGGAGTGGCTGGCCGGCGGGTGGGAGCAGATCCTCGGGGTACGCCCCGGCTACGGCGGCGCCGACTTCTTCAGCAACGGCGGCAGCAGCCTGAACGCGGCGCAGCTGGTCGCCTGGATCCGGCTGACCTACCCGCAGGTGTCGGTCGCCGACGTCTACCAGAACCCGAGGCTGTCGCAGATGGCGTCGGTGCTGGGCGCGCTGGGCGCGGAGGCCAAGGCGCGCAGCACGGTGCGGCCCACGCCCCTGCGCGCCGGGTTCGTGCAGGCGTTGCTGCTGCTGCCGATGCTCGCGCTGGTCGGGCTGCGCTGGGTCACCGTGCTGGCCGCGGTCGGCAAGGTGCTCGCCCTGCTCACCGTCGCGGAGTGGGCACCGCAGGTCTCCTGGTGGTGGATCGCGGCCGGCTGGCTGCTGCTGTTCAGCCCGGCCGGGCGGATCGCGGTCGCGGCCACCGGCGCACGGATGTTGCTGCGCGGGGTCGGGCCCGGCAAGTACCCGCGCGGCGGCGGCGTGCACCTGCGGCTCTGGGCGGCCGAACGGCTCGCCGAGCTGACCGGCGCGAACGGTGTCGCCGGCGCCGGCTGGATGATCACTTACGCGAAGATGCTCGGTGCGCGGATCGGCCGCGACGTCGACCTGCACTCCGCGCCGCCGGTCACCGGCCTGCTGAAGATGGGCCGGGGCGCGGCGATCGAGCCGGAGGTCGACCTGTCCGGCTACTGGGTCGACGGGAACGTGGTGCGGGTCGGCATGGTGCGGGTCGGCGCCGGCGCCAAGGTCGGATCCCGCAGCACACTGATGCCCGGCGCCCGGGTCGGCAAGGGCGCGAAGATCGGCGCGGGTTCGACGGTGACCGGCGCGGTCCCGGCCGGTCGGCGCTGGGCGGGTTCGCCGGCCGCCCCGGTCACCGACAAGGACGCCGAGGGCTGGCCGGTGCAGCGCCCGGACCGGCACCGGCTCGGCGCGAAGTTCTGGGTGGCCGCGTACAGCCTGACCGCGCAGCTGCTCGGCCTGGTCCCGGCGGTGGCCGCGCTGCCGGCGCTGGCGTTGCTCGGCTGGGCTGTCGACGGCCGCCCGGCGCTCGAGGCCGCGCTGATCGCCGTCCCCGGCGCCTCGGTCGCCTACCTGTTCACCTACGCCCTGGTGGTGCTGGTGTCGGTGCGGGTGCTCAGCGTCGGCCTGCGCGCCGGTTTCCACCCCGTGCAGGGCCGGGTCGCCTGGCAGGTGTGGACGACCGAACGCCTGATGGGGATGGCGCGGACCGCGCTGTTCCCGATGTACGCCAGCCTGTTCACCCCGGTCTGGCTGCGCCTGCTCGGCGCGAAGGTCGGCCGTGGTGTGGAGGCGTCCACGGTGCTGGCGCTGCCGGCCATGACGACCGTCGACGACGGCGCGTTCCTGGCCGACGACACCATGGTCGCCACGTACGAGCTGAGCCACGGCTGGCTGCGGGTCGCCCCGGCCCGGATCGGCAAGCAGGCCTTCCTCGGCAACTCGGGGATGGCGGCGCCCGGCCGGTCGGTGCCGAAGCGGGGCCTGGTCGGCGTGCTCTCGTCGGCGCCGCACAAGGCGAAGAAGGGCTCGTCGTGGCTGGGTGCCCCGCCGATGCCGCTGCGTCGTACCGTCGAGGCGGCCGACACCAGCCGCACCTTCGCCCCGCCGCTGCGCCTCAAGGTGGCCCGCGCCCTGATCGAGCTGTGCCGGGTCATCCCGGTGATGTGCGCCGGCGCGCTGGCCATCTTCGTGCTCGCGGCGCTCGCGCTGATCTGGCGGACCGGCGGCGGCTGGGTGGCCGCGCTGGCCGCCGGGCCGGTGATGCTGGCCGCGGCGATCGTGGCGGCGCTGACCGCGACGGCCGCCAAGTGGCTGCTGATCGGCCGGTTCACCGTCACCGACCGGGCGCTGTGGACGTCGTTCGTGTGGCGCAACGAGCTGGCCGACACGTTTGTCGAGGTGCTCGCCGCGCCGTGGCTGTTCCGCTTCGCCAACGGCACGCCGCTGCTCACCCTGTGGCTGCGCACGCTCGGTGCACGCATCGGCCGCGGTGTCTGGCTGGAGACGTACTGGCTGCCCGAGTACGACCTCGTCACGCTCGGTGCCGGTGCGACGGTCAACCGGGGGTGCGTGGTCCAGACCCACCTGTTCCATGATCGAATCATGAGCATGGACGAGGTGACTCTGGGCGCGGGCGCCACGCTCGGCCCGCACGGGATCGTGCTGCCCGGCGCGAGCATCGGCGCGCGCACCACGGTGGGACCGGGCTCGCTCGTCACCCGCGGTGACGCCGTGCCGGACGACAGCCAGTGGCTCGGCAACCCCATCGCCGCCTGGTCCGCGACGGCGTCGCGGCGGCGGTGACCCCGCCGGCAGGGCCGGTCGGCGCCACACCGGGCGCCGACCACTCGGCCGACGGGTACCTGCCCCGGCACGGCAACGGCGGCTATCGGGTGCTGCACTACGACCTCGACCTGGACTACCGGGTGCCGGCGAACCGGCTGGCCGGCAAGGCCGTGATCACGGCGCGGGCGTCGCAGTCGCTGTCCCGGTTCACCCTCGACCTGGGTCGCTTCCGGGTGCAGGACGTGCGGGTCGACGGGCGGCCGGCGAAGTTCGAGCACCGGCCGGACAAGATCCGGATCCGTCCGGAGAGTGCCATCGGTCACGGCGCCACCTTCAAGATCGAGATTCGGTACGCGGGGAAGCCGGTGCCGATCACCGACCGATGGGGTGACATCGGCTGGGACGAACTGACCGACGGGGCGCTCGTGGCGAGCCAGCCGATCGGGGCGCCGTCCTGGTTCCCGTGCAACGACCGGCCCGACGACAAGGCGACGTTCCTGGTGAAGGTCACCACCGCCACCCCGTACGCGGTGGTGGTCACCGGTGACCTGGTCACCCGGCGTCGCGGCGCGGGCACCACCACCTGGGTGTACGAGCGCAACGAGCCGACCGCCCCGTACCTGATGAGCGTGCAGGTCGGCCGGTACGAGCTGGTCGAGCTGGCCGCCGGGCGGGTGGTGCAGCGCGCCGCGATCCCGCCCCGGCTGCGCACGCTGTTCCGCCACGACTTCGGCCGGCACGGCGAGATCATGATCGCGTTGGAGCGGCTGTTCGGCCCGTACCCGTTCCGCGAGTACGTCGTGGTGGTCGCCGACGACGACCTGGACGACCCGATCGAGGCGCAGGGCATGGCGGTGTTCGGGCGCAACCACGTCGACGGGCGGCGCACCCACGAACGCCTGGTCGTGCACGAACTGGCCCACCAGTGGTTCGGCAACAGCCTCACGGTGGCCGACTGGCGCCACATCTGGCTCAACGAGGGCTTCGCCACGTACGCGGAATGGTTGTGGTCCGGCGCCTCCGGCGGACCGTCCGCGGCCGCCCACGCGGCCCGGTGGCACACCTGGGCCGCGGCGCAGCCCGCGGACATCACCGTCGCCGACCCGGGCGTCGACCGGATGTTCGACCCGCTGGTCTACAAGCGCGGCGCGCTGACCCTGCACGCGTTGCGCGCGCGGCTGGGCGAGGCGTCGTTCTTCGCGCTGGTCCGCTCGTGGGTCGCCGAGCACCAGCACCGGACGGTGACCACCGAGCAGTTCCGGATCCACGCCGCCCGGTTCTCGGCCCGCCCGCTGGACGACCTGTTCACCGCGTGGCTGGACCGGCCGGCGCTGCCGCCACTGCCGCGCTGAGCGCGGGGTGCTCAGCAGCACCCCGGCTGGTGCCGATCGAACGGTGTGAGGCTAACGCAACACTCCGGCGGGCGGGTGGCGAACGCGGCGGTGGCCGGGACCGGGCTGCTGCTGGCCGCCTTCTTCGTGTTCTACCTCGGCCGGGCCGGCGGCAGCGACCTGCGCCGCTTCGTCACCGACCTGGTGCACGTGCCGATCGGCATGCTGGTCACTGCCCTCGGCCTGCGGGTGGTGCTGCGCGGCCGCGGGGGTCGCCGGATCCGCCGGGCCTGGACGTTCATCACGGTGGCGTTCGCCTGCCGGCTGATCGCCCAGGTCCTGTGGTTCCTCGAGGACGCCGTGCACGGCCCGCCGGAGTTCCCGGCCGGCGCCGACTACTGGTTCATCGCGTTCGTCCCGTTCATGTTCGCCGGGCTGCTGCTGTTGCCGGACGAACGCCGGTCCCGGGTCGAGCGGATCAAGCTGAGCCTGGACGCGCTGATCGTGGCGGCCGGCGCGTCGATGATCCTGTGGTACCTGCTGCTCGGGCCGCTCTTCGTCGACCACGACGTGCCGGTGCACCGGGTCGCCGTGGCGGCCGCCCAGCCGGTCGGTGACCTGCTGCTGGTGCTCGCCCTGGCGATGCTGATGATGGGCCGCTCGGCCGCCGCCGATCCCGCGGTGCGGTTGCTGACCGCGGCGATCACGCTGTTCATCGTCGCCGACGCCGCCTACGGCTACCTGCAACTGCACGTCGGGTTCGGCGGGGGCATGTGGCCCGACCTGTTCTGGCTCAGCGGCGAATACCTGCTGGCGCTCGCCGCGCACCGCACGTACCGGCAGGGTCGCGAGGCGCCGCGCCCGGCCGGCCGGCTCGGGCGGATCAACTGGCTGCCGTACGGCGCGATCGCGCTCGCCTACGCCGTGCTCGGTTACCTGGCCCGGGAGCAGGGCATGTACCCGCTCGGCGGCATGATCATCGGGGCGATCCTGCTGACCGTGCTGGTCGTCGTACGCCAGATGTTCGTGCTCCGGGAGAACCACGACATGGCGGTGACCGACCCGCTGACCGGCCTCGCCAACCGGATCCTGATCAACAACCGGGTCGCGGATCTGGTCGCGCAGCCCCCGCGCGCCGACCGCTGCTCCGCGGTTCTCCTCATCGACCTGGACAAATTCAAACCCATCAATGATACGTACGGCCATGAAGCCGGCGACGCGGTCCTGCAGGCGGCAGCGGTCGCCCTCCGATCGGTGATCCGTTCCGGTGACACCGCGGGCCGGCTCGGCGGCGACGAGTTCGCCGTCATCCTGCGCGGGCTGCCGGACAGCGCCACCGCCGAGCGGATCGCCCAGCGCCTGGTCGAGGCGCTGCGCACCCCGGTCGTGCTCGGTGACCTGGTCCTGGGCGTCGAAGCCAGCGTCGGCGTCGCGGTCTACGACGGCCACGAGCCGCTCGAAGCCGACCAGCTGCTGCACCGCGCCGACCTGGCCATGTACGCCGCCAAACGCTCCGGCCGGGCCCGCTACCAGCTCTACGACGCCGAACTCGACCCGGGCGCCCGCGACGCCGAGCTGCGCCGGGCCATCGAGAACGACGAGCTGGCCCTGCACTATCAGCCGGTGGTCGCGCTCAGTGGCAGCACCGGCGTCGAGGCCGGGGAGATCGTCGCGGTCGAGGCGCTGGTCAGATGGAACCACCCGACACGTGGCCTGCTGATGCCCGGGGCGTTCGTCGAGATGGCCGAGGAGACCGGCGCGATCGTACCGATGGGGGAATGGGTGTTGCGCGAAGCGTGCCGGCAGGCCGCGGAGTGGAGCGGATGCGTCCCCGGCGCCGACCGGGTCCGGCTCAGCGTCAACCTGTCACCCCAGCAGGTGAAACAGGCCGACCTGCCGGCCGTGGTCACCGGGGTGCTCGCCGAGACCGGTTTCCCGGCCGACCGGCTGCTCCTGGAGATCACCGAGAGCACCGCCCTGGAACCCGACGAGCAGACCATCAGCCGCCTCGAAGCGCTCCGCGGCCAGGGCATCCGGTTCGCGGTCGACGACTTCGGCACCGGGTATTCGGCCCTGAGCTACCTGAGCCGGCTCCCGGTCAGCATCCTGAAGATCGACCGCTCGTTCATCGCCGGCATCACCGAACAACCGCGGGCCCGGCGGGTGGCCGAGGCGCTGGTCCACCTCGGACTGGCCTTCGACCTGCAGGTGGTCGCCGAGGGCATCGAGACGGCGGAGCAGGCGGAGCTGCTGGCCGCGATGGGCTGCGGCTTCGGCCAGGGCTACCACTTCCACCGCCCGCTGAAGCCGATCGCGGCCGTCGAGGCACTGCGCGCGGTCCTGCGCACCGCCTGACGCGGCCCAGGCTGCACAATCACCGGCGGTCACTCACAGAACTGGGGGTGATTGGTGATGTGGGTGATGAGTCCGGAACCGTCCGGCTTGTCGCCGGTCCAGAAGACGTCCGGCTCCGCCTTCGTGAAGATCTCGAACAGGCCGAACATGTCGTTGTACTTGCCGGTGGCGTCCGGGATCACCGACAGCGCGTCCGGCACGCTCGTCCGGGTACTCACGCCGTAGGGCAGGTCGAGCCGGGTGCTCAGGGCTCCCGGGCGGACACTCCACCCGGCGACCGTCTCGGCCGCGCCCGCCTCCGAGGCCACCGTGACGGTCAGGTTCTGCCAGTCGAGGGCGCGTTCCTTGACCGTGGTGGGCCCGGCGAGCAGGCACGGCTCGACGTCGGTCACCCGGGTGGGTGCGCCGAACAGGGCGGTCAACTCGGACTGCATCGTCGCTGCCGGCCCGCCGTTCGGCACGCTTCCGACCGCGCCGGCGGTCAGTGCGAGGGTGCGTGGCGACGCCGGATCGACCGTCTCCGGGCCGGCCTGGCAGCCCGCCAGCGGAGTCAACATCATCAAGACGACTGCTTTCATCGTACGCAAGCGGGTTTCCGTTCTGAGTGGAGTTTCCTGACCTGCACCGGATCGGAGTAGGAACTTATGCCGATTCGCTGGCGTGATCTGAACAGTAGGCTTCAGGTCTATTAAGTTTCATAAATGTAGGTGCTGGCGCTCTCGGTGGGATTCACGTCGACGGCGCGGAGGAATGATATGCGGCGTATCGAGCCACGCGGTGTTCTGGCGGGTGACGCCGCGGAGAATTTGAAACGAGTCATATCGGAGATCGTCCTGCGCGAGCAGGTGGACGAACTGCACGTCAGCCTGGCCGAGGTATCAGCTCTGGGCGATTCCGGGGTCGACGCGCTTCTCGCGATTTACGTCCTGTCCGTTGAGCATGGCGTGCGTTATCGCGTCGTCGATGACGCCGAGCATCATCGCAAGGCACTGCGGTGGCCGCTCCTGCTGGACGTCCTGGCCGACAGCGACGACATCGGTGCGCTCATCTTCGCCCTGGCGGTTTTCCGGCACAGCGCCTTCGTGGGGAGTTCGCGGTGATCGGCTCGCCCGCGCTGATCGTGGATGGTGACCGCGGGCGGAACGGTACGGCGATGATCTACGTCAGTGGCGAGCTGGACAGCGGATCCGTGGCCACATTCCGCGACCGGATAGCGACCCTGCTGGCCGGCTCCGGCGCCGATGAGATCCTTTTGGATCTGTCGGGTCTGACCTTCTGCGACTGCGCCGGGCTGCGCGCCATCGAAGCGCTGGAGTTCGACCATGCCGATGTGGGTCCGGTGCGCATTGTGGCGGCCAGCGAACCCGTCGACATCCTGGTGAGCACAGTGGGAAGTGCGTCGTTCCTCGGCTATGTTCCTGGTGTGGACACCGGCGCGGATGGCTCCTTCACCGGGTGATTCATCGGGAACGCGGGTGATCGGTCCGGGCAGGAGGGTGGCTGCATGCCGTCACACCGCGAGTCGCTGGCACCCGAGCTGGCCTTGGAGTTGTCGGACCTGGCGGCGGCGACCCGCCAGTCAGCGGAGAGCGCACCGGCGGTCTTGGAGCTGCTGCACCGGGCCGGTTCCTTCGACGCCGGCTTCGTCAGCCTGTTCGACCCGCAGGACCGCCGGCAACTGCTGCTGCACAGCCAGGGGCATTCGGCCCGGGTCCAGCAGTTTTTGGCGAGCCCGATGCTCGTCGACGACTTCGAGCAGCTCTCGCTGCTGCGCGCCCATCAGCGACCGGTGCAGGTCAACGAGACCATCTCGGCGCTGGACTCGGTGCGCGGCTGGTGGGAGTTCATGCGCCCGGCCGGGTTCGGCCGTTCGGTCGGACTTGCGCTGACCACCGCCGACGGCCGGCACCTCGGCAACATCGGTCTGCAGAGCATCACCAAGCAACCGCCCGACGACGCCTACATCGAGCTGCTGCACCGGCTCACCCGCCTGGTCGCCCGGGTCTTCGACCCCCTGCGGACCGTCTCGGCCATCTCCCAGCTCGTCACCGACGCGTACGCCGGGACGATCCTCACCCGCCCGGCGGAGGTCATCCCGCTGAGCGGGTTGCCCGGCGACCTGCTGCTGGCGGCCGGCTCGCCGGTGTTGTCCACGGTCGCGGCCCGGCTGCACGACGGCCTGCAGATGCTCACGTTCCTCTGCCCGACATCCCCGGGCGCGCAGACGCTGACCCGGGTCACCGCGCTGGCCTGCCCGCCGCACCCGCTGGGCCGCCTGCACAGCGTGGTCCTGCTGTCCCCGCCGCCGCCACGCTACGGCCTGACCATCCGGGAACTGCAGGTCCTCGGCCTGCTCGTCGACGGGTACAGCAACAACGCCGTCGCCGCCGCGCTGAACCTCGCACCGCGGACCGCCGTCGCCCACGTCGAACACATCATGATCAAGCTGGCCGCCTCGTCCCGGACGGTCGCGGCCGTGCGGGCGCTACGCCAGGGTCTCTACCTCCCCGCCGACCTGCACACCACCGAACGACGAGCGGCACCGCGATGACCGGGGCGGCGCCGGACGCCGAGATGCTGATCTTCGACCTGGCCGACATCGCGAACCGTCCGTGTTCGCTCGCCGCACGAGCCGAGGCGCTGCTGACGACGATCCGGTCGGTGATCGCCCACGACGCGGCCTTTCTCAGCCTGTTCGAGCCGGAACGCTGCCTGCACAGCCCGCTGGCCCGCTACGGCTACTCCGCGCAACGGAAACGGCATCTCGACAGTCCCGCCTTCGCCGACGACATCACCACGCTCGGCCTGCTGGGGCCCGCCCCGGCAGCGACGGTCCTCAGCGTCGACGCCTCGGAGATCTACGTTCCGCTCCGCGCCGGCGGCGATTACCTGGGTCTGTTCGGCCTGCGCACCACCGCACCCGAACGGTGGCAGGAACAACTCACCGTCGTCGCTCCGATCATCGCGCGCGCGATCGACCCGCGGCAGAAGCTCACCGCGATGGCCTCCCTGGTCGCCGACCCGATCGCCGCAACGGTCCTCACGAGAGCCGGATCCACCGAACCGCTGCCCGGCTTGCCGGGACTCGAAGCGTGCGGCCCCGCCGCGCCGGTCGTCGCCGAGGCACGCGCCCTCCTATCCGCCGGTGCGAGCCATGCCAGCTTCCTGGCCGTCGGCGCGTCCGCCGGCTATCTCAAGGTGACCGTGTTGGCCACCGCCGGCCTGCCGCCCGGTCACCGCAGCGGCATCGTGCTCATGTCGGACCCCGGCCACCTGCACGGCCTCACCCGTCCCGAGCTCACGGTGTTGGGCCTGCACCTGGCCGGCTGGGACGACCGTCGCATCCACGAGCACCTGGATCTGACCGCGGGCAGCCTTCTCGAGTCCATCTGCCGGAAGCTGGCCGCGCCCGGCCGCGACGCCGCGATAGTCCAGGCCGCGGCGCACGGCCTCTACCTCCCCGCCGCACCCGCCTGACCCGCGCTGACAACGTCGGTTGTCATGGTGCCTACATTGACAACCTTGGTTGTCAAGCGAACTCGGCGCAGCCTGTCTCGCGCCGAGGCCGAAGCCCTCGCGACGGTGTTGCCCAACGCGCGCCCCACTGTCGGGCAACTGTTGGCCTGCCCGGATCGCCTGTTTGCGGAACGTCGACCAGCCGGAGACAGCGCCAAGTCGAGAGCGCATCTATCGGGACCGGGTTGTCGCGGCGCAGCCCCCACCGTCGTCCTTGAACGGGCATTGACGGTCCAGCGTGGAAGACGCGGACGAGGCGCACCTGGGCGGCGCGATCCGCCTCACGAAGCGATCCTGGCACCGGGGGAGCAATCACCGCAGCCGGCCTCGGCCTGGCGGGCATAGTCGGCATCTCGGCTGCGGCCCGTCTTTCCGGACGGCGACCTGGCCTTCGTGACGTTGCCGGCCGGTCGCCGGTTGAGTCGGCCGCCTCATCAGACCACATGCCGGTGACGAGGCCACGGCGCCGCCCAACAGCAGTAATCCGTTGGCCGACACCCGCACCACGTCGGCCCCCAGGGCGCCGGGGTGGGCCAGGTGTTGGCGTGCTGTCGGGTTCGTGTCGGGAGATGCCCGGCGATGTCCGGCGCCGACAGCGGCCCTTTGGTAGGTATCGCCTCAATCGGTGCCACTCCGCTCGCCGGCGCTACCGCAGGCGTTCCTGACTACCGTCCCCGAGCTGGTCGGCGACCGGGCGTTCCCGCGCAACTACACCCGCGATCTCACCGACCCGGCCGGGCCGTCAAGTTCGACACCACCCCGGCGCCGCTGCGGTCCACGGTGAGCGGTCCGGTCCTGGCCCGGCTGCGGTTGCTGTCACTGCCCGATTTTGTACGGGACCCGCATTCCACCTTCGACAGGCGCCGCATCCACGACGGCGAGATCCGGCGCGCCTGGCTATCGAGGGGTCAGATCGACGGCGCTAACCCGGCGCTGCAGGCGGTGATCGACGGCGCGAACCCGGCGCCGCGGCCGGTGATCGACGGCGCCGGGCCGCCCCGGCCCCGCCCTGGTCCGGACCCCGGTCAGCACCCCGGCCCGGGCCCGGCCCCGTACTGCCGGGGCGGGGCCGACCCTGACTCGCCCAACACCGCAGCTCGGAGGCCACTATGTGCGCAGCGATGCCGCCCCGACAGCTTCCTGTAGGGGAAGCTCCCGAACGGGGGAGCAGCCTTTTGACGATCTCCCGCCGCCTGCAGGTCCGCGACTACACGATCGCGCAGCTGCTCGACGAGCACACCGCCCTGACCACCGACCAGCTGGCCGCCGCGCTGTTCGACAGCGGCACCACGTGCCGGCACCGGCTGCACGCCCTGCGCACGCTCGGCTTCATCGACCGGTTCGTGCGTCACCGGCCCGCCGCCCCTAACCCCGCCTGCTGGGTCACCGGATCGCTGTCCGCGCGCTACCTGGCACTGGCACGTGGCGAGACGCCACCGAGCCCCAGCGCGCTGCGGGCTCGGCAGGACCGTACGTACGCAAGCCCGATTTTGAATCACCTGCTGGGGGTCAACGATTTCTTCGTGAGTCTGCTGGCCCAGGCGTGGCCCAGTGGTCCGTCTACGGCAACGTCGTGATGGCCACCGGCAAGATCGGGCTGGCGGTGGTCTCGCCGTCGCTGTTCCTGATCGTCAACGGGGTGTTCAACCTGGGCCTGGCCGCCGCGAAACACCTGGCCATCTCGACGCACCGCAAGTCGCCGGAGCGCGATGCTGTCCATCGCCGAGGACCGCGACGCCGGCAGCTACACCGGGTTCACCGGCGTCTTCCTCGGTTTCGTCGCGGCCGGAACCGGGCTGTACATGTGCCTGCGCCGGTCGATCCGCCGCCCGGCTGACCTCAGCCGGCGGCCCGGGGATCGCCATCAGCCAGCGGCGCGGTGAGCCCGGCGCTGAGCATCACCACCAGGTCGTTGATCAGGACCTCGATCGGGGCGGGCAGGCTGGCCCGCTTGCGGTGCGCGGCGTGGTAGCGCGCCAGCGCGTGCACCGCGCTGGTCAGCGTCACCCACCAGCGCTCCTGCAGCACCGCCTCGGGGACGTCCGGGACGAGCCGGCGCAGTACGGTCTGCAGGGTGATGACCGACGCGCCGGTGTGGACGTTCCTACCGAGCCCCTCGTAGCCACCCTCCTCGGTGATGTAGAGCGACAGGAAGGTGAGGTAGTAGTTGTCCGGCCGGATGTGGATGGCCAGCGGCCGGACGAACGCGGCGACCACGTCGACGACGGTGGGCGGTGTCGTCCCGAGCATCAGTCCGGCCACCAGGTCCACCCGGCTGGTCTCGCTCTGCGCGCCGCGGAACTCCATGATGGCTTTGACCACCTCGTCGCGCTCGCCGAAGTGGTACTGCACGGCGGCGTGGTTGCGCTGCCCGGCGGCGACACCGATGTCGCGCAGCGGCACTGCCGCGATGCCGTGCAGGGCGAACAGGCGTTCCGCGGCGGTGAGGATCAGTTGGCGCGTCACGTCGCCCCGGACGTTCTTGCGTTCCCCGCCGGTGCGCGAGGTGCCGCGGCGCGTGGCTCGGTCGGGCGGAGTCTGTGACATGGTTCAGGAATCTATCGCGACGTCGACGTCGAACGGCGCAAGGTCGGTTCCGGCCGGGTAGACGTTGCCGAAGACCGGGATCCCGGCCTCGGTGAGACTGGCCGGCAGGGCCTGCCGGCGCAGTGTGTCATCCCGCTCGGCGGGGGCCAGCTCGGCGATGGTCAGGCGTCGATCTCCCGCGGTGATGCTCAGCGCGCCGGCGTCCGGGCCCAGATCGAGCCGCAGCCCGGCCAGGGTGACGTCGAGTGCGCCGTGATGGGCCGCGAAGCGCACCTCACCACCGAAGTCCAGGCGCCAGCCGCCGTCCACCTGGGCGGCGTCGAGCAGCGGGAACGTGATGACGTCGTCCGCACCCAGCACGGCGCCGCCGGTCGCCTCGCACGTCCCGGCGGCGATCACCCGTACGTAGCGCATGAAGGACGCCTTCACCGCCCACCGCAGCGCTCCGGATCGCGGGTTCAAGCGTCGCGCCGGTGGTGCTCGGGGAAACCGATGAGTCCCTCGTCGAGCTGGAGCCCGAGCACGGTGAAGGCCGTGCAGTGCATGTCGTAGGTGCCGACGGTGAACGTCAGGTCGATGAGCTGTTCCGGAGAGAACTGGTTCGCCAGCTCGCTCCAGGTCACGTCGGAGACGTTCTTCACCGTGCACATCTCGTCGACGGCGCGCACCACGGCGGCGTCGCCCGGCGACCACTGCGCGGCGTCCGGGCCCTCGGAGAGCGCGGCGATCTCCGCGTCGGTCAGGTAACCGGCGGCGCGGCTCATCCAGACGTGCTGGGCCCACTCGTACTCGCCGAAGCCGAGCCAGGTGGTCCGCAGGATCACCATCTCGCGGACCCGGTCGGAGAGCGTGGAGTGCCGCAGGTGCTGGGAGAACGGCATCCAGCCGCGGACGAACGCGGGATGCCGGGCGTAGATGCCCAGGATGTTGGCCTTCGGCCGGGCCGGCGGGCTGCTCTGCTCGGCGGGGGCGTGGCCGCGGAGCACCGCGAAGGCGTCGTCGACCTCGTCGGTCCAGTCCTCGGTGGGCAGGGGGGTGATGCGAGGCTTGGGCATAGACCTATCCGATGAACGAGCCGCCATTGACGCTGACGGTCTGGCCGGTGATGTAGGACGCCTCGTCGGCGACGAGGTAGGAGACGGCGGCGGCGATGTCGGCGCCGGTGCCGGTGCGCCCGACCGGGATGAACTTGGCCATCTCCTGGGCCGACGGCATCTGCCCGGCATCGCGCTTCTTCTGCACGCTCGGTGTGTCGATCGAGGACGGCGCGACGGTGTTGACCGTGACGCCGCTGCGGCCGAACTCCATGGCCAGCGCCTTGGTGAGCGCCAGCTGGCCACCCTTGGAGGCGGCGTAGTGCGCCATGTTCGGCGCGCCCCGCTGAGCGCTGGAGGACGAGATCAGAACGACCCGGCCCCAGCCGGCCGCCACCAGGTCGGGCAGCGCGGACTGCACCACGTTGAACGTCCCGGTGAGGTTGATGGCCAGGGTGCGGTTCCACTGCTCGAGCGTCATCTGCAGGAACGGCTGCTGCAGGGCGACCGCGGCGTTGGCGACGACCACGCTCAGCGGTCCGAGCTCGGCCCGCGCCGCGGCCAGTGCGGCGTCGACCTGCCCGCGATCGCTGACGTCGGCCTGGAAACCGGCGGTGACGCCACCGTCGTCGGCGATCCGCTTGGCCGCTTCCTCCGCCGCTCCGTCGACGACGTCGAGGATGGCGACCTTGAAGCCGTCCTGCGCGAGGCGCTCGGCGATCGACCGGCCGATACCGGCCGCGGCTCCCGTCACCACCGCGACGCGTCCTGCTCCTGCCATGGGCTCCCACTTCCTCTCGTCGCCTGCAACGGAACGTCTGTTCCGTTGCTTGGCGAGATCCAGAATCGACCTACCGTCCAGTGATGTCAAGCATCCCGGTCGCCACCTGGTTAACCTGGCGTTGACACGTGCTGCGGCACCTGACGATACTGGCATGTGTTCCGTTGTAAAGACTAGATGTTCTTTTAAGTGCGAAGGGTCGACGCGATGGCCGATGCAACCCCTGACCAGCACGTGGTGATCGTCGGTGCCTCGCTGGCCGGTACGCGGACCGCGCAGGGCCTGCGCGCCCTCGGGCACACCGGTCCGATCACCCTGATCGGGGCGGAGACCGAGCTGCCCTACGACCGCCCGCCGCTGTCCAAGACCCTGCTCTCCAGCGACTGGTCGGCGTCCGCGGTCGACGAGGTCCGGCTGATCAGCACCGCCGAGCTCGACCAGCTCGCGGTCGAGCTGCGGCTGGGTACCGCCGCCGCGGGTCTGGACACCGCGGCCAAGCTGGTACGCCTCGCCGACGGCGCCGAGGTCGGCTACGACGTGCTGGTCATCGCGACCGGCGCGGTGGCCCGGCCCTCGCCGTGGAACCCGGCGTCCGGCGTCCTCCAGCTGCGGACCCTGGCCGACGCCCGCGCGATCGCCGAGCGGCTCGCGCTCAAGGAGCCGGTGGTCGTGGTCGGTGGGGGTTTCATCGGCACCGAGATCGCCGCCGCCGCGGTCGCGGCCGGGTGCCCGGTGGTCGTCGTCGACCCGGTCCCGGAGCCGATGGCGCGCCTGGTCGGCCCGGAGATCGCCGGCAGCCTGGTCGGCCTGCACCGCGACAACGGCGTGACGACCCGATTCGGCGTCGGCGTCATCGGGATCACCGGCGTCGCCGGCGCGCTCACCGTCGAGCTCGACACCGGCGAACGGCTGCCGGCCTCGACCGCCGTGGTGGGCATCGGCTCGATCCCGGCCACCGACTGGCTCACCGGCTCGGGGCTCACGCTCGACAACGGGGTGGTGACCGACGGCTTCCTGCGCGCCGTCGGCGCCGCCGACGTGTACGCGATCGGCGACGTCGCCCGCTGGCCGCACCCCGGTCGTGGCCAGCAGGTCCGGGCCGAGCACTGGACCAACGCCAGTGACCAGGCGCGCCACGTCGCCACCGCGATCGCCCGGGGCACCGAAGCGGCGTACGAATCCACCGACTACGTCTGGTCCGACCAGTACGACTGGAAGGTCAACGCGGTCGGCTGGCGCGACCCGCGAGGCAGCTCGACCGTGATCGGTGACCTGGCGGAGGGCGGCCGGGTGGCCGTCGTGCACGCCGACGCCGGCGGTGCCGCGTGCGGTGTGGTCACCGTGAACTGGGTGCGGGCGCTGAACCAGGCGCGCCGGCGGCTGATGGCCGGCGAGCCGGGCGCGACCATCGTCGAGGCGCTGCGGCAGCTTTCCTGACCGCCGCGTAACAGGTGGGGGCGGTGCACCTCGTTGTGCACCGCCCCCACCTGTATTACCGCCGGGCAGACGTCCCTCACGCCACCTGCTCGGCGAGCGAATCGGCGAACACCACCCGATCGGCGATCATCGCGTCGACCTCGGACTCGCTGAACCCCAGCTCACCGACGAGGATGCTGGCCGTGTCGGCGCCGAGCGCCGGGGGATAGGCCGGCTCGCCGACGGGTGTGCCCACGAAGCGGATCGGTGTGGCCACGTTCTCGAACGACGCCTGGTCGCCCTTGATCTCGATCAGGCTGCCGTCGCCGGCCGCGCGCGCGTCGGCGAGCGCCTCCAAGACGTTCTTCACCGGCGCGGCCGGCACCGACGCCGCGGCGAGCGCGTCGACCCAGTACGCCGCGGGCCGTGACGCGAACCGTGCCTCCAGCACGGCCCACAGTTCGTGCTTGTGACGCAGCCGCCCGGCGGCGTCGAGGAAACGCGGATCGGTGATCAGCTCGTCGACGCCCAGCACCCGGCAGAGGCCTTCCCACATTCGCGGGGTGTTCGCGGTGACGACGAGTTCGCGCCCGTCGCCGGCCCGGAACGACCGGTAGGTGGCGATCGAGTCGTGCCCGGCACCCTGCGGTTCGGGCGCCACCCCGTTGAGGTTGGTGTACAGCGCCTGATAGGACAGCATCGCGAGCTGCCCGCGCAGCATCGACACGTCGATGATCCGGCCGCGGCCGGTCTGGTGGCGGGCCTGCAGGGCGGCGAGCACGCCGATCACCGCGTAGAGCCCGGCCACCACGTCGCCGGCCGGGATGCCGAGCCGGGCTGCGGGGGCGCCCGGGTGCCCGTTGAGGCTCATCACGCCGCTGAGCGCCTGCACGATCATGTCGTAGGCCGGCCGGTCGCGCAGTTCGCCCTCCTGGCCGAAACCGCTGATCGACGCCCAGACCAGGCTGGGCCGTTCGGCCAGCAGGGCTTCCGGGTCGAGACCCAGCCGGGTCGTCACCCCCGGGCGGAAGTTCTCGATGACCACGTCGGCGCCGGCGATCAGGCGCTGGAGCACCTCGAGGCCGCGCGGCGACTTCAGGTTGAGCGCGATGCTGCGCTTGTTGCGGTTGTTGGCCAGGAAGTACGCGCTTTCGCCGAGTACGGTCGGCCCGACGATCGCCCGGCTGGAGTCGCCGTCCAGCGACTCGACCTTGACGATGTCGGCGCCGAGGTCGCCGAGCAGCTGGGTCGCCGACGGGCCGGACAGGAACGTGGTCAGGTCGACGACCCGGATCCCGGCCAGGGGCAGTTGCTCGTTCATGCCGCCTCGAAGATGTGGATCGTGCACGCCCCGTGGTCCAGCCCGGCGGTGCCGCCGCCGGTCACGTGGGTCGCGGCCCAGCGCGCGTCCTCGATCTGCCGGGCGCCGGCCTGCCCGGTGAGTTGCCAGAACGCCTCGGCGACCTGGGCGACGCCGCTGGCGCCGACCGGGTGGCCCTTGGCGAGCAGGCCACCGCTGGGGTTGACCACGACGTCACCGCCGAACGTGGTCCGGCCGTCGCGCAGCAGGGCAACGGCGCTGTGCTTCTCGGTGAGACCGAACGCCTCGTAGTACACCAGCTCGGCGATCGAGAACGCGTCGTGGAACTCGATCATGTCGAGGTCGTGTGGCTCGATGCCGGCCTGCGCGTACGCGTCCCGGGCCGACTGATAGGTGATCTCCGGCTTGGTCATGTCGCGGAAGCCCTCCTGCACCTGCCCGGAGTGCAGCACCGACGCGGCCACCCGGGCGGCGCCGCCGATGCCGAGCCGGTGGCGGGCGCGTTCGGAGGCGAGCACCACGACCGCGGCGCCGTCGCCGGTCGGGCAGCACATCAGCAGGGTGAGCGGATCGGCCACCGGACGGGCGGCCAGCACCTGCTCGACGGTCACCTCCTGCCGGTACTGCGCGAACGGGTTGAGGGCGCCGTGCCGGCGAGCCTTCACGCTGACCAGCGCCAGGTCGTCGACGGTGGCGTCGTTCTCGTACAGGTAGCGGGTGGCGCGCATCGCGTAGACCGCCGGCATCACGATGCCCTGCTTGACCTCGCGGTCTTCCGGGGAGAGCGGGAGGGTGCCGCCACCGAACTGGGTGAGCTTCTCCACGCCGATGACCACGGCGACGTCGATGAGGCCCTGGGCGATCGCGGTCGCGGCCTCGTGCACGGCGGTCGCGCCGCTGGAGCAGGCGTTGTCGACGTTGACGGTGGGGACCGTGCCGAGGCCGATCTCCTTGGTGATCCGCTGACCGGTCATCATGCCGCCGTACGAGTGGCCCACGTAGACCGCGTCGACGTCGGACTTCTGCACGCCGGCGCGCTGCAGGGCGTCGATGAGCGGCGACACGGCCAGGCCCACGTAGGACGAACTGCGGTACTTGCCGAACGGGATCATCGAGGCGGAGATGACGTACGCGTCTTCAGCCATGGGGGGATTTCCTTCTCTCAGGCGCCGGTGACCGGCGTGAAGAACCAGGCGTCGCCGTCGACGACGAGCTCGACGGGTGCGTCCGGGCGCAGCGGAGTCGCGTCCTCGCGCAGGTCGGCGAGGGTGCGTACGTCGTCGTCGAGGTCGACGTAGCCGACCGCGCGCACCCCGTCCCCGCCGACGTGCAAGCGGGTGAAGGAGTACAGAACCCCGGTGCCCGGCAGCGGGACGCGGGAGACGTCGCGGCTCACGCACGAGCTGCAGACGACGCGGGAACCGATCATGGTCTGGCCGCAGTTCCCGCATCGGGTGCCGACCAGCCGCCGGCCCTCGGCGAAGCTGCCCAGCAGGTCGTCACTGTCCAGGTCGGCGATCGGCACGGAGACCGGGGCCTCGGGCGTGGCGCTCATGTCGCTCCTTCGCTGGTGGGGCCGGCCGTGACGCGCGCGATCGAGCGGGTCGGGCACACGGTGATGGCCATGTCGATCTTGTCGTCGCTGTCGCCGTGCGCGTCGACGACGATCGCGACGTCGATGTCGTCGAGGTCGAACGTGTTCGGGGCGTAGAAGGTGCACTGGCCGGAGCCCATGCAGCGATCCCGGTCGACGGTGATCTCCTCGCCGGCGGGCATCAGACGTACTCCAGGTACAGGTGGATGTGGCCGCGGAACTTGTAGCTCTTCATCAGGTCCCACCGGCGCTCACCGGCCGGGCCGTGGTGCTTCTCGGCGATGCTGATGCGCTCGGTGCGCGCGAGCAGCCGCTGGATCGAGAAGACCGCCTCGGCGCGGGCCAGCGGCGCTCCGGGGCAGGTGTGGATGCCGCGGCCGAAGGCCAGGTGCTGGCGGGCGTTCGCGCGCTTGACGTCGAAATCGCCGGGGTTGTCGAAGATCCGGGCGTCACGGCCGGCCGCCCCGTGCAGCAGCAGCACGACGGTTCCGGGGGCCAGGTCGAGCCCGCCGATGCTGGTGGCGACCTTGGTGAGCCGGAACGAGCCGCGGATCGGGGCCTCGATGCGCAGCACCTCCTCGAGGAACTTCGGGATCAGCGCGGGCTCGCGGCGCAGCAGGTCCTGCAGCTCGGGGTCCTCGGCGATCCGGGCCAGGGAGATGCCCAGCAGCTGGACCGTGGTCTCGTTGCCGGCGGCGAACAGGTTGGACGCGATCCGGGCGACCTGGATCGGCTCCGGCAGGGTGCCGTCCGGGAACGTGGCCAGGGCCATGCCGGTCAGCAGGTCGCCGGTCGGGTTCGCCCGGCGCTCCTCGATCTTCTGCACGAAGTAGCCGTAGAGCCGTTCCAGGCTGTTGTGGCCGGTTTTCTGCAGTTCGAGGTTGCCCAGCATCGGCGCCTCGGTGGCCAGCAGGTCGATCAGCATCTGGTGGTCCGACTCCGGCACGCCGAGCAGGTCGGCGACCGCGAGGATCGCGTACGGCTTGGCGTACTCCCAGATGAACTCGCAGCCGCCGGCGGGCACCAGCGCGTCGAGGAAGCGGTCGGCGGTGGCCTTGAGGAAGTCCTCGTTCTCCTTGAGCCGCTTCGGCGTGATCAGACCCATCAGCAGCGCACGATGGTCGGTGTGCATCGGCGGGTCGAACGTGACGATCTGGTCGTTGGTCGGGAAGTGCTCCCGGTACTGCTCGAGCAGCTCGGTCAGGTCGTCGCCGGCGAGTTCGACGGGCAGGTCGAGCACCGGGCCGCCGGTCCGGTTGATCGAGGAGTACACCTCGGGCTGGTGGTAGACCTGCAGCGCCTCGTCGTACCCGGTGACGATGACGACCCCGTACTTCGGCTCGCGCCACACCGGGTGGTTGGCCAGCATGTAGTCGAAATACGGAGCCGAGTCCGCCGCCACCTCGGCGTCGGTGAAGTAGTCGATCCGCTCCGGGTCGATCTCCACGGTGCTCATCCCTGCCCCTTTCCTCGCGGCTGCCCCGGTAGGCCGGGTGTTTCACTGTAGCGAACATGCGTACTGTTGTGCAGCACGATCAGGATGGTCCGCGAGCCGCGCCGGTGTCAAGCGTCAGGGCCTGAACCACCTGGTCCGTTGACAGCGCCCCGGCTCACCTGCAGACTCCCGGAAACATTCCGTTATAGAGTAAGTGCGTTCGGTTCAACGAAAAGCACACCGCAGAATGGAGTCGACCATGGCTGAGGACCTCGGGCCGGATCCGCTCGCACCCTGGCTGCGCGAGATCGCCGCGACCCACGACGCCGCCCGGCACACGGCCGGGTCGCAGTGCCGCGGCTCGGTCGCGCTGATCGACGAGGCGGCCCGCCTGCGCGGCGTCGCCGAGGTCCGCCTCGGCCGGGCGATCTCCCTGGAGCGCGAGGTGGAGACCCGGCCGGCCCAGCTCGCCCGGCTGGCCGAGGCCGCGGCCGAGGAACGCCGGGCCTGGCAGGCCCTGGCCCAGGCCGAGCTGCCCGACGGCCACGGGGCGGTCGAGCTCGACGTGCGGGTCGGACTTTACGGCCGCTCCGCGCACGGCGGCGACGTCATCACCTACGACGCGCACGGCGTGCACAACACCCACCTCGACGGCCTCGCCCACCTGGGCACCGACGCGACCTGGCACGGCCCGATCCCGGTCGCGAACTCACAGACCGACGAGGACACCATCGTCAACTGGGCCCAGCACGGCATCGCCACCCGCGGCGTGCTGCTCGACATCCCCGCGATCCGCGGCACCGAGTGGGTCACCGCGGACCAGCCGGTCACCGGCGACGACCTCGATGCCGCGCTCAAGGCCACCGGCGTCACCCTCGCACCCGGCGACGCACTGATCATCTATCAGGGCCGCGACCGGTTCGAGGCGGCCGGGCACCGGTACACCCCGGGCGCGGTGTTCCAGGCCCGCCCGGGCATCGGGGCCGACGGCGCCGCGTGGATCGCCGCCAACGACCCCGGTCTGGTGCTGTGGGACTTCCACGACGCGCGCAGCAACCCGATGTTCGCCCTCGAGGTGCACAGCCTGATCTACGCGATCGGCCTCTGCCTGATCGACAACAGCCTGCTGGGCCCGGCCGCCGCCGCCCTGCGCGCCGCCGGGACCTCCACCGGCCTGCTCGTCGCCGCGCCGACCGCTATCCACCGCTCGACGGGTGTGCTGATCAACCCACTGCTCCTGTACTGACCCGTCACCGACCCGGTCTGGCACCGGCCTGGGGAGACCCGGCCGGTGTCAGACCGTTCCATATCCGGCGCCGCAGGCGCCCGGCGTGAAGGAGAAGGTCCGACCATGCTCATCGGAGTTCCCCGCGAGCCGGACGGGGAGGCCCGCGTCGCGGCCACCCCGGCGACCGTCACGCAGCTCATCGCCCTCGGCTACGACGTCGTCGTCGAGGCCGGCGCCGGCACGCCCGCCGGGTTCGCCGACACGGCGTACATGAAGGCCGGCGCACGCCTCGGACCCGTCGAGCAGGCCTGGGGCGCCGACGTCGTCCTCCGGGTCACCGGGCCCGGCCCGCACGAGGTCGACCGGCTGCGCCCCAGCGCCGTACTCGTCGGCATCCTGGCGCCCGCGCAGCATCCGGAGCTGGTCGAGGCGCTGACCGCGCGGAAGATCACCGCGCTGGCGATGGACGCGGTGCCGCGGATCAGCCGGGCGCAGTCGCTCGACGTGCTCTCCTCGATGGCCAACATCGCCGGTTACCGCGCGGTGATCGAGGCGGCGCACCGCTTCGGCCGGTTCTTCACCGGTCAGATCACCGCGGCCGGCAAGGTCCCGCCGGCCAAGGTCCTGGTTGCCGGCACCGGCGTCGCCGGCCTGGCGGCCATCGGCGCGGCTGTCAGTCTGGGCGCGATCGTGCGCGCCACCGATCCGCGACCCGAGGTCGCCGACCAGGTCAAAAGCCTCGGGGGTACGTACCTGCCGGTCCAGGTCGGCGAAACGATGGTCTCCACCGACGGCTACGCGAAAGCCACGTCCGAGTCGTACGACGCGGCCGCCGCCCGTCTGTACGCCGAACAGGCGGCGGACGTCGACATCGTCATCACCACCGCGCTGATCCCCGGCCGACCGGCGCCCCGCCTGATCACCGCCGCCGACGTGGCCGCGATGCGCCCCGGCTCGGTCATCGTGGACATGGCCACCGCCCAGGGTGGCAACGTCGAGGGGTCGGTCGCCGGCGAGGTGGTCACCACCGGTCATGGCGTGACGATCATCGGCTACACCGACCTCGCCGGGCGGCTGGCCGCCCAGGCCAGCCAGCTCTACGGCACCAACCTGGTCAACCTGATGAAGCTGCTCACGCCGGGCCGCGACGGCAAGCTGGTCCTGGACCTCGACGACGTCGTGCAGCGCGCCATCACGGTGGCCACGGACGGCGAGACGCTGTGGCCGCCACCGCCGGTGCAGGTGTCGGCGGCCACCACCCCCGCCCCGGCCGCCCCGGTCGCCGCCCCGGTCGCGATGAAGCGACCGCTCCAGCCGGCCGCCCGGCTCGCGCTGACCGGGCTGGGCGCCGCCGGGCTGTTGGCCGTCACCGCGTTGGCCCCCGACCCGATCCCGCGACACGTCACCGTGCTGCTGCTCGCGGTCGTGATCGGCTACTACGTGATCGGCAAGGTGCACCACGCGCTGCACACGCCGCTGATGTCGGTGACCAACGCGATCTCCGGCGTCATCCTGGTCGGCGCCATGTTCCAGATCGGCGCCCCGGACGCCACCGTACGGACCCTGGCCACCGCCGCCGTCGTGCTCGCCTCGATCAACGTGTTCGGCGGTTTCGCCGTGACCCGCCGCATGCTCGCCATGTTCCAGAAGGGCCACTGACCATGAATGCCACTTCGATAGCGCTCGCGGCCGGCCTGGTCGCGTCCCTGCTGTTCATCCTGTCGCTGGCCGGGCTCGCCAAGCACGAGACCGCGAAACAGGGCTGGGCGGCCGGCGTCGCCGGCATGGTCCTGACCGTCGCGGCCACCGCCGGCCTGGTCGTCGACGGGCATCCCGGCATCGGGCTGCCACTGCTGGCCGCCGGCGTGGTGGTCGGCGCTGCCATCGGCCTGTGGCGCGCCCGGGTCGTCGAGATGACCGGCATGCCGGAACTGATCGCGCTGCTGCACAGCTTCGTCGGCCTCGCCGCCGTGCTGGTCGGCTGGAACGGCTACCGCGAAGCGGCCCAGGGCCTGATCACCTTCCCGTCCGGCAGCCTGGAGCGGATCCACCACGGTGAGGTCTTCGTCGGCGTCTTCATCGGCGCGGTCACCGTCACCGGCTCGATCGTGGCGTTCCTCAAGCTCAGCGCCCGGATGAAGTCGGCCCCGCTGATGCTGCCGGGCAAGAACCTGCTCAACCTCGGCGGGCTGGCGCTCTTCGGCGTGCTCACCGTCTGGTTCGTGATCAGCCCGGCGCTGTGGCTGCTCGTCGCGGTCACGGTGCTGGCGTTGGTACTGGGCTGGCACCTGGTCGCGTCGATCGGCGGCGGTGACATGCCGGTGGTCGTCTCGATGCTCAACAGCTACTCCGGCTGGGCGGCCGCCGCTTCCGGCTTCCTGCTCGACCAGGACGTCCTGATCGTGACCGGCGCGCTCGTCGGTTCGTCCGGCGCCTACCTGTCCTACGTCATGTGCACGGCGATGAACCGCTCGTTCCTGTCCGTGATCGCCGGCGGTTTCGGTATCGAGGCCGGCCCGGCGTCCGACGTCGACTATGGCGAGCATCGCGAGATCCTCGCCGACGATGTCGCCGAGCTGCTCACCTCGGCCTCCTCGGTCGTCATCACCCCCGGATACGGCATGGCCGTGGCTCAGGCGCAGTATCCGGTGGCGGAGCTGACCCGGCTGCTGCGCGACCAGGGCGTCGAGGTCCGGTTCGGCATCCACCCGGTGGCCGGCCGCCTGCCCGGGCACATGAACGTGCTGCTCGCCGAGGCCAAGGTGCCCTACGACATCGTGCTGGAGATGGACGAGATCAACGACGATCTCGTACGGACGGACGTCGTGCTGGTCATCGGCGCCAACGACACGGTGAACCCGGCGGCCGCGGAGGACCCGGCGAGCCCGATCGCCGGCATGCCGGTGCTGACCGTCTGGAACGCCCGGAACGTCATCGTCTTCAAGCGCTCGATGGCCGCCGGGTACGCCGGCGTGCAGAACCCGCTGTTCTTCCGGGAGAACTCCCGCATGCTCTTCGGCGACGCGAAGACCAGGGTCGAGGAGATCGTCCGGGCACTGTCGCGCGTACCGGCCTGACCGGCGGGCTGCGGTGCGG
>NZ_BOMS01000106.1 GCF_016862315.1 Actinoplanes palleronii | reverse complement strand
GGGCTGCGGTGCGGCGCGAGCCGTACCGCAGCCCGGTCTCTCACGCGCCGGGGTAGAGGTGCGACATGAAGCGCCCACCCCAGTCCATGGTGCCGGTCGGTACGTAGTAGTCCTTCTCGTCGACGATCTCGTCCCAGTGCGCGGCCACGTTCTCGGCGCTCGGCACCCCCTCGGCGGTGTCGAGCCAGCCCGGCGTGAAGCCGAGGAACCACCGCCCGAACCGTTTGGCGCCGGCGACCAGGATCTCGCCGTTGACCGTGCACGACTCGTGCGCGAGGTAGGCGACCATCGGGGAGACGTTCTCGGTCGACATCACCGCGGCGCGCGCGGTGTCCATCTGGTTGCTGGTCACCACGTTCGGCTTGGCGGCCGATTCGCTGGGCCGGGTCACCGAGTTCGGCGCGACGCAGTTGACCAGGATCCCCTTCGCCGCGCTGGAGAACGCGAGGCTGCGGGTGAAACCGATCAGGGCGCCCTTGGCCGTCGCGTACGCGAGGTTGTCGGCCAGCCCGAGCATGCCGGTGGACGCGGTGGTGATCACCCGGCCGTAGCCCTGCTTCTCCATGTGCGGCCAGGCCGCCCGGGTGGTGTGCCAGGTGCCGCGCAGGTGCACGTCGAGGGTCAGCTCCAGGTTGTCCGCGTCCGCCTTGGGGAAGCTCGCCCACCGGGAGATCCCGGCGTTGTTGACCACGATGTCGACCCGGCCGAACTCGCGCACGGTGTCCGCCACCAGGGCCTGGCAGCCGGCCTCGGAGCCGACCGAGTGGGTGTCCGCGAGCGCGGTCCCGCCGGCCGCGACGATCTCCGCGACGACGTCGTTGGCGGGCCCGGCGTCGCTGCCCTCGCCCTCCTTGGAGCCGCCGACGTCGTTCACCACGACCGTCGCGCCCCGGGAGGCCAGCAGCAGGGCGTGCGCCCGGCCGAGGCCGCGCCCGGCGCCGGTCACGATGGCCACCCGGCCGTCGAAGCGGAGTTGCTCAGTAGCGTCCATCGGGTCTCCCTTTTCTTAACCAGTGCTCAGATCCTACGACGGAAATCAGCTAGAAACCTGCTACGAACGTCCAAGAAGTATTCAATTTTTGAGCACAGCGGCTTATATTTGCCCGCAGAGCGCTGCTTCGGCGGCGCAGAGTGCCGCTTCGGCGGCCATGACCGAGCGAGGGTGAGTCAATGGCAGAGCGGACCGACCACGACGTCGACGTGGAAGTGCTGGTGATCGGGGCCGGTGTCGTCGGCGTCTACGCGCTCTACCGCGCGATCGACGCGGGCTTCTCGGCGCGCACGCTCGAGGCCGGCGACGGCGTCGGTGGTGTCTGGTACTGGAACCGGTACCCGCAGGCGCGCTTCGACTCGGAGAGCTACACCTACGGCTACCTGTTCTCCAAGGAGCTGTTCGAGGATTGGCGCTGGAAGGAGGAGTTCGCCACCCAGCCCGAGATCGAGAGCTACCTCAACCACGTCGTCGACCGTTTCGACCTGCGCCGGCACATCCACACCGGCCAGAAGGTCGCCTCGGCGGTGTACGACGAGGCCGCCAACGTGTGGGTGGTGACCACCGAGAAGGGTGACGTGGTCCGGGCGCGCTGGGTCATCTCGGCCACCGGCGGGCTCTCGGTGCCGCACTATCCGGAGCTCGACGGCCTGGACGACTTCGCCGGGCAGGCCCATCACACCGGAGCCTGGCCGCACACGCCCGTCGACTTCGCCGGCAAGCGGGTGGCCATCATCGGCAACGGCCCCAGCGGCGCCCAGCTGCTGCCGGCGATCGTCGACGTGGTGGCCTCGGTCGACCTCTACCAGCGCACGCCGACCTGGACCACCCCGCTGAACAACGGCCCGCTCACCGACGAGCGCCACCGCTGGCTCAACGACAACTGGGAGACCGTCGTCAAGGTGCTGAGCACCTCGCCGTCCGGCTTCCTGCACGAGCCGGCCGGCAAGTTCTCCACCGCCGACTCACCGGAGCAGCGCCAGGCCTTCTTCGAGACGATGTGGAAGGCGCCGGGCTTCGGCAAGCTGACCATGAACTACTACGACATGACCACGAACCGCGAGCTCAACCTCGAGTTCTGCGCGTTCCTGGCCGGCAAGATCCGCTCGATCGTCCAGGACCCGGTGACCGCGGAGCGGCTCATCCCGACGGACCATCTGTTCGGCGCGAAGCGGCCGCCGTTCGTGGCCGACTACTTCGAGTCGTTCAACAAGCCGGCCGCCTCGCTGATCGCGCTGCGCGAGACGCCGATCGTCCGGGTCGACGCGACCGGTATCGAGACCACCGAGAAGCACCGCGACTACGACATCATCGTCTACGCGACCGGCTTCGACTTCGGCACCGGCGCGCTGACCCGGATGGGCGTGCAGGGCCGCGAGGGCCTGGACCTCAGCAAGGGCTGGGAGGACGGCCCGGCCGACTTCGGCGGGTTCAGCGCACACCAGCTGCCGAACTTCTTCTTCCCCGGCGGCCCGCACGGCGCCGGCGGCGGCAACTACCCGAGGTACTCCCAGGACCAGGTGGACTGGATCACCGCGACGATCGTGTACGCGCGCGAGCACGGCTTCGACGTCTTCGAGCCCACCGCGGCGCACCAGGACGCGTGGATGTCCATGATCGAGACGCTGGCTCCCAAGTCGATCTTCTCGGCTGAGCACAGCCACTACTACGGCGCCAATGTCCAGGGCAAGCCCCGCAAGTTCCTGCTCAACCCCGGCGGGCGGCCCAAGCTCCACGACATGCTCGGCGAGATGTCCTCGACCGAGAACTACACCGGTGCGTTCAGGAAGAAGGTCGTCAACGATGCCCACCACTGACCCGCGGCGCGAGGCGCTGCTGGCCCTCAGCAACCCGATCGAGGGCAAGGAGGCCGAGTTCCGCGAGTGGTACTGGGGGACCCACATCCCCGAGATCCTGGCCCTGCCTGCCTTCGTGGCGGCCCATCGCTACGTGGTGCCACCGGACGTCACGCTCGGCGTCTCGCACCGCTACGCGACGCTCTACGAGGTGGAGGGCTCGGCCGACGAGGCCCGGACCCTGCTGTACACCTCGAACCTCAGCGGCAGCGACGCGCTCGACGTGACGACCGCGGTGGTCCTGCCGATCGCCCCCGGCGACTGAACGAATACCCGGAACAGCGTGCGGGCCCGGCTTCACCGCGAAGCCGGGCCCGTGCGCGTCAGAGGAAGGGAGTCAGAGGAAGGGAAGGGGTCAGGAGACCGAGTGCGCGGCGTCGGACCGGGACCCGGTGAACCGGCGGGTCAGCAGCGCCGCGGACTCCTTGACCAGCGTGGTCAGCTCGCTGGTCTTGGTGGCGTTGAAGCGCGTCTCGGGAATGGTGATGCCGACGTCGCCGATCACCACGTCGGCCGGCCCCATCACCGGGGCGGCGATCGCGATCGCGCCGTCGATCCGCTCGCCGTGCGACAGCGCGTACCCGTCGCGGCGGATCTGCGCGAGTCGCTCGGTGAGCTGGCCGGCGTCGACGAGCGTCCGGTCGGTGAGCGCCTCGAGGGCGCCGCCGGTGATCTCGCTCTGGGTGTCCTCGGGCAGGAAGGCCAGGATCGCCAGTCCGCTCGCGCCCGCGTGCAGCGGCAGCCAGACACCCTGCGGAACGGTGTAGCGCAGCGGGTGCGAGGATTCGACCGACACCGCGAACATCAGCCGGCGGCGCTGTTCGTTGTAGACGGCGAAGAAGGACGACTCGCCGCTCTGCGCGCTCAGCTCGGCGAGCACGTCGTTGGCCGCCTCGCGGATCGGGAAGCGGGTGTTGGCCGTCCAGGCCAGCCGCAGGAACTCCAGCCCGAGCCGGTAGTTGCCGGCCGGGGTGCGCGAGACCATCCCCAGCTCCTCCAGGTCGCCGAGCAGCCGGTGGGCGGTGCTGGCGCTGACGCCGAGCCGGACGCCGAGCTCGCGCACACCGTACGACTGCTCGCCGCTGTCGACCATCAGCGTGATGATCTCGAGCCCGCGGGCGAGGGGATGCCGCTGGCGGTCGGGGGTGCTCGCCGCTCCGTTTGTCTGCGCGTCCACGGCCTGCTCCCTCGTGATGTCGGCTGCTCCCGACGCCGGACCATTCCGCACAGCGGGATGGAGATTCTCTTAAACAAAACAGTAGCAGGACTGGCAAGTGAACCAGCATAGGAAGAGGCCTCCCCGCTGACCAGCGGGGAGGCCTCTTCGGTGGTGCGTGGGGTCAGGAGCCTGCGGACGTCCGCACGCCGGCGGCGGTCAGCATGTCCGCCCGGTCGTGCAGCTTGACGCGCTCACGCCCGCGGTCCGCGCCCAGGCGCGCCTCGGCGGCCTCGATCAGCTGCCAGCGTGTCCAGTCGACGACCGGCACACCCCGCGACGCCAGCAGCGCGTCGATCGCCGCGGGCGTGCGGCCGGGGTCCGGCAGCGTCGCCGCGTCCGCCAGCACGGACGCGGCGGTCTCGCTGGCGCACAGCCGGTTCGTGCCGATCACGCCGCTCGGGCCGCGCTTGGCCCAGCCGACGACGTACAGGCCGCTGAGGTGGCCGTCGCGGTCCAGGACCCGGGAGTCGCGGTGCGGGATCGTGCCGGCCGCGTCGTCGAACGGGGCGCCCTGCAGCGGCGTGCTGCGATAGCCGACCGCGGGCAGGACCAGCCCGGCGTCGACCTGCTCGACGACCGTGGGATCGCTCGTGCGGGCCAGCCGCGCCGCGGTGACGGTGGTGTCGCCGAGGAACGCCACGGGTGTCCGGTCGAACAGCAGCCGGATACGCCGGTCCCGGCCCCGAGGTTCTCGATCGGCGATCTTCTGCAGCGAGGCCAGCAATCGCTTGGCGGCCGGCTGAGCGGCCACCCGCGCCTGCTCGGTTTCGGACAGCGTCAGGTCCTCGGGCGCGACGACGAGGTCGGCGCTCTCCACCTCGGCCAGCTCCAGCAGCTCCTTGTTGGTGAACTTGGCGAACTGCGGGCCGCGGCGCCCGACGACCAGCACCTCGCGGACCGCGTGCCCGGCCAGCGCCTCGACGACGTGCTCGGGCACGTCGGTGCGCCGCAACTCCTCCGGGGTGCGCACCAGCATCCGGGCCACGTCGAGCGCCACGTTGCCCACGCCGACCACCAGGGCCCGCTCGGCCGCGAGCACCGCGGTGTCGAAGCTCGCGTCCGGGTGCCCGGAGTACCAGGACACGAAGTTGCGGGCGGCCAGCACGCCGGTCAGGTCCTCGCCCGGGACGCCGAGCGGGCGGTCCAGCGGCGCGCCGGAGGCCAGCACGACCGCGTCGTAGTGCGCGCGCAGCTCGTCGAGCGTGACGTCGGCGCCGACGCTGACGTTGCCGAGGAACCGCACCCGGTGCGAGTCGAAGACCTCGGCCAGCTGGGCGACGATCGACTTGATCTTCTGGTGGTCGGGTGCGACGCCGTAGCGCACCAGCCCGAACGGGGTGGGCAGGCGTTCGAACACGTCCACCGCGACGTCGTGCTCGGTGTCCTCGGTGAGGATCTGCGCGCAGAACAGCCCGGCCGGGCCGGAGCCGACGACGGCGACGCGGAGCCGGCGGCCCATCAGCTCGCCTGGTGGGGGAGCGCCACGACGTAGTCGACGTCGTGGTCGATCCTGCCGAGCTTGCGGGCGCCCTTGAGCGGACCGGTCCCGACGAAGAACTCCGCGTTGAGGTCGAGGAACTTCTCGTCGTCGCCGGCCAGGTCACCGTCGTACCGGATGGCCGACATCGGACACACCTCCTCGCAGGCGCCGCAGTCGATGCACTGGTCGGGATTGATGTACATCATCCGGCCGCCCTCGTAGATGCAGTCGGCCGGGCAGACCTGGATGCAGCTCTTGTCCTGAACGTCGACGCAGCCCTGCGTCACCACGAATGTCATGTCATCTCCTGGGGTGTTCTTTCAACAGAACAAAGATTTCGTACGGCGGGGAGCCGCGCCGGGAGCCGGACCATCGCCCCGGTCGAGCGTTCCGTTGTCCGTGGCAGGCGTGCGTGCGATCGGAACGGTCAGGTCAGTCGGCGAGCGAGAGGGCGCGGCCCGGGCAGACGTTCACCGCTTCGCGGGCCCGGGCGAGCTCGTCGCCGGCGTGCGGCTCGGCGCGCAGCAGCACCACGAGCCCGTCGGCGTCGTCCTGGTCGAAGGCGTCCGGGTCGACCAGGACGCACTGGCCGGCGCCGACGCACCGGTCCCGGTTGGCCACGATGCGCATGCTCACCACGCCACCTTCAGCTCGTTGACGCCGTAGTTCGGGCCGTTCTCCTTGAACGGGATCTCGTCGAACGGGACCGCCAGGCGCAGGGTCGGGATGCGCCGTAGCACGGTCGCCAGCACCACCTCCAGTTCCAGGCGGGCCAGGTTCTGCCCGAGGCACTGGTGCGGGCCGAAGCCGAAGGCGAGGTGATTGCGGGCCAGCCGGGTGAAGTCCAGCTCGTCCGGCTCGGGGAAGACCGAGGCGTCCCGGTTGGCCGTGTTGGCCAGGCCGAACACCGTCTCACCCTCCTTGATCAGGACGCCGCCGATCTCGATGTCGGCCAGGGCCAGGCGCTGGTGGCCGACCTCGGCGATGGTGAAGTAGCGCAGCAGCTCTTCGACCGCGCCGACGGTGATGGCCGGGTCGTCGCGCACGGCCTCGAGCTTCTCGCGCTTGTCCAGCAGGGTGGCGATGGACAGCGAGATCATGTTGGCGGTCGTCTCGTGCCCGGCGATCAGCAGCAGGAAGCCGATCGGTCCCAGGTCCTCGGGCGAGACGCCGGCGGCGAGCTGGCGGCTGAGCAGGTCGTCGCCCGGCTGCTTGACCTTCTGCTGGACGAGGTCGGCGATGTAGCCGCGCAGGTTGGCGACGGCGGCGCCCTTCTGCTCCGGGGTGGTGTCGATGCGGGAGAAGTTGGCGCTGTTCTCCTGGAAGAAGTCGTGGTCCGCGTACGGCACCCCGAGCAGCTCGGAGATCACCATCGACGGGATCGGCAGCGAGAGCGCCTCGACCAGGTCGACCGGGGCGGGGCCGGCGAGCAGCGCGTCGATGCTCTCGTCGACCATCTCCTGGATCCGCGGCCGCCAGGCGCCCAGGCGCGACACGGTGAACTCGCCGATCAGCGAGCGGCGCAGCGCGGTGTGGTCCGGCGGATCCATCTCGATGAGCCCGGGCTTGTAGTCCGGACCCATGTGGGCCATGTGCGCGGGGTGCCGCGGGTCGCGGCGGTCCGAGCTGAAGCGGGTGTCCATGAGCATGGCCCGGACGTCCTCGTGCCGGGTGAGCACCCAGAGCCGGCGACCGTCGGGGCGCTGCACCCGGCTGATCGGGGCCTCGGCCTGCAGGCGCACGTGATCGGCCGGCGGCCGATAAGGGTCCGTACGGGTGAACGAGATCGTCGGTGACGTCATGGCGTACTCCTGGGAGCGGGCTAGTCTGTAAACGGAATGTCATCGTCCGGTTATGACTGCGAGGCTAGTCACATGATGTCGCCTGCGGCCATACTTTTCGTAACAGGATTTTAAAAAAGTGGTTGCTGAGCCAGTGTTGCGGGCGGACGCCCGCCGAAACCTGAACCTGATCATCGCGACGGCCCGGGAGCTGTTCGCCGAGTCCGGTCTCGACGTGCCGATGGAGGCGATCGCGCGCCGGGCCGGCGTCGGGGTCGGCACCCTGTACCGGCGTTTCCCGGACCGCGGCGAGTTGGTCGCCGCGGTGGCCGCCTACACGTTCCGGGCCGTGCTGGTCGACCTGCGGGCCGCGACCGACGCGACGGCGAGCGCGTGGGACGCGTTCGTCCGGCTGCTGACCGGCTCGGAGAACCTGCTGCTGACCATCTCCCTCGCGTTCCTGTCTCCGCAGGCCTGGACGGCGGTGCACGCCGCACCGGAGTCCCGCGACGTGCACCGCGAGATGATGACCGCCCTCGACCGGCTGGTGAGCGACGCGCAGCGCGAGGGGGCGATCCGCGCGGACGTCGGCGCCGGCGACGTGCTGAGCCTGGTGTCGCTCGTGCTCGGCTCGCAGCCGTCGGCGGCCGGCTCCGCCGAGCGCGTGCGACACCAGCGCTGGCTGTGGCTGGTGCTCGACGGTCTCCGGGCGCGACCGGGCAGCCCGTTGCCGGGAACCGCGGTCACGCTCGGAGACCTGAATCTCGATGTCGTCGACAATTAAGCCTTATCGCTTAATGATAGGCTTGTTCGGGTCAGCCCGCGAGGGGCGTCAGCGCGCCCTTCGCGGTCGCCGCGGCGTCCTGCTCGCCGGCGGACTCGCCGAGCGAGCCGGTGCGGATGAACAGCGCCACCACGAAGGCCGCCACGGCGCAGACCGCGATGATGGTGAACAGCTGGTTGTAGCTGGCGTGGGTGCTGAACGGCGTGCCCTCGATGAGGTTCCGGGACAGGATCGTCGTGCCGACCGACGTGCCCACCGCCGCGAAGGCGTTCTGGGTGACCATGTAGAAACCGGACACCTCACTGGTGTTCTCGCTGTGCACGCCCTCGACGACGAGGTTCGGCAGCGAGCTGAGCATGAAACCGGTCGCGCAGGTCAGCACGAGCTGCGAGACGATCCAGCCGGCCACCGTGCCGAGCAGCAGGGCCGACAGGATCGCGGCGGCCAGGCCGAACGCGGCCCCGATCAGGAACGCGTTGCGGGAGCGGCCACCCCGGGAGATGCGTCCGCTCAGCGGGGCGATCGCGAAGCCGAGCAGCGAACAGGCGAAGGAGATGTCACCGGCGACACCGGCGCTCAGGCCCAGCCCGACCGGCGCGATCGTCGGCATCTGCATGACCAGCTGGCCGAGGAAGCCCGAGATGCCCAGGGTGCCGAACGAGACCAGCATGGTGACGAGCAGGGTCAGGCCGATCTTGCGCGAGGCGAAGTAGCGGACGTTGAGCAGCGGGTTGTCGGTGTAGAGCTCCCAGGCCAGCCAGGCGGCCAGCACCGCGAGGCCGCCGGCGATGAAGGCCCAGGTCTTGCCGCTGTCCCAGCCCCACTCGTGGCTCTGGTTGATGCCGTACATGGCCAGCGCGATACCCGGTGCGAACAGGATGCCGCCGAGCCAGTCGATCTTCTCGAAGCCGGTGCGGCTGACCGCGGCCGGCAGCAGGAACGCGCCGGCCGCCGTGACCAGGGCGAGCACCAGGGAGACCACGAAGATGTAGTGCCAGCCCCAGGCGTCGTAGATGTTGCCGGCCACGATGTTGCCGGCCGCGCCGCCGCACATAGCCGCACCGGCGACCGTGGCCACGGCGACCGGCAGGTTCTTGCGCGGCAGGTTCTCCCGCAGGATGCCCACGCAGAGCGGGACCAGCCCGCCGGCGAGCCCCTGGATCGAGCGGCCGACGACGAGCACGGCCAGGCTGTCGGCGAACAGGCTGACGACCGAGCCGACGACTGACGCGAGCAGGACGACGATCAGCACGTTGCGGCGCCCGAAGGCGTCACCGAGGCGACCGCTGATGGCGGCCGACGCGGCGCCGACCAGCAGGAACCCGGTGAGGATCCAGCCGGCGGCGCTGGGTGTGGAGTGGAACTGCTCGATGATCCCGGGCAGTGCGGTGTACATCATCGTCGCCTCGAAGGAGCTGACGACGGCGGCCAGGATCAGGATCGTGATGATCAGCGCCTCCGGGCGCGAGGAGCGCGGCTCGGCCGCCGGATCGGTGGTAGTGGGCATCTTCGCCTCTTTCGTGTGGCCTCGGTGGCCGTGCTCGTCCGGTGCGGCGCCGCACCACAGTGAGCCACGGAGTTCTGAGCGGAAGTAATCACCGTGAGGGAGTGTTCCGTTATAGAGAACGCATGATCCCTATAACGTGATCGAGTGTGTTGGAGGTAACAATCACTGTCAAGCACGTGTTACGGGAAACGACGTTCTAGGTCGTCTCTTGACAGTGACCAGCGGTCGCCGGATGCTGTTCGTGTTTACAATGAAACAGTCGTTCCATTTAAGGGAACGGTGTGCTGCCAACGGCGCGGCCCGCGGTGGCGGTGAGCGGAGGTCAGATGTCCAGCCAACTCAGCGCTGATCAACCGGCGGGGCGCGAGCGGTTCGCCGCCCGGGACGCCGAGGTGCCCCTGCGGCACCCGGATCGGTTCTTCATCGACGGGCGATGGGTCGCCCCGGCCACCCCGGCGAGCTTCGGCATCGTCGACCCGGCCACCGAGGAGCTGTACTACCGCGTCTCGCTGGCCGGCGAGGCGGACATGTCGCAGGCCATCACCGCGGCCCGCACCGCGTTCGACCGCACCGGCTGGTCGCTGCTGGCGCCCGCCGAGCGCGCCGAGTGGGTCCACAAGCTCGCCGAGGGGCTGCGGCGCCGCGCCGACGACGCCGGACTGCTCTGGACCCGGCAGGTCGGGGTGCTGCAGACGATGGCGGTCGCCTCGATGGCCCGCGTCGGCGCGACCTACGACTTCTACGCGGACCTGGCCGGCGACTTCGCCTGGGAGGTGCGGCACACCCCGATGCAGGGCGGCTTCGGCGTCGTGGTGCGCGAGGCGATCGGCGTCGTCGGCGCCATCGTCGCCTGGAACACGCCCGCCTCGCTGATCGCCTACAAGGTCGCCCCGGCTCTGGTCGCGGGCTGTACGGTCGTCGTCAAGGCGCCGCCCGAGGCGCCCGGTGAGGCGTACGTGCTGGCCGAGGTCGCCGAGGAGATCGGCCTGCCGGCCGGCGTGCTCAACGTCCTGACCGCGGACCGAGAGGCGTCGGAACTGCTGGTCCGCGACCCCCGGGTCGACAAGATCGCCTTCACCGGCTCCAGTGCGGTGGGCAAGCGGATCGCCGGCATCTGCGGCGAGCGGATCGCGCGCTACACCCTCGAACTCGGCGGCAAGTCACCGGCGATCATCTTCGACGACTACGACCTGGACACGGCGGCCAAGGCACTCGCCGCCGCCGAGTGCACCCTCAACGGGCAGGTGTGCGCGTCGCTGACCCGGGTGATCGTCACCCGGGACCGTCACGACGCGTTCGCCGAGGCACTGGGCAGCCACTTCGGCGCCGCGCGGATCGGCGACCCGTTCGACCCGGCCGCGCAGATCGGGCCACTGGCCATGGAGCGCCAGCGCGACCGGGTGGAGAGCTACATCCAGCAGGGTGTGGCCGAGGGGGCGCGGCTGGTCAGCGGCGGCGGCCGGCCCAAGGACTTCGACCGCGGCTACTACCTCGAGCCGACCGTGTTCGCCGGCGTCGACAACCTGTCCACGATCGCCCAGGAGGAGATCTTCGGCCCGGTGCTGTCGGTCATCCCGGCCGACAGCGAGGAACACGCGATCGAGCTGGCCAACCAGACCGTGTTCGGCCTCAACGCCTCGGTCTTCACCAACGACATCGACCGCGCCTACTACGCGGCACGCCGGA
Source organism: Actinoplanes palleronii (assembly GCF_016862315.1). Taxonomy (GTDB): domain Bacteria; phylum Actinomycetota; class Actinomycetes; order Mycobacteriales; family Micromonosporaceae; genus Actinoplanes; species Actinoplanes palleronii. Next base: position 45,948 of record NZ_BOMS01000106.1, on the reverse strand, counting down.
TCCGCTCGGGCACGGTGGGGCACAACGGTTTCCGCAGCGACCCCCGGATGGGCGTCGGCGGGTTCAAGCAGTCCGGCTTCGGCCGCGAGGGCAACCGCGAGGGGCTCCTGCCGTACCTGGAGCCCAAGAGCGTGATCCTCGACGAGCTCCCGGCCGGCTACGGCCCGCACCTCTGACCAGCCAGCTTCCGCCGACTATTCAACGCAGGAGACAGTCATGCCAGGACGCCTTGAGGGCAAGGTCGCCTTCATCACGGGAGCCGCTCGCGGCCAAGGTCGTACCCATGCGGTGCGGTTGGCCCGCGAGGGCGCCGACATCATCGCCGTGGACCTGCCCGAGGCCATCGACACGGTGCCCTACCCGCTCGCCGGCAAGGACGACCTCGAGGAGACGGTACGACAGGTCGAGGCGCTCGGCCGCCGGATCGTCACCCGGCCGGCCGACGTCCGGGTGGCGGCCGACCTGCGGGCCGCGGTCGAGGCCGGGGTGGCCGAGTTCGGCCGGTTGGACATCGTGGTGGCCAACGCCGGCATCCTGACCATGGGCAGCGACACGGTGAAGGCGTTCCTCGACGTCGTCGACGTGAACCTGGTCGGGGTGTTCAACACGGTGGCCGCCGCCGAGCCGCACCTGCGGGCCGGCGCCTCGATCATCCTGACCGGCTCCACGGCCGCGCTACTGGTCGGCACGGTCGACCGGGGCGGGCCCGGCGGTCTGGGCTACGCGCACGCGAAACGGCACGTGGCCCGCCTCGGGCACGACCTGTCCCGGGTCTTCGCGAGCCGCCGGATCCGGGTCAACGTCGTGCACCCCACCAACGTGCACTCCGGGATGATGGACAACGACTTCATGTACCACGCGTTCCGGCCCGACCTGGACAGCCCGACCAGCGAGGACATGATGCCGGCGCTGGTGGACAAGTCGCCGATGGGCGTGCCGTGGCTGGAGCCGGAAGAGGTCTCCGAGGCGGTGCTGTACTTCGCCTGCGACGAATCGCGGTGGGTCACCGGCCAGCAGCTCAAGCTCGACGGCGGCCAGCTCGGTCCGGTCACCGACCCGGGAGTCCCCGCCTAGCCCCTCATGCGTGCGGAAAGCCAGTGTGCCCGGACCGGTTCCGGTCGCACTGGCTTTCCGTGTTTGCGCAGCTCAGAGCCGCTAAATATGGCTCATTCTAGTTATGGCACGTGGTGCCAAAATAGCGTACGGTCGTCGTGAGACGAAGGGTGAGAACGCGATGGCGAGCACACGAGACTGGTTCGAGACGGTGGCCGAGGCCCAGCGGCGGGCGAAGAAGCGCCTGCCCAAGGGGGTCTATCTGGCGCTGGTGGCCGGCGCCGAGGCCGGCGTGACGATGGACGACAACGTCGCCGCGTTCAGCGAGCTGCGCTTCCGGCCGCACATCGCCGACCTGCCGGCCGAGCGGAGCCTGGCCACCACGGTGATGGGCCAGGACGTGAGCATGCCGGTGCTCATCTCGCCCACCGGTGTGCAGGCGGTGCACCCCGACGGCGAGCTGGCCGTGGCCCGGGCCGCCCGGGACGCGGGCACGGTCATGGCGCTGTCGTCGTTCGCGTCCAAGCCGGTCGAGCAGGTCGGCAAGGAGAACGACAAGCTGCTGTTCCAGTCGTACTGGGTGGGCACCCGCGAGGAGGTGCTGGCCCGCGCCGAGCGGGCCCGCGCGGCCGGCGCCAAGGGCCTGATCGTGACCGTGGACTGGGTGTTCGGCTACCGCCGCGACTGGGGGAGTCCGTACATCCCGGAGCGGATCAACCTGCAGGCCATGATGCGGTACGCACCGCAGGTCGTGCACAAGCCGGGATACCTGTGGACCTGGCTGCGCAGCGGCCACCTGCCCGACCTCGGCGTGCCCAACCTCGGCGCCCGCGAGGCGGCCGTGCCGACCTTCTTCGGCGCGTACGGCCAATGGATGGGCTCGTCCCAGCCGACCTGGGAGGACCTGGCCTGGCTGCGGGAGCAGTGGGGCGGCCCCTTCATGATCAAGGGCATCACCCGGGCCGACGACGCGCGCCGGGCCGTGGACATCGGCGCCACCGCGATCTCGGTGTCGAACCACGGCGGCAACAACCTCGACTCCACCCCGGCCAGCATCCGCAACCTGCCCGCCGTGGTCGACGCGGTCGGCGACCAGATCGAGGTGCTGCTCGACGGTGGCATCCGCCGCGGCAGCGACGTGGTCAAGGCCCTCGCCCTGGGCGCCAAGGCCGTCATGCTCGGCCGCGCCTACCTGTGGGGGATGGCCGCCGGTGGCCAGCGCGGCGTCACCAACGTCCTGGAGATCGTGCGGCAGGGCATCAGCGAGACCCTGCTGGGTCTCGGCAAGGCGTCCGTGCACGACCTCGACCGCGACGACGTCATCGTCCCCGCCGGGTTCACCCTCGACGACAAGGCCTGAGCGGCACCGGCGAGGCCACTGCCGCCCGGGCGGGAAAGTCCCGTGTGGGAGGATTCCCGCGACGAGCGGGAGCGATCGAGCGGAGACAGCGTGGCGGAGCCGGCGACCAGCGCGGACAAACCACCACCGGTCCGGACCGGCCGTCCCAGGGTCGCGTCCCGGGCCGAGCTCGAACGCCTCGGCTTCGCGCTGTTCGAGCGGCAGGGTTTCGACAACACCACGATCGACGACATCGCTGCGGCGGCCGGCATCGGCCGCCGCACGTTCTTCCGGTATTTCGCGTCCAAGAACGACCTGGTCTGGGGCGACTTCGAGGCCCAGCTGACCCGGCTGAGCGCGCTGCTGGCCGCGACCCCCGACCTGCCGATGATGGACGCGCTGCGCACCGCGGTGGTCGAGTTCAACCGGTTCGACGGCGACATCGTGCCCTGGCACCGTCGGCGGATGGAGCTCGTGCTGCACGTGCCCGCGCTGCGCGCCGACTCGACCCTGCGTTACCGCTCCTGGCAGGCGCTGATCACCGAGTTCGTGGCGGCGCGCACCGGGCTGCGGGCCACCGACCCGATCCCGCGGCTGCTCGGTCACCTCGCGCTGGCGACCAGCGTCGCCGCCTACGAGCTGTGGCTCGAGGAGGAGACGGCCGACCTCAGCGCGCTGCTCGACGCGTTGTTCCGCCGGCTGGCGACCGGCTTCCTCGACGTGCCGGAACGCCGCAGCTGAGGCAGCAGCGCGGCCACCGACCGGCCACGCAGGGCGGACAGCCACACCCCGGCGCCGTACGCGACATCGTCGAGCCGGTGGGCGAGCCAGTAGCGGGGCGGGTCGAGCTCGATCGTGTGGTTGTTCGCGTACTCCAGCACCACGTCGGCCACGGCGGCGACCGCGGCCGCCCGGCGCACCCGCCGGGAGACCAGGCAGCCCGCCACCGTGACCGGCCACCAGTGCCGGGTGACCAGGGCGCCGGTCTGCAGCAGGGTGCCGACCGCGCCACCGGCGGTGAGCCGCGCGGCGATCCCGGCCGAGCCCTCGACGTCGAGCTTGCGGGCGATCCGCACCGCGGTGACCCCGCAGATCGCTGCCGCGACCGGCAGCGACCAGCGGCGCTGGGCCAGCAGCGCGACGGTCAGGGCGGCGCTCCATGGCGCCACGATCGCCGGGGCGACCGACTGCGGGTGGCGGAGCGCGAGCGGGTGCGCGCCGGTGCCGTACTGCAGCTTGCGGACGAACCAGTCGCCGAACGCCGCCCGGTGCTCGTGCGCCGCGGCGACCGATGGTTCGAACCGGACCCGCCAGCCGGCCGCGACCGCCCGCCAGCCGAAGTCGACGTCCTCGGCGACCCGCATGCTCTCGTCGAACCCGTCGCCGATCGCGGCCACCCGGGCGACCGAACACGCCGTCGACGCCCAGGAGACGTACGACCCGGGCCGCACCGACGCCGGCCGGGCACCCAGATCCAGCGAGCCCCGCGCGTTCTCGAACCGCCCGATCCAGGTCTGTGACGACGCGGTGTGCAGCCCGGTGATGCGCGGCACCGCCACCGCCGTCCGCGGGTCGGTGAAGTGTCTGAGCAGGGTCGGCACGGTGTCCGCGGCCAGCACGATGTCGGAGTCCACGAACGCCACGAACGGCGTGCGCACCTCCCGCAGCCCGGCGTTGCGGGCACCGGCCGGCCCGAGGTTGTCCGGCAGCGCGAGCAGCCGCGCGCCGTGCCGGGCGGCGACCGCGGCGATGCCGGCCCGGTCGGTGGAGGCGTCGTCCACCACGATCACCTGATGGCTCGGGCCGATGCTGGCCAGCAGCCGGTCGAGCGGTCCGGGCCGGTCGTGCACCGGGATGACGTAGGTGCACCGGGCATCGGGATGCGCCGGCAGCTCACCGACGAGTGGATGCGCGATCGCGAGGTCGAGCAGCCGGTCGGCGAGTTTCGCGCTCGCCGCGTCACGCACCCGCAGCGTCCGGCCGGAGAACAGTGCCCGCGCGCGCGGTGTCAGCCGCAGCAGGTGGGTGGTGGGCGCCCCGCCGAGCAGGGCCCGGCCGTTGTCGACGACCCGGGTCTTCTCGTCGAGCACGACGACGAAACCGGGCGGCAGGGTGCTGGTGGGATCGGGTCCGGTCATGCGGATGTCGCCTCCACGGCCGTCAGTCTTCCGCGGGTGTCGGGGGTGAACCGGTCGATGCGGCGGGCGGTCTGGTCGACCAGCGCGTCCATCAGCAGCCGGCCTTCGTGCGCCGACGCGCCGGCCGGGTCGCCGAGCACGCCGTTCGGGGCGACCGACCGCACGCCGCCGGTGATCAGGTCCGGCAGCAGGTCGGCCAGCGGCCGGGTGTCGCCGGCGGCCGCAGCGGCCAGGCGGACCTCGTCCGGGGCCAGATGCAGCAGCACCGACGTCTCGGCCCGGCCGGCGTGCGCGTCGGCGCCGGGGAACACGCAGGGCGTCCACGCGACGTGGTGCCCCTCGGCCCGCAGCATGGTGACCGCCGCGTCGAGGGTGCGCACGTTGCCGCCGTGACCGTTGACGAAGACCACCCGCCCGGCCCACAGCGCCAGCGACCGTACCGTCTCGATGAGCACGAACCGCAGCGCCTCGTGCCCGATGGAGATCGTCCCGGGGAAACCCGCGTGCTCCCCGCTGTTGCCGAACGCGATGGCCGGCGTGACCAGCGCACCGGGCAGGAGCGCGGCCGCACCGGTGGCGACGGCCCGGGCGATCACGGTGTCCGTCGTCAGCGGGAGGTGCGGGCCATGCTGCTCGGTGGAACCCACCGGGACCAGGACCAACGCACGCGCCGTCGGCACATCGGGCCACACGGCGCGAGCCAGCTCGCTCATCACCGGGTTCCACCGAGCGTACGGGTGAAGCCGTCGGGGACGGCCAGGTCGTCCGGCCCCAACTCGTCGGTCGAGGCGTGCCCGAGGCCGAGGACCGCCGAGTCCAGCCCGCCGCGCAGGATGTCGAGCACGTTCTCGACGCCGGCCTGCCCGTTCGCGGCCAGCCCCCATAGGTACGCCCGGCCGATCAGCACCGCCCGCGCGCCCAGGGCGAGGGCCTTGGCCACGTCGCCGCCGCGCCGGATCCCGCCGTCGAGCAGCACCTCGACCTGGTCACCCACCGCCTCGGCGATCGACGGCAGCAGCCGGATGGTCGCCGGGGTGGTGTCGAGGTTGTTGCCGCCGTGGTTGGAGACCGACAGTGCGGTGACGCCCGCGTCCACCGCGCGCCGCGCGTCGTCGACCCGGCTGACGCCCTTGAGTAGCACCGGCCCGCCCCACTGCCGGGCCAGCCAGGCGATGTCCGCCCAGGTCGGCGGCGTCGACTCCTGCCATTCCCGGTACGCGCCGAAGAACGTCGGCACCCCACCGCCGGGCTGGCGCATGTTCGGCGTGGTCAGGTCCGGCAGCCGCCCGGCCCGCGCGAACCGCCACAGCCAGCCGGGATGCGGCAGCACGTCCGGTGCCATCCGCAGCATGGTCCGCAGGTCGACCCGCTCCGGGATCGTCGGGCTGCCCCAGTCCCGGCCGTGCGAGAACGACCAGTCCAGGGTGACGATCAGTGCCGTGCACCCGGCGGATCGGGCCCGTTCCATCCGCTGCACGATCGTGTCGCGCCCGCCGCTCCAGTAGATCTGGAACGCGGTGGCCGGGTTGGCCGCGACCACTGCTTCGACCGGCTGGGACGCGAACGAGCTCAACCCCATGATCACGCCCCGGGTGGCGGCGGCCCGGGCGACCGCGACCTCGCCGTCCGGGTGCGCGGCCTGCACCCCGGTCGGCGAGATCAGCACCGGCATGGCGGTCGGCATCCCCAGCACGGTGGTGCTCAGGTCCCGCTTCGGGTGATGGCCGACCACCCGGGGTGCGAAGCCCAGCTCACCGAACGCGGCGACGTTGTCGGCGACCGTGCTGCCGCGTTCCGACCCGGCCAGCAGCGCGCCGTACACCGCGTACGGCAGGCGCCGCCGGGCCCGCCGTTGCGCCTCCGCGACCGTCTCGAACCACGGGTTGCGCAGCATCAGCGCAGATCCGCACCGGCCAGCGGTGACTCCTCGCAGAAGCTGACCGGCGGGCGCGCCAGGTCGTCGCGCCGGGAGATGGTGACACTCACCGGACGCTTCGCCGGCGCGGTGCGATGCGAGTGGTCCCCGGACGGGCGCGGCACCTCACCGCGGACCCCGGCCAGCAACGCCTCGCCGTAGCCCTGCACGCATTCCGGGTCCGGCCCGTCCAGGGGCAGCCCGGTGAAGAACTTGGCTGCCATGCACCCGCCCTTGCAGGTGTCGAAGAACGCGCACGAGCTGCACGCGCCACCCTGCTGCGGCTCGCGCAGCTGCAGGAACAGCGGCGAGTGGCGCCACACCCCGGCGAAGCCGCCCGTGCCGAGCACGTTGCCGGCCAGGAACTCGTCGTGGATGGCGAACGGGCAGGCGTACACGTCGCCGATCGGGTCGATCAGGCACACCACCCGGCCCGCGCCGCACAGGTTGAGCCCGGGCAGCGCCTCGCCGAACGCCGACAGGTGGAAGAACGAGTCGCCGGTCAGCACCTGGTCACCGTTGGCGACCAGCCAGTCGTAGAGTTCGCGCTGCTGGTGCGGCAGCGGGTGCAGGTCGTCCCAGACGTCGGCGCCGCGGCCGGACGGGCGCAGCCGGGTCAGCCGCAGCTGGGCGCCGTACCGGTCGGCGATCTGCTTGAACTCGTCCAGCTGGGCGATGTTGTGCCGGGTGCACACCACCGACAGTTTGAAGTTCGTCATGCCGGCCTCGGCCAGGTTGGCCATCGCCCGCATCGCCATGTCGTAGGAGCCCCGGCCCCGGACCGCGTCGTTCACCTCGGCGGTCGCACCGTCGAGCGAGATCTGCACGTCGACGTAGTCGTTGGCGGCCAGGCGAGCGGCGACCTGCGGAGTGATCCGGACGCCGTTGGTGGAGAACTTGACGCCGACGTGGTGCTCGGTGGCGTAGTCGAGCAGCTCCCAGAAGTCCGGGCGCACGGTCGGCTCGCCACCGCCGATGTTGACGTAGAAGACCTGCATGGCCTCCAGCTCGTCGATGACGGCCTTGGCCTGCTCGGTGCTCAGTTCCCGCGGGTCGCGCCGGCCGGAGCTGGACAGGCAGTGCGTGCAGGACAGGTTGCAGGCGTAGGTGAGTTCCCAGGTCAGGCAGATCGGGGCGTCGAGACCGTACTCGAACAGATCTACCAGGCGTTCGGTGCGGGCCGGCGGCGCTTGCAGCTCAATGGTCATCGGCGGGGCTCCTTTCGAGCAGCATGGACGACCGGGCGAGCACGGTCAGCGCTCGGGCGTAGCGGGGGATGTCGTCGGCGCCGACGCCGGCGTCCTGGCAGGCGGCGCGGGCGGTCGGTGCGGTCGCGAGCGCCTGCACGACGGCGAGCAGTCCGCGGTCCTTGAGGAAGGACAGCTTGCGGGTGCCGAAGTGGTAGAGCAGCGCGCCGAAGGGCTCGGGCCGCACCGAGACCTGCGGGTGCAGGTCCCAGGCGCGGTCCAGGTCGAAAACCGTTGCGGTGGGCATGGCGCAGCGCTTAGTAGACGCCGCACATGCCGTCGATCGAGACCTCTTCGACCAGGTCGTCGGCCTCGATCAGATTGTCGGCCGGAACCTGCTCGACGACGGTCTCGGCGGGGTTGTCGGCAGTCTTCTGCTCATCCATGATTTCCTCCTCTGCCTGGGCGGACTCCCTGGAGTCGCACCGGGTGGCGATGACCCGACGCTAGTGGCGACACGCCGGCCATGGGCTGGCTTCGAGACTAATGGCATGCGGTGCCAAAATGGAAGTGTGGACGTGCCCGAACCTGCTGACGTCGTCGTGATCGGTGCAGGTGCCGCCGGCGCCGTCCTCGCGGCCCGGCTCAGTGAGGACCCCGGCCGGAGCGTCGTCCTGCTCGAAGCCGGCGCCGTGGAGATCGCCCCGGAAATGCTCGACGCGCGCGGTGTCCCCGGCGCGCAGCCCGGCCACCCGGCCACGGTCAGCTACCCGGTGACCCTGACACCCGGCCGGGACTGGCACGTGCTCCGCGGCCGGATCCTCGGCGGGTCCACGACGGTCAACGGCGGCTACTTCATCCGCGCCCGCCCGGAGGACTTCACCCGCTGGTCGCAGCCGGGCAACCCGGCCTGGACCTACGATCGCGTGCTGCCGTTGCTGCGCCGCCTGGAGTCGGACCTCGACCATCCCACCGGCGACCTGCACGGCCACGACGGGCCGATGCCGATCCGCCGGTCCAGTCTGGAGCATCCCGCGGCCGCCGCGTTCCGCCGCGGTGCCGAGGCCCTCGGCTTCCCGTGGGAGCCGGACAAGAACGGCCCGGGCCGCCCCGGCTTCGGCCCGGTGCCCGGCAACGTCGACTCCGGGATCCGGTACAACACCGGCCTGGCGTACCTGTCCGCCGACGTCCGGGCCCGCCCCCACCTGACCGTGATCGGAGGGTGCCGGGCCACCCGCATCCGCACCGAGCGGGGTCGTGTCACCGGCGTCGTCACCCCGTACGGCGTCGTCGCGGCCCGCGCGGTCGTGCTCAGCGCCGGCGCCTTCGCCACCGCGCAGCTGCTGTTGCTCTCCGGGATCGGACCGCGCGCCGACCTCGAGCGCCTGGGCATCCCGGTCGTCCGGGACGCCCCCGCCGTCGGCGCCCGGTTCAGCGACCATCCCCAGCTCGTGCTGCAGTGGCAGCCCCGCGACGACCTCGGACCTCCCGACGGCTCCTGGCTCGGCGGCTGCCTGCACCTGAACTCGAGTGCGGCCGCCGTTGGCGGCCCGGGCGACCTGGAGGTCCTGCAGTCACTGACCCCGATGGCGACGCTGACCGGCGCCACCGCGCAGCCCGGCGGCCCGCTGGCCTTCCTGGTCGCCGATCAGACGCCGAGCCCGATCGGCACGCTGCGCCTACGCTCGGCCGACCCGGACCAGGTCCCCGTCATCGACTACGGCTACCTGCAGTCGCCGGCCAGCCTCGGCCGCCTGCGCGAGGCGGTGCGGGTCACCGCCGAGATCGTGGCCAGCATGCCGATGCCGGGTCAGCTGCTCGGGCCGTCGCCCGCGACCCTGCGCGACGATCAGCACCTGGACAACTGGATCCGGAGCCATCTCGGCACGGCCCAGCACACCTGCGGCACCGCCCCGATGGGCCCGCCCGACGGCCCGGCCCCCGGCGTCGCCGACCAGTACGGCCGGGTGCACGGAGTCACCGGCCTGCGGATCGCCGACACCGCGCTGCTGCCCGACGCACCACACCGAGGCCCGGCCGCCACCGCAGTCCTGATCGGCGAACTGATCGCCGACGCCATCCGGCTCGAGGAGGCCTGACCTCCCGGCTCAGATGCGGCGCCGGCCGATCACCTGGTGCAATTCGGCGCTGATGCCGACGCGCTCGCACGGCTCGACGTCGGTCACCTGGGCGGGCGCGCCGAACAGGGCAGTCAGCTCGGACTGCATCGTCGCTGCCGGGCCGCCGTTCGGCAGGTGTTCGGGCCACAGTAGACGTGTTCGCCGTCCGTGGTGCCCCGATGTCGATGTTCTTCGGCTACTCGCAGACCTCGCCGTCGCCGTCGCGGTCCTGGTACCAGTCGTACTCGGGATCTGAACCCTCGCGGTAGGGGCCGTAGCCTGCGGCGTTGGCTTTCGCGCAGGACGAGAACCGCGGATCGGTGCCGGCGTCCTCGTCAGGTTCGCTGTCCTGGTCCTCATCGTCCTGAAGGAGGGGATCGTCGTCGCCGTTCACCTCGCAGCCTTCACCGTCCCCGTCGAGGTCGAACTTCTTCTGAAAGCCCGCCTGCCCCTTGCGGATCGGAGCCTTGCCGGCCGCCTCGACGTCGTCGCAGTCGGTGTAGGAGACCGGCTTGGGTTTCGGTGCCGGCGACTTCGATGTCGGTGCGACGCTGCTGCGAACCGGTGCGGCTGCCGCGGTTGACGGCGACGCGGTGGCGGTCACCGGTTGCGCGATCGCCGGGGCTGCTCCGGGATCCGCGGCCTTCTTCGGCGTCTCCGAGTCCGGAGCGAAGAGGGCGATCCCGCAGAAGAACAGCAGCAGAGCGCCGATCACGCCAAGGCTGATCTTGTGCCATCGCTTCCACCGGGAGGGCGGCCTCGGGGAAACCGGCAGCACGGTTGTCGGATAGGGCGGCGGAAAGCCGGTTGGCCCGAATGCCTGCGGGCCATAGTGAGGCTGCGGCGGCGGAGTGATGCCGGGCGGAGGGAGCGCGGAATACGGGCCGTGCGGGTATTGGTCTGGGACACCGGACTGCGCCCAGGGATCTTGAGGAGGCTGCGTCACGGGCGGAGTATGTCCGACTGTCCGGATCCGCGGTAAGTAGCCGATCGGGCACCCTCGAACAACGACTATTCGGCACTCCAATAGCGACGCCGCCGCAATCCGACTACCGGAGCAATCGCCTCGTAGATCGGGGAGGTGTCGCTATCCGGTCGGCGGATCAGTCCATCGCGCCGGTGTGTCTATCGTGCCCGGGTGGGTTTCTCCATCAAATTGGCTCCGGGCGTGCGTATTCGTGCGTCGTCGCGAGGCGTACGTGCCAGTGTCGGTCCGCGAGCAGCGCGGGTTCATGTCGGCGGCGGCCGGGCCGGGTTCTCGTCAGGGATCGGTCCGGTCAGCTTCTACACTGCGGCCGGCGGGGGTCGTCGACCGTCGTCCGGAAGCGCGGCGGCCAGCCATCGGCAACAGGTGCTTGCCCAGCAACGACAGATGCAACAGCACGAGCGCCTGCTGACCGCGCAGGCCCTGAACGCGTCGTTGCAGCACATTCTTCAGATTCACCGGACCGACTTCCCGGCTGCTCAGCGCCCGGTGGCGCCCGAGCCACCGGTCCCGGACCGGGCCGGCATCTACAGGCACTACGAGAAACAGGCACTCGCCGGGATCGGGCTTCTGCAGCGCAGCGCACGAGTGAAGGCGAAACAGGACGCGGCCGCGTGGACCGTCACCGAAGTCGCCCGCCAGCATGCCGTCCTGGAGTCGACACGCGGGCAATGGCAGCACGAACTGGATGAGCAGTGGCGAATGCTGTGCGCGAATGACCCGGACGTGGTGTTGGCCACGCTCACGGAAGCGTTCGGTGACAACGAGGCCGCTGCCGCGCCGGTCGGCATTGATGGTGCCGAGGTGTCCCTGGTGGTCCTGGTCCCGCAGGTGGACGACGTCATCCCGGAGCAGATGCCCGAGATCACCGCCAGCACGGTCAGGTTCAAGAAGCTGACCCAGACTGCCCGCGCTGACTACTACAAGTGGTACGTGTGTGGTCAGGTGCTCGTGACCGTGCGGGAGGCATTCGCGGTCAGTCCCGCTCTGGCCCGCGCGACGGTGGCGGTGCTGCGTGACGACGGCCGTGAGGTGTTCGGTGCTCGTGCGGTGTCCTGCCTGCTCGCCGCCACGGTCCACCGTGACCGTCTCGATCGGGTGCAATGGCATCAGGACGACGACTCGGCGGCGATCCTCAACGCGGTCACCGACGACGTCCTGCTCAACGTGAAAGGGCGGACCAAGGCATTGCACCCTGTCGACCTTTCCGGCGAAGCCGAGATAGCCGCATTGATCGCGGCGGTCGATCTGGACGAACTGACCAACTGAAAGCCTGCGGGCGCCGTTCTGATTTCGCTCGCAGTAGCCGGTGTATCCGGCATCATGGCGTGCGTGGCTGCGGCCAACCCGAACGTGACGATCACCGTGCTTTTCGATCGTTGGGGACTGCGCGGAATCTCGTCCGGAGGAACAGCCATGCCATCAACCAGGGGTGAGCGGGATGGAAAGTCCCTGCAGCGGCGCTTGCAGGTACTCCAGATGCCGGTGGTGCCGCTGCGTCGCGCGGGATTCCTGGACCCGTCACCGACTGATCCGGATTGGGAACGGACTCCACAGGCCGTGGGCGTCGGCCCGGATCACCAAGTATTGGCGGTGTGGAATCATCGCCACCACTCGCACCGCAGGCTGGTGACGATTCACGACGGTGGCCGGGTTCCCCTCGACTCGGTAGCCCTGGACGGGTGCTTACAGCCGCACTTCGTGCAGCCGCTTCCTGAGGGCCGACTCCTGCTGGTCCAAGCACGGAGGCGACAAGGCGACAACAATGCCGAGATCTGGAGTTCTGACGGGCACCGGCTTCATGCAGGCGATCTTGGCGATGCCATCGAAGACGTGCTGACCACCCCCACCGGTGAGATCTGGGTCAGTTATTTCGACGAGGCGATGGGCGGCAGTGGTCCGCAAACACACGGTCTTGCCCGTTTCAGCGACGATCTGCGACCAGTCTGGCTCTACCCGGGTAATACGGTGCCGCCGGTTCCGGAGATTTTTGACTGTTACGCGGTGAACGTGGCCGGTGAAACGGCCTGGACCTGTGCTTATACCGAATTCCATCTGGTCTCCGCATGTGGAGAGCGCGCCGCCGACCATGGTCAGTCACCGTACCGAAGTGCCCAGCGGCTTCTCATCGATGGCCGCACCGGGGCACTCCTCAGCGGGCCGGGCCCCGAGTACGACCTGATCAGCGGCTTCAGATCAACCCGGATGGCGTGGTGACGACCGGCTCACCACAGCGACTGGTGCTACCAGACGGCTTGGAACTGCCCGCCGCCAGATCGACCTGCCGCGGGCCGGACCTGCACGTCATAATCTGCAGCACCTGGTATCGCGCTGACCTTCCATTGCTCAGCACGGAAGGTATTCGCCCGTAGCAACAACCGAACCTGGTGAGCCGTGACGGTCAGAGCTCCTTCGCCAGGTTGCGGCCGGTCTCGTGGAAGCCGAGCTGCTCATACAAGGCGCGCGCGCCCGCATTGTGCGCGAACACGTGCAGACCGATTCTGGTCAGGCCGTTGGCGTGGCACCAGCTTTCGGCGGCCAGCATGATGGCGCGGCCGTAACCCTGCCGGCGGACGTCCTGTTCCACGGCGACGTTGTAGACGAACGCGGTCTCGCGGGTGACCTTGACCCAGAGGAAACCGACGCGGCGCTCGCCGTCGTAGGCGTACCAGAAGTGGTGGCCGGGGGTGGCCTGCTCCGACGGCAGCAGCTGCGCGTAGGTGTCGGCGGCGGTGCTGGCCGCGGCCTCGGCGGACTGGCCCGACCCGACGAGACTGTCCGCGTAGTGGACTTCGGCCTCGGCGCGCCAGGGCTGGTACTGATCCTCGGTCATCGGCTCCAGCCGCACGTCTGTCATGACCGACAAACTAGCGAGCCGAGCCCACCGCTGGCCCGGCGGTGCGACGATGACGACCATGACCGTCGACTACACCGTGCGACTGCGGTTCTCCGAGGACTCGCAGGCCGCGGCCACCCACACCAACCTCTCCGCGGTACGCCTCGACGGGCCGGTGTTGTGGATCGCCGGGGACGAGACCGCGACCATCGAACGCCTCACCGCCGACAACCCGGAGCGGCCGGCCGAGTTCGGGGACGAGGCGCGGTTCCGGCTCGGTGACCTGGTCGACCTGCCCGGTGCGGACGCCGACGAGGAAGCCGACGTGGAGGGGCTGGCCCGCAGCGGGCACTTCCTCTGGGCGGTCGGGTCGCACAGTCTGCGCCGCAAGCAGATCCGCAGCCATCACGACGGGCCGAAGGCCCTCAAGCGGCTCGCGCGCACCGAGGGGCAGGACAACCGGCAGATCCTGGTACGGCTGCCGATCGCGGACGTCGACGGGGTGCCCACGCCCGTACCGGAAAAGGTTGTTGATGGGGTGCGGCACCAGGCCGCGGCCTTGAGCGGGAAGGACGACCTGCGCCGGCTGCTGCGCGACGACGAGCATCTGGCGCGGTTCCTGCCGATCCCCGGCAAGGACAACGGGCTGGACATCGAGGGCATCGCGGTGCGTGACGACCGGGTCTACCTGGGACTGCGCGGGCCGGTGCTGCGCGGGTGGGCGTTCGTGCTGGAGGTGCGTCCCTACGTGACCGAGGACGAGCCGGCCCGGCTGCGGTTGCGGCCGTTCGAGGACGGGCGGCCGTACCGTAAGCATGTTCTTGATCTGAACGGCCTCGGCGTGCGGGACCTCTGTCCGGACGGTGACGATCTGCTCGTGCTGGCCGGGCCGACCATGGCGCTCGACGGACCGGTGCGGATCTACCGCTGGCACGGGGCGGCGCGCACCGAGATGCCGTCGATCGTGCGCGACAAGCTGATCAGCCGGGAGCTGGAGCTGACCTTCGGCGAGGGCGACGATCACGCCGAGGGGATGAGCATGCTCGGCGACGACCGGGTCCTCGTTGTCTATGACAGCCCGGCGGCCGCGCGGCTGACCGAGGACGGCACGGTGATCGCCGACGTGCTGCTGCTGCCGGGCCGGTGAACGTAGATCAGGGGTGTTTGTGCGGGTCGGGGCGCACCCGGTTGTGCTTGGCCACCCGCAGGCCGATCAGCGCGGCGGCGACATACGCGCCCAGCTGCACGAAGTAGCCGCCGGGCAGCCAGCGCAGTGCACCGGCGTCCTGGTTGACGACGAGCCGGATCACACCCTGAGCGCCGAGCGCGAGCAGGATCAGACCGAAGACGAGCCACACGGCCTGGCGCATCGTCGCCTCCTCAGGCCGGTTCCGCCGTTGTGCCGAGCGTAGGCGGCGGACCGGAACCCGGCGGCCGGTTCCGCGGAAACCTAGACGTCGAGGCCGGCGGTGATGGTGGTGCCGGGCTCGGTGGTGATGTCCAGGTGGTCGGCGATCTGCCGCACGATCCACAGGCCGCGCCCGCCCGGCGACGACAGCGGCGCCGGCCGCCGACCGGCTTCCTGCGGCCGGGCGAGTCCCGGTCCGTCGTCGCTGACCTGCAAAAACACACTTCCTTCGGTACGCCAGAGCCGCAACCGGCCGGAGCCCCCGCCGTGCCGGAACGCGTTCGTGGCCAGCTCGGTGGCGATCAGCAGCAGCGTGCTGAGCCGCTCCTCGGGCAGCCCGAGCGCGACGGCGTGCGCGGCCACCGCGGAACGCACCGCGTAGAGACTGTGGCTGTCGAACTCCTGGAGCAGAGAGGTTTTCTGCGGCGATTCACTCTCGTCAGCGCCTCGCTCGGTTGTCATCGCGCGGGCTGTACCCGAAGTTGGCCCGCTTCATCCGCGCCGACCAGCCGCAACGTCTCGGTCACGCTCCCGCCGCACGAGATGATCATGTGGCGGTCGGTGGGCAGGCTCAGCGCCGCCTTGGCGATCACGGTGGCCGTGGTGATGTCGATGAACCGGAGTTTTCCCAGGTTGACGTGGATGTCGTCGTCCAGGCGCAACGCTTCGGAGAGCGCCTGCTGCAGCGGTTCGAGGCGGGTGTAGTCCAGCTCGCCGGCGATCCGGATGCCCGGCGGGCGGTGCTGGCGGCAGATCCGCAGCAGCGCGTCGTCGTGGTAGGCGACCGCGGCGACCGTCTTGGCGTGCGCCTCGGCCGCGAACGCCAGCGTGACCGGGTCGAAGCCGTCCCGGTCGTACTGGCAGATCGCGGTCAACCGGCCATCGGTGCTCAGATCCGCGGCCCGGGATTCGAACGCGAGCAGCTCCTGCACCGCGGCGACCGGCTGGGTGGCCCACCACATGTCCGCGGTGACCCGCAGGCCGTCGTAGCCCTGCTCGCGGGCCAGGGCGATCTCCGCGGTCAGCGTGTCGAGGGTGTCGGTGGCGCTGGTGCTGGTGCTGCCGTTGGCGAACCACAGCCGCCCGCCCTCGGCGATCGCCAGCTGCCCGGTCGCGGTGGCCCGGGCGACGGCGAGGCCCCGCCAGGAGAGTTCCTCGGTCAGCTTCTCCGGCGAGATCGAGTCGGTGAAGCAGAGCACTTTGTGACCCCGGTCCAGCCCGGCGGCCACGAAGTCGGCGATGAGGTCGAGACGCTCGTCGGGATCGGAGTACGTCAGGCAGACGTGGTCACCGTCCTCGATCGCATCCACTGTCACGGCATCGCTCAATGCACTCTCCCACCCTCGGCACGACCGCCACCAAGTTAGTGCATCGCCCGGAACGCGGGCCACGACCTCGCCGACGATCGCCGCCGGACGTGCGGCGTCCGGCGGCGATCGAGGAATTTCCGGTGGTCAGGCGTCCGCTTTTTTCAAGCGGTAGGCGGCGGCGACAAGAGCAGCTATCACGTACGCGGTGAAGACCGCCAGCCCCGACCACGGCCCGAGCGAGCCGTCCGAGGTGTGCAGCGCCATCACCGCGCTCCCCGCGTTGCTCGGCAGATACGGCGACACCGTCTCGGCGAGCGACCCGGGCAGCAGCATCATCAACCCGGGCAGGATCAGCAGGCCCCCGGCGAGCACCGCGATGCTCCCGGCGCTGGAGCGCAGCAGCGTGCCGAGCGCGACACCGAGCACCGCGACCAGGCCGAGATACAGCCCCGCCCCGACCAGGGCACGCAGCACCCCGGCGTCACCGATCCCGAGCGCGGCCACCCCGCTGTCCAGCAGCGGGCTGCCGATCGTGAACGCGAGCACCGCGGCGACCGTCATCACCCCGAAGGTGATGCCCCCGGCGATCAGCGCCTTGGACCAGAGCACCGGGGTGCGGGCCGGCACGGCGGTCAGCGTGGCCCGGATCATCCCGGTGCTGTACTCGCCGGCCGACAGCAGCACGCCGAGCACCCCGACGGCGAGCGCGGCGAGCGTGGTGCCGGACAGCGCCAGGCTGACCGCGTCCGAACCCATCCCTGCGCGGCCGACCATCGCCGCGATCAGTCCGAAAGCGATCACCAGCACCGCGGAGACCCCGGTGGTGATCCAGGTGGAGCGCAGCGTCGAGAACTTGGTCCACTCCCCGGCGAGCACGCCGCGCGCGGTCAGTCGATAAGCGGGCCGGGCCGGGGCAAAGGCGGTAGTCATCGGGCAAGCTCCAACTGGCTGACGTATTCGACGGATTCCCTGGTCAGGTCCATGAACGCCTCTTCGAGCGACACGGTCCGCGGGGTGAGTTCGAAGAGCGGGATGCCGTGCTCGGCCGCGACCACCCCGATCTGGCGTGGTTCGAGCCCGGCGACCAGCAGTTCCTCCTCGGCGACCCGGGTGATCGTGACGCCGGGGCCGGCCAGCAGCCCGCCGAGCAGGGCGGTGGCCGTCGTACCGACCGTCACCCCGCCGCCGGCGGCCTGGGCGACCAGGCTTTCCACGCTGGTGTCGGCGAGCAGCTTGCCGCGGCCGATCACGACGAGGTGGTCGGCGATCAGCGAGGTCTCGCTCATCAGGTGTGAGGACAGCACCACGGTGCGGCCCTCGGCGGCGAGCCGGGCCAGCAGGTGCCGGACCCAGAGGACACCTTCGGGGTCGAGGCCGTTGACCGGTTCGTCGAGCATCACCACGCCGGGGTCGCCGAGCAGCGCGGCGGCGATGCCGAGCCGCTGGCCCATGCCGAGCGAGAAGTTGCCGACCCGTTTGCCGGCCACCTTGGTCAGCCCGGCCAGCTCGATCACCTCGTCGACCCGCCGGCGGGGGATGCCGTGCGTGCGGGCCAGGGTGAGCAGGTGGTTGCCGGCGGTCCGGCCCGGGTGCACGGCCTTGGCGTCGAGCAGCACGCCGATCTCCTGCAACGGCGCGGTGTGCTCGGCGTACCGGCGGCCGTTGACCAGCACTTCACCGGAGGTGGGCGTGTCCAGCCCGACGATCATCCGCATGGTGGTGGACTTGCCGGCGCCGTTCGGCCCGAGGAACCCGGTCACCTGACCGGGCTGCGCGGTGAACGTGAGCTGGTCGACCACGGTCTTCTCGCCGTAACGCTTGCTGACCTGCTTGACCTCGATCATCGGCGGTCCCTCCTGACGTGCCGGGTGGACCGGCTTCCGGAATCCATCGTGCGTGTCCGGGCAGCCCGGCCGCCTCGTCCAGGCGTGGGCCGTCGCACTACTACAGCTGCGGTAATTCCGGCGGCCGCCTACTGCCGACCGCAACCGGAGCGTGGTGCTGCGGGCGGCCGGCACGCGGTGGTGTCACTCCGGCTACCCGGAAGAGCGGCATGTCGCCTTCTGAGTGGACGGTGCTCGGGCGCGGTGGTGACTGCTGGTAACGTTATCCGATCGGTTCCCAAAGACCGTAAACCCTGCATATCGACCGTCAAGGAGTGCAGCAGTGCGGATCCTGCCCGAGATCTCCCGCACCTTCGGTGAGTACCTGCTCCTGCCCAACCTCACCGACGAAGGCTGCACGCCGGACAAGGTCGACCTGTCCGCGCCGCTGGTCCGGCATCCGGTCGGGGAGCGCTCGCCGATCCGGATCGCCACCCCGCTGACCAGTGCGATCATGGGCGCGGTCTCGTCGCCGCAGCTGGCGATAGCGCTCGCGCAGGTCGGCGGGATCTCGTTCATCCACCAGAACCAGCCGGTCGCCGAGCAGGCCGCGATGGTCGCCGCGGTCAAGAAGCACAAGGCCGGGTTCCGGTACAACGACGTCAACATCAAGCCGTCGGCGACGCTCGAGGAGGCCGACCGGCTGCTGCGCGAGCACGACCGGGCCGTGGTGATCGTCACCGACGACGGCAGCCCGTCGGGTGCGTTCCTCGGGCTGATCACCGCGCAGGACTTCAACTTCCACCGCCACCAGGCCGGCGACACCGTCGAGTCGCGGATGCGCCCGGTCGCCGAGTTGGCCACCGGCACCCCGGGGATGTCGCTGACCACGGCGAACTCGCTGCTGTGGGACTCCCGCCAGGACGTGCTGCCGCTGGTCGGCGACGACGGCCGGGTCACCGCGCTGGTCCAGCGCCGCGACTACGAGCTGCACCAGCAGTTCAGCAACGAGTCCGTCGACGACGCCAAGCAGTTCCGGGTCGGCGCCGGCGTCAACACCCACGACTACCGGGAGCGGATCCCGGCCCTGGTCGAGGCGGGCGCCGACATCCTGTGCCTGGACTCCTCGGACGGCTACTCGGTCTGGCAGAAGGACGTCATCGAGTACGTCCGCAAGGAGTACGGCGACACGGTCCGGATCGGCGCCGGCAACGTCGTCGACGCCCGGGGCTTCCGCTACCTGGCCGACGCCGGTGCGGACTTCGTCAAGGTCGGCATCGGCGGCGGGTCGATCTGCATCACCCGCGACCAGAAGGGCATCGGCCGCGGCCAGGCCTCCGCGCTCACCGAGATCGTCACCGAGCGCGACCGCTACGCCGAGCAGACCGGGATGTACGTGCCGCTCTGCTCGGACGGCGGGATCATCCACGACTCGCACATGGCGATCGCGTTCGCGTTCGGCGCGGATTTCCTGATGCTCGGGCGGTACTTCGCCCGGTTCAGCGAGAGCCCGGCGCCGCAGGTGAAGCTCGGCGGCCAGATCGTGAAGGAGTACTGGGGCGAGGGCAGCGCGCGGGCCCGCAACGCGGCGCGCTACGGCCAGGGCAAGGAGCTGGCCTTCGAGGAGGGCGTCGACGGGTACGTGCCGTACGCGGGCAGCCTCTACGACAACGTCAAGGTCACCCTCGCCAAGATCCGCTCCACGATGATCAGCTGTGGGTCGGTCAACCTGCGGCAGTTCCACGAGTCGGCGACGCTGATCCAGGTGTCCCAGCAGACGTTCGTCCAGAACTCCGAAGAGGTCGACCGCAACGACCGCCCCACCGTGGTCTGAGGTCCGACTCGTATCGGTAGTGAACAATGTCCCGGTGAGACGATCAGTCGGCGCGCGGCTGCGACGCGCCTACCGGGACGGGGCGCCGCTCGATCTGCCCGGCGCCGTGATCGGTGCCGACCTGCTGGCCGCGCTGCTGCTGGGTGGACCCGGGAGCGCGGCCGGCCGGGTCGCCCGGCTCGACCTGGCCGGCGTGCGGATCACCGGCACGCTGGACCTGACCGGCGCGCGGATCGAGACGCCGCTGCGCCTGCGGCGCTGCGTCTTCGACGAGACCCTGCTGCTCGACCACGCCGAGCTGGTCCAGATGACTCTGGACGGCAGCGTCCTGCCGGGCATCCAGGCCGAGGGGCTCCGGGTGAGCGGCGATGTAGGGGTACGCGACGCCGGCATCGCCGGTGACATCGGGATGCTGGCGGCCCACGTCGCAGGCAGCGTCGAGCTCGACCGCAGCACGGTCGGCGGGACGGTGTTCCTGCAGCGTGCCGACGTGGGCGGGCACGTTCGCCTGCGCGGGGCGCACGTCGCGCACGGGGTGAAACTGTTCGGCGCCCGGATCGGCGGCAACCTCGACCTGGCCGACGCGCGGATCGGCCGGGCGCGCGACAACGCCGCCGCGGTGGCCGGCCCGTCCGAGGTCGGCGGCAGCATCTTCGCGCGGGACGTGCACGCCGACGGCGAGCTGCACCTGATCGGCGTGCAGGTCGGCGGGAGCATCGCGGTGCAGGGCGGCACGCTGCGCTGCACGGACGGGTACGCGGTGCTGCTGATCGAGGCGCAGGCCCGGCTGCTCACGTTGCGGCCGGGCCCGGACTCAGCCGGGCAGATCAGCCTACGGGATGCCCGCTTCGGCCGGATGATCGATGACCCGGTCGGCTGGCCCCGGGACTGCCGGATCGAGTTGGACGGGCTCGGCTACGAGCGGCTGACCCGCCGATCCGACGACGTCGCCACCTGGACGGCGTCGCAGCGGCTCGACTGGATGGCCCGGTTCGGGGCCGGGTTCGCTCCCGGTCCGTACGATCAATTGGCCGCGGCCTTGCGCCGCGACGGCCGTGAGCAGGACGCCCGCCAGGTGCTGGTGGTCCGGGAACGGTTGCGGCACCGGGCGATGGGCCGGCTCGGTGCGGTCTGGGGCGCGATCCAGGACGCCACGATCGGATTCGGGTACCGGCCCGGGCGGGCGCTGCTCTGGCTGCTGATGGTGGTGGCGGCGAGCACGGCCTGGTTCGCCTGGTCGGGGCCGCTGCGCGCGGTCAAGGCCGGCGAGGCGCCGACCTGGGACCCGTTGCTCTACAGCCTCGACGTGCTGGTGCCGCTGGTCAGTTTCGGTCATGACCAGGCATGGGACCCGGTCGGTGCGGACAAAGCGGTCACCGTGGCGGTGATGGTGGCCGGGTGGGTGCTGGCGACCACGGTGATCGCCGGAGTGGGCCGGTCGCTGCGCCGCTGACCCCACGCCCGCCGCCGCCGTCTCGCCGCCGCCTTACCTGCCGCGATCTTGGAGACTTGCGCCGGTATTTCGACCAGAACTCGCCAAGATCGCGGCGAGTGGGGTGACAGCAACCTCTTGAAGATCACCTCGTTTTCCGGAGTGAGGCCGTGGAATGGGGTGAGCACGCTGACAAAGCACAGGATCGCCCTGGTACTGGTGGTGGTGCTGGCCATCGCCGGGGGAGTGGCGCTGGGCCTGCGGATCAGTTCCGGTCATGGCACGGCGCCGCAATGGCGGGCCGGGGACCCCACCGCGACGCCGGTGCCGCAGCCGAGCCCCGCGGTGGCGTCGTACACGTTCGACACCACCGCCCGGGACACCGCGGTCTCCGACACGTCCGGGCTGGGACACGCGCTGCAGCCGCGCTCGCGGTTCGGCGGCATCCTGCGCCCGGTGCCGCACGGCTCCGGTCAGGCGGCACAGTTCCCCGGATCCTGCGAACAGGCGGAATGCCCGCGCGTGGTGCTGCAGACCCCCAGCACCCCGGAGCTGAACCCCGGACCGCGATCGATCAGCTTCGGCGCCACGGTGATGCTGGCCGCCGGGCAGACCAGCGACGGGCAGAACGTGCTGCAGAAGGGCTACTCGGTCGCCGGTGGCCAGTACAAACTGCAGATCGACAAGCGCCCCGGCCATCCCAGCTGCGTGATGACCAGCGAGGACTCCGGCGACATCCAGCTGGCGAAGAGCGACGTCACGGTCGCCGACGGCACGTGGCACACCGTCGAGTGCCGGCGCTCCGGCACCACGCTGACGATCCTGGTGGACGGCGCCGACCACGGCGCCACCACGATCCCGGCCGACCTGACCGTGGACAACGGCGCGCCGCTGGTGCTCGGCGGCAAGGGCCTCAGCTCCAACAGCGACCCGTTCCAGGGCGCCCTCGACGATGTCTGGATCCGCATCAGCCGGTGAGCCGGTTCGCCGGCTGGTCGTGGGGGGTGTCTCGAGGTCGCGGAGACACCTCTGTGAACCAGCCGGTGAGCGGGACCACGTTTGGGTGGCGGCCGGAACCGGGAAGTTCCCTGGCAGCAGGTTATCCCTCGCCAAGGAGCGCAGTCGTGGAAGTCACCGGAATCATCACCGCCATCATCGTCGGTCTCATCATCGGCGCGCTCGGCCGCCTGGTCGTGCCCGGCAAGCAGAACATTCCGATCTGGCTCACCCTGGTCATCGGCGTCGTCGCCGCGATCATCGGCACGTTCCTGGCCGCCGCGATCGGCGTCGCCGACACCGGCGGCGTCGACTGGATCGAGCTGGCCCTGCAGGTCGGCCTGGCCGCGGTCGGCGTGGCCCTGGTCGCCGGCACGCGTGGCCGCCGCTGACCGCACTGACCTCCCCGGCGACGGCGCCTCCGCTTCGGCGGAGGCGCCGTCGTTGTCGTTGTCGTCGGGTCGTCGCCGATTTCTCATCCGCGGAGAAGGAGGCGGGGACCGCGTCCGCCCCATCAGCATCACAGGTGGCCAGCTTCACAACTTGCGGTCGGTGGCTACCGAACGTGCCTACGGTTGATGTCGTTGCCGAAATCCCTTCGGCTTCATCCCTGAACCAGGAGCCAAGATTGCACGCGGAAATCGTCAACGCACTCGACATCCATCTCGCCGAGGTGCAGATTCTGCGTCGCCAGCTCACCGAGGCCCGTGCGATCGAGCCGGGTGAACGCCTCGACGTCGTCCTGCAGATCGCCGCGAGCGCGGAACGCCTCAGCCACATCGTCTACGCCAACGGCGCGACACCGCTGGCCGCGTCGCACTGACGACGGCGTACTACGCTCGGACCGGTGGGGACCAGGCAGGAGATCGGCGCGCTGCCGCCCGAGGCTGATCTGGCCCGGGCCGACTCGCTGGCCCGGGCCATCTTCTCGGACGTGGCCAACAAGTGGTCGCTGCTGATCATCGAGTTCCTCGGGCTGCGGACGATGCGCTTCAACGAGCTGCGGCGCGAGGTCGGCGACATCAGCCACAAGGTGCTGACCCAGAACCTGCGCACGTTGGAGCGCAACGGCCTGGTCGACCGGACCGTGCACCCCACCGTCCCGCCCAGCGTGGAGTATTCGCTCACCGAGGCGGGCGTCGCGCTGCGCGAGGTGGTCGACGGCATGTGCGGCTGGACCCAGACCTACCTCAAACAGATCGAGGCCTCCCGAGCCCGCTTCGGCGACGCCTAATCCAGCACGGCCACGGCTTCGACCTCGACCAGGTGTTCGGGGACGTCCAGGGCCACGATGCCGAACAGCGAGGCCGGGGCGGCGATCGTGACGCCCAGCCGGGCCGAGGCGCGGGCGATGCCGTCGAGCAGTTCCGGCATGAGCGCGGGTTTCCAGTCGACGACGTGGGCGGTCAGCTTCACCACGTCGGCGAAGGTGGCGCCGGCGGCGGCCAGAGCAGTGCCGACATTCAGGTACGCCTGTTCGACCTGAGTGGCGAAGTCACCGCCGTCCCACGCGACCTGGCCGGCGACGTGGATCAGCCGCGAACCGGTGGCCACCGAGACCTGGCGATAGATCGGGATCTCGGGCAGGCCGGGCACGTCGAGCAACGTAACAGTCATGCCGACGACCGTACGATGATCGGCCCTGACCTCGGAAGAACGCACTTTTCCCATCTCAGGGCACCTTTGGGTAACCGCCCTGCCTCTAGGCTCCCGTGTGGATGTTCGAGGACGGGGGCCGGAGATGAGTGCCGAGGATCGGATCGAACGAGTGAGGATGGCCTACGACCGGGCGGTGCACGACGGCGACGACAGCGGGCTGGCCGACGCCGAGCGGGGCTTGGACGCGTTGGAGGCCGACGCCGCGCTGGCCCGCGGGCGGATCCTGCACGCGCGGTTTCTGACGGCTCGTGAGGGCGACGGCCCGTCCCCGGCCGAAGACCCGGCTGAACTGCCGCTGTTCCAGCGCGCGGCCGAGCTGTACCGATCTTTGGGCGACGTGCGCGGCGAGGCGGAGGCGCTGTTCTGGATCGGCTGCCTGCATCAGGTCATCCGGCGGGACAACACGAGCGCGGTTCCGGAGCTCGAACGGTCCGGCCGGCTGGCGGCGCAGGTCGGCGACCAGGCGATCCAGGCCGAGGCGCTGCGGCATCTGGGCATCGCGGCGCACATGGCCGGGCGCCTGGACGAAGCCCGCGACCGGCTGGAGGAATCCTCGCGGCTTCGCCGGGAGCGCGGGCTGTTGCCGGGTGTGGCCGCCAACATGGTCGGGCTGGCCTACATCGCCGCGGCCCAGGGCCGCCACGCGGACGCGACCGCGACGCTCGACGAGGCGCACGCGATCGCACAGGCGCACGGCGCGCACGCCATCGTGCGGCAGATCGAGCAGGCGAGAAAGGCGACAGTCCCGGAGTAGCGCCGCCCGGCGCGACAGATTCAGCATCTGCACCGCGACGCCATCACCGAACCTGCTACCCCGCGTGCCTGGTGCCGCCACCGACGGCACCAGGCTGCTGGTCAGGCGGGGAGGTCGAACTCGCCGTCTTTGACGCCGCCGATGAAGGCATCCCATTCGGCGAGGGTGTAGGTGTGCGGTGTCTTGGTGCGGTCCTTGGTGTCGCGCATGGCGACGCCTTCGTCGGTGATCGCGACCTCGACACAGTTGCCGTTGGCGCCGCTACGAGTGCTCTTGGTCCAGCGCGCGTTGGTGAGGTCCACGACCGTTCCTTCCCCTATTCGGCGGCCGAGGCCACCCGCTCGATCCACGCAGCAGTATCTTGCGGGTTCAACGCCTGGGCGGCGAGCCGCAGGAAGCTGTTGCGGTACCAGACTATTTCAGAGTCGGCTTCGACGAAGAGGCCACCGCCCGCGTTCTCCATGTAGACCAGGGGAGGGTCGGGTTCCTGAAATTCCAGGACCGCAAACGCTCCTGGCATGCCGAGGTGAGCGCCGGTGCTGAAGGGGATGACCTGGATCGTGACGTTCGGTTTCTGTCCTGCGGCAAGCAGGTGCACGAGCTGCTCACGGTAGGTCTCGAGGCTTCCTACCCGTCGCCGGAGCGCGGCCTCGTCGAGGATCGCCCACAACGCGACAGGGTGCGGCTTGGTCAGGGCTTCCTGCCGGCGCATGCGAATGTTGAGGCGCTGTTCGATCTCTTCGGCAGGCGCTTCGGGCAGAAGCGCGCGGATGATGGTTTCGGTGTAGGCCCGAGTCTGCAGCAAGCCGGGAATGAACAGACTCTCGTAGCCGGACATCCTCGTTGCATCAGCCTCGAAGGAAGCGAGTGTGCGGTAGCTGTCCGGCAGATCGCCACCTTCGAAGAGCTCCAGCCACTTCAGCTGCTTCGAGCGCTTGCGGAGGTCGTGCATGGCGGCGCGCTTCTCCGGGTCGGTGACACCGTAGTAGTCCATCAGGTGATTCAGGGTGCCGGCCTGCGGAGTCGTCTTGGCGGTTTCGATCCGGTGTAGAGCGCCCTGCGACAACCCAGTGTCCGCTCCGACCGCCTCGCGACTGCGGCCCGCAGCAGTGCGCAGTTCGAGCATTTCCGCAGCAAGGCGTCGACGGGCGACGGTCGGCGCTTGTCTGCGAACCGGCATCGATCTCGACTCCATCCGTCGGGCTCCTGTCTGTGAGTCTGCCGCGCCTACACGCCGGATCTCAGGAAGGGATCATCTTCGACCGGTTGCAAAAGTACATCATGTACTTGTACCGTCGCTCGAAAGCAACTCAGTCACTACTCATGGTGATCTTTCCTGGCAATGGGGACGCGGCGCGGCTGACAACTGGTCCTGCGAAACGCGCCGGCCATGCGTACGGATGCGGGGTTTTGAATTTTGGAAAGGGGGTGGGTTGTGATTACGCAAAGTGAGCTGATTGCGGCGTTGAGCGCGCTCGGGGTTGATGCCGAGGTGCAGATCAACCTGGACGGCATCCCGCTGGACATCGACGGACTCATCCTCGACGAGCGGCGTGGCGTCATCTTCCTGCGGCCGCATCCGGAGGATGTCCCCGACGCGCTGCGGCGGTTCGTCGCCGCGGTGACCTCCGCGCCGGGTGCCCGCGGTCCCGACGAGTCGTGATGGACAGCACCGTGCTGCGGCTGGTGGGCGCCAGGGAGATCGCGACGCGCCTCGGGCGCTCCCGGCAACGGATCCAGCAGTTGGCCGAGCAGGACGACTTTCCCGAGCCGTTCCAGGAGCTGGCCATGGGCCGCGTCTGGTGGGAGCACGACATTGAGGACTGGATCCACCGAGCTCGCGACGGCGATCCGGCCGGAGATGTCTGCGGCGATGACGCCATCCGGGAGCTGGCCGAGCGGATCGCGGACCACCTGGCCGAACGTGATCAGATCTTCGTGGACGGCGACCTGATCGGGGCGCTCGTCGAAATCCTGCGTCCGGCCTTGAGGTCACTACGATGCCGGCGTGACTGACGATCCCTCCCTGTCTCCGTTTCACGTCTTCACGCGGGAAGACGGGCAGCAGGAATTGGTGCTCTTCGACGGCGACATGGAGGATGTCGAAGACGTCTTCGACGAACTCGATGCGGAGAGCAACGGACACGGCTGGGAGAGCTTCGCCCAGTGGCTGATCCGGGCCGAGATGCCCGGCCTCACGGACACGATCTGGTTCAGCTCCGAAGGTGGCACCTTCGTGGCCGGAAGCTCCGACTCCGCTGCGCTGCGCCGACTTGCTGAGCGTCTGCACGCCGCATTCCACGATCGCGCTCTGTTGTCACGACTCCTCACCGAAGCCGATCTTGACTGACCATCGGACCTCGGCCGGGCCTCGGCGAACCCCACTGGTACCGGGGTTTCTACACCGCCTATCCGAGCGAGCGAGTGCTGGTTGTGGTCTACACCACGACCGTCGGCGACCACTGGGGGCAGCCGGATCTCACCACGGGAGAACTGCACCACGTGACCCAGTGGCGGTGACCGGTTACCGCGTCGCGGCGGCCAGCGCCGTGCGGATGGCCACCTCGCCGGCCGACTGGCCGTTCTCATCCGAGTACGGCCCGTACGGAGTTCCCCAGACCGGCGTGCCCGTCGATTGGCGCCAGCTGCCGGCCAGTGGTCCCGCGTCCACCACGCCATACCCGAGGGACTCGATGAACGCGGTCACCGCCGTCGTCGCCGCCGGGGAGTCCCCGGCGACCGGCAAGTACGAGCGGTCTTCCGCCCCCGCCAATGACAGCAAGTGCTTGTAGAAGATGTTGTTGAACGCCTTCACGACCACAGTGTTCGGGAGATACCGCTGCAGCAGCTCACTCGAGGTGAGCGACCCGCTGTCGAGCGAGGGGATGGGCCCGTCCCGTTCCGGGCCGTAGTTGCACGTGTCGATGGCCGTCTTTCCGGCGAGCGGCACGGCGGCCACGTCGGCGAAGGCTCTGACCGGCACGGTGACCACGACCAGGTCACCCGCGGCCGCGGCCTCTCCGCTCGTCGCCGCCGACGCGCGCGGCCCGAGTTCCGCGACCAGGTCCGCGAGCGTTGCGGGACCGCGTGAATTGCTGAGCACAACCTGATGCCCGGCCGCGACCGCCAGCCGCGCGAGGGTGCTGCCGATCGCGCCGCTGCCGATGAATCCCACGGTCGTCATGCGCTGACCCCGAAGTAGTGGCCGTTGTCCAGATCGGCGAGCAGGCGCGGCTGGACGGGCTCCCAGCCGAGCGCCTGGCGGGTGATCAGGTTCGACGCCGGGTAGGTCTGCGTGACGATGTTCGCGAGGAAGCCGTAGTAACCCGGCAGCACCAGTTCGTCCACGGGGAGGCTCACGACGGGCAGGCCCAGGCGACTGCCGATGGCCTCGGCGATCGTGCGGAACGCGATGCCCTCGTCCCCGACCGCATGCCAGTACCGGCCGGCCGGACCCTTCTCCAATGCCAGGCGGAACAGCGGGGCGACATCGCGGATGTGCACCGCGTTCCACAGGTTCGCCCCGTCGCCGGGATAACCGACGAAGCCCTTTTCCTTCGCGAGCCCGATCAGCGCCGGGAGGAAACCGGCGCGGTCGGTCGTACTGTGCGCGATGTTGGCGATCCGCACGATCGACGACCGCACGCCCCGCTCGGCCAGGCCGATCACGGTGGTCTCCACGACGTTACGAGCCCGTAGCGTGCTCCGGTGCTCCTCGCCGCTGGGCAGCGCCGGGTCCTCCTCGGTGGCCGTCCGGCCCAGGACCCCCTGCCCGGGCGAGCCGATACTCCCGGCCGCGACCAGCGGTTTCCCGGTGCCGGCCAGCGCCTCGCCGTACGCGAGCATGATCGGGACCTCCGCGGCGGCCACGGCGTGGATCCCGCCGGTGAACAGCAGATCCTGCCGGTGCGCGACGTGGATGACGCCGTCGGAGTCCGCGGCCGCCTCTTTGAGCCCGTCGAGATCCTCGAGGTCCCCGCGACGCACTTTCGCGCCGAGTGCGGACAGCGCCGCCGCGGCGGCATCCGTCCGGGCCAGCCCGGTCACCTCGTGTCCGGCGGCGATCAACTCGGGAACGATGTACGAACCGGAGTGGCCGGTCCCGCCAGTGACGAAAACGCGCATGCTGCTGTTCCTTAGGAGTGGGAGCTGAGGCTGAGGGCGAAGTTGAAGTCACCTGTGCCGTGACGGGCCAGGCTGACCATCAGCAGGCCCGTTCCTTCCAGCCAGTGCGCCATTGCCAGGCCGCCGGCATCCAGCGGTCGCAACCCGAGGCTCTCGATGAACGCCGACACGCTCGCCTTGGCCGGCGCGTCGTCGCCGGCGAAGAGCACGTCCAGCCGGCGGCCGGGCACCATGACGTGACCGAAGACGGTGTTGAACGCCTTCACCACGTGCGCGCTCGCCGGGGCGGCCGCCGCGATCTGCTGCGCCGCGGACGTGCCGTCCGGGGTGGTCAGCCCGCTCGCGTCGGCTTTCATCGGGTTGGTGATGTCGACGATGACCTTGCCGGCCAGCGCGTTGCCGTACCCGGTGACGACCGGCACGGCGCTCGCGTGCGGCACGGCGAGGATGACGATGTCGCCGGCAGGGGCGGTGCCGATCGTGCCGGCCGTGGCGCCGCCACCGAGCGCGGCGGCCACCTCCCCGGCCTTGGCCGCGTCGCGACCGATGAGCTCGACGGCGTGGCCGGCCTCGACCGCGCGGGCGGCGAGGGCGCGCCCCATGCCGCCCAGGCCGATGATGCTGATGCTGCCTGTTTTTCTCACGTGGTGAGCGTGTCACCGGCCTGAGCTGGGTGTCCAAGACCTGTTTCAGCTGTGGCGATACCCTTCAGGCATCGCCGTTCCGGGAGGCTTCATGGATCTGGACCTGCGCAAGTTGCGCTACTTCGTCGCCGTCGCCGACCGGTTGCACTTCGGTCGCGCCGCCGATGACCTGCACATCGCCCAGCCGGCGCTCAGCCGGCAGATCCGCGCGCTCGAGCAGGATCTCGGCACCCCGCTCCTGGTCCGGGACAGTCACGGCGTGCAGCTGACCGCCGCCGGCCGGCAGCTGCTGACCGACGCCGGCCCGCTGCTGGCCTCCGCGCACGCGGTGCGCCGCCGGGTGACCGCGGCCGCGCGCGGCGACCAGCGGCTCATGGTCGGCTTCCGGGCCGGCATCACGGTCACCCCGGCGGTGCAGCTGTTCGCCACCCGGCACCCGGGCGTGACCGTGGACGTGCAGCGGATCGAAGCCGACGACCAGGCCGCGATGCTGCTCGACGGCCGCATCGACATCGGCTACGTGCGGCTGCCCCTCGACGAGGCCGGCCTGCGGGTCACCCCGTTCTACACCGAGCCGCGGGTGGCGGTGCTGCCCGCCGGGCACCGGCTGGCCGGCAAGGAGCAGGTCACCGAGGCGGACCTGGCCGGTGAGCCGCTGCTCTGGCACGCCGACCCGAGCACCCAGCCCACCAAGCGGCCGCACCCCAACGCCGGATACCTGGTGCGCGGGGTGGACGAGACGCTCGCGCACGTCGCGGCCGGCCGGGGCATCTCGTTCCTGGCCCGGTCAGCGACCGTTTTCTACTCCCACCCGGACGTCAGCTACGTGCCCGTCGCGGATCTGGCGCCCGAGCAGGTGTGCCTCGCGGTGGCGGCATCACGCACGTCGCCGCTGGTCGAGGATTTCCTCAGCGCGGCGCGGGAAACGGCCGAGATCACCGCCGAGTGCGGCAACTACGAGATGTGGCAGCTCGGCGGCGACGCTGCTGCACAGCACCGGTGACCAAGGATCAGGCCCGCCGGCGACGGGCCTGATCCTTTGCGGTCAGCCGCGGACCTCCACCTCGTAGATCCGCGCCGCGTTGTTGCCGTCCGACGCGGCCGTCAGCACCGAGATCCGCACGTACCGCGCGTCCGCGTTCACGGTGCTCGTCGTCGAGTCCGCGGTGTTCGCCCGGACCGAGGCCCTGGTCGTCCACGCCGTACCGTCATCCGAGGTCTGCACGTCGAAGTCGCGGGTGTTCCAGGCCGGGTATTCGCCGCCCGCCCCGGCGTGCCGGATCACCACGGTGCCGATGTGCTGGCGACTGCCCAGATCGGTCTGGACGAACTTCGTGGCGCCTCCTGAGCACCACTTGTCCACCCAGCCGCCCAGCCAGCTGCCGTTGAACGCCTTCTCCGGCCCCTCCGCCGCGCCGCACGACGAGTCGGCGCCGGCCGGCTTGCGCAGAGCCAGGTCGACCGGTGCGGACGACGAGCCGTAGACCTCCAGTTCGTACACCCGGGCGGCCGCGTCGGCGGTCGAGGTGGGTGTGGTCACGTCGAGGCGCACGTAGCGGGCGGTGCGGGCCGGCACCGGCAGGTAGTTGCGGCTGTTCTTGTTGCCGGTGACCGCGACCGCGCTGCTGTAGGTCGTACCGTCGGAGCTTGTCGAAATGGTGAAAGCGGCGCTGTTCCAGTCCTGCGGCTCGCCGCCGAGCGCGGCGTTCTTGACGATGAACGATGACACGTTTTGTGCCGAGCCCAGGTCGACGGTCACGGTGCGCGGGGTGGCTGAGGAGCACCATTTGCTGTTGCCCT
The DNA here is from genome assembly GCF_016862315.1 of Actinoplanes palleronii. GTDB lineage: Bacteria > Actinomycetota > Actinomycetes > Mycobacteriales > Micromonosporaceae > Actinoplanes > Actinoplanes palleronii. The sequence goes on along the minus strand of NZ_BOMS01000106.1, from coordinate 14,590 downwards.
TCAGCGCGCCGTCGACGGCTTTCGCGGCGGTCTCGCTGCCGCAGACCGCGGCGCCGCCGACGGCCGGTCGGCCCAGCGCCAGGTTGTCGCCGAGGGACGGCTCGGCGGGCGGCTGGTCGGCTCCGTCGCCGAAGCTGGGCGGCACGTCACCGCTGCCGGTGCCCCAGACCGAGGGAGCAGACCCCATCTCGTACGAAATAGTGCCGCCGTTGGCGATGTCCGGATAGCGCAGATAGTTGTGCGTCGTCGAGGTGCCGTCGACCGATAGTGATTGGACATACGGCGCCGTCGCGCTGCCCCCGCTGATCGTGATGTTGCCGCCCGGGCGCTGCAGCAGCACGCTCGGGAAGATCCCGCCGTGTACCGCGAGGGTGTCCGCGCCGGGGGTGACCGGGTAGAGCCCGAGCGCCGCCCACACGTACCACGCGGAGGTCGCGCCGAGGTCGTCGTTGCCGGGCAGGCCACCCGCGCCGGTGGTGAACGACTCGGCCATCACCCGCCGCACCGTCTCGCTGGCACCGGCCGGCCGGCGCACGAAGTTGTACGTCCACGGCACCCCGTGCTCGGGCTCGTTGCCGACGTAGAAGTACGGCCGGGACAGCCCGCCGTTCAGCTCGGTGAAGTGATGATCGAGTCGCTGGCCGGCGGTGCCAGGGCCGCCCATCAGCGTGATCAGCGCGCCGAGGTTGTGCGGCACCATCCAGGTGTACTGGGCCGCGTTGCCCTCCACGTACGGCTTCTCGGTCGCCGGGTTCAGCGCCGCCGACCAGTTGCCGTCCGACCCGCGGGTGTGGATGTACGACGACTCGCCGTTGAACAGGCTGCGCCAGTACTGCGCGTGCGTCGCGTACGTGCCGGCGCCGGCCGTGTCGCCGAGCGCGGCCGCGAACCGGCTGATCGCGAAGTCCGACGCGGCGTATTCCAGGGTCTCCGACGGGTTGCCCGGGATGTAGTGCTGACCGTTGTAGACCGCGTAGTTGCCGCGCAGCACGTACCCCTGGGTCGCCCCGCCGGTCGCGCCCTTCTTCATCAGCGCGAGCGCGGCGGCGGTGTCGAAACCGCGCGCGCCGAACGCGTACGCGCTGCCCACGATGATCGGGCCGGGGTCGCCAGGCATCACGAAGTCCTCGATGCTCTGGTGCGACCACTTCGGCAGCAGCCCGCCCTGCTGGCCGTCGAGCACCATCGACTTCACGATGTCCGACATCACGTCCGGCGCGATCAACGCCACCAGCGACGACCACGACCGGTAGATGTCCCAGCCGGAGTAGTTCTGGTAGACCGGATGCGTCGCGGTGTGCACCTGCTGGTCGAAGCCCATGTACTGCCCGTTGGTGTCGCTGGCCACGTTCGGGTTCATCAGCACGTGGTAGAGGGCGGTGTAGAACTTCTGCAGGTCAGTGGCTCCGCCACCGGTGACTTGCACCCGGTTCAGGGCCGCGTTCCACGCGGTGTCAGCCCTTGATCGTACGGTGTCGAAAGCGGCCGCCTCGGCGGTCGCGTTGTTCTGCGCGTTCGCCACGCTCACGAACGAGACGCCGACCGTCGCGGTCACCACCGGGTTCGCCGTGGTGTCGAACGTGACGTACGCGCCGGCCTGGGTGCCGCTGGCCGCCGTCGACCCGGCGCTGACCGTCGCACCGGAGAACGTGCCGACGCCGGTCGGCGCCCGGTCGAACAGGATCGAGTAGTACATCTTGAACGTCCGCCCGCCGCAGAACCCGCCCGCGGTGTGCTCACCCCAGACCCGGTTGCCGCTGATCGTCACGTTGCCGGCCCGGTCGCCGGTGGCCGACCGGGAGGCGTTGATCAGTACGCGGGCGGTGGTGCTGGCCGGGTAGGTCAGCCGCAGCGCGCCGGTCCGGGTGGTCGCGCTGAGCTCGGCGTCCACGCCGTACTTGTCGAGGCGGTTGCGGTAGTAGCCGGGCGCCGCGGCCTCGTTGCCTTTCGTGTACGCGCTGGCGTAGCTGGTCCACGCCGAGCCGGGGGAGGACCCGATCGCCCCCGTGATCGGCAGGATCGGCAGGTCCTCGTTGTTCGGGCAGCCGGCCCCGTTGAAGTGGGTGAGGCTGAACGACTCGATCGTCCGGTCCCGGTCGCGGTAGCCCGACGGCGACGCACTGGGCGTGTCCGGACTGAACTGGACCATGCCGAACGGCACTGTCGCGCCGGGGAACGTCGACCCGCCGGCGCCACCGCCGACCGGGTTGGGTGAGTTGCTGTCGTCCGTGCCGACCAGCGGATTGACGTATCCGGTCAGCGGAAGGTCGGCGGCCTGCGCCGAGGTGGGTGGGATGGCCAGAACGGTGGTGGCCAGCAGCGTTACCGCCGCCAGGGTACGGAGCATGAAGTGCCGTCCCTTCACGTGTCATGGGAGTATGACAACGCTGTCAGGACTCATTGAAACAAGTCAATGAATTGAGGTTCCGGAACCGACGCGCCGCGCCTTACGCCTGGTCCGCGGTCGCGGGATCGTCGCTCTCCCGGCGGTCCTCGGCCGGCGCGGGAACGCACACGACGGCGACCGCGGCGAGAGCATAGGGGACTGGTGCGACCAGGCCGTAGAACCAGCCGGGCTGCACCCCGCCGCCGGGGATCTGCTGGTGGGCGAGCAGCAGCGCGGCACCCAGGAACGCCCACGAGCCGAGTGCCGCGAGGCGGGCCGGCTGGACGCCCAGTGCGCGCATCGCCAGCCAGTTGGCGATCGGCACCACGACGGCGTAGACACCGACGGCCAGCGCCGCGGTCAGCAGGCCGCTGAAGTCGCCACCCGCACGCTGCTCCCGGTGGTAGCTCGCTACCAGAACGCTCGCCAGCACCGTGACCAGCGCCAGGCCGAACACCGCGGCCCACAGGGCGGCGGTCGCGATCCGCACCAGATGCCGAGGGCCGATGATCCACTGGTCAGAACTGGTCACCCGCCTCGCCGACAGCCAGTCCACCAGCCGCCAGACGCACGCCACGACGAACACGACCGGACTGAGAACGACCACACCGAGCAGACTCACACCGCCCATCATGCCGGGCGAGAACCCGCGCCCAGCTCCGCGGAACGCCCGGCGGCCCGTCACCGGCCCGGCTGGCTCCCACGGCCCTTATCGGGCCGCCGTAACGGCCGCTAGGCCCAGCCCGGCAGCCCCAGCTCCGGCGCGGCGAGCACCCATCGTGGTCTCACGGCCGTGATAGCCACCATGGGCGCTCGCCGTGCTGGACCGGCGAGCGCCTGTGGTGCGGACTCAGCTGGTGGCTCGGGCGACCGCGTCGCGGATCAAGGCGATCCCGGTGTCGCCGACGATTGCCTGCAGGGAGTCGTAGTCGAGGTAGAGGTCGTCGCCGGGAGTGTGGTGCTGTAGTTGGTAGCCGACCCAGAACTCGAGTTCGGGATGGCCGGCCGCCTGCAACCGGCTCAGGATGCCGGTGGCGTCCGGGACTACCGTGAGGGAGTCGCGGATCGGCAGACGGACACCGGAGAGCCGCATGCCGGTGAACGACACGTCGACCAGGCGGCAGCCGCGCAGATCCAGATCGGTCAGCGCGGCCGGGCCGACGAACGTGACGTCCTCGAGTTCGCCGCTCATCCGGCACGCGGTGAAGGCGCAGCGTTTGAAGAACATCTCGGCGATCCGGGTCCGGTCGAAGGTGCACCGCTCGAACGTCGCGCCGTCGACGAGCGCACCGGTCATCGTGAGGTCGTCGAAGGTGCAGTCACGCCAGGTGGTGCCGGTGCCGCGGTGCCGGGCGCTGAGCACCGTGCCGGTGATGGTGGCGCCGCTGAGGTCGCAGCGCTCGAACGAGCCGCGCCAGGCGCCGAAGTTCGTCAGGTCGGCGCCGCGCAGCAGGCAGTCCTCGAACTGGGGGTCGATCAGCGTGAAGTGCCGCAGCCGGGCCCCGCTCAGGTCGACGCCCCGCAGCCGGGCTTTGCGCAGCTCCGGAAGGGGACGGTCGGCGACACCGACGGTCAGCCCGGCCGCCTGCACCGGGGTGAACCCGGGCTCGGCCAGGGTGAAGCCGCGCAGGTCGATCCGCCCGTCCACGGTGGGCAGTCCCAGCCCGTCGAGGGAGCGGCGCCAGGACAGGCGCCGCAGGACCTTGGCGGCGGTCCGCCGGCCGTCCTCGGTGAGCCAGCGTTCTCGGTGGTCCATGAGGAAACTCCTCGAGGTGGGATGCCCGGACTCGTCGTCCGAGCATCCCACCTCAGTCAGGCCGGCTGAACTCAGCGGGGCGGGCGGGTCGGCAGCAGGATGCCGTTGCCGAACTGGCGGGCGTAGTCCTGCACGTGCTGCGCCCACTGTTCCGGCGTCGTCATGTCCCACCAGGTCCGCAGATGGGGGTTCCAGAAGTCCGGCGCGTTCTCCGGCGGGAAGTGCCGCGCCTGGAAGACCCGGGTCCGCAGGTACCGGTTGGCCGCCACCCGTTCCTTGGCGACCCGGTCGATGACGTTGCCGCGACCCGCCTCGGCCAGCCGGGTGCTGGACCGCTGCGCCTGCTCGCGCGCACTCATCTCGATCCGGCCGGCGTCCACGTCGGCGACCGTACGGTCCACGATCGCCTTGAGCCGGGCACTGATCTTCGCCACGTAGTAGCGGTTCTCCAGGTTCGTGACGATGTTGATCCGGCCGTACGCGAAGCCCTGCGCGGCGCCGAGCGCACCGCCGATGGCCGCGCCGGTCGCGGTCGCCTGCGCCAGCCCGGTCCACGAGCACTGCACGCACATCAGCCCGTAGTCGGTGGCGCCTCCGGCGGCGCCGGCCCCGAGGCCGACGATCGCCTGTGAGGCCCAGCCGGGCAGCGTCCGCGGCAGCGCCCCGGCGATGCCGAGTCCCACCCCGGCACTGATCCCGCCGGTGATCGCACCGACCACGCCCGCGGTCACGAAGGCACCCACCGAACAGGCGCCCTGCTCGCCCTGCGCACAGCTGATGCCCTGGCCGGTGAGTCCGCCGCCCAGTCCCGCGGCCGCGCCGCAGAGGACCAGGCCGAGGCCCTCGGTGGCCAGGCCCAGGGCGGCGCAGCCGGCGAAGATGCCGACCCCGGCCGCGACCGAGCCGAGCACGGACAGCCAGCTGTGGCCGTCCAGTTCGACGTTGCTGATCGGGTTGCCGCCGGCGAAGCCGTACCGGCCGCCGGTCAGCCCGGTGTCGGCGCCCGAGCCGCTGTAGGAGTCACGGCTGAGGAACTGGTTGATGTTCGGGTTGTAGGTGCGGGCGCCCATGCTCAGGTTCCCGGTGCCGACCGACACCCGCGCCGAGTTGAAGCGGTAGCTGTTGTACGGGAACGTGAGCCCGTCATCGGTCTTGTCCAGCCCGGTGGTGAGCGCATCGGTCCGGGCGCCGTACGCGGTGTAGCCGTACGTCGCGTCGGTCGTGCCGGACGAGCCGGTCAGCGCCTCCACGTCCTGGTGCGGGCTGTACGTGTAGTAGTCGGTCTGGTTCACCGGCGGCGTGCCCTGGGCGGTGTTGCGCAGCACGAGCCGCTCCCCGCCCGGGGTGTAGTCGTACGTCGTGCTCCCGCCGCCCCCGGCCGCGTACTGCCGCTGCTCGGCGTTGACGACGCCGGTCGTACCCAGGTAGTCGAAGTTCTGCTGACCGATCTGCTCGCCGCCGAGACTGATCTTCTCGGTGGTGGCCCGGTTCAGCGAGTCGTACGTGTAGGTGTCCTTCTTCGTCTTGCCGTCCGTGGTGGTGCTGGACTGCGTGACGAGGTTGTCGTAGCCGTCGTAGGTGTACTGCTGCTCGGCGCCCAGGTTGGTGCCGAGCACGGCCAGGTTGGAGATCGCGAAGAGCCGGCCCAGCGTGTCGTACTGGTAGCCGCCGGTGACCGGTAGCGGCGCGACGATCGCCTGGGAGCTCGAGATCCGGCCGCGGTCGTAGTTGAAGAACACGTCCACGTCGTCGACGAGCTGGTGGATGATGTTGCCGGCGCTGTCGTACTCGTAGGTCTGGTTGTCCTTGCCGTCCGAGTTGGTCACCTTGGTGATCTGGTTGTTCGGGCTGTACTCCCGGTCGGCGGTGCGGTTCAGGGCACTGTGGTCGTCGGCGTTCTGCAGCGCGCCGACGTCCTTGGTGACGTTGCTGTTCGGGTCGTAGGTCAGGGTGTGCGACGCGATCGTGGCGCCGGCACCGGTCTGCTCGCTCATCGTGGCGAGCGCGCCGTCCAGGTGGTACGTGTACCCGACCTTGTTGCCGTTGCCCTTGGTCTGCGAGGCACGCTGCCCGGCCGGGGTGTAGGTGAACGCCGTGGTGATCCCGGCGTCCCCGGCACCCTTCTTTGTCACCACCTGGGTGAGCAGGTTGCGGATGTCGTACGTGTAGGTGTTGGCGTCGGCGTCGTTGGTCTGGGTCAGCAGGTTGCTCGCGGCGTCGTAGCCGTAGGTGAGCGTGTGCTTGACCGTGTCACCGGACTTCTCCTGCAGCTGGGTCGGCCGGCCGAGCTTGTCGAACGTCGCCGGGTAGTGGTCGAACTGCGCGTTCGGCGAGGTGTCGGCGACGTCGATCCGGTTGCCGTCGAGGTCGTACGTGTAGGCCGCCGTGACCGGCTGCTGCCCGGGGTCACCGGAGTTGTCCCGGACCAGCCGGACCGCGTCGGCCACCGTCGTGTCGCCGTTGGCCCGCAGCACGATGTTCTGCCCGGTGCCCGCCTTGAGCGCCCACTGGCCGTCTTCGGTCGCCGGGTTGCTCAGCGGCACCCAGGTCCCGCCGCCGCTGGCCTGATTGACGAAGACCGGGTCGCTGCCGTTCACCGAATATCCGGCCGGCCCCTTGCCGACGCCGGCCGGGAACCAGACGTAGACGGTGTAGTCGCCGTCCTGCGGGATCGTCGGGTTCCAGCTGAACGTGTTGATCGTGCCGGTCCAGTAGGTGGAGCCGTCGAAGCCCTTGCCCCGGGGACCCGCCTCCCAGCCCCGGTCGGCCGAGGTGTTCGGCGAGTCGGCGGTCAGGATCTGCGACTGCCAGCCGGCCGGCAGCCCGCCGTCGTGGTAGCCGGCCAGTTTGCCGTCCGGGTGGTAGTCCCAGGTCATCTGGCGGGCCGCGGTGCCGTCGGCGGCGGTCAGCTTGCGGGAGGTCTGCAGGCCGAGCGGGTTGTAGTCGTAGTCGGTGGCGATGTGGAACGGGTCGGTGGACCGTTTGATCCAGCCGTTGTCGAAGTAGTCGTACGTGGTGGTCGTCGACGTGGCCGGGATCCCCTTGCTGCGGCTGATCTGGCTGACCTCGGTGACCTGCCCGGCCGCGTCGTAGGTGTAGTCGGTCTCCGGCCGGTTGTCCGCGCCGTAGACCGAGTCGGCCGCCGCGGACGCGTCGTAGGCGCCGAGCGACTTTGACCGGCGGTTGTCCTTGTCGTACTCGGCGGACAGGGTGTACGACCCGGCCACCCCCGACGCCACGCCCTTCGGAGTGATCACGCTGGTGTTGTTGCCGACCTGGTCGTACTGGTACTGCGTGGTGTTGAAGGCGCCGCTGACGTGCGGGACCTGGACCTGGGTGACCTGGCCGTTCGCGTCCAGCGAGTAGTACGCCGTGGCCTTGTTCTGGTCGGTGCGGGTCAGGACCAGACCGTCCGCGTCGTACGTGGTCGCGGTGGTGGTGCCGGCCGCGTCGGTGGTGCTGACCGGCCGGTGGTCGACGTCGTACCCGACCTTGGAGACGTGCTGGAGCGGGTCGGTGAGCTGCACCTTGTTGCCGACACCGTCGTACCCGGTGATGGTTTTGCCACCGAGAGCGTCGGTGACCGTGACCGGCTGGTCGGCCGCGTCGTAGGTGACCGTCGACGCGTTGCCGTTCGGTGACGTGCTGGTCAGCTGGTTGCCGACCGCGTCGTAGGTGAACTTCACGATCCGGGCCGCCGTCGTGCCGGTGTCGGCCGGCAGCGTGCTCGAGGTGGTCCGGTCGGCGGCGTCGTAGACCGCCGTGCTGACCGCGCCGTTCGCCGCGGTCGCCGTGGTGACGTTGTCGTTGGCGTCGTAGACCGGCGCCGGGTAGGTGAGGAAGGTGTCGGCCGCCTGGTCCTTGGGCACCTTGGCGTCCAGGTCACGCAGGAACACGTCGTAGTTCTGGGTCGCGACGTTGCCCAGCGGGTCGGTGACCGAGGCCACCTCACCGCGCGGGCCGTAGGCGAGCCGGGCGACCCCACCCTCCGGGCTGGTGATCGAACGCGGCTGGCCGGTCGGCTCGTAGACGGTGACCGGCAGCGGCAGGTAGTAGCTGTAGGCGGTGGTGTGGTTGTTCGCGTCGGTGGTGCTGATCAGCCCGCCGTACGCGTCGTAGGCGTACGTGGTGACGAACCCCGACCCCGCCGCGGTGCCGTTCGGCGCCTGCGCGGTGAGCACGTTGCCGAAGTCGTCATAGGTGTAGTGCCACTTGCGCCCGGCCGCGGACACCTGATCCACCAGGTCGGCGACGTGCCCGGCGAGCGCGAACCGGTACGCGTACCGGGCCGTGCCGGTGCCGGCCGCGTCGGTCACGCTGATCGGGTAGCCGGTGTCCTGGTCGTAGGTCCAGGTGGTCCGGGCCCCGTTGTTCTCGGTCAGCGTGGCGACGTTGTTGTCGCCGTCCCAGGTCAGTTGGGTCCGCTGGTTGAGCGGGTTGACCTGCTGGATCATCCGACCGGCCGCGTCGATCTGGAAGACGTACCGATGGTTGTTCGCGTCGGTGGCCGTGGTCTGCTGCACCGCGCCGGCCACCGACCCGGGCACCTGGTAGGCGAACTGGGTGGCCTTGCCGAGCCGGTCGGTGACCGCGTCGGTGCGCCCGCCGAACAGCGACAGGCTCGGCCGGTACGCGATCCGGCTGGTGGCCCCGCGCGGATCGGTGACCGCCACTAGCTTCACGTTGAGCAGCGTCGGCGTGTAGCTGAATGTGAACGTCTTCGCGGCAGCGTCCCCGGCCCCGTCCACCAGGCGTCCGAGCAGGCCCTGCGGGGTGTAGTAGAACGCGACGGTCCGGCCGGCGACGTCACTGACCGACTTGACGTGGTCGATGATCTGCGGGTCGGTCAGGTTGGTCGCCGCGACCAGGTTCCCCGAGCCGTCGACGTACGAATAAGCCTCGCCCCTCGCGTAGTAGTTCACCGTCAGCGTCTGCCGGGCGACCGGGTCGGTGATGTAGGTGAGGAACCGGGTCGGCCGGCCCAGCGCCTGGCGCGACGCGTAGGTGAAGTCGGCCTCGTTGCCGTTCGCGTCCACCTGCGCCGTCGGGTAGCCGGCGCAGTCGAAGTAGTACACCGTCCGGTCCGGCCGGGTCATCGACCAGGCGCTGGCGTTCTCCGTGGTCAGGCCACAGTTGACCAGCTGCTGCAGGTACAGGTGCACGCCCGGCGGCGCCCGCCAGACGCCCGCGCCCACGTCCCGGACGAACCGGTGCGCGTTGCCGGTGCCGTCGACCATGGTCACCGTCAGCGGGTTGACGATCGGGAAGAAGTCCAGCGGCTGACCCACCCGCATCGGCGCGGACGCCTGCATGGTCCAGCCGTACCCGGAGTCCGCGTCGATCGTCGAACTGGAGTTGTAGGTCATCCGCAGCAACGTGGTGAAGCCGCGCGACGGGTTCGCGAACAGGTCGTAGTTGAACACCGAGTTGCCCGACGAGAGGTTCGTGGAGATCGTCGAACCGGACCCGGCCGGCGTGGTCGTGTACTGGTAGAAGCTCTCCAGGCCGAGCTGGTTGTTGCCGGACGGGTCGACGCTGACCGGCTGCGCCAGCGCGCTCACCCCGGCCGACGCCGACAGGTACGTGCCGCTGCCGGTGTCGAGCATGTCCCAGGCCAGCGCGTAGCCCTCGGCGTCGTTGCCGCTGGCCGGCGTCGGCGCGACGATCTTCGCGTTCAGGGTCACCGTGGCGCCGGGCGCGAGATCCGCCGGCAGCGCGGTCCGGACCTGGTTGGACGCGTCGGTGGCCTCGGTGCCGTCGGGCAGCGTCCAGTGATAGGTCAGCACCTGGCTGCCCGCCGCCCAGGTCGCGTCGGTGGTGTTGTTGATCGTGACGGGTGCGGTGTACTCGCCGCCGCCGACCAGTTGCTCCGGCGTGGACGGCGCGTAGTAGGTGGCGTCCGTCGACCGGTCCAGGTAGCTGAGCACCAGCTGCGGGGCGAGCCGCGGCTCCTCGGTGGCCGGGCCGGCGAACACGGTGCGCTCCTGCGGCGCGGCCGACGTCTCGTCCTTGAGCTTGACGAGCAGGCCGTGGTTGGAGCCGGCGTCGCCGAGCCAGCCCCGGACGACCGCGGTGGCGTCCAGGTTCTGCCGGTTCGGGTCGTTGGTCAGCCCGGAGACGGTACCGGCGGCCGCCGCGGTGAAGTCACCACCGGCCGAGCTCCACGCCGTACCGGTCGCGGCGGTGTTCCAGGTGGCCTGCTTGCCGGTGAACGAGCGGGTCAGCCCGTGCAGCTCGTAGACCGCGCCGGAACTGGTCGTGGTCGTCGTCTCCTGCCACAGCTTCAGGTGCGCGTCGACGATCCGGGCACCGGCCGGGATCCCCTGAAGGGCGCCGAAGTCGAGGACCGAGCGGGTCACCCCGTAGGTCGCGGAGTTGTCGCCGACCGACAACCACGGCTGGGCGACGCCGCCGTCGGTCAGGGTGTTCAGGACGGCGCCCGGCTGGCTGGACGACAACGTGGTCGCCGCGGCCGCCGGCAGCAGCAGCGTGGTCCGGCCCGCCTTCGGCAGCCGGACCAGCTGCGTCGGGCCCGGGATGAGCTTTCCGCCCTTGGTCTTCACCACCGCCATGTAATAAAACGCATTACCGTACGGGTCGGAGCTGTCCGCCGGGGTCGGGACGGCCGTCGAGTCGGCGAAACCGGTCGCGCCGGAGGTCACCGGGGAGACCAGGGTGCTCGCGCCCGGCGTGAAGCTCTGCTGGACGCTGCGGTGCACCTGGTACTCGGCGAGGTCGTTCGCCGCGTCCCCGGTCGTGTTGGCATACGCCGGCCAGGACAGCTCGGCGCCGGTGGCGTGCACGACCGCCGGAGGGTTCACCGCCACCCCGGGCACCCCGTAGGTGAGGACCAGTTTGGGGTAGGTGACGGTCTCCCCGCCATACGCGTAGATCGAACCCTCGAAGCGGGGACCGCCCTGGTTCAGGGTGGACTCGTCGGTGGCCTTGAGCACGAACCCGTTGTTGGTACTGCCGTTCACCCAGGACTGCACGGCCGAGGTGACCGGGAAGTCCACCCAGGCGCCGAGCGTGTTCGCCTTCTTGGTGGCGGTACCGGCGACCGGTCCGCCGATCGACTTGGCGCTGTTCCAGGTGGCGGTCGCCGCGCTCCACGCCGCGTTCGCCTGCAGCGCCTGCATCGGCACGCTGTTCGCACCGGTGGTGAACGTCTGGTCGTAGTAGAGCCGCAGGTCCGCCGAGGCGACGGTGGTTCCGGCCGGGACCGCCGGCAGCGGGATCTTTATCAGCGTACGGGCGGGGCCGGTGGCCGTCGTGCCGACCGACAGGCGCCACGACGTGCTGTAGTTCGCCGCCGGGCCGTCCGCGAGGACCATCGTGTTCGCGGCGGCCGACGGGGTCGGCGCCACCACGATGGTCGGGTCGATCGTCACCGGGTAGACCCGGGCCGCGTCGGCGAGCCAGCCCGCGTCCGGCCGCACGGTCACGTGCACGGCGCCGGTCACGGCGTCGACCGTCATGCTCTGCGTGACCTCGGTGCTGGACACGTGCCCGTACGGTGACGTCTTGTCGATCTTGGAATCTGCCATGTAGGGGGCCGGAATCGTGAAGACGGGAGTCCCGGACTCGCCGGCCCGGAACTCGATCGCGCCGCCGGCCACCTGCCGCGGCACGAGGCCGCCGCCGACCGTGATCGTGTAGCGGTAGGACCGGTCGGCCGCGGGGGCCTTCGCCAGCACGATCGACTTCTGCACGCCCTCGGGGCCGACCTGATAGCGCAGGTCAGCGCCGGGATAGGCGTCCGGGTAGGTGACCGAGTCCTTCGCGATCTTCGGCGCCGTGATGGCCGCGCCGTCCGCGGCGACCTGCACGGACGCGCCGCCCTGCTCGATGCGCAGCAACTGCGCGGCGTCCGGCGAGAAGTAGGTGTGGAACGCGTTGCCCTCGGCGCCCGCGGTGAACGCCCCGTGCGAGACGGTCTTCACGCTCGGGTCGATCTTCTGCCAGGCACCCTTGCCGTCGCGGTAGTTCACCGGCAGCGCGGAGATCTCCTGCTGCACGCTGCCGTCCGACATGGTGTACGACGCGGTGGTCGCGGTCCGGCGGTCGGCGAGCTCCTTGACGCGCTTGGCGCGCGGATCCGGCTTGAGAGTCGGGGTGCCGCCCTTGTCGGACGGCTTCTTGTAGGCGGTGGTGGTGGACTTCGGGGTCGTGGCGGCTTTCCAGCCGGCGTTGCCCCGCGGTTGCACATGATGGTCCTTCTTCGGGGCTGCCGCCGCCGTCTCCGGTTGGGCGATCACGCCGGTGACCAGCACCGGAACCATTAACATCGATAGCCATCGATACCAAAGCGCATGGTGATGCCGCTGATGCATGCCGCGTCCTCCGTGTCAACGAGCCCCCGCTCCCGGGGCGGCCAGTCGTCAAGCGTAGAGAACGCAGTGATGACTTTCGATCTCTTGAACATAAATGAACGTCAATATGGCACGCTTACCAGCTGACCTGCGCCCTCTCGCCGGTGAGTGGGTTCGCTCGGCCGGTCGGCTGTTTCTTGGCGCCAGCCCAATGAGGCGCACCCGCTGACCGAAAATGACGATGCCCGGACACCGCCGCATATGAGGCCGAGCGGCACGAGATGAGCCCGGTGGAGGTGGGACACGCGGCCGAGGGGCCGCTGCGCGTCGGTTAGCCTGCCCTCATGGTGAGCGCCGAGCTGGATGAGTTGATCGTTGCGGACGCGGACGAGCTGCGTGCGTGGTTGTCGGTCAACCACGCCACGGTGCCCGGTGTCTGGTTGGCCCTGACCAAGAAGGGCGGCACCGTTACCACGCTGACCTGGCAGCAGGCGGTCGACGAGGGACTGTGTTTCGGCTGGATCGACGGGCAGGCCCGGAGGCGGGATGAAGAGAGCTCGTGGATCCGGTTCACCCCGCGCCGAGCCCGCAGCGTCTGGTCACAACGCAACGTCACCCACGTCGCCCGGCTGGAAGCGGCCGGGCGCATGATGCCCACCGGCCGCGCCGCGGTGGACGCCGCGAAAGCGGACGGGCGGTGGGCGGCGGCCTACGCCCCGTCGTCGGAGGTCGAGGCGCCGGCCGACCTGCTCACCGCGATCGCCGCGGTTCCGGCCGCGCAAGCCATGTTCGACGTGCTCACCAAGGCGAATCTGTTTGCTCTCGTCCACCGGGTCAACGGCGTCAAGCGGGTGGAGACCCGCGAGCGGAAGATCGTCGAGTTCGTCGCCATGCTGGCCCGCCACGAGACGATCTACCCGCAGAAGGCCAAGCCGCCGACCGCGCCGTGATCGGTGAGGTCAGGCCAGGAGAGCCAATGCCGTCCTTGCCGACGCCCTGACCTGATCCCATTCCGTTCTCCCGGCCAAGGCCTCGACGTGCCACAGGCCGGCGTTGTGCTGTCCGCTCATGGAACTGAGGTTCTGGTCGATCTCGGTCAGCGCGGGCAGCGCCGCGGCGTTCAACCAGCCACGCTCGACGAAGGTCGGTACCAGCCGGAACCCATCGTCGAACTCCAGCGCCAGCTCGTCCACCAGCGGGAAGCCCTTCTCGCCGAGCCAAGCGACCTGGGCGTCGGCTTCCAGCGCAAGCACGGCGACGCTCCGCACGAAAGCGGCGACGAAAATGGCGCCTGGCTGTTCCACGAGGTCAGCCTATTTGACCACTCCCGCTACCTGCGTGGCGGCGGCCGGATGCAGGGAAGCCGCGAGACGCCGCCGCGATCGCCTCGCTGCTGGACCGACTTGCGAGAGCGAGAATTCGCTGTGCCTGGACATCAACGCCGATTAGGTTCGCGTGCCATGAGAAGCCGGCAACATCTCGTGGAAGTTGCCCGAGTGGAGCGAGCGTGGGACACCTCCTGGCCTGGCTGCCCGCCTGTGGCGCGTGTGCTGCGCCGAGGGTTTTCGGGGCATTCGGTTCGGTTCTACACACTCCCGGGAGGGAAGCGGTACGCCACCTCAGACTCCGAGCATGCGGAGATCCTGCGCCGGCATCACGTTCTCTTGACAGCGATCTTCGGGGGCCTCGGCTCGGGCGATGAATTGCTGACCGCGGTCACCTGCTCCTGGTCGGCAGCTTCACAGCCGCCACCACGCGATAGCGCGGTGGCCTCCACCACGCCTGCCGCTGTGCACTGGCGTAGTGATGACCTGTCGACGGGCCCGCGCTTTCCCTCCTGGCAACACCACTACGTTTCGCAGCTGGACCAGCGCGATCCGGCGTTCGACCAGCTTCTACTCTGCGTGGCCGACGACATGACCGACGACGTCATGCTGTTCGGCGACACCGGCACGTGGGCCTACCACCCCTATGACGGCGGCGCGGAGGTGTTCGCCCCGGACGCCGGGGCCCGCGATCAGCTCGCGGCCGCACATGCCGACTGGGCAGTACCGACTTCGCCGGCAACGTAAGCCGTGATGAGGGGCATCACGGCGCCTTCACGGCGTACGAAAAAAGGGTAGCTAACTGCTGGCG
>NZ_BOMS01000105.1 GCF_016862315.1 Actinoplanes palleronii | reverse complement strand
CGGAGCGCTGGGCGAACGGCGCCGAGTCGAGGTCGTTGTACGACTCCGGCTCACCGAAGTTGTACGAGAACAGCGCCTGATCCCAGTCGTTGTTCCCGTCGATCGCCTTCGCGTACGGGTCGAGCAGCAACTTGCTCGGGTTGCACCGCAGGCCCCGTGACGGGTCGTACGGCCCGTGCACCCGGTAGCCGTACCGCTGTCCGGGCACGACCCGGGGCAGGTACCCGTGCCACACCAGTGCCTCGCGTTCGGGCAGGTCGACCCGGGTCTCGTTGCCGTCGTCGTCGAACAGACACAGCTCGACCCGCTCGGCGGCCTCACTGAAGATGGCGAAGTTCGTGCCGCCACCGTCGTAGGTCGCACCCAGCGGATACGGGTTGCCCGGCCAGATTTTCATGGAGCCCACCATGCCCACATCGTGTCTTCCGGGAAACACCGTGTCGATGTGACCAAGGTCCCGGACGTGGATTCGGCAGGTGCACGGGTACAACTGAGCCGTGCCCCGCCGCTACCTCGTCCTCGCGATCTGCTGCATGAGCCTGCTGATCATCAGCCTGGACGTCACCATCATGAACATCGCCCTGCCGGCCATCCGGGAGGACCTCGGCGCCTCGGTCTCCGGCCTGCAGTGGACCATCGACGCGTACACGTTGGTGCTGGCCAGCCTGCTGGTGCTGTCGGGTTCGACGGCCGACCGGATCGGGCGCCGCCGGGTGTTCCAGACCGGGCTGGCCGTCTTCACCGCCGGTTCCCTGCTGTGCAGCGTCGCGCCCGGCCTGGGCTGGCTGATCGCGGCCCGGACGCTGCAGGCGATCGGCGGCTCGATGCTGAACCCGGTGGCCATGTCGATCATCACGAACACGTTCACCGAGCCGCGCGAGCGGGCCCGGGCGATCGGCGCGTGGAGCGCGGTGGTCGGCTTCGGCATGGCGATCGGGCCGCTGGTCGGCGGTTTCCTGGTGCACGGGTTCGGCTGGCGGTCGATCTTCTGGATCAACGTGCCGGTCGGCGTCGGCGCGCTGATCCTCACCGCCCTGTTCGTGCCGGAGTCCCGGGCGCCGAAGCCCCGGCGGCTCGACCCGGTCGGCCAGGTGCTGGTGTTCCTGCTGCTGGCCGGGATCACCTTCGGGATCATCGAGGGGCCGGGCGCGGGCTGGACCTCGCCGCAGATCCTCGGGTGCTTCGTGGTCGGGGTCGGCGCGCTCGTCACGTTGCTGTGGTGGGAGCCGCGCCGCGCGGAACCACTCATCGATCTCCGGCTGTTCCACAGCCCGCCGTTCTCCGGCGCGGTGCTGATCGCGGTCTGTGCGTTCGGGGCGCTCGGCGGGTTCCTCTTCCTCAACACGCTCTACCTGCAGGAGACCCGCGGGCTGTCGGCGCTGCAGGCCGGTCTCTACACGCTGCCGATGGCCGGGGCGACCGCGCTGTTCTCGCCGCTGGCCGGCCGGCTGGTCGGCGCGCGCGGCACCCGGCTGCCGCTGCAGCTGGCCGGCGCCGGGATGGCGCTCGGCATGGTGCCGTTGACCTGGGCCGGCGCCGGCACCCCGATCTGGCAGCTGCTCGTCGGGTACCTGCTGTTCGGGATGGGGTTCGCCATGGTGAACACGCCGATCACGAACACCGCGGTGTCCGGGATGCCACGGGAACGCGCCGGGGTGGCCGCCGCGATCGCCTCGACCAGCCGGCAGGTCGGCAGCGCGCTCGGGGTCGCGGTGATCGGCGCGGTGCTGGCCAGCGGCAGCGGACAGGCCGGCTGGTGGATCCTGGTCGGGCTGGGCGTCGCGGTGCTGGTGCTGGGCCGGGCGAGCACCGGCGAGTGGGCACGCGGCCACGCGGCGCGGACACCGGAGACCGTGGCGTCGTGAGCGTCCGCTGAACGCTCACGACGTACCGGAAAAGGTCGAACCGCAGGCGGAAGCGGCCCGGCGGCGAACCGCCGGGCCGTCAAAGCGAAGATCAGGAGAAGCGAAGTTCAGGAAAAGCGAAGATCAGGAGAAGCGGGTCGCGATCCAGTCGGCGACCAGGTCGGCGGAGAGGATCACCGAGGTGTCGTGGGTCGCCCCCGGGATCACCTCGAACTGGACCGGCTGGCTGTACGCCTGCAGCTGCGGGATCAGGTAGTCCGCGGTGATGAAATAGGGCACCGCTTCGTCGTCGGTCCCCTGCACGATCAGGATCGGGGCACTCGGCGCGGTCTGCGCCGGATTGTCATACTGGGCGAACTTGGCCAGCACCGAGTTCGGCACCGTGCCGCCGACGACAAGCTGGGACGCGGTCAGGTTCTGGTAGGCGGCGAGGATCTCGTTGAGGCAGCCGGTGGTGAGCACACCCAGTTTGGCCTTGGCCGGCGCGGCCAGGATGGTCAGCGGCTGCACGCTCGGATCGACGGCGTTCAGTCCATACAGCGCCATCACCAGGTAACCCTGCCCCTCGGTGCCCGGGATCAGCGGCACCAGGACGTCGGTGTTGGAGACCGGCGCGATCGCCGAGGTGCCCTTGAGCACCAGGTTCCCGTCGTAGGACGGGGCGATCTGGCTGGCGAACAGCGCGCCCTGGCCGCCCTGTGAGTGGCCGTCGATGACGTACTGGGTGCTCAGCGCGGAGTCCAGGTTGCGGGCCGCCTTCACGCTGTCGATGATCGCCCGGGCCTCCGGGTTGCCGATCAGATACGGATGCGGCCCGGCGGTGCCCAGCCCCGGATAATCGGTGGCGGTCACCGTCCAGCCCCGGCTGAGCAGCTCGGCGACCGCGATCCGGGCCTCGTTCCAGAACACGCTCTGGTTGATCGAGGGCGCGCACTGGTAGGCCAGGCCGGTGGTGCCGTGCGCCCACGCCACCACCTTGTTCTTCTTCCCGGTCTTCGGCGTGAGCACCAGGCCGGTCGACGTGGTGATGCTCCCGGTGATGGACGTGGTCACGTACTGGACGCGCTTCCCGGTGGCCAGCGCGGACAGCTCGGCCGGGAGGGTGGCGGCCGTGCTGGTCAGGACCGTGCCGGACGCCAGGGCCGCGGACGCTGGGTGAGCGGTCGTGACGGCCACCCCGCACACGCTCAGCAGCGTGGCGAGGAGTAGGCGAAGGATTTTGTTCATGGACACCCCGTTCCGAATGGGAATCTCCGAAGTGGATGATCGGCAGATGGCACAGCGTAATGCCGATCACAGCGAAGCGCTGTGCATTCACGGACAGAGATCCGTGGCCCTTCAGACATCCGCGCACGTCACTAGGATGATGGCCGAAGATCATCAGAAAGATCGATTTAATCGGTCCTTCACATACGGTTATCCGGCAGCCTTTAGATCATTCTCCGCCGCCGGGCCGACGTTCCTTCCGAAATACGTCTGATTTATCAGGATCGCTTTCGGTCTTTGTCACAATCTTTTTTTGTACGATGGTTAGATGGGCGGATGGCACGTCCCACCCTGTACGACGCGGCCGGCGGCGCCCCCGCGATGCTGGCCCTGGCGGCCGACTTCCACGCCCGGTGCCTCGCCGACCCGCTCCTGGAACACCCGTTCTCGCACACCGGCAACCCGGAGCACGTCCAGCGCCTCGCCGACTACTGGGGCGAGGTGCTCGGCGGCCCATCGGTCTTCTCCGCGCACGCCGGCGGCCACTCCGCGATGCTGCGGGTGCACGCCCACCAGGGCGGGGACCACGCGCTCTCGACCCGGTTCGCGGAGGTGTTCGACGAGGCGGTCGTGGCCACGCTCCCGGCGGATCCGGCGCTGCGGGCGGCCCTGCACGACTACATGCTGACCGCGGTCGCCGAGGTCGACACGTACATGCCGCCCTCAGCGGTCGTGCCGGAGAACGCCCCGATGCCGCACTGGTCGTGGCGGTGATCCGGTTGCCGCGTGCCGGATGATCCAGGCAGCTGCCCTGGCCGCCCGGGGTTTACTGCTTGGGCATCTCGATGACGTCGGTGGCGGCCGGCTCCTTGATCTCGGCGAAGGTCTGGCCGAACTCGGAGAAGGTCAGGCCCTCCGGCGCCGGGCGCTCCATCGTCAGCGGGTACGGCTCGCCCGTCGTCGCGACGTAGAGCACGGTGTCCTTGTCGTCGCCGTCGACCAGGCCGATGGCCGGCACGCCGCCGATCGTCTTGACCTCGCCCTTGGTCAGCGTGCCGGACGGCTTGAGCAGCTCGTCGACGTCGGCCGCACCGAAGAACGCGCCGAGGCTGGTGTCCTGGCCGGACGGCTTGATCCACTTGGTGCCGACCGCCGAGCCGAGGGTCTTCGCCATCTGGCCGGACGAGTCCATCATCGTCCAGAACGCCGCGTTCGGGCGCATGTAACGGTTGCCGCCGACCGAGAGCAGCTCGAGCTTCGCGCCGCCGAAGTCGATCGAACCGCCGACGTCGGTGCCGGAGATCTTCAGGTCGAGGTTGGTCACCGACTCGTCCTGGCTGATCGCGCCCTTGACGTGGAACGACTTCGCGGCCTTGAGCGCGGCCTTGGCCTTGTCCAGGATCGCGGCACCCTCCAGGTCGGCGATCCCGTTGCCGGCGGGCGCGGCCGACGCGGCGGCGGCCGGCGCCTTGTCGTCGTTGCTGCTGCACCCGGCGAGCAGGGCGGCGGTGACGGTGAGCGCGGCCAGGGCGGCGCGAGAGACGGCCTTCATGAGTGCGGTTTCCCCCGAGGGTATGTGGCGGCCCGGAGCTCAGGCCGCAGGTGTGCGGGCGTGAGGATATCGGGTCGCCACCGCACCACCTCGGATCGAGTGACCATGATCTCCGGACGCGGCGCGGCGGCGGGTTTCGCCGGGACACCGTGCCAAATCGGCGGGCACGGCGAATGATGGCCTGATGGACGAGATCGTGATCGGCCCGGTCGAACCGGACGACGCCGGGGAGCTCTTCACCCTGCAGCTCGCGGCCTACGTCGTCGAGGCGCAGACGTACGACGACCCGCACCTCCCGCCGCTGACCCAGTCGTTCGAGGAGCTGATCGCCGAGCTCGACGACGACCTGGCGCTGAAGGCCACCCGCGGGCACCGGATCGTCGGCGCGGTCCGTGGCCGGATGGACGGCACCGTCCTGCGCATCGGCCGGCTCACCGTCGCACCCGACCAGCAGGGCCTGGGCATCGGCAGCCGGCTGCTGGTCGCGATCGAGGAGGCCGCGGAGGGGCGCGCCGAGTGGTTCGCGCTGTTCACCGGCCACCTGAGCAAGGCGAACATCCGGCTCTACGAACGCCGCGGCTACGAGGAGACCCACCGCGAGCAGATCCGCCCCGACCTCACCCTGGTCCACCTCACCAAGGAGCACTGACGTCCCGGCTCCCGGCTGGTGCTCAGGGGTGTCTCACGGCGGTGGAGGCACCCCTGAGCGCCAGCCGGGGGCCGGCGGCGCGCTGCGGCCGGGAGCGGGCCGCGGCCTCGCGGCGGCCTCACGGGCGGGACTCGGCTCGTGGCCTGCGGACGGGCGCTCGGCATCCGTACCGAAGAATCAGTTTTGATAAACCGGGACCGGTGGCGCCGGGGCGGGGCCGAGCGGGGTCAGCCAACGCTGGTAGATCTTGGTCCAGGAGCCGTCCGCGCGCATCGTGTCGAGGACGCCGTTGACGAAGCGGACCAGGTCCGGTGAGGTCTTGGCGATGCCGATGCCGGACGGCTCGTCGGAGCTGAACTTGCCGACCACCTCGGTCGACGGGTCCTGCGCGGCGAGCCCGGCCAGCAGCACGTCGATCGTGGACACCGCGTCGACCTGGCCCTGCTGGAGCATGACCAGGCAGTCCAGCGTGCTGTCGGTGGCCACCGGGACCGGCTTGGACGGCTGGGCCGCGATGGTGACGATGCTGGTGCTGCCCCGGGTCGCGCACACCTTGCGGCCGGCCAGGTCGGTGAACTCGCGGATCCCGGAGCCGCGGCGGACCAGCAGGCGCTGGTGCGAGGTGAGGTATTCCGTGGAGAACGACACCTGCTGCCAGCGTTCGCAGGTCATCGACATGGTCCGGACCACCATGTCGACGCTGCCCTTCTGGATCACCGGGATCCGGTCGGCCGTGGTGATCGCCTGGAACTGGATCTTGTCGGGGTCGCCGAAGATCGCCTTGGCCACCGCGTGCGCGATGTCGATCTCGAAGCCGACCAGCTCGCCGGTGGCCGGGTCCCGGTAGCCGAACAGGTACGCGTTCTGGTCGATCCCGACGATCAACCGGCCCCGGGCGGCGATCTTCGCCATCGTGCTGCCGGCCGGCATCCGGCCCGCCTTCGGCAGCGTGCCGGACGGGCGCAGGCTGGCCCGCGGCACACAGTCCGGCACCGGGGCGGCACTCGGGACCACCGCCGGGTCCTGCACGTTCTCCGGCAGCGGCAGAGCGGCCCGGGCGCCCGAGGTCGGCGGCTGCGGGCGGGCCTCGGCACCGCAGCCGGCGACCACGGCGAGCACCATGACCAGGGCGAGAATCGACCTACCAGCGGTCATCGGTACTCTCCGATCCGGGGACGGAACCCCAGCACGATCGCGGCGACCAGCCCCGCGGTGAGCAGCAGCAACCCGACCTCGAGGCCGGTCAGCGCGCCCCCGCCGTGCCCGGCCTGCCGGTCCACCCGGTCGTTGGCGGTGGCCAGCGCGCTGGTCATCGCGGTGTCCAGCTCCGTGAAAGCCGCGCCGGTCGCGCTGGCCTTCGCCACCGCGGCCAGGTAGTCGCCCTTGTCGTCGAGCGCCCGCATCCCGTCGTGCAGCTCACCCCACCGGACCGCGTGGTCGCGGGCCGCCAGGATCACCGCCCGGTCCGCTTCCGGTGCCCGGTCGGCGGCCGTGCCGAGCAGCCCGGCCAGGTCCTGTGCGACCACCCGGTAGTCCTTCTCGAACGCGGCGCCGCTGCCCCGGGCGATCAGCGTGAGCGCCTCGTCGGCCCGGGCCTGCAGGGCCGCGCGCCGGGCACCGGCCAGCACCGAGACCAGCGCCGAGCCGTCACCCCGGCCCGCGTCGACCCGGCTCGCCGCGGCGCTCAGCCCGGCGGCCGACCAGACCAGCGCGAGCAGCGCGACGAGGCTCGCCGCGACCAGCCCGAGGTTGAACACCCGGTTGGTCCGGCGGGCCAGCAGCACCTGGGCGTAGACCAGCCCGGCCACGGTGAGCAGGCCGAGCAGCAGCACCGCCCAGGGGAAGCCGACCGCGTCGCGCTGCGCGGCGGACAGCCGGCCCTGCGCCGACTCGAACAGGCCCTGCGCCTGCGGCAGCAGCGTGTGGCGCATCAGCCCGGACGCCTCCCGCAGGTACGCCCCGCCGAGCGGCACCCCGAGCCGGTTGTACGACCGGGCCGTCTCCACCAGTCCGGTGTAGACCGGCAGCTGATCGGTGAGCACCGCGAGCCGGGCCGCGTCCGCGTCGTCGGCGTTCCGGGTCGCGGCGGTCAGCGCCGCACCCGCCCGGGCCAGGTCGTCGAGGTAGCGCTGCCGCAGCTCGGCCGGCTCGGCGCCGCTGGTGAGGAACGCGGTGGCCGCGGTGGCGTCCGCATCGGACAGTGACCGGTACAGGTCCTGCACGCCGACGCTGAGCGGCCCGGTCACCGCGGTGATGTCCCTGGTCAGCGCGGCCCGCTGGTGCACGGTGGCCAGCGCGGTCCCGCCGAGACCCAGCCCGAGCACGATCAGGGCCGCGGCGATCAACCGGTACAGGTCCGGTGTGGTCAGACGGCGATCGACAATCGGCAACGCCCACCCCCGAGATCACACCGACGACTGCCGATGACGATACGGTGCGGTGGCAACACCCCGAGTGATCAGATGCGGCCGATCAGATGGCGCAGGTCACGGGTCGTCCCGGTGGACGACCGGGCCGCCAGGATGCACGTGTCGTCGTCCGGGTTGGCCCGGCGCAACCGGCCGACCAGCTCGGCGAGCGGCTGGTGCGGCGCGATCCGGACGGCGTCGTCGACGGCGGCGATCACGGCGTCCAGCCCGGCGTCCAGGCTCTGCCCGCGGTACTCGATCAGCCCGTCGGTGTAGAGCAGCAGCACGTCGCTGGGGAGGAACGCGGTGACCGCGGAGCCGTACCGGGCGTCCTCGAGCACGCCGAGCATCGGACCGGCCGGGCGGGCCAGCGGCACGGTCCGGCCGTTGCGGCACAGCAGCGGGGGCGGGTGCCCGGCCTGTGCCCAGGTCAGCTCCTGCCGGAACGGGTCGAACCGGGCGATCACCGCGGTCGCGGCCAGCTCCGGGGTCTCCCGTTCCAGCTCGCAGGTGAGCCGGTTCAGGTTGGTGAGCAGGGTGGCCGGGTCGCTGTCGACGACGGTCAGCGCGCGCAGCGCGTGCCGCAGCTGAGCCATGTTGCTGGCCGCCTGGGTGCCGTGCCCGGCCACGTCGCCGACCGCGAGCAGCACGGTGCCGTCGCGCAGCTCGGCCGCGTGGTACCAGTCCCCGCCGACCATGGTCTCCTGCCCGGCCGGCAGGTAACGGACCGCGGCCTTGAGCCCGGGCAGCTCGATCGGCTCGTCCGGTATCGGCAGGATGATCTCCTGCAGTTTCAGGGCCAGGTCGTGCTCGGCGCTGGCGGCCTTCCGCTGCTCCTCCAGCTCGAGCTCGACCTCGGCCAGGTGCTGCGCGCTGACGTGCTGGCCGGTGACGTCCTGGACGATGCCGAAGAGCCGGATCGGCCGGCCCCCGGCGTCCCGGACGGTGTCGGCGACGGTCCGCAGCCGCCGGATCCGGCCACCGATCCGGACCCGCTTGATCAGCTCGAACCGGTCCTTGCCGCCGGACGCGGCGAGCACGGCCTCGCGCATCGACAGGTCGTCGGTGACCCCGGTGCGCCGGCCCTCGGTCAGGCTCAGCGGGCCGAGCGCCGGATCCCGTTGGTAGATCCGGTAGAGCTGGGGCGACCAGTAGATCTCACCGGTGACCAGATCCCACTCGCCCCAGCCGAGGTTCGCCAGCTCCTCCACCTCGGCGAGCCGGTCGACGACCAGGCCGGCCGAGCCGAGCGGCGGCGGACCGTCCGCGCGGTCCAGCACGGCGATCACCCGCGCGGCCACGTCGGCCGGATCGCAACGATGCTCGGCCGCCACCCGCAACAGATGGCGGTACGCGTCGACGACCCGGCAGCGGGCCCGGCCGGCGAGCAGGCCGACCGCTCGTTCGACGGTGGCCGCCCGATCGGCGACCGCTACCGACTGCTGCCCGCTCAGCGTCTGACCGCCCACACGTGTCCTTCCCCGTCCACTGTCCGGGTTCCAGACTTACGCGAGCGCACCGGCGATCACATCCCCCGATCATCCGGGCCCGGCCGCTGCCTGCGGCCTTCCACGCCCGGGTCACCCGGTCGGGCGTCCGGCTTTCGGGGAGCCCACGGGGATAGATCGGCGGCTAAAGCTCGAAGAGGTCCCGCACCGCGTCAGCCAACCGGGCCATGCTGGCACCGGTCACCATGCCGATCCGCTCGGCGCCGACCGAGGCAGGCAGGCGGCGCATCCGGTTCACCACCACGACCCCGGTGATCGGATCCTGCTCGGTGAGGGCGACCGCGAACGGCGGGAGCTCGGTCACGCCCCGCTGCCGGACGATCGGCGCACAGTACGGCGAGGCATTGTCCCGCTCGTTGTAACTGTCGGTGGAGAGCACCAGCACCCGGTAGCGCAGATCGGATCGGTCACCGATCGTCCAGATCTCGCCCCGGCGCACGTCAGCACCGACCGGGTGACGGCACGGTCCGGGTCGGCATGGCAGGAAGCGTACCGCCGCACTGATCCGCGCCCCGGCGGTGGGGTGCACCGATCACCGTTACGCTCGGTTGCGAGCTGTTCATTACGTGGACGTGATCGAACTGTCGCCCACCGGATCCCGTAGAACTGACCGCGGGGCCCGTCACGGGCCGGTTACGAAAGGACGCAGGAATGTCGCAGAAGGCGCAAATTGGAGTCACCGGCCTTGCGGTGATGGGCCGCAACCTGGCCCGCAACTTTGCCCGGCACGGTCACACCGTGGCGTTGCACAACCGGTCCTACGGCCGCACCAAGGAGCTGGTCGAGGAGTTCGGTCACGAGGGCACGTTCCTGCCCGCGGAGAGCGCGGAGCAGTTCGTGGCGAGCCTGGAACGCCCGCGCCGCGTGGTGATCATGGTGAAGGCCGGCCCGGCCACCGACGCCGTGATCGACGAGTTCGCCCCTCTCCTCGAGGAGGGCGACATGCTGATCGACGCGGGTAACGCGCACTTCGCGGACACCCGTCGCCGGGAGGCCGCGCTCAAGGCCAAGGGGCTGCACTTCGTCGGTGCCGGGGTGTCCGGTGGCGAGGAGGGCGCGCTGCACGGGCCGAGCATCATGCCGGGTGGGCCGAAGGAGTCGTACGAGGCGCTCGGGCCGCTGCTCGAGGACATCGCCGCGAAGGTCGACGGGGAGCCGTGCTGCGTGCACGTCGGCCCGGACGGCGCCGGTCACTTCGTGAAGATGGTGCACAACGGCATCGAGTACGCCGACATGCAGCTGATCGCCGAGGCGTACGACCTGCTGCGCCAGGTCGGCGGGCTGTCGCCGCAGGAGATCGCGGGCGTGTTCGGGGAGTGGAACGAGGGGCGGCTCGGGTCGTACCTGATCGAGATCACCGCCGAGGTGCTCAAGCAGAACGACGCGGACACCGGCAAGCCGTTCGTCGACGTGGTGCTGGACCAGGCCGAGCAGAAGGGCACCGGCCGCTGGACCGTACAGGCGGCGCTGGACCTGGGTGTGCCGGTCTCCGGCATCGCCGAGTCCGTTTTCGCCCGGGCGCTCTCCGGCGGCGCCGACGCCCGCAAGGCCGCCGCCGACGCGGGCCTGCCGGGTCCCTCGGCCGGTGCCGAGCACGTCGGCGGTGACCTCAGCGCCGACGTCGAGCAGGCGCTGTTCGCCTCCAAGATCGTGGCGTACGCCCAGGGCTTCCAGCAGATCCAGGCGGCCAGCAAGGAATACGACTGGGAGATCGACCCGGGCGCGATGGCCAAGATCTGGCGGGCCGGCTGCATCATCCGGGCCAAGTTCCTGGACTTCATCAAGCAGGCCTACGACAAGAACCCGCAGCTGAGCACGCTGCTCGTCGACGAGTACTTCCTCGACGCGGTCTCCGGCGCGCAGGACGCCTGGCGCCGCGTCGTGGTCACCGCGGCGCAGCAGGGCATCCCGGCGCCCGGCTTCGCGTCCGCGCTGGCGTACTACGACGGCCTGCGCGCCAAGCGCCTCCCGGCCGCGCTGATCCAGGGCCAGCGCGACTTCTTCGGCGCGCACACGTACCACCGGATCGACAAGCCCGGCTCGTTCCACACCCTGTGGGCGACCGACGACCGCGCCGAGGTCGACGCCTGATCCGCTGACCGTTCCGCAATGAGCCGCGCCCCGGCCGTCCGCTCGGCAAAGCCGACGACCGGGGCGTCTCACTGTCCGCTTCAGATCAAGACCGCCGCGGATCGGCGCGAGGCCGACCCTGGTGCCGACCCCTGTCTGGTACGCATACGGAGCGCCCCTCCGCAGGCTACGAGCCGCGTCCCGTGATGGTCTCGCGCGAGGCCCGGCCCACTCCCGGCCGCAGCGCGCCTCCCGGCGCAAGACCGCAGCCACTCCCGGCCGCAGCGCGCCTCGCTGCCCCGGCTGGCTCTCAGGGGTGCCTCCGGCCCCCTGAGACACCCCTGACAACCAGCCACTCACCGGGCAGACGCGCACCCGCCATGCCCCGGCTGGTGTTCACGGCTGCCTCCGGCGCCTCGAGGCAGCCGTGAACACCAGCCGGGATCGGGGGCGGGCCGCGGCCGAGGGGATCTCTTTCGGCGTGGACCCATCCGGTGGGCGCCCGTCTGCGTAGTGATGGCCGAGACCAGGGGCGCAGGAGGAACGATGACCGAGGTTCCGGCCGAAAATCCGCAGACCGACCCAGATCGGGCGGTCCGCTACGCCACAGGTATCCAGCCGGTCCCGGGCGGGATCCCCGCTCCCGAGCCGGTCGCACCCGATCAGGCGGCGCTCGACCGGGCCGCTTTTGACCAGGCGGCGCTCGAGCAGGCAGCGCGGGACCAGGCCGCATTCGACCAGGCGGCGTGGGACCAGGCCGCTTTTGATCAGGCCGCTGGGCCTGAGCCGGCTGCTGCGCCTGAGCCGTTCGGGGCGTCGGATCAGGATGCTGTGGCGGGGCCGGCTGCTGCCGGGCCGGGGGCTGCCACTGGTGGCGGGCGTGTGACGCTGCCGATGCCGGATCGGGCGGTGCCGGGTGGCGGTGAGGTCGAGCGGACGTCCGCGTGGCCGGCCCCGGAACCTGTGGACTTCGCCGAGGAGGACACCGATCCGACCGGGTTCACACCGGTCAGCGGCATCGCCTACCCGCCGGCCAGTGATCCGTTCGACGATCCCGGGTTCACGTCGGCGTATCCGCTGCCCGGCTGGAGCGCTCCCCCGGACCTCGAGCCCCTCCCGATCACGGCCCGGCGGCGCAAACCGCTGCTGATGGCCGCCGGTGCGATCGCGCTGGCCGGCCTGGTCGCGGCGTTCCTGCTGGTACCCCGCGCCGCGAAGCCGACCCCGGAGGCGGCCGCCGCCACGGCGCGGCCCACCACCGAGCCGGCCGCCGAGCCGACCGCGGACAACGGCGGCACCGCGCCGGCCGGGGACGCCGGGGGCGCCGGGCCCACCGGGGGCGCGACCGCCACCGGGCCGCTGACCGGGGCCCGGAACGGCCTGGACGCCGCCTCCTTCGACCTGGTCGACAGCGCCACCCTGGTCCAGCTCAGCGCCGCCGACCTCGGCGACGACCTGTTCCGGGTCAGTACCGCGTCGGACAGCGGCCTGACCCCGTCGGCCGACCAGGACGGTGACGCGGTCAAGCTGCGCCTGCGCTCGGACGGCAGCGGCGGCTCGGCCGCCGTGACGATCACGCTGAACTCGGCGGTCCGCTGGACCCTGCGGGTGGACGGCGGGGTCGCGCACAGCCGGATCGACCTGACCGGCGCCGACCTCGCCGCCGTCGACCTGAACGGCGGCGCCAGCCGGATCGACCTGACCCTGCCGGAGCCGCACGGGCTGATGCCGGTCCGGATGACCGGTGGCGTCGACCAGTTCCTGGTGAACCTGGCCGGGTCGACCCCGGTCCGGGTCCGGGTGCAGTCCGGCGCCGGCCAGGTCACCCTGGACGGCTCGACGCACAAGGGCATCGCACCGGGCCGCTCGTTCACCGCGAACGGCTGGGCAGCCGGCGAGGCCGGTGTCGACCTCCTGGCCGTCGCGGGCATGTCCGCCCTCACCGTCACCAACTGACCCGGCTGGCTCTCAGCGGTGCTTCGCACCCGCTGAGGCACCCCTGACAACCAGCCGGGGTCCGGGCGCGCGGCAGTTGCCGACTTCGGCTGGTGCTGGCGGCTGCCTCGATCGGCGTGAGACAGCCGCCAGCGCCAGCCGAGGCCGGGAGGCGCGCTGCGGTCGGGACGGGTAGCGGTCTCGCGTCGGCCTCACGGGCGGGACTCGGCTTGTAGCCTGCGGGCGGGCGCTCCCTATGCGTACCACATAGGGGTTAAGGGGCGGCGGCCTCGAGGGGCGCGGCGGACATCAGGCGGCCGCATTCCTCGGCCGGCAGTGGCTTGGCCATGAAGAAGCCCTGGCCGTAGCGGTAGCCCATCTCGCGCAGGCGATCCAGCTGTTCCTGGCTCTCGATACCCTCGGCGACCGCCTTGAGCTGCAAATATTCCGCGAGCTGGGCGACCGCGGCGGCAACCGCGAGGCGGCCCCGGTCGGTGCCGTCGGCGATGCCGTCGACGAACGACTTGTCCAGTTTGAGGACGTCGACCGGGAACGCACGGAGCAGGCTGAGCGAGGACTGCCCGGTGCCGAAGTCGTCGAGGGCCAGCTTGACGCCCATCTCGTGCAGCGACTGCAGGGTCTCGCGGACCTGCCAGCCGTCGACCACCGACGACTCGGTGACCTCGAGGATCAGGTTCTGCGAGGTCAGCCCGGTCTCGCTGAGCACGGCGGCGACCTCGTCGACGAAGCCGGCCTCGCGCAGCTGGCGGACCGCGACGTTCACGTTGATCGCCTCGACCGCGCCCGCGCCGTGTTCGGAGCGCCAGCGGGACAGCTGCGAGCAGGCCTCGCGCAGCACCCACGCGCCGAGCGGGACGATCAGGCCGGAGCGTTCGGCGACCGGGATGAAGTCGCCGGGCGAGACGAACCCGCGGGTCGGGTGCTGCCAGCGGACCAGCGCCTCGGCCCCGTGCAACCGGCCGGTGAACAGGTCGAACACCGGCTGGTAGACCAGGCGCAGCTCGCCCCGGACGATCGCGTCGTGCAACTCGCCGGCCAGCCGCGCGTGGTGTGCCATGTCCTGGCGCATCTGCGGCTCGAACCGGACCCAGGACGCCTTGCCGGACTCCTTGGCGGCGTACATCGCGATGTCCGCGTTGCGCTGCACCTCGTCGGCGGTCTCACCGGCCGCGGCGACCGCGATCCCGGCGCTGGCGTGCAGCAGCAACTGCTGGTCACCGAGCCGGAACGGCTCACCGAGGCCGGCCAGGAGCCGGGCCGCGGCCGCCTCGACCTCGGCCGGGTCGTCACTGGGCAGCAGGACGGCGAACTCGTCGCCGCCGAGCCGGGTGGGCAGCTCGCCGGGCTTGCAGTGCTCGCGGAGGCGCTGCGCCACGTGGTAGAGCAGCTGGTCACCGGCGGCCGGCCCGAGCGTGTCGTTGATCATCTTGAAGTCGTCGACGTCGATCAGCAGCGCGGTGGCCGGCTGGCACAGGTCGATCCGTTCGCCGAGCGCGACCGCGAACCGGGTGCGGTTCGGCAGCCCGGTCAGGTTGTCGGTGAGCGCGAGCCGTTCCAGCTCGGCCTGCTGGGTGCGGATGCCACGCAGCGCGTCGTTGTTCTCGCGCAGGCTGAGCAGCTGACGGGCGACCACGAACCCGGCGATCAGCACCGCCCCGATGA
This sequence comes from Actinoplanes palleronii, assembly GCF_016862315.1. Classification (GTDB taxonomy): domain Bacteria; phylum Actinomycetota; class Actinomycetes; order Mycobacteriales; family Micromonosporaceae; genus Actinoplanes; species Actinoplanes palleronii. The sequence goes on along the minus strand of NZ_BOMS01000105.1, from coordinate 13,440 downwards.
TCACGGTGCGCTGCCGGCCGGTCATGTCCTGGGCGCTGACCGTGATCACCAGGATCGCGGTCGCGGTGACCGCGGCGAACGGCAGCAGGTTGAAGAGCGAACGGCGGACCGCTCCGGTGGCCGGCTGCGGCGGGGCGCCGAGCGCGCGGCGCTGCAGGTGGGCGGCGACGGTCAGGGACACCCCGACCAGTGGCAGGGCCATCACGGACAGCACCAGGCGGCCCTGCTCGGCGCCGGCGATCAGCAGGGCGCTGCCGGCCGCGTCGACGAGCGGCGCGACGGCCAGCACCCGCAGCGAGGCCGGGTGCACGGCGCTGACCGGTGCGGCGGCCGCCTTGCCGATCACCACGAGCAGCAGCACGCCGCTGACCCCGACCACCGCGGCCGCCACCCGGGCGACCAGCGAGGTGCCGGGCGGGGCCAGGTCGAGGACGACGTACCAGAAGATCAGGGTGCTGGCCACGGCGACGGTGGCGCCGTCGAGCAGCGCGCGGGCCCAGCCGATCGTGGTGCGCTCGCCGATCGGCAGGCGCAGGAACGCGGCCATCAGGGTCCCGATGCCGACCAGCATCGGGACGCCGACGTAGGGCGACAGGCCGGTGTTGTTGTTCGCCCGCAGCAGCGAGACGACCGAGGCGACGAAGAGGCAGACCGCCGCGAACTGCAGCTGCCGCCAGAACGAGCGGACCGGCCGGGGCAGCCGCGGCACCGCGCCGAGCCGGGCACAGGCGAGGACCGCGGCGCCCATCGCGAGCGGACCGCCGGCGAACCCCAGGTACAGGTCGGCCGGGTCGCCGAACACGAGCCACACCACCACCGCGAGGGCGGCGGCGCAGGCGACCACGGCAGGCGCGAGCCCGCCGGAACGTGGCCGGTCACCGGCGGTCTCGCGTGCGCTCATGGCTCTCGTACGGCTCCCTTGCCTACCTGCTGCCTTGATGGCTTTACCGTCGGCGGGACCCGGTGGAACCTGAGGCAAACCGTTTTCAGCGCTGAAGAGCGGCGGACACCACCCCGCGGGCCTCCTCCTGGATCCGGGCCAGGTGGTCGGCGCCGTGGAACGACTCCGCGTAGATCTTGTAGACGTCCTCGGTGCCGGACGGGCGGGCGGCGAACCAGCCGTTGGCGGTCACCACCTTGAGGCCGCCGATCGCCGCGCCGTTGCCGGGCGCGCTGGTCAGCACCGCGGTGATCGGGTCGCCGGCCAGTTCCTTCGCGGTCACCTGATCCGGCGACAGCTTGCCGAGGACCGCCTTCTCCTCGCGGCTGGCCGGCGCGTCGATCCGGGCGTAGGCCGGGCTGCCGAAGCGCGAGGTGAGCGCCGCGTAGTGCTCGCTCGGCGTCGTGCCGGTGACCGCGATGATCTCGGAGGCCAGCAGGTCGAGCAGGATGCCGTCCTTGTCGGTGCTCCACACCTGGCCGTCGCGGCGCAGGAACGAGGCGCCGGCGCTCTCCTCGCCGCCGAAGCCGATCGACGCGTCGAGCAGGCCGGGCACGAACCACTTGAAGCCGACCGGCACCTCGTCGAGGCGGCGGCCCAGGTCGGCGGCGACCCGGTCGATCATCGAGGAGGAGACCAGGGTCTTGCCGATGCCGGCGGTGTCCGGCCAGCCGGTCCGGTTCCGGAACAGGTAGTCGATGGCGACGGCGAGGTAGTGGTTCGGGTTCATCAGGCCGCCGTCCGGCGTCACGATGCCGTGCCGGTCGGCGTCGGCGTCGTTGCCGGTGGCGATCTGGAAACGGTCCTTCTGCGCGATCAGGGACGCCATCGCGTACGGCGACGAGCAGTCCATCCGGATCTTCCCGTCCCAGTCCAGGGTCATGAAGCCGAACGTCGGGTCGACAACCGGGTTCACCACGGTCAGGTCCAGCCCGTGCCGCTGGGCGATCTCCCCCCAGTACGCCACGCTGGCCCCGCCGAGCGGGTCGGCCCCGATCCGCACCCCGGCGGCGCGGATCGCCTCGAGGTCGATCACGGACGGCAGGTCGTCGACGTAGGTGGCCAGGAAGTCGTACCCGGAGACGGTGGCCGACTCGCGGGCCCGCGGCGCGCTCACCCGGCGGACGTCCTTGAGCCCGGCCGCGATCAGCGCGTTCGCCCGGTCCTGGATCCACTTGGTGGCGTCGGTGTCGGCCGGGCCGCCGTTCGGCGGGTTGTACTTGAACCCGCCGTCGTCCGGCGGGTTGTGCGACGGGGTGACCACCACGCCGTCGGCCTTGTGCTTGGTCGACGAGCGGTTGTAGCGCAGGATCGCGTGCGAGACCGCCGGGGTCGGCGTGTACCCGTCCCGGCTGTCGATCAGCACGGTGACGTCGTTGGCGGCGAACACCTCCAGCGCGGTCACCTGGGCCGGCTCGCTGAGCGCGTGGGTGTCCCGGCCCAGGAAGAGCGGGCCGTGGGTGCCCTGCTCACGGCGGTATTCGACGATCGCCTGGCTGGTCGCCGCGATGTGGTCCTCGTTGAACGCGGTACGCATGCTCGAGCCGCGGTGGCCGGAGGTGCCGAACGCGACCCGCTGCCCGGCCTCGGCCGGATCCGGGTGCTCGGTGTAATAGCGGGAGACGACCTTCGGCACGTCGATCAGATCGGACGGCTCGGCGGGCCGACCGGCACGGGAATGGACGGACATGAGGCCTCCTCGGGGTGTGTTCGGATGGTATCCAGCGGACGGTCTCTTGAACCTTTCCGCACCCCCATCCGAACTATCCTGCGTGACCGGGAAACTTCCGCGCCTGTTCTTGCTGCTCCTCGTGGCGCTGGGAGCCCTTCTGGCGGCTCCGGACCCGGCTCTTGCGCACGCCGCCACGGTCGGTTCGACCCCGGCGCCGGGCAGCGTGGTGGGCGCCTCGCCGACCGAGATCACCGTGATGTTCAGCGAGTCGATCACCCCGGTCAGCGGCCGGGTGCAGGTGATCGCGCCGGACGGCGAACGGATCTCCGGGCTGGCCGTGGCCCGTGGCGCGGTGCTGCACATCCCGGTCCGCGCGGCGAAACGGCCGCTCGGGACGTACCTGATCAGCTTCCGGGTGATCTCCGCGGACAGCCACCCGGTGGGCGGCGCGATCACGTTCTCGGTCGGCGCGCCGTCGGCGCGACCCGAGGCCGCCACCACCACCGGGACCCATCCATCGGTCCGGATCGCTGTTCCCACATTCAAATTCCTCGGGTACGCGGGGATTACCCTCGCGGCCGGCCCGGCAATGTTCCTGGCGCTGCTCTGGCCGCGCCGCCGGTCCCGCACCGGGGCGATCCGGCTGGCCCGGATCGGGCTGGGGCTGACCGCTGTCGCGACGCTGGGCGCGCTCGGCACCCAGGCCCAGCAGGGCAGCGGCGCCGCGCTCTGGCAGGTCTCCGCGGTCGAGCTGGGTGAGGTGGCCAGAAGTCAGTTCGGGCTCACCCTGCTGGCCAGGTTGGGTGTGCTGATCCTCCTCGCCGTGCTCCTGCCTGGGGTCCTCCGCACCACCGGCGGCCGCTGGCGGGGCATTTCAGTGGTTTTCATCGCTTTTGCGGGGCTGGCCACCTGGCCACTCACCGGGCACGCCATCGCCGCCCCGCTCCCCGCCGTGACGGTCACCGTCGGCGTCGTGCACCTGGCCGCCATGGCGATCTGGCTGGGCGGCCTGGTCACCCTGGCCGGGTTCCTGCTGCGCGGCACCGACCGCCGGGTGCTCGGCGTGATCCTGCCGGTCTGGTCCCGCTGGGCCGCCCTGTCGGTGATCTGGCTGGCGATGGCCGGCACCGTGCAGGCCGTGGTGCAGGTCGGCACGCCGGCCGCGCTCGTGCAGACCGGGTACGGCCGCCTGCTGCTCGCCAAGCTCAGTGTGCTGGTCCTGGTGCTGGCCGCCGCGGCCGGCGCGCGCCGGTTCGTCCGGACGTCGAACGCCGGGAACGGGTTGCGCCGCACGGTCGGCATCGAGGTGCTGGCGACCGTGGTGATCCTGGCGATGAGCGCGGTGCTGGTGCAGGTCGACCCGGGGCGCACCGCCGGGGCCAAGGACGGCGCGGTCACCGGTGTCGGCGTCTCCGAGACGCTGACCTGCCCGCTCTACACGCTGCAGTTCAACATCTACCCGGTCGAGCTGGGCGAGTACAACACCGTGCACGCGTTCCTCTACACCCCGGAGGGCAAGCCGCTGCCGCCCGCCGAGTGGGAGGTCAGCACCCAGCTGGTCGGCCAGGGCCTGGAGGCGGTGAAGGAGCCACTGCTCGGGCTGAACCCGCCGCACCACGCGCTCGGCTCGATCGCGTTCCCCTTGCCGGGGACCTACGAGGTGGCCTTCACCATCCGGGTCGACGACCTGAACCGGGCCACCGTGAAGACCACGGTGACCGTGCCACCTACGTCGTGAGCTGGGGCGCCACCTCGGCCGCGATCAGGTCCAGGTGGTCCCGGTCGGTCTGGTCGATGATCTGCAGGTAGGCGCGGGTCATCCCGAGCTCGGCGTAGCGCCCGAGCTGGTCGGCGACCTGCGCGGGCGAGCCGACCAGGGCGTGCTCGCGCAGGTGGGCGGCGTCCTTGCCGTAGGCGGTGAGCCGTCGCTCGACCTCGGCGTCGGTGCGCCCGACGATGGTGGCGTGCGCCATCGAGAGGGTGAGCGTCGCCGGGTCCCGGCCGATCGCGGTGCAGGCGGCGCGGACCCGGTCGTAGAGGGCCGCGGTCTCCTCGACCGAGGTGAACGGGGCGTTGAACTCGGCGGCGTACTCCGCGGTCAGCGCCGGGGTGCGCGTCTTGCCCTTCCCCCCGATGATCACCGGCGGGTGCGGGTGCTGTGCCGGCTTGGGCAGGCCCGGCGAGTCGGTGACCTGGTAGTGCTGCCCGGTGAAGGTGTACCGCTCCCCCACCGGCACCTCCCACAGCCCGGTGATCATCTCGAGCTGCTCCTCGAGCCGCTCGAAGCGGGTCACGGTGTCCGGGAAGTCCAGCCCGAACGCCCGGTGCTCGGCCTCGAACCAGCCCGCGCCGAGGCCCAGCTCGACCCGGCCACCGCTCATCAGGTCGACCTGGGCGACGGTCAGCGCGAGCACCGCCGGGTCGCGGAAGGTGGCCGAGCTGACCAGGGTGCCGAGCCGGATCCGGCGGGTCTCCCGGGCCAGTCCGGCCAGCGTGATCCAGGAGTCGGTCGGGCCGGGCAGGCCGTCGCTCCAGTCGGTCTGGGCCAGGTAGTGATCCGAGCGGAAGAACGCGTCGAAGCCGCACTCCTCGGCTCGGCGCGCCAGCGCCAGCTGGTGGTCGTAGGAGTTGCCCTCCTGCGGTTCCGTGAAGATTCGCAGCTGCATCCGGTAACCCTATTCAGGCCGCGGTCCGCTCGCTGACCGCGGTGACGGCAACCGATGTGTACGCCATCACGAAACTCCCGCCCAGCTCGTCGATCACCGCGCCGACCGCCCCGATGAGCTCGGCGAGTTGCTCGGCGGGCAGCCGGGTCAGCGCCCCCGAGGTCGGCATCTGGTCCAGATACTCGTCCCGGGTGTACGTCCGCTCCCAGTCCACGTGCCACTGCTCCGGCTCGCCGAAGCCGCCCGCCGCGCGGATCCCGTCCGCCGCCCGGGTCAGGATCGGCTGGTACCCGTCCAGCGCCGAGCCGGCCGGCACCGCGCCGAGCTGGAACGGCGAGTCCGGCAGCAGCCGCCGGTAGACCGCACCCACCACGGCCGTCACCTCGTCCGGCAGCCGGAACGCGTGCCAGAACGGCGCGAGCCGCCCACCCGGCCGCAGCACCCCGGCCGCCTTCGCCGCGCCGGCCACCGGGTCGATCCAGTGCCACGCGGTCCCCGCCGTGACCAGGTCGAACCGCCGCCCGGCCGGCTCCCACTCCTCGAACGTGGCAACCTCGACGTCCAGTCCGGCGCCGCGGGCGAACGCGGCCATCCGCGGGTCCGGCTCGACGCCGAGCACGGTGCAGCCGGCCGCCTGGAGCTGCCGGGACTCGATGCCGGTGCCGCAGCCGGGATTCAGCACCGCCCGGCCGGGTGTGGCCGCCAGGATTCGGTCGAGCAGCTCGGCGGGGTAGGGCGGGCGGGTCCGGTCATACCGCTCGGGATCGACGCCGAACGACTCGGCGGCCTGGCGCAGCTGATGGATCTCCGGCTGAGTGGGCATGCGCCCACTCTAATGGGCAAGCGCCCACTCGGGAACCCGGTAAATTGACCCGAGCGGCCTCACGCCAGACCGCGGGACTCGAGGCCCGGCCGCGCCTCCCGACTTTGGCTGGTTCTCAGGGGTGTCTCAGCGGCGCTGAGACACCCCTGAGAACCAGCCGGGACCGGCACCGGACCGCGGTCGGTACCGGCCGCGGTCTGCCGGTGCCGCGCCGCGGTCCGGAGCAAGGTCAGTGCAGAAGGGAACGCCGGTGCCGACAGGGGTTGCCCTCCGCGACGTCCGCCGTCAGCTGTTCGAGGCGGCCGACCGGATCCTGCTGCGGGACGGGCCGAGCGGGCTGACCAGCCGGGCGGTGACCACCGAGGCCGGCTGCGCCAAGGGTGTGCTGCACCGGCACTTCGACGACTTCGACGCGTTCCTGGCCGACTACGTGCTGGACCGGGTGGAGCGGCTCGCCCCGGAGGCGGCCGCGTTGCGCTCGGCGGCCGGCAGCGGCACCGTGGCCGGGAACCTGACCGCCGCCCTGATCGCGGTGTTCGGCTCGGTGGCGGTGGCGATCGTCGCGCTGATCACGTTCCGCGACGAGCTGCGGGCCCGGCTCCGGCACACCTGGCCGGCCGGGGTGCCGGTGCTGACCGAAGCGGCCGAGATGATCGCCGGGTACCTGGCCGCCGAGCGCGAGCGGGGCCGCGTCCCGGCCGGCGCCGACGTGGACACGCTCGCCGCCATGCTGATCGGAACCGGCCACCTGCTCTTCGCCGACCGGACCGGGGCCCGGCCGGACGAGGAGGCGGTGGGTCGCATGGTCAGCTCGGTGCTGAACTCAGGCGGCCGCCTCGGATGAGCAGGTAGCCGATCATCCAGAACTCGCCGATCGAGGCCGGGACGGCCAGCAGGCCGGTCAGGACCGCGGTGTCGGCGGCCAGGTGGGCCACGAACGCGCTGAGGACGTAACCGGCGCCGCCGGCGATCAGGAGCAGGCCGAGGGCGCGGGGCATCACCGTGGTGCGCAGGGTCAGCAGGCCCATCGGGATCAGCCACAGGCCGAAGAACAGGCCGCCGAGCGTCCAGGCGGTGCCGTTCAGCTCGTACAGCGGAAGGCCCGCCAGCGTGCCGCCGGCCCGGACCACCGTGAGCGCGGTCGCCGAGAAGATCGTGGCGATCAGCACGACGATCGCGTTGACCAGGCCGAACGCGGCGATCGAGGCGGCCGCGAGGTCGCCGGCCGGGCGGAACAGCCGGAAGAAGCAGAGCGCCGCGAGGGCCTGGGTGAGCACCACGCCGACGTCGGCCGCGACGCCGAGACCGGCCAGCGCCGGATGGGCGAGCAGGTTCGCGGTGGTCGCGGCCGCATCGCCGGCGACATGCAGCCGGCTCTGGATGATCAGGTGGCCCAGCAGTCCGAAAACGGCCAGACCGAGATAGGAGAGGCCCGCTGCTTTTGCGTACGAGATGTCAGGCTTCGTCATACTGAAATACCTCGTCCAAGGGTTGACGGAAGATCCGGGCGATCTGGAAGGCCAGCTCCAGCGAGGGTGAGTAGCGACCCTGCTCGATGGCGATCACGGTCTGCCGGGTCACGCCCAGCTCGCGGGCGAGATCGGCCTGGGTCATCCCACCGGCGCCGGCGCGCAGGGCCCGGATCCGGTTGGTGACCTTCGTGGGTTTCGGGGCCATCAGAAGCCCCGTCGGTAGAGCCGCAGCTTGACGACCGCCTCGGCGATCGTGGCGGCCAGACTGCAGAGGAACACCGCGTTGCCGATCCAGAAGCCGTCCACGTCCTTCGACGCCAGGATCAGCGCGACGCCCAGACCCACACCCATGAACGGAAGCGCGAAGCGGCCACCGCGCCGGCCGATCTCCTGGTCCCGCACGTCGACGGTGACGCCGTCCGGCTCGCAGTCGTCGCGGCCGCGGAACCCGACGATCACCTCGGCCACCACCACGGCGAGAACGGTGCCCACCACGCCGGCGAACATCGACCAGAACATCGGCGCGACCCAGGAGACGTCCGCGGCCGGGGTGTGCAGCAGCTCCGGCACGATCCGCACGTAGTAGACCGCCGAGGCCAGCGTGATCGCGATCAGGCCGGCCCAGACGTGGCGCTCCTCCCGTGTGGTGCGCAGCGGTTCGTCGTCGTCCATGACCCTCTCCCCCAGTCGGCCTGCCCGGAAGTCAAAAATGTTTGACATGATGACGGTAGGCCCTTCCGGTGCGGGAAGTCAAACATCTTTGACATCCGCTGCCGGCCGGGCGCCCCGGGCAGCGGGTCGCGCCAGGGCCGCGGCGACCCGGCGGTTAGTCTCGCGGCGTGCTGATCCTGCTGCCGCCGTCCGAGGGGAAGACCCCCGCTACCACCGGTTCTCCGGTGGATCCGACCCAGCTGTGGCTGCCCGAGCTGGGCGCCGCCCGCACCCGGGTGCTGAACAAACTGGTGGCGATGTGCCGGCGCGGCAGCGCGCGCTCGGTGGCCGACTCGCTCGCGGTGCTCGGGCTCAGCGAGGGCCAGCGCGGGGAGATCGCCCGGAACGCGGAACTTCCCGAGGCGCCCGCCGGGCCGGCCGGCGCGGTGTACACCGGCGTGCTCTACGAGGCCCTGGACGCCGGGACGCTCGACGACGACGCGCGCGCGTGGCTGCACGGGTCGGCCGTGGTGTTCTCCGGGCTGTGGGGCGTGGTGCGGCTGGGTGACCTGATCCCGGCGTACCGGTGCTCGGTGGGCGTGTCGTTGCCCGCGCCGGTCGGTGGGCTCACCGCGTACTGGAAGAAGAATTTGCGAAAGGCGCTCGATCCGGCAGCGGCCGGCGGACCCGTTCTCGACCTGCGGTCCGGCGCCTACGCGGCGATGTGGGCGCCGCCGGCCGAGTCAGCGGATCGGGTGGCGGCGCTGCGGGTGCTGCACGAGCGCGTGGTCGGGGGCGTGGCGAAGCGGTCGGTGGTGAGCCACTTCAACAAGGCGACCAAGGGGCGGCTGGTGCGGGCGCTGGCGGCCCAAAGCGCGAAGCCGGCGAGCGTGGACGAGCTGGTCAGCGCGCTGCGCGACCTGAAGTTCACCGTCGAGGAGCGGCCGGTCGCGGCCGGCAGACCCCGCCAGCTCGACGTCGTCGTCGCGGAACTCTAGCGGCTGGTGCTCAGGGGTGCCTCGCTGCGCGTCAGGCACCCCTGAGAGCCGGCCGAGGACTACTGGGCGGCGAGGATGTCGACGACGAAGCGGAGATCACCTTTTCCGTACGCGAGCGCGGACGGCACGTCCATCTGGATCCGGCTGCCCACCTTCTGCCCCGGGATGCCCTGGTCCCAGCCCCGGATCAGCTGACCTGCGCCGATCACCGAGGTGAACGGCTCGTTGCGGCTCCAGGAGGAGTCGATCACGGCGCCGCCGGTGAACGGGATCAGCTTGTAGTTGAAGGTGACCGTCTGACCGGATGCGACCACCGGGCCGGTCCCCTTCACCAGCTCGGTGATGACCAGCTTGGTGAGCGGGCCACCGGTGCCCGCCTTGACGTCCGGCTCCTTCTGTAGCTCCGGCGACAGCCCGTCCGTGCCGGTCGCGGCGGCCGGGGCGGACGTGGCCGGCTCGGTGACGACCGGCGCCGACGGCGGCAACGCCTCCTGGGTCGCGGCCGCGTTCGTCGTGGCGGGCTGCTTGTCGTCGTCACCGGAACGGACCACGAAGAACACGATCGCCAGGACGACGAAGACGAGCGCCCCGGCCACCCCGCCCATGATCGCCTGACTGCGACGTTTGCTCGCCGCGGCGGACTGGTCACTCATGCGTCATGCTCCTCGATGATCAGATCGGAAACTCCGGACACCGTACTCGGAGCCGGGAGGAATGCCGCGAAGAACCTCCGCCGAATCGCCGATGGGGATGATCAACCGTATGGGCCGTACCCGCACCCGCCCTTCACCCCTCGCGAAGAAGATGAGATCGTTTCACCCGCCCTCGTCCGATAACCCGGCTCGCCCCCTGGAGAATCGTTGCGCCGTCGTCGACGCCCCGAGGTGCCGGACGTGCTGTTGAAGCCCGGCATGCCACGCTGGCGGGAACACCTCGGCCCCGCCGTGGTGATCCTGATCGGCGTTCTCGTCGTGGTCGCCGTCGGCCTGATCATCAAGGCCAACCGCCCGGACGGGAAGCCCGACACCGCCCAGGTGATCGGCGCGGTCACCGAACCACCTGTCGACCAGGTGCCGATCCCGCTGCCCAGCCCGTCCGTCTCGACAAGTCCCGCGCCGGTGAACTCGATCGTCATCGAGTCCGGCCCGGTGCCGGACCGGGTCGACCTGGACGACGAGGGCACGATCGACTGGGTGCACTGGGGCGAGCTGGGGCCGTACTCGCTGGAACGCTCGGCCAAGGGTGGCTTCGCGATCCTCGAGGGCACCCCGAGTGCGCCCCGGCAGCGCCATACGCTCAGCCCGCAACGGTTCACCTGGACCGGCGGCACCCCGGCGGCCGGCAACAGCGGCGCCACCAGCGGGATCCGCACCTGCGGGGCGGACAACGGCTTCACCCTCTCGGCGCCGGCCACCACCGATCTGCACACCCTGCGGCTCTATCTGGGCGCTTCCGGCGCGCAGGGTCTGCTGACCCTGAAGCTCACCACCGGCGGCACGACCGTCACCACCCGGCTCACCCAGCGCGGTACCTCGCTGGCGACCAAGCAATACACGGTCGACTACCGGGCCACCGGTCCTGGCAAGATCTCCATTGAGTGGATCACCGAGAAGTCGTTCGACACGGACTGCGGTGGAGTAGCGCTGCAGGCCGCGACTCTCGAATAGGCACGTTCATTGACGTACCGGTGCGTGGCACGACCGCCACCGGGAAAGGGGAACAGGGTGTTCGCGGGCTGGGGATCGCGGGTCGCCCGCCTCCGCTGGCCGGTGCTGATCGTCACGTTGGTGACGGTGCTCAGCGCCGGTGTCTGGGGGATGGGCGTTTTCGGACAGCTCACCGAGGGGGGCTACAACGATCCCGCGAGCGAGTCGGCGCGGGCCGCCGACGTGGTCGCCGAGGCGATCGGTGGCCAGGGCGGTGACGTCATCGCCATCTACACCCCGGTCGCGGGCACCACGATCAACGACGCGGCGCTGGGCAAGCGGATCCGGGATCGGCTGGCGTCGCTGCCGAAGAGCTCGGTCACGGCGGTCGTGTCGTACTGGGACGCCAAGAACGCGGCTTACGCCGCGAAGGACAAATCCAGCGCGGTTGCGGTGATCACGCTGGCCGGCGAGGACGACGCGGACAAGACTGACGCGTACGACGCGGTACAGGCCCGATTCGCGCTCGACGGCGCCACCGTGCAACTGGCCGGCGGCATCCCGCTCACGCACACCTCGAACAAGCGCTCCACCGACGACCTCGGATCGGCCGAGCTGATCTCGCTGCCGATCGTGCTGATCCTGCTGCTGTTCATCTTCGGCTCGCTCGTGGCCGCGTCCCTGCCGGTGCTGGTCGGTGGCGCCGCGGTGCTCGGCTCGCTCGGCGTGCTGCACGCGGTCGCGCTGACCCACGAGGTCAACTCGTTCGCGGTGAACGTGGCGAGCCTGCTCGGGCTCGGCATGGCGATCGACTACGGGCTGTTCATGGTGGGCCGGTTCCGCGAGGAGCAGGCCGCCGGGCACGACCCGGACGAGGCGGTACGGCGTACCGTGGCGACCGCCGGGCGTACCGTGCTCTTCTCGGCGACCCTGCTGATGACCGCCCTGGCCGGCCTGCTCCTCTTCCCGCAGGGTTTCCTCAAGTCCCTGGCGTACGGCGGCCTCGCCGCCGTCTTCTTCGCCATGCTGCTCTCGCTCACCCTGCTCCCGGCGGTCCTGGCGATCCTCGGCCCGCGGGTCGACAAGCTCCCGATCCGGCTCCCCGGCCGGCGCGGCGGCTCCGAGGACGGTGGCGGCTGGCAGCGGCTCGCCGGGTTCGTGCTGCGCCGCCCGATCGTCGTGGTGGTCCCGATCCTGGCCGGCCTGATCGTGCTGGCGCTGCCGATCGCGAACGTCCGGTTCGGCGAGAACGACGAGCGGGTACTGCCCGCCAGCGACCCGTCCCGGATCGCGGTGGAGACGCTCAAGGCGTCGTACCCGCAGTTCAGCAGCGACGGCGTGCAGGTCGTGGTGCGGGGTGAGGCTCCTGGCTTCGCCGCGCAGCTCGCCAAGATTCCCGGGGTGGCCTCGGTCAGCCCGGGCGGCGCCGCCAAGGACGTCACCGTCTTCAACGCGGCGCTGACCAGCACCGACGCGTTCAGCTCGACGGCCCGCCAGGTGGTCGACGACATCCGCGCGCTGCAGCCACCGGACGGCGGCCAGATCCTGGTCGGCGGGGTCACGGCCCGCAACGTGGACAGCCTCGAGGCGATCGGCGACAAACTGCCGCTGATGATCGGCCTGCTGGCCGGCGCCACCCTGCTGCTGATGTTCTTCGCCTTCGGCTCGATCCTGCTGCCGATCAAGGCGGTGGTGATGAGCGCTCTCAGCCTCAGCGCCACGTTCGGCCTGCTGGTCTGGCTGTTCCAGGAGGGCCACCTGTCCGGCCTGCTGAACGTCACCCCGGCGCCGCTGGAAGCCGGGATCGTGGTGCTGATGGCGGCCGTGGTGTTCGGCCTGTCCACCGACTACGAGGTGTTCCTGCTGTCCCGGATGGTCGAGGCCCGGGCCAAGGGCGCGACCACCGAGGAGGCGGTCACCACCGGCCTGACCCGGACCGGCCGGGTGATCAGCGCGGCGGCGCTGCTGCTGATCGTGGTGACCGGCGCGTTCGCGCTGTCGACGGTGACGACGATGCGCTTCGTGGGCGTCGGCATGATCATCGCGTTGGTCCTGGACGCGACGGTGGTCCGGATGCTGCTGGTGCCGGCGGTGCTGGCACTGCTGGGGAACGCGGCTTGGTGGGCTCCGGGGCCGCTGCGGCGGCTGCAGGAGCGGGTGGGGCTGGCGGAGCACGCCGGGGAGGAGTCGCTGGCTGTCGCTTCCGCGGCCCCGGCTCTGCCCTCGGCCGCGGTCTCGCCAGCCGTCTCGTCCGCGATCTCGTCCGCCGTCTTGTCCGCTGTCTCGTCCCCCGGCGCGGTCTCGTCCTCCGGGGTCGGGGCGGAGACCGAGATCCTGGATTACTCGGCCGTGGTGGCGCATACGGCCGGAGGGAGCTCGTTCGCCGGGGCAGATGAGGCCACGACGCTGCTGCCGATCATCGAGCCCAGCGAAGATTCCCTGGTCACGGCTCCGGACGAGACCTCGATCATCGTCTGGGGCGATGAGGCCGCACCGTCCGACGGGATTGCTGCCGACTCCGGCTCCAGTGCCGCTGCCGACTCTGACTCCAGCCTCGCTTCCGCTGCCGCTG
>NZ_BOMS01000104.1 GCF_016862315.1 Actinoplanes palleronii | reverse complement strand
GCTGCCGCTGCCGGCTCCGGCTCCGGGGAGTCCGGGGGCATCGGCTCGTCGACCGACGGCAGCTCGACCGAGGCGGACGGCGGCGCCGCAGCGGTCGACGGTGGGGCCGACCGCACTCAGATCCTTCCGATCATCTCGGACACATCCATCGGAGCGGGCGCGGCGGTTCGGGCTGTCCCGGCAGATGCCGAGGGTGGTCCGGCTCCGCTTGATTCCCTCAGCGAGAACGATGCTCCGGCTCCGGCCGACGATGCCACGCAGGTCATGCCGATCATCTCCAGCCGGGAGAAGCCTGCCCCGACCGCCGACCCGGACGATGCGGCGCCTTCCGACGCCGCGTTCCGGGCCTCGGCCGGTGACGATCCGTCCGGCACCAGTCCGCTGGTCACCACCGACGATGAGGTGACTCCGGTCAGCGCCAGTCCTCGGGCCACCACCGAGGACGAAGCGGGCGCCGGGGACGAGGCGCCGCACGTCAGTGCGGATTCCCCGGAATCCGCCGACGATGCCGCCACCCTGTCCGGGCCCCTGCCCGTCGCCGGAGGCGATGCGGAGGCGGGCAGCTCCGTGCCCGCCGGGCTTGGGGTCGAGGACCGCACTCAGGCTCTTCCGATCTATTCGGAGGGTTCCGCGCCGAGCGTGCCCGGGCTCGCACCCGCGCCCGGCGAGGAGGTGCCTCCGCTGTTCAGCGAAGCCGCCTCGGCGCACGCCTTCAACCGGCTCACCGAGGGGATGCCCACTCCGCTCTTCAGCGAGACGGCGGCCGCACACGGTTCTCCGCTCGAGGAGACCGGACCGCTCTCAGCCCGGACCGGCTCGGCCACCGACGTCTCGTTCGAGGATGGTTCCCTGGTCTCGGCCGCTCAGGACGCGCCGACCGCCCCGGCCGAGGACTTCTCGGTGGCGCACGCTCCCGGCAGCGAGGACTCGAACGCCGAGGCATCAGCGGACGATTCCGCAGATGTGAATGCGGAGCCGACTCCGGAACCCCGTTCGGACGCGACTTCAGAACCGCCTTCGGAGCCCGCGGCGCAGGCTGCCGAGCCGCTCGACAGCGACGCACTCTGGGCCCGGGTCGAGGCCACCCTGGCCGCCGGCGCCGAGGCGGTCGCCGCCGACCCGCCCGGGACCCGGCAGGCCGCCGATGTTTCCTCGTCGGAGACGCCGTCGCTCACCGAAGCGTCATCGCCTGCGGAGGAGTCATCGTCCGCAGGGAGCCAGGCGCTCTCCCCCGAGCCCGATCCGCTTGCCAAGCCGGCGGACGAAGGCTTCCAGGCCGTCCCGGTTGCCCCGGCGGACGAAGACCGCCAGGCCGACCCGGTCGCCCCGGCGGACGAAGACCTCCAGGCCGACCCGGTTGCCGCCGCGGACGGGTCCGACCCCGCAGGTGAGGCTGCTCCCGCCGCTGAGTCGGACGCTGCGACCCGGCGGGGCCCTTTCGGCCAGCCGGACCCCGAGAACGCTGCGGGACAGGCTGTACCGGCGGATCAGGGCGTTGCCGCGGACCAGGTGGTCCCGGCAGACCAGGTGGTTGCGGCACCCCACGCCGCCGAGGACGAGGCGGCTGACGCAGACCACGTGGTCGCTGCGGACCAGGATGCTTCGGCCGCCCGGACGGATCGGGACAAAACGGCGGCTGAGGACGTCCGGGCGGCGGGCGAGCCGGTGGCTGCGGTCCCGGTGGCTGCGGGCGAGCCGGTGGCTGCGGTCCCGGTGGCTGCGGGCGAGCCGGTGGCTGCGGTCCCGGTGGCTGACGTTGTTCCGGTCAGTGCGATTCCGGCCGAGGTCGCGGACGCGTTCACCTGGATGTCCGATCCCCGGATCGCCGGTATCGTCGGCAGCGCCGAGGCTCCGGCAGCCACTTCGGGTTCGGACTTTCCCTGGCTCGCCGACGCGGAGACCGAGCCGGCGGCTGCGGCCGACACCGCCGCCGGGCAAACCTCCATTACGGAGCCGGCAGCCGACGACCAGGCACCCGGCACCGACCCGGCCGCCGGACCCACCGCAGCGGCCACTGACCTCGCAGAACCGGCCGCCGACCTCGACGAACCGGCCGCTGACCTCACAGGGCCCGTCGCCGACCTCGACGAGCCAGTCGATGACCTCGACGAATCTGTCGCTGGTCGCACCGAACCGGTTGCCGGCGAGCAGGCCCGCATCGAGGTCATCCCTGAGCCTGCCACCAGCGAGCAGGCCGGCACGCCGGTTGCTCCGGAACCCGCCGCCGACCGCCTGCCAGCGACCACGGTCGCCGCGGAACCGGCCACTGACCCCCTGCCAGCGACCACGGACACTGCGGAACCGGCCGCTGACGACCTGCGGATCGACCCGGTCGCCGAGGAGCCGACCAGTGACGCGCTTTCGGCCGGCCTGGTTGTTCAGGATCCGGCCGGCGAAGCCGGCCTGGTGGCAGGTGCCCTTTCGACCGGACCGGCTTCGCCGGAACCGGCCGTCGCCGAGCAACCCGCGGCCCAGCGGCCGCGGACGCTCGACGACTGGCTCGGTGCCAGGTCCACCGAGCCTGCCGGGTCGGACCGTTCGTCGACGCCGGACGTTCCGGCCGAGCGAGCGAGCCGTCCGGCGACCCTTGGCGACTTCCCCGTGCCGGCTCGCCGGCGCGCCGAACCGGCGCCGATCGAGGAGCCGGCCGCCACGGCGGAATCCACCGGCATCACCGGCGAGGAGCCGGTCACCGCCCCGGAGCCCACCGATGCCACGAATGAGGTAGCGGCTGAGGACGGCGTGGCGGACGCCGAGGAACAGCCGGTATCGGCCGGGAGCTCTCACGCGCCGGGTCCCGAGACCGACGCATCCGCATCCGACGAGCGGGCCCCTGCTCCGGCGCTGCCCGCCACGCCCGGCACCACGCCGAGCGAGGAGGAACCCGAACGGGTGGCTTCGCGGGCCGCGGAAAGCGTGCCTACGGAGGTCGAACCGGAGACGTCACCGGCCGAGCCGGACAACACTGTGGAACGGGCTGAACCGGATGCCGCCCCGATGGTTCCCGAGTGGGCCGCTGAGGATGGTGACCACGCCGCGGACGAACCGGATCCGGCCGGTGCCGGGACCCCGGCGATCGCGCCGGTCAGTGCCCCGGCCTACGGCCGGCGACCGCAGACGCTGGGCGACCTCCCGCCGGTCAGTCCGGTGCCGGTCAGCTCCATTCCGGTCAGCTCCGTGCCGGTCAGCTCCGTGCCGGGACGACGGCCGCAGACGCTTGACGAGTGGCTGCACGGAAGCCGCCCGGAGAGCCTCGACGACAACCGCCCGGTCAGCTCCGGCGCACTCCGCCCGCAGAACCTCGACGACCTGCAAAGCGGCGACAACCGCCCGGTCAGCTCGGGCGCACTCCGCCCGCGGAACCTCGACGACCTGCAAGGCGGCGACAACCGCCCGGTCAGCTCCGGCGCGCCCCGCCCGCAGACCCTGGACGACTGGATGACCGGGGGAACCCCGCCGGCTCCGGTCCGGCGGCCGGCCACCCTGGCCGACCACGACCGGGCACGCCCGGCGAACGGCGGCCCCACCCGCAGCGGCACATCGGACGAGGGACCGGTCAACGGCGCTCCCTCGTCCGCCGACCGCTCGCAGGACCGGAACGAGGGCCGGGACCCAGTCGCGGACTGAACCACGAACCCCGATGCGCGCCCAGCACCCCTGGGCGCGCATCGCCTTTCCCGGCCGGTGCAGCGGACCTCGTGACGTTCCCGCGGGTAGGTGCGTTCTCCTGGTGGCCGGGGCCACCATGGGCGTACCGGAAAAGGACCGGGAGAGAAGAGCGGACGGTGACCGGGATCCTTTGCGGGACGCGCGCGGCGGCCGATAGGGGCGCAGCGTAATACAGTGCCTGGCGGCAACTGCGCCGACGAGGGAGAAGTAACGGATGACCGGCAGTGACCCGACCGTGGGCGTGGAACCGGACCGCATGGCGGTCTGTCTCGCCGTGCTGGCCGAGGCGGAGGCTCTGCCGCCGGAGCACCCGGACGCGGTGCGGTTACGGCGCGCGACCGCGGGCCTGTTCAAGAGCACCAAGATCCAGCGGCGCAAGGAGCGGCGGCAGGCGGTGCTCGCCAACGACAAGGCGGTGACCGCGGCGACCGCGACCGGCGCGCCGGGACGGATCGA
This sequence comes from Actinoplanes palleronii, assembly GCF_016862315.1. GTDB lineage: Bacteria > Actinomycetota > Actinomycetes > Mycobacteriales > Micromonosporaceae > Actinoplanes > Actinoplanes palleronii. The sequence goes on along the minus strand of NZ_BOMS01000104.1, from coordinate 79,994 downwards.
CGACGAGACCGCCGGGATCCCGCTGACCAGCGCGACCGTCGGGGCGACCGCCGGGGTGCTGAAGCAGGCGCGCGGCTGTTACGTGTGCAAGCAGCGCTACACCGTGGTGGACGCGTTCTATCACCAGCTCTGCCCGGACTGCGCGAAGCTGAACCACGAGCGCCGGGACGCGCGCACCGACCTGACCGGGCGGCGGGCGCTGCTCACCGGCGGCCGGGCGAAGATCGGCATGTACATCGCGCTGCGGCTGCTGCGCGACGGCGCGGATCTGACCATCACGACGCGGTTCCCGCACGACGCGGTGCGGCGGTTCACCGCGATGCCGGACAGCGCGGACTGGCTGCACCGGCTGCGGGTGGTCGGGATCGACCTGCGCGACCCGGCGCAGGTGGTCGGGCTGGCCGATTCGGTCGCGGCGCACGGCCCGCTGGACATCCTGGTCAACAACGCGGCACAGACGGTACGACGGACAGCCGGCTCCTACGCCGCGATCGCCGCCGCCGAGTCCCAGCCGCTGCCGTCCGGGCCGCTGCCCGAGCTGGAGTTCTTCGGCACCGTCGGCACGTCGCCGGCGGCCGCTCTGACCAGCGGCGTCAGCCAGCTCACCCCGCAGCAGATCACCGAGATGGCACTGACCGCGCGCTCGGTCGAGATCGACGCCGGCGGCCTGGTGCCGGACGTCACGCCGACGAACAGCTGGAGCGACCGGGTCCACGAGGTCGACCCGCTCGAGTTGCTCGAGGTGCAGCTGTGCAACGTGACGGCACCGTTCATCCTGGTCAGCCGCCTGCGGCCGGCCATGACGGCGTCGCCGTTCCCCCGGCGGTACATCGTGAACGTCTCCGCCATGGAGGGCATCTTCAAGCGCGGCTACAAGGGCGCCGGCCACCCGCACACCAACATGGCGAAGGCCGCGCTGAACATGCTGACCCGCACCAGCGCGGTCGACATGTTCGCCGACGGCATCCTGATGACCAGCGTCGACACCGGATGGATCACCGACGAGCGCCCGCATCCGACGAAGATGCGGCTGCACGAGGAGGGCTTCCACGCCCCGCTGGACCTGGTCGACGGCGCGGCCCGGGTGTACGACCCGATCGTGCGCGGCGAGCAGGGTGAGGACGTCTACGGCTGCTTCCTCAAGGACTACGTGCCCGTCGACTGGTGAAAAAAGGCCGCGGGCCACGTGTGTGGCCCGCGGTCCCATCGACAGAAGCCCCGATTACGGCTTCGGCCAGCCCTTCATGTCACCGTCGTGCTTGTCCGGACCGTCCTTGGGTCCGTCCTTCCAGTCCTTCGGACCCTTGGGGCCGCCCTTCGGACCGTCCCAGTCCTTCGGACCCTTCGGGCCGCCCTTCGGGCCGTCCCAGTCCTTCGGGCCGTGCCAGTCCTTCGGGCCGTGCCCGTGCTGGCCATGGCCCTTCACGTGGCCGTGCATCCCACGCACGTGGAACGACGTGCCCGCGTAGTCCGGCCGGTACGGCCAGTCCCCCGGCCACGGGCCGTCCCAGTTGTCCCACTCCCAGGAGTCCTCGTCCACGACCAGCTGGAACACCCAGCCGCGCCCGCTGTAACGGGTCGGGTCGCAGTCGTAGCCGTCCCAGGCGCCGTTGCGCTGACCGGTCCAGCCGGCCCGCTCGCACGACCATTCGGTGCGGTAGTAACCGACCACGTAGTTGTCATCCCAGTCCGACGCCTGGGTGGTCTTTCCACCGCCGGACGCCGACGTGGTCGTGGACGGGGCAGCTTGTGCCGGGCCCATGCCGATCATCGCGCCGGCAGCGATACCCATGCCGGCGAGCGCGAAGAAACGCTGTGCCTTGTTCATCTCACACACCTTATTTCGGACATAACGGCTTTGCGTCCTTAGCGCATCACGGCTGTCCGAGGCGTTTCAGCGTTTCCGGCTAACTAATCCGTTCGGCCGACCCCCGCGGGGTCCGAAAGGGCGCGGAATGCCGGGCGAAGAACCTCGTTTACGGGACGCCCGTGGTGGGTGAGGTCAGGCGGGTCGAGCTGATCGAGCAGCGCGTCGGAGCGCCCGCTGAAGGTCTCCTCGGGCGTCTCGCCGAGATCGAGCTCGCGGCCCCAGAATCCGTCCAGGTCGGCCGGATCGACAAGAGGGGTTTCCTCCTTTACCGGAGGTTTTTCCACGAGACCCTCGACCGCGGCCGACTCCCGCAGCCGCCGCAGCCGCATCAGCAGCTCGTCGCGGTGCCGCCCGCGCCAGGCGAACACCTCGAACGGGTCCTCCTGGAACAGCCGGGCCAGCGCGTAACAGGTCGCGGCCAGATGCGCGCACGGCATCGGCCAGCGCTCACACGAGCAGTCCATCGCCACCTCGTCGAGCGAGAGCGGCAGCAGGGTCAGGTCGGCCGCGGTGAAGACCGCCTCGATCCCGCCCGGCATCCGGCCGTCGAGCAGCCCGGCGACGAACCGGGCCTCCTTGACCAGGGCGGCCTCCACCCGGGCCCAGCCGGCCGCGCCGAACGCCCGGACCGCGATCCGGGAGCGGAACGCGGCCGGGTCCTCCGGGCCGCGGACCATGGCGACCGCCAGGCTGCTGGAGACGGTCAGGCTGCGGACGTGCCCGGCCCGCTCGTCGCGGCGGCCGCGCGCGAACGTCGGCCCCATCCGCAGGGACTCGAACATGCCCAGGAAAGCGGGCGCGAAGTCGGTGCGTGGCTCAGTCAACGATCGCCTCCGGTGCCAGTGCGAACAGGTCACGCAACTCGCTGGTGGACAGCGCGGTCAGCCAGCCCTCGCCGGAGCCGACCACCCGCTCGGCCAGCACGCCCTTGTCGGACAGCAGCTGGTCGATGCGCTCCTCCAGGGTGCCGAGACAGACCAGGGTGTGCACGTGCACGTCGCGGCGTTGCCCGATCCGGAACGCGCGGTCGCTGGCCTGGGCCTCGGTGGCCGGGTTCCACCAGCGGTCGACGTGCACCACGTGGTTGGCGGCGGTCAGGTTGAGCCCGGTGCCGCCGGCCTTCAGCGACAGCACGAACACCCCCGGCCGCTGCGCCTGCTGGAACTTCTCGACCATCGCGTCCCGGGCGCCGCGCGCGGTGCCGCCGTGCAGGAACGGCACGTCCACCCCGAAGCGCGCGGCCAGGTGCGGCGCGAGCATCCCGCCGAACTTGGCGAACTGGGTGAACACCAGCGCGCTCTCCCCACCGCCCAGAGCCCGGTCCACAATTTCCTCGAGCCGGTCGACCTTTCCGGACCGGCCGGGCAGCGGCGAACCGTCCTTGAGCAGCAGCGCCGGGTGCACGCAGACCTGTTTCAGCTTGGTCATCGCGGCCAGCACCAGGCCCTTGCGGCGGGTCTCCCCCGGCTCGCCGAGCCGGTCCAGCAGCTCGTCGAGCACGGCGCGATAGAGGCTGACCTGCTCGGTGGTCATCCCGCACAGGTGCCGGACGTGCCGTTTCGACGGCAGGTCACCGGCGATGCCGGGGTCGGCCTTGGTGCGCCGCAGCAGGAACGGCCGGGTCGCCTGCCGCAGCCGGGCGGCCGCCTCCTCGTCCTCGTACCGTTCGATCGGCACGGCGAACCGGGCCCGGAACGTGTGCGCCGAGGCCAGCCCGCCCGGATTGACGAAGTCCAGGATCGACCAGAGCTCGGCCAGCCGGTTCTCCACCGGGGTGCCGGTCAGCGCGATCCGGTTGCGGGCCGGGAAGTGCCGCACCGCCCGGGACGCCGCCCCCGCGCTGTTCTTGATGTGCTGCGCCTCGTCGAGCACCACCCGGTCCCAGTCGATCCCGGCCAGCGCGTCGGCGTCGAGCACCGCCGTGGCATACGTCGTCAGCACGAGGTCGGTGCCGGTGACGTCCAGGGTCCGGTCGGCGCCGTGCAGCACCCGCACCCGCAGCTCCGGCGCGAACCGCTCGGCCTCCCGCTGCCAATTGCCCAGCACCGACAGCGGGCAGATCAGCAGCGCCGGACCGTCCCGCCGGTGCAGCAGCAGGGTGAGCAGCTGAATCGTCTTGCCCAGCCCCATGTCGTCGGCCAGGCACGCGCCCAGCCCGAGCGAATCCATGAAGGCCAGCCAGGAGAAACCCCTTATTTGGTACGGCCTGAGCACCGCCGTCAACCCCGCGGGCGGCGCGAGCAGCTCCAGCCGCTCGTCCAGCTCCCCGCGCAGCAGGTCGGCCAGCCAGCCCTCGCCGCGCGCGTCGGTGACCGGCAGCGGCAGCTCCTCGGGCGGCAGCAGCCGGGTCACCCGCAGCGCGTCGCCAGCCGTCATGGTGCCGCCGCCCCGGGCCAGGAACGCCAGCCCGGCGGCGAGGCGCTCCGGGTCGAGAAAGACCCAGCGGCCGCGCAGCTTGACCAGCGGCACCTTGGCCCGGGACAGGTCGGCCAGGTCGTCCTCGGTGAGCGTCCGGCCGCCGAGCGCCAGCCCCCACCGGTAGTCGACGATGTCGCGCAGCCCGGTGGTGCGGTCCTTCAGCACCGGCGCGATCGGCTCCGGTGAGCGCACGTGCAGCGACAGCCCCAGCCCGGACCGGCGCCGCCACCAGGCCGGGAGCAGGACGCCGTACCCCGCCTCCTCGAGCAGCGCGGCGTGACTGAGGAAGCCGTGCGCGCCCTCGGTGTCCAGCAGCATCTCGGCCGGGTGCGCCTCGCGCAGCGCGTCACCGAGCGCCGGGTAGAGCCGCGTGGCCCGGCCCAGCCCGGCGAGCAGCCGCTCCTGCGGGAACGACGTCCACCGGCGCAGCGGGGCGAACCGGTCGCGCCACACGTCGGCGGCCGGGACCAGCACGCTCGGCTCGTCCGCGGCCTGCAGCAGGAACTCCAGCCGCCAGGCGCCCTCGGGCAGCTGCACGTCGCCGGGCAGCACCGGCTCGTGCTCCCGCGGGTCGCTGAGCCGGAAGCAGAGCCGGACCTCGGAACCCCGGGCGGCCTGCGCGAACCAGGCGTCCAGCGCCCCGATCAGCTCGTCGAGCCGCCCGGCCGGCGCGTCGAACTCGGGCTCACCGGTCAGCGCGCCGAGCCAGCCGTCGGCGGCCGGGGTCACCCCGGCCTCGACCAGCCGGGTGCGCACCAGGCCGTCGACGAGCCGGCCCAGCGCCACGGCCAGCAGGTCCTCCGGTGGCAACGCGCCGGTGACCGCCGGGACGGGCGCGGTGGACAGGCTGGTGCCCGGGCCGGGGGTCTCGGCGCGGCAGGCCGGCGGCATCCGCTCGAGCAGGGTGGCGTGCCGGGCCGCGTCCGCGCCGATCAGCACCGGCCGCCAATACGCCACCGGGCGCGGACCGTCCAGCCGCACGCCGGGCAGCACCCGCCCGCGCCGGACCAGGCTCGCGGCGAACCCGCACAGCTCGATCAGCCAGCGCACCCCGGGCGAGACCCGGCCGTCGAACTCGGCGGCCAGGTCGGCGTCGAGGAACGGCACGCCCACGGCCGGCACCCGCCAGGCCCGGGCCCGCCGCACCCCGCGCCGCGGTGGCAGCCCGACCTGCGGCGACGGCAGCGGGCCGGCCCCGGTCGACGGCAGGGTCAGCACGGCGGGCTCGCGCCGGTCGCCGAGCGGCAGACCGGCGGCGGGCACCGCGAACGGATGCCACGGCGCCGCCCGGCCCGCGCCGGCCGGGACCGCGATCGGCGTGCCGCTCTCGGCCCACAGGTTCAGCCCGCCGTCGGCGGAGACGAACCCGTGCAGGACACGGACGCCCGGCTCGACGGCTGGTTGTTCGACCACAGGCAGGGAGCTCGGCACCCGGAAGACTCTAGGCCGACCGTCCGACAGATTCCCGGACCACGGTCCCGCGCCACGGAACGAGGGCCGCTGTCCGGAAAGCGAACCAAGATCACCAATGGCCGGGTATCGATGCGGGACCACGGCGATCCGGACACCAAACCGTTCCGAAAACGATTCACGCGGGGACTGCCCCCGATCCGGGCAGGCGGGCATAATCGTGATCCGCCGGTCCGGGGCCGTATCGGCGTTACGGGCTGGGCCGGAGCGTCGGGGGAGGCGGTCACATGCGTACCCCGATCCTCGCCGACCTGGCCGTGCCGGTCCCGCTCACCGCGCCGGACACCTCGATGGGCGAGGTCGAGTCGGTCCTGCGCGGCCACCCCGAGCTGCTCGGCGTGGTCACCGCCGCGAACGATCACCTTTACCTGGTCGACCGCGGCTTCCTCGACATGGTGCTGGCCGGCCGGCTCGGGTACGGCCGCGCGCTGCTGCACCGCCGCCCGCTGCGCAGCCTGCTCCGCCAGCCGGCCCTGGTGCTCCCGGCCGGCACCGGCTGGGGTGACGCGGCCCGCGCCGCGATGGAGCGACCGGACCCGTTGAAGGCGATCCCGCTGGTGGTCATGTTCGACGACGGCACGGTGGGTGTCGCCCCGGTCGGCCCGCTGGTCGAGCACCTGAGCCTGCGCTACCAGGCGATGGCGCTCACCGACGACCTGACCGGCCTGGGCAACCGCCGCAGCCTGCTGGAACGCCCGGCCCCGTGCCACCGGGCCGCCGCCCTGGTGATCGACCTCAACCGGTTCAAGGAGATCAACGACTCGCTCGGCCACGCCGGTGGCGACGAGCTGCTGCGGTCCGTCTCGGTGGCGCTGGCCGCCGCGTGCGCGCCGGCCCAGGCGTTCCGGCTGGGTGGCGACGAGTTCGTGGTGTTCGCACCGGACCTGACGACCTGGCCCGGCGTCGAGCCGTCGGCGCCGGCCGCCGCGCCGCTCGCCGAGGCCGGGCACCGGCTGCTGCGGGCCATCGAGGGACCGTACGAGGTGGCCGGCGTCCCGATCACCGTCGAGGCGTCGATGGGCATCGCGGTCACCGACGGCCGGCCGCGCCCCGACGTGGACGACCTGGTGGCCCGGGCGGACGCCGCCATGTACGCCGCCAAGCGCGACCGCACCCAGGTCGAGCACTGGCACGCCGCGCTCTCCGCCGGGCACGCCGACCTCGGGATGGACACCCACCTGCGGACCGCGATCGGCAACCGGGAGCTGATCCTGCACTACCAGCCGCTGGTCGACGCGCACACCCGGGAGACCGTCTCGGTGGAGGCGCTGGTGCGCTGGTCCCATCCGCAGCGCGGGCTGCTCCCGCCGGGCGCCTTCCTGCCCCAGGCGGAGCGCTCCGACGTGATCCATCTGCTCACCGAGGCGGTGCTGGGTGACGCCGTCCGCCAGGCGGCGACCTGGCATCGGGCCGGCTGTGCCGTACCGGTGGCGGTGAACCTCGCGGCGCCGGTGCTGGCCTCGGACCGGATCGTCGCGACCATCGTGGCCCTGCTCGCCGAGACCGGCCTGCCGGCCGGGTCGCTGATCGTCGAGGTGACCGAGAGCGCGGTGATGACCCGCCCGGCCGAGAGCGCCGACCGGTTGCGGTCACTGCGGGAGATCGGCGTACGGGTGGCGATCGACGACTTCGGCACCGGCAACACGTCGCTGGGCCTGCTCACCCAGCTCCCGGTGGACGAGCTGAAACTGGACCGCTCGTTCGTCGCCCGGATCCACCACCCGCAGGACCGGGTGATCGTCGAGTCGGTGGCCCGGATGGCGAACGGCCTGGGCCTGACCCTGGTAGCCGAGGGCGTCGAGGACGAACACACCGCGGACACCCTGACCGCGCTCGGCTTCGACCTGCTGCAGGGCTACCACTTCGGCCGCCCGGAACCGGCCCTGGCCGCCACCGCCCCCGGCTGGAATCGCTGACCGACGGCCGATGTCGCCGCCAGGGTGACGACGATGCGAGCGATCGTGCTGACCGTCAGCGATCAGCCTCCAGCGTCCAGACGATCTCGGGTGGGCGGACCCTCGCGCAGCGCGGACCGCCCTCGTCGTCGGTCAGGCTGAGCCGGCCGACCAGCACCCCTCCGCCGGAGAAGGCGGCCCGCAGCAGTGCCGACGGGATGTCGCCGAACAGCAGTTTCGCCCGCCGGAACATGGCGAACTCACCGTCGTGCACCGCGCCCCAGCTCAGATACAGGAAACGGGCCCCGGGCCGGCCGTGCACCCAGGGGCCGCCGACGTCGAGCAGGTCGTCGACCTCACGGCCGTCCGCCTCCAGCTCCCAGACCGCGTGCGCCTCGGTCACCGGGACCCGCCCGACCACCTCGGCGCGCCGCTGAACGCCGACGTGCACGTTGTTCAGGCGCAGCTCGGAGGATTGGGGTAGGTCACGTCCCTCGATCCGGATCCGCATGCCGCCACCATAGAACCTGTAGTGTCGCGTGCCGTGACGACGGAGGAACTGGGCTGGGCGGTGACGATCCACCGGTTGTGGGCGTCCGTCGCGGCCATCACCTCCCGCGAGGAGCTGAGCGACCTGGTGCTGCCGCCACTGCTGCGGGTGCCCGGGGCGGTCGGTGCGTGGGGTCTGCGGCACACCACCGGCACCGAGATCACCGTGTACCGGTGGGCCGGGCTCCCGCTCGAGGGTGACGCCCGGCCGGTCGCGCTGGAGCTGGCCGTCGCGGGCGGCGTCCCGGACTCCCCGGCACGGGACTGGCTGGCCGAACGCGGCGTGCACGGCGTGGCCGTGTCCCGGTTCGACGGCGACGGCGAGGTCGGCGGGACGATGCTGGTCCTGCTCGGCCCGGACGGTGACCGGGATCGTGCGGCGCTCTGCCTGGACCAGGTCGCCGGCGTCACCCGGGAGGCGATCCGGCGACTCGCCGCGCACCGCGCCGAGCAGGCCCAGCAGGTCCGCGACGCGCTGCTGGCCGAGGCCTCGCTGCAGATGGACGCGGTGCTGGACCGGACGCAGACGCTGCGCCGGGTGGCCCGGATGGCGGTGCCGGCGATCGCCGAGGGCTGCCTGGTCTACCTCTACGAGGGCGGCCGGCCGGAGCTGCGCAGCGCCGTGCACATCGACATGCGGCGGCTGAACGCGCTGCTCGCCGACCCCGCGGTGGCCCGGCAGCTGACCGAGCTGGCCACCGAGGCGATCGCCGGCCGGGTGGTCCGCGCCGAGGGTGTCGTCCCCGGCAGCCGGATCGTCGACGCCCAGGTGCTGCGGGCCCGCGACCGCACCGCCGGCGTGCTGATCTTCATGTTCGAGCGTGACCCCCAGGACGTGCCGCCGCCGCGGTTCCTGCGCGACCTGTCGTACCGGGCCGCGCTCGCCCTGGACAACGGCGAGCTGTACGAGCAGCGCCGCCGCGAGGTGGTCACCATGCAGCAGCACCTGCTGCCCAGCCGGCTGCCGTCCGCGGCCGGGCTCGAGTTCGCCGCCTCCTACACGGTCGGCGACCGGGTGCTGGAGGTCGGCGGCGACTTCTACGACGTGGTGGTCCGCGCGGACGGCACGGTCGGCGCCCTGGTCGGCGACGTCTGCGGCCGGGGCGTGGACGCGGCCGCCCTGACCGGGATGGCCCGGCACACCCTCGGCGCCCTGCTGCAGGAGGGCCTGCCGCCGGTCCGGGCGCTGGCCCGGCTGAACACCTCGCTGCGCCGGGAGAAGTCGTGGCGGTTCCTGACCGCCGGGGTGGCCCTGCTCCGGGCCGAGGCCGGTGGCTTCGCCGTGCAGTGGCTGTCGTGCGGGCATCCGGCGCCGCTGATCCTGCGCCGCGGGCGGCCCGCCGAGTCCGGGCGCGGCGGTGGCGTGCCGGTCGGCGTGCTGCCCGAGGCCCGGGTCGGCCGGTCCCGGCTGCGGCTCGCCACCGGGGACACCCTGGTGATGTTCACCGACGGGCTCACCGAGAGCCGGGACGCGGACGGCCGGATGTTCGGCGACGTCGCGTTGTACGAGACCGTCGACAAGCTGCGGGACGTCCCGCTCGACACCCTGGTGCACGAGCTGAGCGCGGCCGCCGCCAGGTTCGGGGTCACCGGCGCCGACGACATCGCGGTCCTCGCGATCCGGGTGGAAGATCCAGCGAAAGGCCCCGCCGATGACCGGCTTTGATCTGATCCTGATCGTCGAGGACTCGGCCGAGGACGTCGAGGCCATCGAACGGGCGATCAGCCGGGCCCTCCCGGACCTGCGCCTGGAGTTCCTGCGCTCCGGCAGCGAGGTGCTCCCCCGGCTGACCACGCCCGGCGCGGAGCTGCCCGGCCTGATCCTGCTCGACCTGAACATGCCCGGCGAGGGCGGGCTCGCGGTGATCCAGCGGGTGCGCGCCGACCCGGCCCTGGACCAGCTCCGGATCGTGGTGTTCACCTCGTCGGAGGACCAGGCCGAGGCGGACGCCTGCTACGCCGCCGGCGCGGACAGCTACATCTTCAAGCCGATCAATTTCGGACTGTTCCAGACGGTGTTGCGCCAGACCCTGGACTACTGGCGGTCCCGCCCGAACGTCGCCCACATCGTCGTGCCGCCGCCCGGGGACTCGCCGGCCCAGATCTGACCGCCGTGCCGTTCGACGATCCGGCGCACGATGGCCAGCCCGGCGCCGGACCCGTCCTGCCCGCCCGGGTGCAGCCGCCGGAACAGCTCGAACGCCTCCTCGCGCAGGTGCTCGGGCATGCCGATGCCGTTGTCCCGGACGAACAGTGCCGGCTCCGGGTCGGCGCCGCCGGGCGGGACGGTCGCGGCGACCCCGATGCTGACCAGGCGCGGCGGGTCGGCCCGGGCGTACTTGGCCGCGTTCACCAGCAGGTTGACCAGGATCTCGTCGAGGAACACCGGGTCGGCGACGACCGGCGGCGGATCACCGGGCACCTCGACCTGGACGCCGGCGGTCTCCAGCCGCGGCCCGGCCGACTCCAGCGCGCGGGCCACCGCGGTGCGCAGGTCGACCGCCTCCCGCCGCAGGTCGACGCGGCCCAGCCGGGAGTAGTACAGCAACGCGTTGAGCAGCTCGTCCATCCGGGTGGCCAGCCGCTGGATGGACTCGAGGCGACGCTGGGTCAGCTCGTCCAGCCGCCCCTCGGTGTCCTCGGCGATGAACGTGGCGTAGTTCGCGATGCCGCGCAACGGCTCCTTCAGGTCGTGCGCGGCGGCGTGCGCGAACGAGTTCAGGTCGACGTTGCTGCGGGTCAGCTCGACGTTCAGCGCGGCCAGCTTGCGGGCCTGGGCCAGGGCTATCTCGGTCAGCGACCGGCCCAGCTCGGCGGCCATCGCCAGGTCGGTGGCCGACCACGGCATGCTCCGGCCGCGGACGGTGGCCAGGAACACCGCTGTCGACCCGCGCGGGGTGAGGCGCCGGCCGTTCGGGCCGAGGACCACCGGCGTGGCCGGGTCGGCGGCCCAGCGCCGGGCGACGGTCCGTTCGCCGCGCAGCCAGACCACGCAGTCGCCGGACGTACCGACCGGGAGCACCAGCGCGCCGGAGAGCTGCTCCGACCCGAGCCGGTCGCTGTGCCACAACTCCCCGGCCGGCACCCCGGCCAGCAGCTCCGCCACCGCCGCGGCCGGCACCGGCCCGGCCACCGTGATCACCCCGCCGAACCGGACGGCCACCGCGGCGCACTCGACGACCTGGTCCAGACCGGCCGGTGACCAGCCCGCCGTCAGATCCACCGAGGTCCGCTCCAGCAGCCGGGCGATGGTGATCCGGGACCGTTCCCGGACCGCCGACTCGTCCCGCTCCCGCAGCGCGGCCAGGTGCAGCGACAACGCCACCCCGAAGAACTCGCAGGCCGCCCGGACCGGCGGGCTGAGTGCCGTGACCGTCCGGCCGTGACAGGCGATCAGCCCCCACAGCCGGCCGTCGTCGAGCAGCGACACCGACATCGACGAGCTCACCGCGATGTTGCGGAGATATTCGAGGTGGAACGGCGACACCGTGCGCAGCACCGAGAGCGACAGGTCGAGCGGCTCGCCGGTGTCCGGCAGCACGTCCGGGACCAGCCGGGCGGTGGCGTCGGCGACGTCCGCGATCACCCGGATCCAGTTGCGTTCGTAGAGCTTGCGGGCCTGCGGCGGGATGTCGGTGGCCGGGAACCAGAGCCCGAGCCACGGCTCCCAGTCCTCCACCACGTCCTCGGCGATCACCTCGCCGGGCCCGTCGGCGGACTCGAAACGGTAGGTGACCACCCGGTCGTACCCGGTGATCGCCCGGATCTCGCGCACCGCGGCCCGCGTCGCCTCGGTGACCGTTCCGGCCCGCTGCAGCCGGATCAGCGCCTGCCGCACCGGCACCGAGAACGCTCCGAATTCGTCGACCGCGCCGGCGGCGTTCTCGAACTCCAGCACGAGCCGCTCCTCGGCCCGGTGCACGGTCACGTCGAACCGCCGCCCGTCCGGGGCCAGCCGCACCGGCATCATCGCGGTCTGCCCGGTGTCGGCGTCGGCAAGGGCGTGCAGCCGCGCGAGCTGTTCGCCGTCCAGCAGCCGCTCCACCGGCGCGCCGAGCAGCCCGTCCACGCCGAGAAGTGACTCGGCGTTCGCACTTGTCACCTCGATCGTCCCGGCCCGCACGGCGATCAGCGCACCGTGCGACTGGACACCGCCGAGACGGTGGATCGGCTCACGGACGCAGGCGGTGAGATCGAAGGTGGTCCCGGTCTCCCGCTCGGCGGCCGCAGCCCGCTCGGACAGCCACTCACTCATCCACCGACCCTACCGGCAGTCCGCTGGTCCGCTTCCGATCACCCGACCCACGGACCATCAAGATCAAGAGCTTGTTGTCCCAGGTGGGTGCCGGGTGCAGATCGCCGCTCCCGCGGGGGCCGGGCACGGCGATCTGGCCGCTGGCGCGTCCACACCGATCGCCGCACCCTTCATTGCCCGTGGGTGGTCCCGCTCACCCCAACCCCAAAACCGTGTGGGGATTTTGGGCGCGCTCCGCACCGAAAGTCCCCACACACAAGCCCACCAACCACAGCGTGGGGAGTTGCGGTCCGCACCGCACCGAAAGTCCCCACACACGAGCTGACCAACCACAACGTGGGGAGTTGCGGTGCGCACCGCACCGAAAGTCCCCACACACGGGCCTGCGTGGTTGCGGGTGTTGTCGAGAGTGTCTGGCGATATGGATGATTTGGGTGTTTTATTCTTATTGTCGGACCGGAGGTGGGAGGTCGGGTGGCGGAGGTCTATCGGAGCGCGCACGCGGGCGCCTCCATCGCGGTGTCCGAGAACGATCGCGGGGAGATGCTGCGCCGTGCCGGGCGGCCGGGTGCCGCGGAGGAGCACTTCGCCCGCGCGCTGGAAGCACTCGGCACGGTCACCGAGCCCGATCCCGGAACCCACTCGGCGATCCTCAACAATCTCGCGCTGACCGCCCACGAGCAGGGTGATCTCGCCAGGGCGAAGCGCTGCCTGGTCCGGTCCCTGGAGGTCGGCCCGCTGGTCGGCGACCCGATCGGCCGGGCGATCACCTTCGACAACCTGGGCGTCATCGAGGTCGAACTGGCCCGCCTCGCCGAGCTTCCCGCGACCACGGCCCGCCCGCCATCCGGCGTCTGGCTCCAACCCGGCGCCCGCCCCACCACCCCGCCGCTGCCTGACACCCGGCCCGGGGACGTCGGGCGGGCAGCACCCGGCGGACAACCGGAACCCGCTTCGCCTGAGCTCGACACCCAGCCGCTCAGCGACGCCCGGCCGGAGCCCGGCCGCTCCACGGGGACCGGCACGCCACCGGAGGCGAGCGCTCAGCCGCAGCGCAGCACCCTGCCGGATGCCGATGGTGAACCGGATTCGGATGGCCGGCGGGAGAGCGACGGCGAGCCGGCGCCGGATGACGGGCCGGAAGGCACATCCGCGGCGGACTGCCAGCTGGAGTCCGGCCCGGCGGCGTTCGGGGGGCGGCACGACAGCGGGGACGGGGCGGGGATCGATGTCGGGCTGGGAGCGGCGGTCGGGCGGCCGAGCCGGAGTCCGGTTCCGGAGACGCCGGTGCGGGTGGTGCCGGCCGCTCGGGCGCGGCCGGGCAGCCTCGCGGCAGTGCACCTGAACGAGGCCGAGACGCACTTCGCGGTGGCCGAGCGGCTGTTCCGGACAGTGCTGCCGGACGGGGTGGACGACTACCTGCGCTCGGTGCTGAACCGGGCCGACGCCACCGAGCTGCGCGGGGACGTCGAGCGGACCGACCGGCTGACCCGGCACGCCGCGGAGCTGGCCGCGCACCCGGGCATCACGCCGGACAACGCCCTGGAGGCGGTCACCATGCGCGGCGGCTTCCTGCACCGGCACCGGGACGACCCGCTCGCCGCCGTCGACCTGATGACCGCGCGGCTGCCCGCCCTGCTGCCGGACTGCCCGCCCGAGCGGAGTGCGACAGCCCTGACCGTGCTGCTCCGCGCCGCCGCGGCCACCGGCGACCCGGCCCTCGTCGACGATGTGACCACCCGGATCACCGAACTCGCCGCCACGAGCCGCCGACGCGACGGCGAACACGACCGCCGGACCGGAAGCCACGACGGCCGGGACGGCGACGGCCGTGGTGCTGCGGGAAAGCGGGCCGGCGCAAAGTCCACTCGCCCGGCGGGAACGGCGGCACGGCGTTAATGTGCGTTCATGGGAGCGGGCCGATGGCGGAGGGTCCGGCTTCCGCTGCCCGCCCTGCACACCGCGGTCACCGCACGCGTCTGGTCACCTGACCAGGACACCGATCGGTTGCTGCTGGCCCACGACGGGCCGGAGTACCAGCGTCGCGGCGGGCTGGCCGAGCACGCCGCGGGGGCCGGCTGCCACCTGGTGCTGCTGCCGCCGGGCCAGCGCGACGAGTGGTATTCGGCCTGTGACCCGTACGCCGAAGCTCTTGCCCTTGATGTTCTGCCCCGCCTGCGGTCCCGCCTCGGCGTGCATCGGGTCGTCGGCGCGGGTGTCAGCCTCGGCGCGCTCGCGATGCTGCACGCGCAACGGTGTCATCCGGCCGGGTTCGCCGGGCTCTTCCTGCAGTCCGGCAGTTTCTTCCAGCCGCGGCACGACCGGCAGGAGTTCGGGTTCCGGCGCTGGTCGCGGATCGTCCGGTACGTCCGCCGGGTGCTGACCACCGGCCGCGGCCCGGCCGTGCCCACCACGATGACCTGCGGCGCCGCCGAGGAGAACCTGGCGAACAACCGGGACATGGCGGTGGCGCTGCGCCGCCAGGGTTATCCGGTGAGGCTCGCGGTCGGCCCGGGCGGGCACGACTGGCCGGCCTGGCGCGCAGCACTGGACCCGCACCTGACCACCCTGCTGGGCGACGCCTGGCCGGAGCTCCGATGAGAGAAGAGGCGCTGCCGTGGCCGACGTCGAGCACACCATCGGACTGCTGCTGGGCACCGAGGACGACTGGCCACGCGCCTTCGAGTCACTGCTGCGCCGGCTCGGCACGGTCACCGCGGCGGACGGGCGCACGCACCGGACCCGCCCGGTCCGGGTCACCATCGAACCGTTCAACCTGCGCGACAAGCCACAGCACGAGCTGGTCATCGACCGGCTGGCGTACTGGTACTACCACCCCCGGGAGTGGCTCAAGAAGATCGCCCTGATGGACGGGGTGTACCTGCTGAACAGCCCGTTCACGTTCCAGTCGATGGAGAAGCACGCGGCGTACTGCGCGATGATGCGGCTCGGGCTGAAGGTGCCGGAGACGGTGCTGGTGCCGTTCAAGAACCCGCTGGACAACTCCCGGTGGGCGTACACGGCGGCGCGCTACAACGAGCCGTTCGACCTGGAGGCGACGGCCGCGTCGATCGGCTACCCGCTCTACATGAAGCCGTACGACGGCGGCGCCTGGGTCGGCGTCTCCAAGATCCGCAATGTGGACGAGCTGCACGCCGCGTACGACGCGTCCGGTGAGCGGCTGATGCACCTGCAGGCGTCGGTCGAGGACTACGACGTGTTCGCCCGCTCGCTGACCATCGGCCCGGAGACGATGGTCATGCGGTTCCGCCCGGACCAGCCGATGCACGCCCGGTACGAGGTCGACCACCACTTCCTCTCCCCCGGCGCCGGTGACGAGGTGGTGACCATCTCGCGGCTGGTGAACGCGTTCTTCCGCTGGGAGTTCAACTCGTGCGAGTCGCTGGTGCGCGGCGACGAGGTGCACCCGATCGACTACGCGAACGCCTGCCCGGACGTGGCGCTGACCTCGCTGCACTACTACTTCCCGTGGGCCATGACGGCGCTGCTGCGCTGGACGGTGTTCTGCGTGGTGACCGGCCGGCGGATGCGCCTGGACACCGACCTGGCGGGCTACTTCGCGGTGGCCGATGATCCGGATCGGTCGTACCAGGAGAAGCTGGCCGGCTATCGGGAGCTGGCCGACCGGTACTTCGAGGTGGACCGGTACCGCGAGTTCTGCGACGAGCACCTGAGCGACGTGGACGAGATCGTCTACGACTGGGTGACCTCGGAGGAGTTCCGTTCACTGCTGCGCGAGACGGTCCGGGCGACCTACCCGGTGCACGAGCACGAGAAGTTCCTGGCGCACTTCGGTGGCCTGATCGACGCCTGGATCCGGGACCAGGGGCGTTGACGCGGTAACCGGCATGTCATCAGTATGTTTCCATGTATCTCTGGGAGCGCTCCCGCGCCACCGCCGCTTTCGCGGCAATCCTCCTGATCGGCGCCGCCGCGCCGGCACGAGCAGATGAAGTCGAGCAGGTCGTCAACGGCGGATTCGACGGCACTGCCGACCCGTTCTGGTCCACCGCCGGCATGCCGATCGCGCTGACCGACGGCCGGGCCTGCGTGGACGTGCCCGGCGGCACCACCAACCGCTGGGACGCCGCGATCGGGCAGAACGACATCAGCCTGGTCGCCGGCGAGACGTACCGGTTCAGCTTCGACGCGTCCGGGGACGCCGGGCACGTCGCCCGGGCGATCACCGGGCTCGCCGTGAGCCCCTACGACACGTATTTCGAGCAGTCGCCGGTGCTCGGCGACGTGCAGCACTACTCGTACACGTTCACCGCCTCGGCCAGCACCGAGCAGGGGCAGGTCGCGTTCCAGATCGGCGGCAGCGCCGAGCCGTGGCACTTCTGCGTGGACAACGTGTCGCTGGTCGGTGGCGTGCCGCCGGAGGTCTACGTGCCGGACACCGGGCCGCGGGTGCGGGTCAACCAGGTCGCCTACCTGCCGTCCGGGCCGAAGGGCGCCACGCTGGTCACCGACGCGACGACCGCGCTGCCCTGGCAACTCAACGACAAGAACGGAAAAATAGCATTTAAGGGTACGACGCAGCCGCGCGGCATCGACGTGAGCTCCGGCCAGAACGTGCACTCCATCGACTTCAGCCGGTTCGCCGGAAAAGGCGCGGGCTACACCCTGACCGCGGACGGCGAGACGTCCCGCCCGTTCGACATCGACGGCAAGGCCTACGAGAAGCTCCGCGCCGACGCGTTGAAGTTCTACTACACCCAGCGCTCCGGCATCGCCATCCGTGACGACCTGCGCCCCGGGTACGGCCGCGCGGCCGGCCACGTCGACGTCGCCCCGAACCGGGGTGACGGCACCGTGCCGTGTCAGGCCGGCGTCTGCGACTACACCCTGGACGTGCGCGGCGGCTGGTACGACGCCGGCGACCACGGCAAGTACGTCGTCAACGGCGGGATCTCGGTCTGGGAGCTGCTCAGCGAGTACGAGAACTCCCACGCCGTACGAAAAATCGATCTTCAAATCCCGGAGAGCGGGAACCGGACGCCGGACATCCTCGACGAGGTGCGCTGGGAGCTGGACTTCCTGCTGAAGATGCAGGCGCCGGACGGCCAGGTGCACCACAAGATCCACGACCAGGCGTGGACCGGGCTGCCGCTGCTGCCCGACCAGGATCCGCAGCCGCGTGAGCTGCACCCGGTCTCCACCGCGGCGACGCTGAACCTGGCCGCCACCGCCGCACAGGCCGCACGGATCTACGCCAGGTTCGACGCGGCGTTCGCGGCCCGGGCGCTGGCCGCCGCGCGGCGCGCCTACGTCGCCGCCAGGACCAACCCGATCTCGTACGCACCGGAGAGCGACGGCGTGGGCGGTGGCGCCTACAACGACAGCAAGGTCACCGACGAGTTCTACTGGGCGGCCGCCGAGCTCTACCTGACCACCGGCGAGAAGCGGTACGCCACCGACGTGCTCGCCTCGCCGGAGCACACCGCCGACTCGTTCGGCTCGGGTGCCTTCGACTGGGCCTCCACCGGCGCGGCCGCCAAGCTCGACCTGGCCCTGCTGCCCAACCGGTTGCCCGGCCTGAAAACGGTCAAGGCCCAGGTCGCGGCGGGTGCGGACAAGTACCTGGCGATCCAGAAGGCCCATCCCTACGGCGTCGCCTACGCCCCGGCGAACAACATGTGGGACTGGGGCTCGGCCAGCATCGTGGCCAACAACCTCGTGGTGCTCGCCGCCGCACACCAGCTGACCGGCCGCGACCGGTACCGCGACGGCGTGCTCACCGGCCTCGACTGGCTGCTCGGCCGCAACGCCCTGAACATCTCGTTCGTCACCGGGTACGGCGAGGTCAACGCGCAGAACGAGCACAGCCGCTGGTACGCCCACCAGCTCGACCCGGCGCTGCCGCACCCGCCGGTCGGCAGCCTGGCCGGCGGCCCGAACTCGTCGATCCAGGACCCGCTCGCCCAGGAGAAGCTGGCCGGCTGCGTCGGGCAGTTCTGCTACATCGACGACATCCAGTCCTGGTCCACCAACGAGCTGACCGTCAACTGGAACGCGGCCCTGGCCCGGCTCAGCGGATACGTCGCCGAACTGCACTAGCTCGACGCGGATGGACCGCCGGCCATCCCGGCCGGCGGTTCAGAAGCCGAAGTTGCGGGTCCCGGTCAGGCCGAGCACCTCGGTCAGACCGGTGATCCGCAGCTGCCCGTGCACGAAGTCACTCGGGTTGCGCAGCTCGAACCGGGTGCCGATGTCCCGGGCCGCGCGCTGCCCGGCGACCAGGGCGCCGATCCCGACCGAGTCCATGAAGGTGACGAAGGTCAGATCGACAACGATCAGCGCCGGACGGTCCCGCTGGAGCGTCTCCAGCAGCACGTCGCGCAGCGACTCGACGGTGGACGTGTCCAGGCTGCCCCGCACGTCGACGACCATGGTGCCGTCGGCCTGCCGCCGTGTCGTCATCACGGCCTCGCCCATCACGACCTCGCCCACCGCGCCACTTGAGAGCCGGGCGATTTGCCCGATCTATCCACCGTACCCGTCACGCCGTACCCCTCGCAGGCTGCCGCGCGGTTTGCCGCAGGCGGCGCACAACCCGTACGCCATGGCGTTTTTCACCCACCGCGTGGGACGCGCGGCAACCCGGGCGACCGAAGTTCACACATCGCGCTGATCCGATCACTGTCCGCCTTGCGGCGAGCCGGACCCGGGACCACGGTGATCTGAAGCCGTGGAAGGGGGCGCAGCATGGCCAAGTCGGGGTTGTTCGCGATCCGGGACGTCGGATCGCTGATCCACGAGACAGCGGAAGAGGGCACCGAGCTCAAGAAGGCGGTCGGTGTCGTCCAGCTGACCGCGATGGGCGTCGGCGCGATCATCGGTACCGGCATCTTCGTGGTGATCGGCAAGGGCTCCGGGATCGCCGGTCCGGCCGTCGTGCTGTCGTTCGCGCTGGCCGCGGTGGCCTGCGTGTTCTCCGCGCTCTCCTACGCCGAGCTGGCGTCCTCGATCCCGGTCTCCGGCAGCGCGTACACGTACACCTACGCGACCATGGGCGAGATCGTCGCCTGGATCATCGGCTGGGACCTGATCCTGGAGTACGGCGTCTCGGTGGCCGGCATCGCGATCGGCTGGGGTGGCAACCTGAACGCGTTCCTGGACGCCGCGTTCGGTGTCGCGCTGCCGGACGCCATCAGCAAGTCACCGGAGGACGGCGGGGTGGTCAACCTGCCCGCGGTGTTCATCGTGCTGGCCATCACGCTGCTGCTGATCCGCGGCGTGACCGAGAGCGCCCGGGCCAACCTGGTGATGGTCGTGGTCAAGCTGGTCGTGCTGATCTTCTTCCTGGCGGTGGCGTTCGCGAACTTCAGCACCGGCAACTTCCACCCGTTCGCCCCGGCCGGCGCGGACGGGGTGACCGCGGCCGCGGCGATCATCTTCTTCGCGTACATCGGGTTCGACGCGGTCTCCACCGGCAGCGAGGAGGCCCGCAACCCGGCCCGTGACCTGCCCTGGGCGATCATCGGTTCGCTCGGCATCTGCACGGTGTTCTACATCCTCACCGCGGTCGGCGCGCTCGGCATCGCCAGCCCGGACCAGATGAAGGACAGCGACGCGCCGCTCGCCGCGGCCCTCGACCAGGGCGCCGGGATGAGCTGGGCGGCCGGGATCCTGGCGCTCGGCGCGGTCGTCGCGATCACCAGCGTGGTCCTGGTGATCTTCTACGGCCAGACCCGGATCTTCTTCGCGATGTGCCGGGACGGCCTGCTGCCGCGCCGGATGGCCAAGGTCAACCCGCGGTACGGCACCCCGGCCCGGCTCACCATGGTGCTCGGGGTGCTGATCGCGGTGCTGGCCGCGCTGATCCCGCTCGGCACCATCGTGGAGCTGGTCAACATCGGCACGCTGTTCGCGTTCGTGCTGGTCAACATCGGGGTGATCGTGCTGCGGCGGACCAAGCCGGACATGCCCCGGCCGTACCGGGTGCCGTGGTCGCCGGTGCTGCCGGTGATCGGGATCGGGTTCGCCGTCTACCTGATGTCCGACCTGCCACTGGACACCTGGATCCGGTTCGGGGTGTGGCTCGTCGCCGGCCTGGTCATCTACGCCCTCTACGGCTACCGGCACTCCCGGCTCCGCCAGGAAGCGGCCGCCGCCCCTTCGGCCGCCCGCCCCGAGGACGATCCGTCATGACCGCCCCGGTGATCGTCGGCGTGGACCACCGCCCGGGCTCGCGCGACGCGCTCGCCCTGGGCCGCTGGCTCGCCGACGTCCGGCAGGTCCCGTTGATCGTCGCGGTGGTCCACCCGGCGCCGTCCGCGATCGGCTCCGGCCGGGTGGACGCCGAGTGGATCGCCGACCGGCACCGGGCCGCCGAACGGGTGCTGGACGAGGCCCGTGCCGCGTTGAAGGATCCGCCCGGCGTCGAGTACCGCAGTGTGGCGTCCAGCTCGGCCGCGCACGGCCTGCACGACCTGGCCGAGCAGACCCGTGCGGTGGCGATGGTGATCGGCTCGGGCCCGGCCGCACCCGGGCGGCTCTTCGCCGGCAGCACCGCGGAACGGCTGCTGGCCGGCAGCGGCTGCCCGGTGGCGGTCACCCCGGCCGGCGGCGGCACGGCGCCCGGCGCGCTCGGCCGGATCGGGGTCGCCTACGTGGACACCCTGGACGGCCGGGCCGCCCTGGACGCGGCCGCCGAGCTGGCCCGGCGCACCGGCAGCACGTTGCTGCTGGTCACCGTGGTGGCCGCCGGGGACGCGGCGCTGCCGTTCCTGATCGGTGACGACGCCGAGCGGGCGTTCCTGGACACCGCGCGGGAGACGTACGAGGAGGCACTGCGCCGGGCGGCCGCGAGCGTGCCGGACGTGCCGGTGGAGTGGTCGGTGCGCTCCGGTGACGTGGTCGAGGAGTTGGCCGGGCTGACCGAGGTGGACCTGCTGTTCTGCGGGTCCCGCGGATACGGTCCGGCCCGGCGGGTGCTGGTCGGCGGGGTGTCCGGGCGGCTGCTGCGCCGGGCCGGGCGGCCGTTGGTGGTCGTCCCCCGGGCGTGACAGGACGTCAGATGTCGGCGCGGTGCCGGCCGGCGTGTTCGGGCTGCTCGACCGGCACGACCGTCTCCACCGGCACGATCCCTCCGGCGGCATCCGGCACGGCCGGCAGACCGGTGTAGGTCGGCTCGACCGCCGCCTGCTCGTCCCAGGCCGGCACCGGCTGCTCCAGCCCGGACAGGTCGGAGAGCGGCACGTAGACCCGCGCGTCCACCGCCTCGGCCAGCAGCAGCGCCGCGACCAGCGCGGTGGGCCGCTCGGCCGGATCCCGGCGCAGGCAGCGGAAGCACAGGTCGAGCACCTCGGGCGGCAGCCCGTCCAGGTACGGCAGCGGCTCCGGGTCCCAGTAGCGCTGGGCGTGGATCAGCTCGGTGTGCGACTTCGTGGTCCACGGGAGCCGGCCGGCCAGGCAGTGGTAGAGCAGCGACCCGAGGCCGAACATGTCCGAGGCCGGGCTGGCCGGGAGGCCGTCGAAGCGTTCCGGGGCGACGTACGCCGGGGTGCCCATCACCGGGCCGTCCGGGTCCGCCTCGGGCTGGCCGATCGCCGCGGCGATGCCGAAGTCGAGGACCTTCGCGCCGCTCGGGGTGAGCATCACGTTCGCCGGTTTGATGTCGCGGTGCACCACCTGCTCGGCGTGCGCGGCGGCCAGCGCGGCCGCCACCTCGGCGCAGATCCGCACCCCGATCCGCCAGTCGAGCGGGCCGTCGCGCAGGTGCTGGCTCAGCGTCTGCCCCTCGACCAGCTCCATCACGATGTACGGCACGTCGAGCCGGCCGGGCATCGGCGAGGTGCCGAAGTCGTGCACGCCGGCCACGTTGGGGTGCGCCAGCCGGGCCGCCGACCGCGCCTCGGAGCGGATCAGCTCGATCCCGGCCTCGCCGAGGGTGCCCTGCACCGCCGGGGCCATGATCTTGACGGCGACCGGCCGGTCGAGGACCTGGTCGTGCCCGAGCCACACCTCGGACATGCCACCGAGACCGATCCGGTTCACCAGCTGATACCGCCCGCCCAACACCCGCACGGCATCCCCTCTCACGAGACCACGTTCATCGGTCGCGCGGCTGGCCAGGTCCATACCCAGATCACCCGGCCACAAACGTGATCCTCGGCGCCGCGTCCACCGGAGGAGTGAACCCGGCGAGGGCAAAAAACATGGCGGGACCGGGCCTTGTGAGACCGATCCCGCCATCGACCGTGCCGCTTGTGGGCGAGCACCTGACGTCAGGGACGACGCTAAGCCACCCGTCGTCGACGCCCGCGACCGACCCCACCGAGAGTGACGGCCCTTACAGCCCTCAACGGTCCTGAGCAGGCATTCAGGTCGCGTTCGTCATCACCCTCCGCGATCAGACCTTCTCGGTACGGAGATCGTGCGCCCCGTCCGCCCGGGTCGCCTCGTAGTACAGCCGTCGATCCCCGTCCGGCAGCTCGACGAGGCTCAGATAGCGCAGCCCGTACGGCGGGTGCGGGCTGCCGACCGGCTCGTGGTCCTCCGCGGTCAGCTGGCCGAACGTGCCGTCCGGCAGCCGGGTGCCGCGGGCCACCCCGGTCCGTTCCTCCCAGTTCTCGCCGGCCGTGGCCCGCCCGTCGTAGGCCACCGTGATCTCGTCGCCGGTCACCTGCACCGAGGAGACCCGCACCCCGCGGGCGTCCCACTGACCCGGCCGGCCGGCCAGCGCGGTCCGCCGGTGGGTCCAGTGCACGCCGTCCGGGCTGGTGGCGTACTCGGTGGTCATCCGGTCGGCGTCGTCCCAGGAGTCCAGCGGGTGCACCGAGGCCCACAGGTGCCAGCCGTGCTCGTCGTGGTGCAGCACCGGGTCCTTCCAGGCGACCGTGTCGTCACCCGCAAGCACGGTCCGGGACGGCGCGGTGGCCAGGCCCTCCGGGGTGTCCGCCTCGAGCAACTCGACCCGCCAGTGCTTGGTGCCCGGGGTGGCGGCGCTGACGTACAGCCGCCAGCGGCCCTCCGGGGTGCGGGTCAGCGCCGGGCGCTCCAGGGACTCGGCGCCGAAGCGGTCCTTGCCCACCTCGGCCACCACGGTGAAGGCCAGCCCGTCGGTGGAGCGGGCGATCACGTTGGCGACGCCCCGGCCGGCGCCGATCGGCAGGCGCAGGCGGTACGCCAGGTACACGTACCCGTCGGCGGTGATCGTGCTCGGTGCGCCGGACCAGGCGCCCGGCTCGGCGCCCGGCGGCTCCACCACCACCGTGGAGTCTTCCCAGCTGGGCAGGGGCAGCGCGGTGATTCCGATGGACAACGTCGTCTCCCGGGGGTGCGGCCGAGTGGTACCGGAGGATTCTGGCATGACCTATTGGACTGGTGGGTTTTCCGAGGCGCGGGCGTGTCGGTCGACGCTGAGCCAGTCGTCGTAGCGCTCGCCGGTGACGTCCTGCAGCAACGCGATGTCCGCGGCGAAGTGTGGCAGCAGCGCGGCCCGCTCCTGCGGGGTGGTCACCGGCCGGGTGCCCTTCTTGCGGTGCAGCAGGGTGAGCAGCGGGCCGCGGGCGGCCAGGCGCAGCGGCACCGGGAAGCGGTGCCCGAAGGTCCCGCCGGTGCGGAGCAGGCCGCGCAGCATCCGGTTGACCGCGTCGTCCTCGACGACGTGCCGGTTCACGTTCTCCTTCGGGATCGCGGTGAGCAGCCCGGTGCGCACGCCGAGGAACGAGCAGACCCGGTCGAGTGTGGCGGCCGGCGCGTCCTTGAGCTCCCGGTAGCGCAGCAGCAGCACCTGCTCGCGCGGGAAGCGCTCGTAGAGGTGCTGCAGCTGACGGCCGTAGAGGCCCAGGCCCAGGTAGTGCCAGAACTGGGCCCAGCCGGCCGCGATCCGGGCCGGCTCGGCCCGGCAGGCGGCCAGGAAGTCGGCCTCCGGCTCGAGGCCGGCGTTCCACAGGTGGGTCCAGTTGGAGTGCGCCCGGTCCACCGGGTCGCGCAGCAGCAGGATGATCCGCGCGTCCGGCGCCAGCTTCTTGATCCGGTCGTGGGCGTCCAGGTCGTGCAGGTAGAACGGCGTCGCCTCGCCGAGCAGCGCTCCGGACGGCGCCGGGGCGAACAGCGCCTCGTAGTCCGCCCGGCGCCACACGTGCTCCTGGTAGGTCTGCACGTCACCCGGGCCGCCGTGCCCCGGTGGCGGACCGTCGGAGAGGAAGAACTTGGGCTCCTTGACCGCGGACAGGTACAGATCGGGATGCCCGGTCAGGGCGGCGTGCAGGGCGGTGGTCCCGGCCTTGGGCACACCGGCGATCAGGAAGTCGGGAAGTGACATGGATTCCCCCACGGATGCGGCAGTCGCGCAGCAAAGTCGGTCAAGCCTACAGAGTTTATAGGCTTTGGCGATCCCCTGGCGGTGACGTCACCTCGCCCGGGGCGACACCCAGCGTCGCCACCAGGCGGGACGCCGGAATCGGGCGCACTGCCCGGACGCACAGGTCACGCACTCGGTGCCGGCGCGGTAGTGCTCGTGCGCCGGGAACGGATGCCCACAGACGCAGAGCGGACCCTCGGCCGCCGTCGGATTGCTGCCCACGCCTCCAGCATGCCAGTTCACCTGCGACGACGCACTTTTTGACGGTGAGTCATCGGGCTTCGCGCCGCGAATACGAAGAGTGATGTCAGACCACACGACATATACGGACTTATCATCTATTCGTCATATCGATGGGCTTTCGCCGGTCTAGGCGGGTTTGGTCCACCCAATCAAAGGGTCACCGTCACTCAAAGTGATTGTGAACTGAATCACTGGACATCCTCTGAACAGGCTCTCTTTACCTACTCTCGCGCTCCAGCTCTGACCCGCTGTGACATGGGACAGCCTCGGAAACTGTTGACGCTACGTAATCCTTGGGTAGGTTGATCACCAGCAAGTGGCCGTGTCGAACCTGTCCGGGAATTCGCGCCACCACCTGCGTTGCCGCCCCCCGGAAGGGACCGACATGGAGCTCTCGCACGTGAACACCAACACTGGCAGTAACCGCACCCTGACACCCACCGTAAGCGTCGTCATCCCGACGCTGAATGAGGAGCGCAACCTGCCGCACGTGTTCGCGAAGCTTCCGGACCTGATCAGCGAGGTGATCCTGGTCGACGGCGGCTCCAAGGACCGCACCGTGGCGGTGGCCCGCGAGCTGCGCCCCGACGTGGTCGTCGTGCAGCAGACCCGCACCGGCAAGGGCAACGCGCTGGCCTGCGGCTTCGCGGCCTGCACCGGCGACATCATCGTGATGATCGACGCGGACGGCTCCACCGACCCGGGCGAGATCCCGTCGTTCGTGGCCAAGCTGACCGGCGGCGACCAGTTCGTCAAGGGCACCCGGTTCAACTTCGGCGGCTTCAGCCACGACATCACCCCGCTGCGCAAGCTCGGCAACGACGGGCTGAACCTGGTGGTCAACGTCCTGTTCAAGACGAAGTTCACCGACCTCTGCTACGGCTACAACGCGTTCTGGCGCGACGTGGTGCCGGCCCTCGACCTGCCGGACGTCGACCTGCCCCGGCCCGCCGACGGCAGCAAACTGTGGGGCGACGGCTTCGAGATCGAAACCATGATCAACATCCGCGCGGTGGCCGAGCAGCTCAAGGTCGGCGAGGTCGGCAGCACCGAGCACGAGCGCATCCACGGTCAGAGCAACCTGAACACGTTCCGCGACGGCTTCCGCGTGCTGCGCACCATCGTCAACGAGTTCGGCCGGGCCCGGGCCCGCCGCCGGGCCGGCATCGCGCCGTTCGCCACCACGCTGGCCGAGGCCAGCACCCGCCGGACCACCGACCTGCACCCGGTCGACCCGCGGGCGCCGCAGCACACCGGCGGGCGCCACGCCGCCGACCGGAACGCCGCCGACCGGCACGCCGAGACCGCGGCCAAGCCGGTCGGCGTCCGGTCCCTCGACGATCTGCGGGCGCTGCAGGCCCGAGCCCTGGACGACCGCAAGGCCTGACGGTCCGCCCCGCTCTCCCGCCCTCAGGAGCACTCCCCCCGTGAACCCCTCCCCGCTCGCGATCACGATCGTCGTGCCCACCTATACCGAGAAGCGCTGGGACTACCTGCTCCGGACGCTCGCGTCGGCCCGCGCGCAGACCCACCAGCCCGCCGAGATCGTCGTCGTCGTCGACCACAACCCGGCGATGTTCGAGCGGGCCAGGGCCGAACTGACCGGCGTCACCGTGCTGGCCAACGCGTATCCGCAGGGCGTCTCCGGCAACCGGAACACCGGCGCGGAGCACGCGGTCACGTCGCTGATCGCGTTCCTGGACGACGACATCGTCGCCGACCCGCAGTGGCTGGCCCGGCAGATCGAGCCGTTCGCCGACCCGCGGGTGGTCGGCACCGGTGGCGCCATCGTCCCGGCCTGGGCGGGTCCGGCGCCGCGCTGGATGCCGGCCGAGTTCCTGTGGGCGGTCGGCGGCTCGTACGCCGGCATGCCCACCGAGACCGCGCCGATCCGCAACGTCTGGTCGGCCAACATGATCGTCCGCCGGGACGTGTTCCTCGCGGTGGACGGCTTCCGGGTCGGCTTCGGCAAGCTCGGTGACCGCAACCGGCCCGAGGACACCGACCTCTGCCTGCGGATGAGCGCGGTCGGCGGCGGCCGCTGGATGTACGTGCCGAGCGCCGTCATCCAGCACGAGGTGCCCGCCGAGCGCGCCTCCTTCCGGTTCTTCGTGCGGCGCTGCTACGCGGAGGGCCGCGGCAAGGTGCAGATGGCCGGCCTGCACCAGAACGACCCGCTCGGCGCCGAGCGCAGCTACCTGTGGTCGCTGCCCAAGGCGTTCCTGCGCCACCTCGGCGGCGCCGTCCGCGGCCAGGGCCTGGACCAGCTGCTGCGAGCCGGCGGCGTGGTCGCCGGAGTCGCCGCGGCCGGAGTCGGCGGCGTCGTGGAAACCGTCAGCGCGCGCCGGTCCGCCCGGCGCCCCGTAGTGAGGCCCGCCCAGTGACCACCGCCCCCGTGTTCGACACCGACGCCGACTCGCGCCCCGCCGTGGTGCTCGACGTCGAGCTCTCCGAGCCGCTGCCGCGGGTCGCCGCGATCGGCCCGGACGGCCGCCGGGTCCACCAGGCCTGGGCACTGATCCGGCTGCACACCGAGCCGCTCGGCGCCCTGCTCGCCGACGTCCCGGAGTACGGCCTGAGCCCGGCCGACCTGGCCGCCGCGATCGACGACCAGCTCGGCGACGTGATCCGCCCGCGCCTCGGCGGCGCCGCGATCCCGACCGGCGGGTTCACCCCGGCCACCGAGCCGCCGTTCCTCGCGAGCCGGCGCACCGTGCTGGCCGCCGCGCCGGACATCACCGTGGTGGTCTGCACCCGGGAACGCCCCGGCGCGCTGGCCCGCTGCCTGGACAGCCTGCTCGCCCAGCAGTACCCGGGCTTCCGGATCCTGGTGGTGGACAACGCCCCGGCCACCGAGGCCACCGCCGAGGTGGTCCGCTCGGCAGCCCGCCGTGGCCCGGTGGAATACCTCAAGGAGCCGAAGGCCGGGCTGTCCTTCGCCCGGAACGCCGCGGTCGCCGCCTGCCCCGGGCAGATCATGGCTTGGATCGACGACGACGAGCTGGCCGACCCGCACTGGCTGGCCGAGGTGGCCCGGGCCCTGGCCGAGCACCCGGAGGCCGACGTGGTCTCCGGCGTGATCGTGCCGGCCGAGCTGGAGAGCCGGGCGCAGATCTGGTTCGAGCAGTTCGGCGGGCACAGCAAGGGCCGCGGTTTCCGGCCGGACGTGTTCGGGCCGGCCAGCGCGGACCGGCAGAACCCGCTCTACCCGCTGCCACCGTTCGGCACCGGCGCGAACATGACGTTCCGGGCCGGCGTGATCGAGCGGATCGGTGGCTGGGACACCGCGCTCGGCGCCGGCACCCCGGCGATGGGCTCCGAGGACACCCTGGCGTTCACCCAGGTGCTGCTGGCCGGCGGGACGATCGTGTACCAGCCGACCGCGGTCACCCACCACTACCACCGGCGGGACTTCGCCGGGCTGCAGAAGCAGATGGTCGGGTACGGGACCGGGCTGACCGCGGCGTACACCAGCCTGCTGCTCGGGCGGCCTGGGCTGCTCTGGCGCCTGCTGCGGCTCGCACCGACCGCGTACCGGGACCTGACCGGCAAGGACAGCCTGCGGGTCTCCACGTTGCAGGACGATTTCCCTCGCGAACTGCTCGGTGCCAACCGAAGGGGAATGATCGCCGGTCCCCGCGCCTATCTGCGGGGACGGCGGGCCGCCCGGGCCAAGCTCCGCCAGCACCCGTAAACCCCACAGGGAGGCCCTTCGACATGGCGCAGCAGCGCTCGCCCGAGACCGAGGCCACCGCGATCGTCGCGCCGGTGACTGCTTCCGTGGCCCAGCGGGCCCTGAAGAAGAAGAAGTCCGACGTACGGAAGAGCACCAAGCAGTGGCCGACGAACACGGCCGCCCGCAAGCCGGCGCTCCCCCTCGTACCACAAAGGGTCGATCCGGACCCCAAGCCGACCGTGACCGAAACTGACGCCCGGCTGGAATTCGCCGCGGCAGCGGTCGTCGCCGGGGCCGCCGGCCTGGTCGCCCAGCTGATCCCGCACGGCGGCACCCGCCTGATGCTGCTGATGGTCCTGATCGTCGTCGGACCCGGCGCCGCCGTGATGGCCTTCGCGCCGGTCCGCAACCGGCTGACCGCCTGGTCGATGGCGGCCGCGCTCAGCCTGTCGGCCTCGGTCGCGCCGGCCGTGCTCACCCTCTGGCTGCACGTCTGGAACCCGGCCGCCTCGCTCGGCGGGCTGGCCGCCGCCTCGCTGCTCACCGGTGCCGTGCAGGCGGTCCGGCTGACCCGTTCTGGAGTGCGCTGGCCCCGGCCCCGCCTGACCGATCCGGATCAGCCGCCGGCCGGCCGCCTCACCCGGTGGCTGCCGCTCGTCACGCTGCCCGCCGCGCTCGCGTTGTGGATCATCGCGATGGTCCGGACCAGTGCCTCCGACATCGGCGCCTACGGCCTGTCCAGCACGCTCGGCGTGCCGTTCCTGGTCGCCCTCGCGCTGCTCGGCGTCGGCTTCACCACCGAGTTGTTCGGCCGGGCCCGCCCGCTGGTGCTGACCGCCGGCCTGCTCGCCGTGCCGGCCATCATGCAGGCCACCGTGCCGATCGTCAGCGGCACCGTCGAGTACGCCTGGACCTACAAGCACCTCGGCGTCGTCGAGCTGATCCGCGACAACCACCACCTGATCGACTCCAGCGACATCTACCAGCAGTGGCCCGGCTTCTTCGCGCTGCTGGCGATGCTCTCGCACGTCTCCGGGCTCGACCCGATCTCGTTCGCCGCCTGGTCCTCGCTGGCCTGCATGCTGCTCAACGCGCTGATGACCGCGGCACTGGCCCGGCAGTTCACCGCGAACCGCCGGGTGATCGCGCTCACCGCCCTGCTGGCGCAGATGTCCATGTGGGTGGACATCGGCTATTTCAGCCCGCAGGGCTACGTCTACCCGCTGATGCTGGCGTTCTGGGTGATCGTGATCCGCTGGATGACCGGCCCGCCGGCTCGCGTCGGACGGCTGAACCGCTGGCTGACCCGGGACATGCCGGAACGCGCCGAGCCGAGCCGCGCCACCCAGCTCCGGGCCGGCGCCGCGGCCACCGTGATCTTCGCGGCGATCGTGGTGTCGCACCAGCTCACCCCGGTGATGATGATGGTCCCGCTGGTGGCCATGGCGGTGCTCGGCGTGCTGCGCCCGCGCCTGCTGGTGGTGGTGCTCGGCGTGGTGCTGGTCGCGTTCCTGGCCCCGCGGATGGGTTCGGTCAGCAGCCAGTACACGATCTTCGACTTCAACATCTTCGCGAACGCCTCCGGCAACGCGAAGAGCTGGAGCACCCCGGAGCAGGAGTTCTCCGCCCTGGTCGCCCGGGCACTGGCGATCGGCCTGTGGGCGACCGCGCTGTTCGCCGTCTGGCGGGCCCGCCGCCGCCTCGGCACCGTGCTGGTCGCGGCGCTGCTCGCCTACCTGCCGATCACCACGCTGGCCGGTGGCAGCTACGGCGGCGAGGCGATCTACCGGGTCTACGCGTTCTCCCTGCCGTTCACCGCGCTGCTGGTCGCGACGCTGTGGGCCGGTGGCAAGCCGCACCGCACCTGGTACTGGAAGATCGGCTCGGGCCTGATGGCGGCCGCGCTGATGTTCGCCGGGCTGCAGGGCCTGCAGGGGCAGAGCCGGGTCAACGTCGTCTCCCGCGGCGACATCACCGCGGCGGAATACCTCTACGCCCACGCCGCGCCGGACGCCGGGATCATCCTGGTCGCCCCGAACTTCCCGACCAAGCTGGCAGCGAACTACGGCTCCTACAACAAGGGCCACGTCTCGGTCGACATCTCGCTGGTCGGCGACCCGTACTTCACCGGGAACATCAACAGCTCCCGGCTCGCCGACCTGAAAACCTATGTCGAGGCCATGCGCTACACCACCAACTACCTGGTGGTCAGCGACTCGATGGACCGCCAGACGACCTACTTCGGCACCCTGCCGGCCGGCTCGCTGACGTCACTCACCGACGGCCTGAGCACCTCCACCGACTGGCAGGTCTTCTACAAGGCCCCCGGCGTCGTCATCTACCGCCTCGTCCCGTGACCACCCCGCGGTATGCCGCCGGACCGCCCGGCCTTCCGACCGCTTCCCTACGGTACGAATACCGTGCGCCCGTCCGTAGGCTACGAGCCACGTCCCGCCCGTGAGGCCCGCGACACCGCGCTCCTCCAGACCGCAGCGCGCCTCCCGCCCCCGGCTGGCTCCTGGGGGTGCCTCCGGCACTTTGAGACACCCCTGAGGACCAGCCGGTCACCCGAACTCCCCACGCAGGCGCTGTCACAGGCTTGCGTGGGGACTTTCGGCGCGCTCCACACCACAACTTCACACACAACGGGCTTCAGCTCGTGGAGGTGGTGTCGAAGCCGGTGCGGGACTGCCAGGCCGGCAGGTCGACGGTGTGGCCGGTGTCGGCGGTGCCGGCCGGGGCGATGACCGCGAACGTCGACCCCGTCAGGTGGTAGCGGTTCGCGTCGATGGTGATTTTCGGGACCTTGCTGACGGCGGTGAACTGGAGGCGGTGGACGGCGTCGCCGGACTGGGTGACGTCGTTGCCGGTGATGGTCAGTCCGGTGATCGGGCCGGCGAACTCGCCGTCCTGGGTGATCAGGAACGTGAACTGGCTGAGGTTCTGAAACGTGTTGCCGGTGACCCGCATGCCGGTGGCGCAGCGCAGGACCAGGCCGGTGAAGGACTCGCGTTCGGTCTCATGGCCCCGGCTGGCCACGGTGTTGCCGGTGAACGTGTTGCCGGTGCAGGCCCGGTCGTCGCCGGTCCCGGTCTCCAGGGCGCCGTCGTTGTCGACGAACGTGTTGCCGGTGACCGCGACGTGTGACGCCGCGTAGATCTCCATGCCGCCGCCGTCGACGCCGTAGTCGGTGGACGGCCCGAGGTTGTGCGTGACCTGGTTGTCGCGGAACGTCGGCCCGGGGCTGTCGGTGATGAACGTGGTGCCGAGGCCGTACCCGCCGAAGTCGTCGTCGGCGTCCGGGGTGTTCTGCACGATCCGGTTCTGGTCGTGCACGTCGTTGCCCTCGACCAGGACGCCCCGGCCACCGCCGGAGATCGCGATGCCGGCGCCGTTGCGGTCCACCTCGTTGCCGGTGACCGTGAGGTCGCGGGCGCCGGTGGCCAGGACGCCGTAACAGCCGACCGGCAGGCCCAGCGCGTTCGTGCCGTAACCGTCGTGCACGTGCACGTCGTGCACGGTCACCCCGGTGGTCCCGTCGATCCGGATACCGCTGCCGTGGTCGCCGGTCGTGCTGTTGTCCGGCGTCGGGTTCGGCACGCAGCCACTGACCTCGAGCGTCTCCAGGGTCACGTCCTTCGCCGTCACCAGCACCACATCGCGGGTACCGGACCTGCCGACGATCGTGGCCCGGTCACCGGACGCGCTGGTGACGGTCAGGCCCGGCCGGTCGACGGTGAACGGCGAGTACTCACCGGCCCGCAACCGGATGGTGGCGTCGTCGGGGACGCTGGCGATGGCCTTGACCACCGACCGCCACGGGTTCGCGGCACTGCCGTCGTTGTCGTCGTCCCCGTACGGCGAGACCCAGTACCCGTCGGTCTCCGCGACCGTCGCCGGAGTGTCCGAGGTGCCCAGCAGCTCGGCCCGGAACCACACGGCGGCCGCCACCACTGGGAGCAGCACGGCGAGGGCCAGGAGCGCCCGCTTCACGTCAGCGTCCGGCCGGCCTTGCGGGCAGCCCGCCGGACCAGCCGCCACCCGGGCTGGGCGAGCCGTTTGAGCTGCGGCGCCAGGCGCGGCCCACCGCCCTCGACCAGGGCGAGCAGGTCGGCACCGGTGTGGTCCGGCGTCGGCTGGAACCGGGGTACGGCGAACCGCCGCCCCATGGTGTGCAGCCGCCGGCCGACCTCGGTGGCGTTGTCGTGCCCGGCCGCCTCGACGACCTCGCGGACCCGGCGCCCGTGATACCCGTGCGGGTACGCGAACGACCGCACCGGCACCGCCAGCCGCTGCTCCAGTTCCTCGCGGCTGCGGTGGATCTCGTCGCGCAGCACGGCCGGGGCGAGCACGTCGAGCGGGTGGTGGATCAGGCTGTGGTTGCCGATCTCCACCCCGGCCGCGGCGACCTCGGCGAGCTCGTCCCAGGTCAGCATCGGGCCGAAGTCCGCCGACCACCGCCCGAGCCAGCCGGCGTGGCCGCCGAGGTGACCGACCGAGGCGTAGAGGGTGGCGCCGGCCCCGGCGGCCCGCAGTGCCGGGACACCTGCGGTGAGGAAGTCCCGGTAGCCGTCGTCGAAGGTGACCGCGACCAGCTTCGCCGGGTCACCGCGGCCGCGCCGGTCGAGTGCCTCGGTCAGTCCGACCAGCTGATATCCGGCCGCGGTCAGCGCCTCGAGCTGCTCGGCAAGCCGGTCCGGCGGGACCGCGAGGTCGCGCAGCGGGCCGCCGACCGAGGAGACCGAGTGGTACATGAGCGCCGGAAGAGTAGTCCCCATACGTCCCCCATCGTCAGCGTCGCGGGCCAGCAAAGCTCGATCTTGGGACGCTCCTCCCACACCCTAGCCAATTTCGGCTACTCCGAGTAACCTTCGCCTTCTTCCAACGCGCCTGCCAGCGCAAACGTGGTCACCAATCAGCTACTCAGAGTGATTAGTGAACCATTGTCGCGCGGCTGACGTACCGGAGGACGACACCGAATTCGCTTCACCCCGGGAGCGTGCACGAATGTTCCGGCTCATCCAACTGCACACCGAAGCCGGTGTGCCACGCATCGGCGTCGACCCCGACGGATACGTCAGTGCCCGCGCCGCCCTGGCTCGCTACCGCACCACCCCGGCCACCTACTTCGCGGTCGGCCGGTTCGACCACGAGGGCACCCTCACCGAGGTCATCCTCGATCCGTCCTGCGGCCTGGACGGCGCCTGCCAGCGACCCGCCACGGTGATCCACGCCAAGACGTACCAGCGGCTCTGCGAGGGCTGCGCGGCCGGACTGGACGTGCTCACCGTGCCGCAGCTGGCCCGGCGGCTCGGCATCGCGTGCCGGCTCGCCCCGCCGATCAGCCGGCTCCGGCAGAACACCCTGGGCGGGCTGCGTTCGCCGTCCGGCAACCGGATCGCCCGCGAGTTCGCCGACCACGTGCACGACTCCGCCTGGCGCCGCGAGCTCTGCGGCGAGGTCGGCCAGACCCCGGCCGCGCTCAACGGCCTGCTGATCGGCACCGGGGCGCTCAGCCACCGGCAGGTCCTCGACCTCTATCCGGCACTGTGCGCGCTGGGCGAGGAGCTGCCGGACGGGATCCGGGCCGACCTGTCCCGGGCGACCGCCCGGCCGCTGTCCCCCGCCGGGGTGGCCGGGCTGCGCCTCGGGCTGGGCTAGAGCCTGACCCGCACCACCGAGCCGGTGTTCTCGCAGGTGCTGCAGTCGGTGATGTAGGCGTACCGGCCCCGGACGACCAGGCCGCCCGGCGCGGTGAGGCCGTCACCGACCACCACCCGGTGCCGGCCGCCCGGATCGACCTGGACCAGCGCGCCGGTCCGGTCGCCGGAGAGCAGGCCCCGCCGCGAGATCTGCAGGGCGTAGAGCGTGCGGTCCGGGCCCCAGGCCAGGTCGACGACGGCGGTCAGCCCGGTGGCGAACACCCGCGGCCGCTCGCCGGGAACGATCCGCCAGATCCGGGCCTGGCCGGGCGGGAACGGGAAGCCGGTCAGCTCACCGACATAGAACGCGCCGTCCGGGCCGCGCACCACCGAGGTCGGCACCGCGTCCATCGGGATCGGGGCGCCCGCCCGCGCACCGCCCCGCATCCCGGCCGGCGCCGGCACGATCCGCCGCGGGAACGTCGCCACCGTGCTGATCCGGCCGCGCGGGCCGACCCGCAGCAGCGTGTCGCCACCGGCGTCCACTACGAGCTTGCCCCGGTCGACGGTCAGCACCGAGACCGGATTCGCCCCCTTCAGATAGGCGTCGATGTCCGCGATCACGAATCGGCCGCGGTCCGACAACGCCGCTCCGGACAACCCCGCTGTGGTACGAAGGTCCGCGCCGCCACCCCGCCCCACCGTGTAGGAGAGCGCGCCGTCCGGGTCGACGGTCACGTCCGACGGCCCGGCCGCCCGCGCACCGGCCGCCCATGCCGCGGTCGTCTCCGCACCCGTCGCCTCCGCACCGGCCGCCTCCGCGTCGGCCGGTGTCGTCGGGGACGGAAGGCCGGTGACGATCCGCCGGACATGGCCGTGCCGGATCGCGGCGATCGCGCCGGACGCCCCGGCGCACACCGGCCCGATGCCGGTCCGGTCCAGCCCGGCGACCACCTGGCCGCCCGCCGGGATCCGGCGGCACGGGACGCCACCGTGCCCGGCCTCGGCGACGTAGAGCGTCCCGTCCGGGCCGAACGCCAGCCCGCGCGGATGGTCCAGCCCGGACGCCACCGTCCACGGCGGCGGGGCGGGCGCGGCCGTCGCGGGCAACGGACCGGCGAGGAGGCCGGCGACCGCGACAACGGCCCCGATCGCCGAACGTTTAGTGATCATCTGATTCCTCCCGGTAGTCATGTCGGACTTCGCCAGGTTTCCGCACCGGCGCCCACGAGCCACATGGCCCGAACGGTCCGCCGGCCCCGGGAGTCCTTGATCCGACCACCGGCCAGGTGACGCTACGGTCGGCCCTATGACGTGCACGTTCCCCGAACTGGTGAATCGGGCCCGGGCGCTGGTCGCCGGCGGCCGCCGTGCGGTGCTGGGCATCGCCGGGCCGCCCGGCGCCGGCAAGACCACCCTGGCCGAGTCGCTGCTGGCGGCCCTCGCGCCGGCGCCACCGGACGGCCTGGCCGCCGGGAGCTGGGTGGCGCACGTGCCGATGGACGGCTACCACCTGGCCGACGTCGAGCTGGACCGGCTCGGGCTGCGCGACCGCAAGGGCGCGCCGGAGACGTTCGACGCCTGGGGGTACGCGTCGCTGCTGCGCCGGCTGCTCGCCGACCAGGACGAGATGGTCTACGCCCCGGGCTTCGAACGGGTCCTCGAGCAGCCGATCGCCGGCGCCATCGGGGTGGCCCGGACGGCCCGCCTGGTGATCACCGAGGGGAACTACCTGCTGCTGCCGGACGGGCGGTGGGCCGGGCTGGGCGGGGTGTTCAGCGAGGTCTGGTACACCGACCTCGACCCGGCCGAGCGACTGCGCCGGTTGGTCGCCCGGCACGAGCGGTTCGGCAAGTCACCGGCCGACGCGCTGGCCTGGGCGACCGGCACCGACGAGCGGAACGCCGCACTGATCGCCACGACCCGGGAACGGGCGGACCTGCTGGTGCCGTCGGCGCTGTTGTGACTGAGTTTCGAGTCACCGCCGTACCGGAATGGTTTTCACAGTGGCATGCTTGCGGACATGTCGGTGGATGAGGCGGAGGTCGCGGCGCAGCCGCGACGACGGCGTGGCCCGGGTGGCCGGTTCCTGGGGATCCTGGTCGCGGTGATCGTGCTGCTGTTCGGCGTGCCGTGGGCGACGCTGGTCTGGTCGGGCAACGCCTGGCCGGCACCGGTGTTCGTCGCGGGCACGGTCCTGTTCGTGCTGGCCGCGGCGGCCTTCCCCGTGCTGATGTTCCGCGGTCACGGCCGCCACGACGACGTGTCCGCGCGGATCGCCGACACCACCCTCGGCGTGGTCTGGGTGCTGTTCACCTGGTCGGTGCTCGGCCAGCTGGCCGGCCTGGTGCTGCTCGCGGCCGGGGTCGACGGCCCGGCCCGGTCCCGGATCGTCGCCGCGGCCGTCCTGGTGATCTCGGTGGTCCTGCTGATCTGGGGCTACACCGAGGCGATGCGGGTGTCCCGGGTCCGCCGGGTCGACGTGGTCATCCCCCGGCTCGGCGCCGCGCTCGACGGCCTCAAGGTCGTGCTGATCACCGACACCCACTACGGCCCGATCGACCGGGCCCGCTGGTCCCAGGGCGTCACCGAGGTGATCAACTCGCTGGACGCGGACATCGTGGCGCACACCGGCGACATCGCCGACGGCGAGGTGCACCAGCGCCGCGCGATGGCCGCACCGCTCGGCGACATCCGCGCGAAGCTGGCCCGGGTCTACGTGACCGGCAACCACGAGTACATGAGCGGCGCGCAGGGCTGGGTCGAGCACATGTCCTCGCTCGGCTGGGACGCCCTGCACAACCGCCACCTGGTCGTCTCCCGCGGCGACGACTCGCTGGTCGTGGCCGGTGTCGACGACCGCACCGCGGCCGGCTCCGGCGTGCCCGGCCACCACATGGACCACGAGGCCGCCCTGGCCGGCGCCGACCCGGCGCTGCCGGTGCTGCTGCTGGCCCACCAGCCGCAGCAGGTCACCGGCGCGGTCGCGCACGGCATCGACCTGCAGCTCTCCGGGCACACCCACGGCGGCCAGATGTGGCCGTTCCACTACCTGGTCCGCACCGACCAGCCGGTGCTGCAAGGCCTGTCCCGACACTCCGAGCGGACACAGATGTACACCAGCCGGGGCACCGGCTTCTGGGGCCCGCCGTTCCGTATCTTCGCCCCCAGCGAGATCACCCTGCTGACCCTGCGCACCGCGGCCTGACCGGCCGGGGTCGCGGGCTGGCTCTCTGGGGTGTCTCACTCCTCGTGAGACGCCCCAGAGAGTCGGCCGGTGACACGGCAGAGACCATGATCACCTCGGGGTGGGCGCGCCCCGGGGTGGGCGGGATGCCGGGAATAAACCGGTTGAGCGCGGCTTGCCGGGCCGCGCAGGATGGGGGCACCGCCTCCTTTCCAACGTCCTGAGGACAACGCATGCGTCTGTTACGCGACCTGTGGGCCACCTCCCGAAGTCGCACGGCGCTGGCCGCGCTGCTCATCGTGCTCGGCGCGGCCGGGTCGGCCGCCGCCCTGGCGCTCGCCGGGCCGGTGCTCGTCGACCGGTCCGGGACGCTGTTCGCGGTGCTGGCCGGCGCACTCGGCGCGGCGGTGCTCAGCGACGTCTTCGTGGGCCTGGTCGCCGCCCGGCTGACCGCCGACTGGGCGGCCCGGGTCCGCCGCGGCCTGAACCGGGTCGCGTTCGGACAGGACATCCCCACCCTGGAGAACACCCCGGTCGGCGAGCTGCTCGACCGGATCGACTCGGACGTCTACCAGGTCGGCTCGGAGCTGCGCGGCAGCGGCGTGCGGCTGCTCCAGTCGCTCGCGGTGGCCACGCTCTCGATCGGCACCGCGTTCCTGGTCTGGTGGCCGGCCGGTGTCGCGATGGTCGTGGTCGCGGTGCTGATCTTCCTGACCATGAACAAGCCGATCCAGCGGATCTCCCCGGTGCGCATCGCCGAGGAGGAGGCCTGGTCCGACCTGGCCGCCGTGATGGAGGAGGCGATCCACGGGCAGGACGACGTCCGCACCAGCCTGGCCGCGCCGTACGTGCAGAGCCTCTACGCCGACCGGGCCCGCGAGGTGCTGGCCCGGGGCCGCCGGGTCTGGCGCGCGTCGTCCAAGGTGACCATGTGGGCCGGGGCCATCACCCGGACGCTGATCGCCTCCCTCGTCGTGGTCGGCGCATGGGCTTTGGCCTCGGGGCACATCGACGGTGCCCGGCTGACCGGCGTCTGGCTGCTCGCGCTCGGGTTCGGCGGCACCCTGGAGCAGGTCACCCGGATGGTCCCCGAGCTGCAGAACGCGCTCGGCGCCTGGAGCCGGGTGCAGATGCTCAGCGCGGTCGCCCAGGAACCCTCCGAGGGTGAGCCACCGGTCGACGGCGACCTGGAGGTCAGAGACCTGACCTTCCGGTACGGCGAGGCCGACAGTGGCCGGCCGGCGGCCCTGCGCGGGGTGAGCCTCACCTTCGCCCGGGGCCGTTCGTACGCGCTGATCGGGCGTACCGGCTCCGGCAAGTCCACCCTGGCCAAGGTGCTGACCCGGGCCGTGGACGTGCCGGCCGGCACGGTCTTCCTGGGCGGGCACGACATCAACGGCGTCGCGGTCGACAGGCTGCGCCGGTGGACCGCGATCGTGCCGCAGCGCACCGAGATCCTGGCCGGCACGCTGGCCGAGAACATCGCGCTGTTCGACCGGGAGCTGCTGCCCCGGGCCGGTGCCGCGCTCGAGGAGCTGGGCCTCACCACCTGGGTGAGCGGCCTGCCGGACGGTGTCGACACCCTGCTCGGGGAGGGCGGCTACAAGCTCTCCGCCGGGCAGGAGCAACTGGTGGCGTTCGCCCGGATCCTGGTCCGGGACCCGCAGGTGGTGATCCTGGACGAGGCGACCGCCCGGATGGACCCGGTCACCGAGTCCTGGGTGCAGCGGGCCACCGACCGGCTGCTGCAGGGCCGGATCGGCGTGATCGTGGCGCACCGGCTCTCCTCGGTGCAGCGCTGCGACGAGGTCGTGGTCCTCGCCGACGGCGAGGTGCTGGAGGCCGGCCCGCTGCGCGAGTCCCGCCGGTTCGCCGAGCTGATGGCGAGCAGCGAGCTCGCCGTCCCCGCGCCGGTCCTGCCGGCCGGCGGCGCGACGCTGGTCGAGGAGCCGCACGACTGGGACACCGCGGCCCGCCTCGAGCTCGGCCCGGACTCGCTGGGCAATCCGCTGCCCACCGTGGAGCCGCCGCCGCTGCCGGCCGAACCGCCGACCCGGACGATGCGCGAGATCGCCCGGCTGGCCACCAACGACGCCCGGTACGGCCTCGGCGCGGTCGCCCTGTTCGTGCTGATGGTCCTGCTCGGACTGGACGGCGCGGTGCTACCGGCGCTGTGGGCGAACGTGGTCGACGGCGTCGGCGACCCGGTGCTGCCGGCCATCGGGATCGCCGCCGCCCTGATCGCGATGATCCCGTCGCTGTACTTCACCGGCGCCTGGTTCCCGGAGTGGTGGGTCCGGCAGATGCTGCGGATCAGCCTGCGCCTGGTGCACGGCCAGATCGGCCCGCGCCGGGTCAGCAAGCACACCCCGGCCGAGGTGGTCGCCCAGGGTGGCGACACCGAACGGGTGGTCCAGCTCGCCGACAACCTGATCGACAACGGCGTCGCGCTGATCGCCATGGTGGCGATGACGCTGACCTCGCAGTCGCTGGTGCCGGCGATGTTCTTCCTCGGCACCATGCTGGTGTCCGGGCTGGCCGCGACCCTGTTCGGGCCGCGGCTGGAGCGGGCCGCCCGGCGGACCGTGCTGGCCCGCGCGGCGTTCGCGACCGCGCTGGTGTCGTCGCTGTCGGCGGCGCGCACGGTGAAGCTGGCCGGCGCGACCGAGCCGGTGCTGAGCCACCTGGCCGGGCTCGACGCGAAACGCAGCGACCTGCAGTGGCGGGAGATCGCGATCCAGGTGTGGGCGCGGTCCACCCCGTCGATCGCCAGCGGGCTGCTGCCGATCGCGGTCTGGTCGCTCTACCTGTCCGATCGGCTCAGCGCGGCGGCGACCCTGGTCGCGGTCGCGACGCTCGGGTCGGCGCGGTGGTTCGCGTGGACCACGGCGTCGCTGGTGTCGCATTTCCCGTCGGCTCGGGTGTGGACGAACCGGACGGTGGCCATGGCCGGTGTGTCGGCGTACTCGTCCGACGTGCCCGGGGTGGACATCTCGGCCGGCACCGCGGCGGCACCGCCGGTGGCGCCGCGCAATCCGCTGCGCACGCTGCAGCTGCGCGGGTTCAGCGCGGTGCACGAGAACGGCGCCCAGGGTGTCCGCGACGTCGACCTGACCGTCGAGCGCGGCCAGCTCGTGCTGGTGGTCGGGCCGGTCGGCTCGGGCAAGTCGTCGCTGCTGCGCGCCCTGGCCGGGATCGTGCACCACACCGGCGATCTGTGCTGGAACGGCGAGCCGGTCCGCGACCCGGAGCTGTTCCTGCGGCCCAACCAGGTCGGGTACGTCGCCCAACTGCCCCGGGTGCTGTCCGGGACGGTGGCCGACAACATCCGGCTCGGGCACGAGGTGGACGCGGCCGACGCGGTGTCGGTCGCCCAGCTGGAGCACGACCTGTCCGCGGCCGGCGGTGGCATGCAGCTGCTGATCGGGCACAAGGGCACCCGGCTCTCCGGCGGTCAGCTGCAACGGCTGGCGCTGGCCCGGGCACTGGCACCGCGTACCGAGCTGCTGATCGCCGACGACGTGTCGTCCGCGCTGGACGTGACGACCGAGCTGGAGCTGTGGCGGGCGCTGCGCAGCCACGGGGTGACGGTGGTCGGGTCCACGTCGAAGCGGGCGGCGCTGGCTCAGGCCGACCGGGTGGTGA
Organism: Actinoplanes palleronii; assembly: GCF_016862315.1. Classification (GTDB taxonomy): domain Bacteria; phylum Actinomycetota; class Actinomycetes; order Mycobacteriales; family Micromonosporaceae; genus Actinoplanes; species Actinoplanes palleronii. Next base: position 38,810 of record NZ_BOMS01000104.1, on the reverse strand, counting down.
TCCTGATCGGCGGCAAGGCCGAGGACCAGGGCACCTGGCCGGAGCTGGAGTCGCGCTGGGGTCACCTGGCCGGCTGAGGGCAAGCTGAGAAAACTGCGTGTCACGCACCTTTGCGTGGCGCGCAGTTTTTGTTAACCTGGTCCACATGGGACTCCGGGAGACCAAGAAGCAGGCCACCCGGACGGCGCTGAGCTGGGCGGCGATCCGGCTCGTCGTCGAGCGCGGTTATGACCGCGTGCTGGTGGAGGACATCGCGGCGGCCGCCGGGGTGTCCCCGCGCACCTACAACAACTACTTCTCCAGCAAGGCCGAGGCGGTCGCGGCCCGGCACCGGGACCGCTGCTTCGCGGTCGCCGACTCGCTGCGCGCCCGCCCGGCCGGCGAGCCGCTGTGGGACGCGATCACCCAGGCGGTGCTGGAGCAGTTCGCGCCGGGGCCCGAGGTCCTGGCCCACCCGGAGCCGGATCACGACAGCTGGGCCGCCGGGCTGCGGCGGATGATGGCGGTGCCGGCGCTGCAGGCCGAGATCCTGCGCGGCGGGGCGGACGCGACACACGCGATCGGGGCCGCGGTCGCCGACCGGACCGGCCTCGACGTGGACCGGGATCTCTATCCGAAGCTGGTCGCGGCGGCGCTGCTGGCGGCCAACGACGCGGTGGTCGCGCACTGGCTGAGCGGGACCGGTCTCGGCCGCGACTCGGTTCCGGAGCTGCTGGTCGAGGCGCTGGGCCAGCTCCGGGCCGGCCTACCCCAGCCCTGACCGCCGAACCGACACCCACCGGCCGCTGCCGACCGGCACGACCGCCGGATCCACCCACACCCACCGGCCGCTGAACCGCACGACCGCCGGATCCACGCACGCCGGCCGCCGCCGGCCGGCACGGCCGCCCTCGGCACGCCCCAGCCCTTGAGCTGCGGATGTCACGAGCACGACAATCGGTGCTTTTCGTCGTACAAAATTGGGGGTTTTGTCATGATTTTTGAGGTTGTCATCGTCGGAGCGGGACCCAACGGACTCATGCTCGCCTGCGAACTCGCCCTGGCCGGAGTCACCCCGATCGTGCTGGAACTCCGCACCGGGCCGTCCACCGAGCAGCGCGCGAACGGCCTGGTCGGCCAGGTCGTCCCGATGCTGCACCGGCGCGGCCTGCACGAACGGCTGACCGGCCGCCCGGATGCGCCGGAGCCGGCACCCGGCCACATCTTCGGCGCGTTCCCGCTGTCGCTTGCCGAGATCCCCGACAACCCGCTGCATCTGCTCCTGGTCCCGCAGCAGAAGATCGAGGCGATGCTCGCCGAACGCGCCGCCGAACTCGGGGTCGAGATCCGCAGTGGACACCAGCTGACCGCTCTCGATCAGAAGGACGATCGGGTGGTCGCCGAGGTGACCGGCCCGGACGGCGCCTACCGGATCGAGGCGCGTCACCTGGTCGCGGCGGACGGGGGTCGCAGCCGGACCCGCAAGCTGTCCGGCTTCGCGTTCCCCGGCATCACCGAGGACCAGTCGGTTTCCCGCACCGCCACGGTCGACGTCCCCGCCGAGTTCCGCGATCCGCGGACCGGTGGCCTGGTCGTCCCCGGCTACGGCACGGTCCCGCCGTTCCAGCACCACCGCACCGAACGCGGTCTGGTCGCCTTCGCGCCGTTCCCGGACGGGCGGAATCTGATCACCGCGAGCACCACCGCGCGGCCGGCCGGCGACGATCCGGTGACGCTGCCCGAGGTGCTCGAAACGGTGGGTTACGTGCTCGGCGCCGACGTGCCGCTGCTGCCGCCGACCGGCCCGGGTCCGCAGGTGCTGCGCCGATTGTCCGGCGGCAACACCCGGATCGCCGACCGCTATCGCCGGGGCCGGGTCGTGCTGCTCGGCGACGCCGCCCACGTGCACTCCGCGATGGGCGGGCCTGGCCTCAACCTGGGCCTGCAGGACGCGATCAACCTGGGCTGGAAGCTCGCCGCCGAGGTGCGCGGCTGGGCGCCGGACGGGCTGCTGGACACCTACGAGTCGGAGCGCCGGCCGGTGGCCGAACGGGTCGTCATGCACACCCAGGCGCAGGCGTTGCTGGCCGGCCCGGGTCCGGCGGTGACCGCGCTGCGCGCGCTCTTCAGCGAGATCTTGGAGGAACCGGAGGTGGTCCGGCGTCTGGCCGCGCTCATCGCCGGCACTGATTTCCGGTACGACGGTGTCGGAGACTTCGCACCCGACCTGGGTTCGCTGACCCACAGTGGACGGCCGTTGCTCGTCGACACCACCGGCACGCTCGCTCCGGTTGTCGCGCCGTGGCGGGACCGGGTCGATCTGGTGACCACCACACCGCTGCCGGCGGGAACCGCCATGCTGGTCCGGCCGGACAACTACGTGGCCTGGTCGAGCGAAGCGACCACACCGGACACCTCGTCATTGCGCGCCGCGCTCCGGCGCTGGTTCGGCGACCCTGACCCGGTCAGCTCGCGATCTGCGCTTCCAGCTGGGTGACCACACCGGTCACCGTGCCGGCCGGGATCGCGAAGCCGAGGCCCACACTCCCGGTGCTGTCCCCGGAGGTGGCGATGGCCACGTTGATCCCGACCACCCGGCCGGACATGTCCACCAGCGCGCCGCCGGAATTGCCCTGGTTGATCGCGGCGTCGGTCTGCAGCAGCCCGCTGAGCTTCTCGTCCCCGGTGTCCAGGCTGCGATCGAGAGCGGACACGATGCCCGAGGTGACGGTGCCCTCCAACCCGAGCGGCGCGCCGAACGCCAGCACCGTGTCGCCCACCGCGACCGAGTCGTCGGTGCCGAACGTGACCGGGGTCAGCCCGCTCAGCCCGGTCGCCTGGACCAGCGCCAGGTCGTGGGTGGCGTCCGCGGCGACCACCTTGGCCGGCACCGTGCTGCCGGTGGAGAGCCGCACGCTGACCGTGCCGTTCGACGAGATCACGTGGTTGTTGGTGAGGATCAGGCCGTCCTCGCTGAGCACCACCCCGGAGCCGAGCGACGACTCCCGGGCACCGTCGACGAGCACGGTCACGACGCTGGCCTGCACCTTCGCGACGATCGGGGCCAGGTCGGTGTCCTCGGTGACCGTGGTCGAGGCGATCGTGGTGCCGGCCGCGCTGCTGGTGGCGGACGCCGCGCCACCGTCGCGGTACCGCTCGGTCAGGAACGCGCCGGCGCTGCCACCCCCGCCGACCAGCACCAGGACTGCGGCGCCACCGGCGATCCGGCGCTTCCACCGCGGGTCGCGCGGCGTCTCGACCATCATCGGCGGGATGTGGTGGGCCGGCGGGAACACCGGGTAGGCGGCGTAGTGGTCGTCAGCGGGGCGGCGGTTCAGCAGCTCGGTCATGTCCATAACTTCGCTCGGAAAATTGTCCCGAACCGGTGAGCCGTCTGTGACTTGGCTGTACGCCACCACCGTCCGGGGTCCCCCGTCCGGGTCGGTGCGCCGGACCACTCGGACGATGCGCCACGATCTACGTTCTCCCCGTGATTCCTGGACGTTTCGCCCGAACCGCGAGCCTCGCCGCGCTGCTACTCACCCCGCTGGCCGGCTGCTCGGCCCCGGACCCGGTCTGGGTCCAGGGCCGCTCGCTCTCCTCGCCCGCGGCCGATCCCCTCCCGGTGTCCGCTTCCCCGGCACCGCCCGCGGCCGGTCCGGGCCGCTTCGTCGCTTCGGTACGACAACAGCTCCCGGAACTCGCCGTCGACCGCCGTGACGAGGAGATCGCCGACCTGGGCGTCGCCGCCTGCGCCTCCCTCCGCGACGGCCGCAAGACCGTCCTCACCGCCTACGGTGTCTCGCCCGCACAGGCCCACCAGCTGATCACCGTCGCGCACACCGATCTCTGCCCCTGACCTCCCGGCCGGATCGGCCGAAAGGTGCAGGGATACACAGCTGATCGGGACCCTCGGCAGATGCCGGACACAGCAGAACTTCCGATGCTGGAGTCCGACACCGCATCGGGGAGGCACCAATGACCGGACGAGGAATGCTGAACATGGTCGGCACCGCCGTCGGCGGCCTGATCGGCTGGGCCGAACCGGCACCGAGCGCCGACCCGGAGAGCCTGCGCGCACTCTTCGCCGACTTCGACGTCCAGGTCGGCCCCACGAGCGCCGACCTGGACGAGGCGGTGGCCGCCTTCCAGTCCCGGGTCGGCCTGATCCCCGACGGCGAAGCCGGGCCGCGGACCGTCCACCTGCTGGCCCGATACGCCGCCGAGGCCCGCGAACTGTCCCGCTTCCACAACGCCGCCTGACCCGCCGTCGAGCCGCGCGAGGCCAGCGCCGGTCCGGACCGCACCGCGCCACCCCACCCCGGCTGGTCCCGAGGGGTGCCTCCCGACCGCCGAGACACCCCTCAGAACCAGCCGGCGGATCTCGGCTGGCGCTGGGGGTGCCTCCCGGCCGCCGGGACGGCGGTCAGCGCCGGCCGGGGGTCCGTGGGGGCTCGGTAGGTTGGGTGGCGATGGAACTCTTCACGTACTACGACGACGCCACCGGGGAGCGGGTCGGGCTGACCGCCGGTGAGCTGGGTGACTGGAGTGCCGCCGCGGCGTCGCTGCTCACCGGGGAGTGCGGGCTGCGGCCCGGCCACCGGGCCGGCGTGCTGCTGCCGCCGCACTGGCAGACCGCGGCGGTGCTGCTCGGCGCGTGGTCGGCCGGGCTCGCGGTGTCGTTCCGCGGGTGGAGCACGGCCGGGCTGATCAGTGGCGGGCCGGCGCTGGACGTCACGTTCGTGGAGCGGCGACGGGTGGACAACTGGCTCGACGACGTACCCCTGGCTCAGCACCAGTTTGTCCTCGGTCTGGCGCCGAACGGCGGACCGAGCCCGGACGTACCGGAAAAATACCGGGATTTCCCGGAGGCCGTGCGGGCCCATCTCGGCGCGACCCCGCCGCAAGGTCGCGCTCGGGCCTTCGACATCGCGACGCCGGACGGCACGACGTTCGGTGAGTACGGCGCGATCGCCGCGAGTGTCGCCCGGTCCCGCGGGATCGGGCGCGGCGACCGGGTGCTGATCGACGCGTCCGAGACCGAGGAACCGCTGATCTGGCTGCTGGCCCCGCTCACCGCGGGCGCGTCGATCGTGCTCTGCGCCAACCTGGACCGGTCCCGCCTGGAGGAACGGATCGCCGCCGAGGGCGCGACCCGGCTGCTTTGACGGTGATCTTCTTCTACTGTGGACGCCATGGAGGTTTTCGATCAACTCGCTGAGAAATACCAGGGCGAGCACAGCCATAATCCGTTCCAGTCGGCCCTGATCGAGCGCATCAGCTCGTTGTTACCGGCCGGCGCCGCAGTACTCGATCTGGGCTGCGGCACCGGTGTTCCCACCGCCAAGGTCCTGACCGAGTCCGATCACCGCGTGGTGGGTGTCGACATCGCCGAGGGGATGTTGCGCCTGGCTCGCGAGCAGGTGCCCGCGGCCGAGTTCGTGCACGCCAACTTCGCCGAACTGCCCGACAACTTCGGGACGTTCGACGCGGTCACCGCGTTCTTCTCGCTGCTCATGCTCAGCAAGGCCGATATCGAACGCACCTTCGACAAGGTCGCCGGCTGGTTGAAGCCGGGCGGCCACTTCGCGATCGGCATGGTCAATTTTGATGCCGACAGCATCCCGATCGAGTTCATGGGCGTCCCGGTGACCGTCTCCGGTTATCTGGAGCCGGACCTCAAGGCGGTCCTCGAAGCGCACGGCTTCACCGTCATCAGCATCGAGACGGTCTTCTTCACCCCCACCGACGGTCCGCAGGAGAGCCAGATCTTCGCGCTGGCCCAGCTGCCCGAGTGATCTCCGGGGCTGAGGCGGCGCCTCGGCCCCGGGTTTTCACCACAGGCAGAGCGACGACCGGAACCGCCGGGTTCGGACGGACTTCGGACAATCCCCACATCACGTGATCAAGCCGATGAACAAGATCAATGGGGTAGCCTTGCCCCAGCGGGGCGGAAAACAGTCGGGCCGGAAAACCGCCGGGACTGGAACAGCCGGACTGGAAAACGCTGGCGTGTCCGCCCGAAGACCGGGTGTCATCGCCGCCAATGTAGTCGGCGATGACACTCCCGCCCGCTCAGGAATAGATCGCGGGCCGCTCGTCGACGGTGACCGCCACCCGATCCCCGGTTCGCAGCGCCCGCACCGCGGCGTCCGAGACCACCGCGGCGGCATAACCGTCCCAGGACCCCGGCCCGACCGGCGGCCCTCCCCCGATGACCGAGTCCGCCCACTCGCGCAGCTCCACGTCGTAGGCGGTGGCGAACCGGTCCCGCCAGTCGCCGGGCACCGGGCCGGCCAGCCGCCCGGCGTGCCGGACCGCGATCAGGCCCGGGTTCTCCAGCGAGACCGTGCCGTCCTCGCCGAGGATCTCGCCGCGGATGTCGTATCCGTAGCGGACGTTCACCGAGATCTCCACGTCGACGAGCACCTCGTTCGCCAACTCCAGGACCAGCAGCAGCGGGTCCGGCAGGCTGCCGGCGTTCCGGCTGACCCGCGGGCGCAGCACCCGGACCGCGACGATCTCCGCGCCGAACATCCACCGCACCATGTCGATCTCGTGGACCGCGGTGTCGGTGATGGTGTTCTCCGGCTCGTAGAAGGCCGGCACGCCGGCGTTGCGGTGCGCGCAGTGCATCATCAGCGGCGCGCCGATCACCCCGCTGTCCAGCACCTGTTTCAGCGCCCGGTAGGCCGCGTCGTAGCGCCGCATGTAGCCGACCTGGACGAGCCGGCGCCCGTGCCCGACCTCTGCCGCCACGATCCGCAGGCACGCCTCCCGCGTGGTGGCCAGGGGTTTCTCGCAGAACACCGGTTTGCCGGCGGTGATCGCGGCGAGCACGTACTCCTCGTGGGTGCCGCCCCACGAGCAGACCAGTACCGCGTCCACCTCGTCCGCGGCGATCAGGGCCAGCCCGTTCGGGTACACGGTGGCGCCGAGCGGCGCGGCCACCTGCGCGGCCACGAACGCGTCCACGTCGGCGACCGCCACCACGTCGATCCCGGCGAGGACCGTGGTCAGCCGCCGGATGTGATCGCGCCCGATCAGGCCGGCGCCGATCACGCCGACCCGCAGCACCGCCCTCATGCCGGGCGGCCCAGTTCCCGGGAGAGTTCGGCCAGCTCGTCGCCGCCGGCCATCTGGGTGGTCAGCTCGTCCAGGGTGACCCGGCCACGCGCGGCGTCGAGCACCGCCGCGCCCCGTTTGAGGATCACGAAGTGGTCGCCGACCAGGTAGGCGTGCTGCGGGTTGTGGGTGATGAAGACGACGCCGAGGCCCGCGTCCCGGGCCGCCGCGATGTACCTGAGCACCACGCCGGACTGCTTAACGCCGAGCGCCGCGGTGGGCTCGTCCAGGATCAGCACCCGGGCGCCGAAGTAGACCGCCCGGGCGATCGCCACGCACTGCCGCTGGCCGCCGGAGAGCGTCCCGATCGGCTGATCGATGTCGGCCACGACGATGCCCATCTTGCGCAGCTCCTGGTCCGCGATCCGTCTCATCTCCCGGATCCGCATGCGGGCCAGCGGGAAGCGCCCGGCGACGAGCTCCGAGCCGAGGAAGAAGTTGCGCCACACCTCCATCAGCGGGACCACGGCGAGGTCCTGGTAGACGGTCGCGATGCCGAGGTCGAGCGCCTCCCGCGGCGAGGAGAACCGCCGCTCGGCGCCGTCGACCCGTAGCGAGCCCGAGGTGTGCGGGTGCAGGCCGGAGATGACCTTGATGAGGGTGGACTTGCCGGCGCCGTTGTCGCCGAGCACGCAGGTCACCTCGCCGGCACCGACGCGCAGGTCGACGTCGTACAGGGCGCGGATCGGGCCGTAGCTCTTGCCCACGCCGGTGAGCTGGACCAGCGGATCGGACACGTCAGGCCGCCTTTCCCGCGGAGAGGCGTCGGACGTACGTGTTGACCAGCACGGCCAGCAGCAGCATCACGCCGAGGAACGCCTTGAACCAGTTCGGATCCCAGCCGGCGTAGACGATCCCCAGGCTGGTCATCCCGAAGATGAACGCGCCGATCGCGACACCCGACGCGTTGCCGAACCCGCCGGTGAGCAGCGTCCCGCCGACCACGGCCGCGATGATGTAGAGGAACTCGTTACCCACCCCGTTGCCGGCCTGCAGGGTGTTGAACCGGTACAGCAGATGCATCCCGACGAACCAGCCGAGAAAAGACACGACCATGAAAAGACCGATTTTGGTACGGACGACAGGCACCCCGACGGCTCGCGCGCTGCCCGCCGACCCGCCGACCGCGTAGATCCAGTTGCCGATCCTGGTGAGCTGCAGCGTCCACCCGGCCACCCCGGCGAACAGCACCCACCAGAGCACGGTGATCCAGATCGTCGCGGCGCCGGCCGTGGTGCTGGACGCGAAGACCGCCCGCAGCGAGTCGAACCCGTCGATCGCGCTGACGTCCCGGCTGGACACCGACCCGGTGACCAGCTTGGTCACGCCGAGGTTCGCACCCTGCAGGACGAAGAACGTCCCGAGCGTGACCAGGAAGCTCGGTATCCCGGTGCGCATCACCAGCCAGCCGTTCAGGAAACCGACCGCGAGGCAGAACAGCAGGGACAGCGCCGCGCCGACCCACATGTTCACCCCGAAATACCAGCAGAACATCGAGTTGACCAGCCCGGCGCTGATTGTGATCACGCCGGCCGACAGGTCGAACTCACCGCCGATCATCAGCAGGCCGACCCCGACCGCGACGATCCCGATCGTCGACGACTGGTAGAGCACGGTGCAGAACGCCGCCAGCGAGCGGAACGACGGCGCCACCGCCAGGAAGAACACGAAGATCACCACGGCCGCCGCCAGCGCGCCCGCCTCGGGGCGCGCCAGCAGCCGCAGCGTTCGCCTCACCGGGTGTTCTTCTCGGTGAACGGCAGGATCTTGTCGATGTTGGTCTGGTCCACGAAGGACGGTCCGGTCAGCACCGGCCGGCCGCCGCCGATGTCGTTGCCGTTCTTCAGGTAGAGGTAGAGCGAGGTGACCGCCATGTACCCCTGCACGTACGGCTGCTGGTCGATGGCGAACACCACCTCGCCCGCCTTGATCCGCTTGGCGATCTCCTGGTTCAGGTCGAACGTCACGATCTTCGCGGGCGACGACGCCTGCTGCTTGGCGTTGATCGCGTCCAGCGCGATCGGCGCGCCGAGCGTCACCACGTAGTCGATCGACTTGTCCTGGGCCAGCTTGGCCTGCAGGGTGGTCGTGACCGCACTGTCGTCGGCGCCGTTGACCTGGAGGTTCTCCGTGCCGGGCACGGCGCTCTTGACGCCGTCGCAGCGCGCCTCGAGTGCCACCGAGCCGGTCTGGTGGATCACGCAGAGCGGGTGTTTGGCACCCTGACCGGCGATCCGCTTGCCGATGCTCTCCCCGGCCAGAGTCTCGTCCGAGCCGAAGTACATCAGCGCGCCGAGCTTCTGGTACTGGTCGATGCCGCCGTTCAGGCCGACCACCGGGACTCCGGCGGCGGTCGCCGACTTGACCGCGCCGGCCAGGGCGTCCGGGGTGACCAGGGTGGTCGCGATCCCGTTGACCTTGGCGTCGACCGCGCTCTGGATCAGACCCGCCTGTTTGGCGGCGTCCGGGTCGTTGGAGTACTTCAGCGTGACGCCCTCGTCCTTGGCGGCCTGCTCGGCGCCGGCCCGGACCTTGTCCCAGAACGTGTCGCCGGGCGTCTCGTGGGTGATGAAGGCGACCGTGTACCCGGAACTGCCGGGCGCGTTGCCACCACCACCGGAGTCGTCCGCGTCGGACTTGTCCCGGCCTCCGCCGCTGCACGCGGCGAGCGCCAGGACCGTCACGACGCCGGTGGTGAGCAGACCTCTCCTCATCCGAAATCTCCTGTCTCCTCGAGATACCTGCGGGTCCGGGTGGCGATCGGCAGCGGAACGTCGAAGTCCACCGGGTACATGTCCTGCTCGACCACGACGAACAGCTCCGCGTCGAGGTCCTCCAGGGCTTTCAGCACGGCCGGAACCTCCGGGGCGCCGGACGGCGGGGCGACGCTCACCCCGAGCCGGACGGCCTGGCCGAACGCCCAGTCCTCGGCGGCGGCCCGGGCCGCGAGGGCCGGGTCCATCTGCTTGAGGTGGACGTAGCCGACCCGCTCCGGGTACTGCCGGATCAGGCCCAGCACGTCCGCCCGCCGGTACGCCAGATGGCCGGTGTCCAGGCACAGCGACACGAACCGCGGATCGGTGCCGTCGAGCAGCCGCTCCACCTGCGACTGGTATTCCACCTGGTAGTCGGCGTGCGGGTGGAACCGCAGGCTCATGCCGTACTCCTCGGCGAGCATGCGGCCCAGCGTGGTCGTGTTGGCCAGCAGGTCACGCCACTGATCGGCGCTCAGCTCGGCGGCCTCCCGGTACCCGCCGGTGGCGTCGTCGCGGTACCCGGGCACCGGGACGAACACCACGTCGCGCCCGCCGGCCGCCCGGGTCAGCTCGGCCACCCGGCGGGTCTCGGCGAGCACCGCCGGGAAGTCCTTGTGCGGCCCGCCGACGCCGCCGACCGTACCGGCCGCGCAGCGCAGGCCCCGGGTGGCCAGCTCGTCGGCCAGGCGGGCCGGGTCGGTGGGCAGGTAGCCGTACGGGCCGAGCTCCAGCCAGTGGTACCCGGCGGTGACCAGCTCGTCGAGGAAACGGGGCCACGGGGTCTGCCGGGGGTCGTCGGCGTACCAGACCCCCCACGAGTCGGGACAGCTGCCGAGGCGCAGACGGCGCATGCCGGTCACCGTGCCGTCGGGAAGTGCAGCGACGCCTCGGACGCGGAGTCCTCCAGGGGCCAGCGCTGGGTGACCACCTTGCCGCGGGTGTAGAACGCGACACCGTCGGGCCCGTAGATGTGGCTCTGCCCGAACAGCGAGTCCTTCCACCCGCCGAACGAGTGGTACGCCATCGGCACCGGGATCGGCACGTTGATCCCGATCATGCCGACCTGCACCCCGCGCTGGAACCGGCGGGCCGCCGCGCCGCTGTCGGTGAACAGGGCCGTGCCGTTGCCGTACGGATTGTTGTTGATCAGTTGGATCGCCTCGTCCACCGACGACGCGCGCAGCACCGACAGGACCGGCCCGAACACCTCCTCGCGGTACACGTCCATCCGGTCCTCGACCCGGTCCAGCACGGTCGGCCCGACGAAGAAGCCGTCCTCGTACCCCGGGATCTTGAGGCCTCGGCCATCGGCCGTGACCGACGCGCCCTGCCGTTCCCCCGCGGCGATCAGGTTCTCGATCCGCTCCTTCGCGACCGCGGTGATCACCGGGCCCATCTCGCTGGCCGGGTCGGTGCCCGGACCGACCACCACCTCGCCGGCCCGCTCGCTGACCAGGCGCACCAGCTCGTCGGCGGCCGAGCCGACGGCGACCGCGGCGGAGACCGCCATGCAGCGCTGCCCGGCCGAACCGAACGCGGACGCCGCCAGATGATCCGCGGCGAACTCCAGGTCGGCGTCCGGCAGCACCACCGCGTGGTTCTTCGCCCCGCCGAGCGCCTGCACCCGCTTGCCGGACACCGACGCCTCCCGGTGGATGTGCCGGGCGATCAGCGTCGACCCGACGAACGACACCGCCGCGATGCCCGGGTGCCGCAGGATCGCCTCGACCGTGACCCGGTCGCCGTGCACCACGTTGAGGACCCCGTCCGGCAGCCCGGCCTCCCGCCACAGCCCGGCGACCAGGTTCGACGCGGACGGGTCGCGCTCGCTGGGTTTGAGGATGAACGTGTTGCCGCAGGCGATCGCGATCGGGTGCATCCACATCGGCACCATGGCCGGGAAGTTGAACGGCGTGATGCCGGCGCAGACCCCGAGCGGCTCCCGGAAGCTGAACACGTCGACCCCGGCCGACGCCTGATCCGAGAACGAGCCGGCCAGCAGGGTGGGGATCCCGCAGGCGTACTCGATCACCTCGAGCCCGCGCCGCACCTCACCGGCCGCGTCGGAGAGCACCTTGCCGTGCTCGTCCGAGACGATCGCGGCGAGGTCGGCGGCGTGCGCGTTGACCAGCTCGCGGAACGCGAACAGGATCCGGGTGCGCCGGCTCAGCGACTCCTCCCGCCAGGACGCGAACGCGTGGGTGGCGACGGTGACCGCGGCGTCCACATCGTCCGGTTCACCGAGCAGCACCTCGTGCTGCTTGCGGCCGGTGGCCGGCTGGTAGACCGGGGCGCGCCGGGTGGACGCGCCACCGGTGAACCGGCCGCCGATCCAGTGCTCGATCGTGCTCATCTCATCAACCTCCGGGTCGCAGGTGATGCCGCTGGTCGCGTTTCCTCTCCAGGTAGCCGGTGAGTGCGTGCCGGGTGCTGTGCAGGGTGGCGATCTGCGCCACCGGCACGTCCCACCAGGATTCCGAGCCCGGCCCGGCGGCGAGCGGGTCGGTCTCGATGTGCAACACGGTCAGCCGGTCCGCCTCGCGGGCCCGTTTCAGGCCCTCGGCCAGGTCGGCGGCGGTCCGGCAGCGGATCACCGAGGCGCCCAGGCTCTCCGCGTTCAGCGCCAGGTCGACCGGGAGCAGCGCGCCGTCGTAGTCGCCGGTCTGCGCGCTCTTGTAGCGGTAGCTGGTGCCGAACCGCTGCGAGCCGACCTGCTCGGAGAGCGAGCCGATCGAGGCGAACCCGTGGTTCTGCACCAGCACCACGATCAGCTTCACGCCCTCGGCCAGCGCGGTCACCATCTCCTGCGCCATCATCAGGTAGGAGCCGTCGCCGACCAGGGCGTACACCTCGCGGGACGGGTCGGCCAGCTTGATCCCGAGGGCGCCGGCGATCTCGAAGCCCATGCAGGAGTAGCCGTACTCGACGTGGTACTGCTTCGGATCGCGGGCCCGCCACAGCCGCTGCAGGTCGCCGGGCAGGCTGCCGGCCGCCTGGACCACCACGTCGCGTGCTCCGCACGCTTCGTTCACCACACCGATCACTTCGGCCTGGGTGGGCAGGTGGTCACCCTTTCTTTCCCGGTACGCCCGGTCGACGCGCGCGTTCCACGCCGCCACGTCATCGTGGAAATCACCGGTGAACCGCCGTCCGTGCAACGCCGGGCGCAGCGCCGTCAGACCGGCCCGGGCGTCCGCCACCAGGGACAGCGCACCGAGTTTCGCGGCGTCGAACGAGACCACGTTGAGGTTGACGAACCGGACCTGCGGATGCCGGAACGCGGTGCGCGACGCGGTGGTGAAGTCGGAGTAGCGGGTGCCGATGCCGAGCACCACGTCGGCGTGCGCGGCCAGCCGGTTCGCCACCGGGCTGCCGGTCGCGCCGAGCCCGCCCACCGCGTTCGGGTGGTCCCAGCTGAGCGCGCCCTTGCCGGCCTGGGTGTCGGCGACCGGGATGCCGGTCTCCCTGGCGAACCGGTCCAGCTGCACGGACGCCTCGGAGTAGATCACTCCGCCGCCGGCCACGATCAGCGGGCGGCGGGCGCCGCGGATCACGGCGGCGGCACGTTCCACGGCGAGCGGGTCGGGCGCCGGGCGGGTCACGTGCCAGGTGCGCTCGGCGAACAGCTCGTCGGGATATTCGTACGCCTCGGCCTGCACGTCCTGGGGCAGGCAGACGGTGACCGCGCCGGTCTCCGCCGGGTCGGTGAGCACCCGCATCGCGCCGAGCAGGGCCTGCGGCAGTTGCTCGGGCCGCCAGACCCGGTCGAAGAACCGTGACAGCGGCCGGAAGGCGTCGTTCACCGACACGTCGCCGGAACGCGGATCCTCCAGCTCCTGCAGCACCGGGACGGCCACCCGCGTGGCGAACACGTCGGACGGGAACAGCAGCACCGGGATCCGGTTCACGGTGGCCAGGGCCGCGCCGGTGAGCATGTTGGTGGCGCCCGGGCCGATCGAGGTGGTGCAGGCCATCGTGGACAGCCGGTTGCGCATCCGGGCGTACCCGGCCGCGGTGTGCACCATGGCCTGCTCGTTGCGGGCCAGCCGATAGGGCATCTCCGGTGTGCCACTGCGCTGCGCCTGCAACAGCGCCTGCCCGATGCCGGCCACGTTGCCGTGCCCGAAGATGCCGAGGAACCCGGCGACGGCCCGCTGCCGGACACCGTCCCGCTCGGTGAACTGGTTGGCCAGGAACCGCACGGTCGCCTGCGCGACGGTGAGCCGGTGCTTCACAGTCTTCTCCGCTCCCGGTCCGAGGTGAGGGGCAGCCGTGGGTCGACCTTCTGGGCCGCCCACGTGTCGCGGACCCAGCCGTGCGCCGGGTCGTCGCGGATCAGCCAGCGCCGTTCACCGGGGCCGGCCATCACGTTCAGGTAGTAGAGGTCGTAGCCGGGGGCGGCCATCGACGGGCCGTGCCAGCCGTACGGGATCAGCACCACGTCGCCGCTGCGGACCTCGGCGCAGACGTCGATCGGGCGGTCCGGGTGGCCGTAGACCCGCTGGTATCCGCAGCCGGGCCGGCCGGACGGGGACGGCGCCACCTCGAAGTAGTAGATCTCCTCGAGGCGGCTCTCGTCCGGGCCCGGCTCGTCGTGCTTGTGCGGCGGGTAGGACGACCAGTTGCCACCGGGGGTGAGCACCTCGACCGCGATCAGGGCGTCCGCGTCGAAGGACTCCGGCGTACAGAAATTGTTGACCTGGCGGCTCGCGGACCCGGCGCCGCGCAGCTCGACCGGTACCTCCTCGGCCGGGCCGTAGCGGAACGGCAGCCGGCGCCGGGCCCGGGCTGCGGGCAGCGCGAACCGCCCGCCGTTGGGCGCCCGCAGGGTGACCACGGCGTCGCGCGGCAGGTACGCGAAGTCGGTGACCCGGGAGAAGACCGAGCGGCGGCCGGTCAGGGTGAGGCGTTCGTCGTCGCACGCCACGTCACAGCCACCGGCGAGTGGCAGGACCAGCACCTCGTCGGCGCCGGTGCCGAACTTGACCCGGCCGCCGACCGGCAGCTGCACCACCCGCAGTCCGCTGTGCGTCCAGCCGGCGCTCTCCGGTCCGACCACCACGTCGAACGGGCGGGCCGCGGTGCTGCCCCGGGGGATCACCGGGTTGACCCGGGCCTCAGCCATGGCCGGCGCCGGCCAGCAGGTCACGGACCTCGGCCTCGGACGGCATGGCGTCGGCGCAGGCCAGCCGGGTGGCGACCAGGGCGCCGGCGGCGTTGGCGAAGCGGATCGTGGCGGGCAGGTCCCAGCCGGCGAGGAGGCCGTGGCAGAGGGCGCCGCCGAACGCGTCGCCGGCGCCGAGGCCGTTGAGGGTTTTTATCTTTTCTGGTGGGGCTTCCACCTTCTGGTCCTTGCATGCGGCCAGCACTCCGGCCGGGCCCCGCTTGATCACCGCGAGGTCGACTCCGTGTTGGAGAAGCGCCCGTTCCGGGTTCGCCCGGCCCACCGCGACTTCGACCTCGGCCAGGTTGCCGACGGCGACCGTGGTGTGGCGCAGCGCCTCGATGTACCAGTGCCGGGCCTCGGCCGGGGAGTCCCAGAACATCGGACGCCAGTCGAGGTCGAAGACGGTTATTCCCGATTTATTACGCTCTTTCAGGGCGGTCAGCGTCGCCGTGCGGGAGGGCTCAGCGCTGAGGCCGGTGCCGGTGACCCAGAAGATGTCGGCCCGGCGGATCGCGTCCAGGTCCAACTCGGACGGATGGATCTCCAAGTCCGGGGCCTTGGGGTAGCGGTAGAAGTAGAGCGGGAAGTGGTCCGGCGGGAAGATCTCGCAGAACGTCACCGGGGTGGGCAGGTGCGGCACCGTGCCGACGAACCGGTCGTCCACCCCGAAGCCGCGCAGCGCGGTGCGCAGGTACTCCCCGAACGGGTCGGCGCCGACCCGGGTGATCACCGCGGCGCGACGGCCGTACCGGGCCGCGGCCACCGCCACATTGGACGCGCTGCCGCCGAGGGACTTGGCGAACGTCCGCACCTCGCCGAGCGGCACGCCGATCTGCTCGGGATACAGGTCGACGCCGATGCGGCCCATCGTCAGGACCTCGTGTGCGGACATGTCCGTCCCTCCGGCCAATCCACCCGGGAGGGTCAGGTCCCGTGCGGTCACGGACGCAATCAACCAAGCCGTCAGCAGCCGGTCATCGTCCAGCGAGGCTGAGTGGACCTGAATCGATGTAATTACGCGACCGCGCCCGCGTCAAGGGCTGGCGGAAAACGACAGGAGGGGCGCGGGCTTATCGCCCGCGCCCCTCCTGGTCACCGCGGTCAGGAAGCGGGACGCCACATCCGGAAGAACGGGGTGCCGTCCGGCAGCAGGATCGCGAACGGGTCCATGTCGGTGTAGCCGTACCGGCGGTACAGCCGCACGTTGTTCTCGTTCGTGGCCTCGAGATAGGCCGGGATGCCCTGCTCGTCCAGGATGTCGTGGACGTTCTTCATCAGCTTGCCGCCCAGGCCGTGACCCTGGTGGTCCGGGCGTACCGCCAGGAACTGCAGGTGCCAGTGCTGGTCGGTGGGGTGGTTCTTCTCGAACAGCTCGCCGAGCGCGCCGAACCGGTCCAGGTGGTCACCGGCCAGCGCGGTGAGCCGGTCCATGTACCCCGGGAACTCGGGCAGCGGGTCGACCCGGTTGTACCAGACCGCCGCGGCCGCGTACCCGCCGTCGGCGTGGTCGATGACCTCGACCTTGCCGTGGCTGAAGGCGTACTCGGTCTCCAGGGTGAAGAAGTCCGCCATGATCCGCTCGCGGTCCTCGGGGACCGGGACCAGGTACGCGTCCGCGTCGAGCTCGTCGAACGACTTCGAGACCAGGGCGCCGATCGCGGCGAGCTCGTCGGCCCGGGCGGACCGGATGGTGAACTCGCTCATCGGTGGTAT
The DNA here is from genome assembly GCF_016862315.1 of Actinoplanes palleronii. Classification (GTDB taxonomy): domain Bacteria; phylum Actinomycetota; class Actinomycetes; order Mycobacteriales; family Micromonosporaceae; genus Actinoplanes; species Actinoplanes palleronii. The sequence goes on along the minus strand of NZ_BOMS01000104.1, from coordinate 22,070 downwards.
CCCTGGTCGGGGGTCTCGTTCAGCGCCGCGGAGAAACCGCCGCCGCCGGTGGTCGCGCTGTTGGCGCCCATGCCGATGCCCGAGTAGATCTGCGGCCGGGAGCTGCGCAGGAACAGGCCCCAGATGATGCCGGCGACCAGCACGACCAGGAACGAGCCCGGCACCGCGACGGCCGTGGTGCTGTCCGGGTCCACGCCGAGCAGGGTGGCGATGTTGCTCAGCGCCAGGTAGGACACGATCACCAGGAGCACCGCGCCGATGACCGGGGCGATGATCCGGTGCAGCACGTCCTCGTCGGTGCGGTTGCGGGCGAAGTACGCGATGACCGCGAACCCGGTGAGCGTGATCAGCAGCAGCACGCCGAGGCCACCACCGGTGCCGCCCCAGAAGAACAGCTGGACCAGCGGGTCCCAGCCGGCGACCGCGTAGGCCACGATCACGATGAGGCCGACCGCCGACTGGGCGAGCGAGCCGTTCTTAGGCGCGCCGGTGCCCGGCACGGTGCGGCCGAACAGACGCGGCACCACGCCTTCGCGGCCGAGCGAGAACATGTAGCGCGAGATGATGTTGTGGAACGAGATCATCGCGGCGATCAGCGAGGTCAGGAACAGGATGTGGCCCAGGTGCAGCGCGATGCTGCCGAGCGGACCGGCGGCCAGGTTGAAGAAGAGCTCGGGGCCCTCCTCGCCGGCCCGCGCGACGACCTGGTCGGAACCGGCCGCGGAGATCATCGCCCAGGAGGCGAACGCGTAGATCACGGCGATCAGGGCGATCGCGATGTACGTGGAGCGCGGCACGGTGCGCTTCGGGTCGCGGGACTCCTCGCTGAACACCACGGACTGCTCGAAGCCGACGAAGCCGGTGATCGCCATGACCAGCAGCGCGCCGGAGCCGGCACCGGTCAGCGACGACACGTCGACCGGTGCGGACGAGGCGTGGAAACCGTCGGAGAGGATCTCGGCGATGCTGAACACCACGGTCAGCGCGATCTCGGCGACCAGCAGGGTGGCGAGCACCTTGCCGTTGACGGCGACGTCACGCACACCCAGGACCGCGACCAGGGCCCAGGCGACCAGGCCGAACGCCCACCACGGGAGGTCGATGCCGAACCAGTCGACGAACAGCGGCTGGGCGATCGCGCCGAACCCACCGTACGAGGCGCACTGGAACATGTTGTAGGCCAGCAGCGCCACCCAGGACGCGCCGACACCGGTCGGGCGGCCGAGGCCACGGGCCACGTACGCGTAGAACGCGCCGGCGTTGGAGATGTGCCGGGCCATCGCCACGTAGCCGACCGAGAAGATCGCCAGGATCACGGCGACCGCGATGAACGCGATCGAGATGCCGGTCAGGCCGGTCACCGCGAGGCCGGTCGGCACCACGCCGGCGACCACGGTCAGCGGGGCGGCCGCGGACATCACGAAGAACACCACGGCGGCCACGCCGAGCCGGTCCCGGGCAAGGGCGTTGGAGAGCTGACTCTCCGCGGGTTGGGTTGCGGTCGAGGACACGCGTATCTCCAGATATTTATGAGGGGTGAGGGAGAGAGAAGACTCTGTGGTGGGTCAGGCGCGCCGGGCCATCACGGCGTCGCCGACGGCTGCCTCGGCGTGCGCGACGAGCTGCTGGAGCATGGCCGGGAACAGGCGCCGGAACTGGTCGAACAGCCGGGCCCGGTCACGGGCGTTGAGGGTCGCGAGCACCTGCTGGTCCAGGCCGGTGGCCAGGATCAGACCGGCGAGCAGCAGATCGGCGACGTCGAGTTGCTCGTCGCGGGAGACCTTCGTGCGGATCCGGGTGGCGGGCCATCCGGCGGTCATCGAGTCGGACGGCACGAAGGAGACCTTGGTGCCGAGCAGTCCGCGTTTCTCCTGACGCTGGATCAGGCCGCCGCGGGCGAGGCGGCGTTCGACCAGGTCGGTGGCGATGCCGGTGGACAGATAGGAGATCCAGTTACGCACTCCGTGCTGACCGGCCTCGCGCCGGATCTGCTCGAGCAGTGCGGTGGTGGCGGCGTCGCCGGTCGGCCGTTCGTCGATGACGATCAGCTCGCTCTCGACGAGGTCGATGCGGCGCCAGAGCATCAGCTCACCCAGCAGTGCTGCCCCCAGGCCCAGACCGAGTGTTGCCGGGGACAGCAAAGATTTGCCCCGGATCGAGTCATGAGCGGTGAGGTACAGATCATCCGCGGGCGGTAGCTGCGGCGGTAACGCCACGGCTTGTTCTCCTCTCGACGCCTTGGGAATGCCCGCGCTGTTCACCGAACGTAATCAAGGTGAGTTTCACGAAGCAATGACGTTGCGCTCCCCGTAGCGCGACCGCGTGTAGCCTGCCAAACCCGGTCGTTTCTCGCAACGTCCAGATGCGACAAATGTCGACTCCACAGTAGGCGAAGTTGATCACATGCGCTTCCAGGGAGTTTGAGCATCGATCAATAACGTGGCGCGACCTCGGAGATCAACAAATGTTTACATAAATTTACAAGATCATCTATCACTTTTAACGTGCGCGGTCGATTGCTGAGTGTGACAAAACAAGATCAAAAACTACTGTACGTAAGCTTCTTTGCGGATAGTTGATGGAGCAAGCATTCCGGCGTACCGTGGTGCCAGTTAGTTGAAGTTTCAACGGAGGTCGCCGTGCGGATGCCCACCCTGTTCCTGAGTCACGGAGCGCCACCATTGGTGGACGACCCCACCTGGGTCGCCCAGTTGCAGGAGCTGGCGGCCGGCCTCCCCCGGCCGAAGGCGATCCTGATGGCCTCGGCCCACTGGGAGTCCGCGCCGTTGATGCTCGGTGCCACCGAGACCGTGCCGCTGGTCTACGACTTCGGCGGCTTCGCCCAGCGCTTCTACCAGGTGCAGTACCGCGCGCCCGGCGCACCGGTCCTCGCCGACCAGGTCGCCGCGCTGATGCCGGACGGCGAGACGGTCGCCCGCACCACCCGCGGGCTCGACCACGGCGCGTACGTCCCGCTGACGGTGATGTACCCGGACGCCGACATCCCGGTGCTGCAGATGTCGCTGCCCACCCTGGAACCGGATCGGCTGCTCGAGCTCGGCGCCCGGCTCGCGCCGCTGCGCGACGAGGGTGTGCTGATCGTCGGGTCCGGCTTCACCACGCACGGCCTGCCGTTCCTGCGCGACTGGCGGCCCGAGGCGGCCGCGCCGGGCTGGTCCCGCGAGTTCGACGCGTGGACCGCCGAGACGCTGGCCCGCGGGGCGGTCGACGAGCTGGCCGACTTCCGGTCGGTGGCGCCCGGGATGCCGTATGCGCACCCGACCATCGAGCACTTCGCCCCGATGTTCCTGACGCTGGGCGCGTCCGGCACCCCCGAGCAGTCCCCCGACCAGCCGATCGACGGCTTCTGGATGGGCCTGTCCAAGCGCTCCTTCCTCACCACCTGACCCCGGCTGACCCCGAGGGGTGCCTCAACCCGCCGGACACACCCCTCAGCACCAGCCACCGGCCCACAGCTGGCACTGACCGCCGCCTCGCGGCGCCGGACACCGCCGCCGAACGCCACCTGTCTTGATCTCGGTGGGCCTGCATCGTTGGAGTGCTGTCCGATGTGTTCGGGCCAGGTGAGTGGGGCGTCGTCACGGGCCGGGACGCTCCATCGCTCAGTGTTGCTGGACAGCCGGACGGGTGATCGATACCGGCGGGGCGGCGGAAGCCCGCGCTCGGCGCCGGTGGGGCGGCAGGGGCTCGCAGTGGGCCGGATCGGGGGCGGTGGCGGTCCTCGATCGCGTTGTGCGTGCGGTTGCCGCCCCCGGGCGGGCGGTAGACGCACGCGATCTGGCATTGCGGACTCTGACCGCCCTCCCCGGAGGCGGCGGACATCTCCGACCGGGCATCGTGCACCCTCGCCGCCCACGAGGCGGCCGGAACGAACAGCCGGCGATCATCGGGCCCGGCATTCCCCCAGGCCGACACCGTGCGCACCCCGCCGGGGTCACTCGCGCCCCGGCCCGGAGCGCAAGGCCAGGCACGCGCGCCGGCCCGGAGCGAGGGCACTCGCCGGCACCCGGTCACTCGCCTGGCGGCTGCCTCGTGGCGCCGGACACAACCGTGTGCGCCAGCCGGTCGGTGACTGGCGGCCGTGCCGGTGGATGAGGGCGGCCGGTCAGAAGCCGCCGGTTGCCAGGTGGGCGAAAGGACTCTCGGTGTCGCGGTGTGCGGCATACGCGTGCAGGTCGCTCCAGAACGGGACCACGCCCACCGGCCATTCCGCGAGCGCCGGAGCCGGTCCCTCGTCGGTGACATCGGCGAGGCCGGCGAGCGCGAGCGCGAAGAGCCGCACGTCCGTCTGGATGATGCGGAACACCGGTGAGTCGTCGGAGGCGGCGACGTAGAGGTGCCCGAAGAGCGGGATCAGCTCCGGGACCAACGCCACCTCCCGGCGGGCCACCGTCAGCCGCTCCGGCACGCCCTCGGGGCGCGGACCCCAGGCATGCCACCAGAAGTCGTTCTCCTCGACATCGAAGACCACACCGTCGGCCGGGATCGCGATCAGGCTGCGGGTCCCGGCCACATCCCGCAACCGCCAATCCGGGTACGACGGTGACGACGGCGGGTGCCACGGTTGCGGGGAGACGTAGCGCCGCACCGGATGGACCCGGCCCAGCACCTCGCGCAGCAACGGCGGAAAGGTCAGGCCGAAGGTCTGCTCCGCACGCAGCAACTCGGTCTCGGACAGCCCCGGCTCCCCGGAGCGGGACGGCCCGTCCACGAGCCACGCTGCGATCCTGCCGGCGGTGTCCACGGGGAGAGATTAAGCGGCCGCGGCCGGGAGTGGGGTATCCCTCGCGGGCGCACGACCGGGGCGGGGCTCTCCCTGCGTACCGGAAAATGTCGGACCGAATGGGGAGCGGACCTCGACGATTTACAGGGATCTTGCAGGGAGTTCTTGGTGTTCTTTGCCCTGGCTCTGGGGATTCTTTGAGGATGCTTGAGGTCACCGCGCTCGGATGGACCCTGACGATCGGCGTCATCGTCGCTCTGCTCGCCCTCGATCTGACTCTGGGGGTGTTACGGCCGCACGTCGTCGGATTCCGGGAGGCGGCCGGTTGGTCGATCTTCTATATCGGCGTGGCGATCGCTTTCGGTCTGGTGTTCGCGAGCGTCGCCGGGTGGGGTTTCGGCGCCGAGTATTTCGCCGGGTACATCGTCGAGAAGAGTCTGTCGGTCGACAATCTCTTCGTCTTCGTCATCATCATGAGCAGTTTCGCGGTGCCGGAGCGGTACCAGCAGGAAGTGCTCACGTTCGGGATCATCATCGCGCTGGTGCTGCGGGTGATCTTCATTGTGCTCGGCGCGACGCTGCTGAACCTGTTCTCGTTCATGTTCCTGATCTTCGGGCTGATCCTGATCTTCACGGCGGTGCAGCTCTACCGGCATCGCGACGAGGACCCCAGCATCGAGGACAATGCCCTGGTCAAGGCGGGCCGGCGGTTCCTGCCGGTGACCGAGGACTACATCGACGGCAAGATGATCACCCGGGTGGACGGGCGGCGGATGGTCACGCCGTTGTTCCTGGTGCTGCTGGCGATCGGCAGCACCGACATCCTGTTCGCGCTCGACTCGATCCCCGCGGTGTTCGGGGTGACCGAAGAGGCCTACATCGTCTTCGTCGCGAACGCGTTCGCGCTGCTCGGGCTGCGCGCGCTGTTCTTCCTGGTGAAGGGGCTGCTGGACCGGCTCGTCTACCTGTCCACCGGCCTCGCCGTGATCCTCGCGTTCATCGGGGTGAAGCTGATCCTGCACTGGGCGCACAAGGCGCTGAGCACGTCGGTGCCGGAGGTCGGCACGCCGGTCTCGCTCGCGGTGATCGTCGGCATCCTGGTGATCACCACGGTGGCCAGCCTGATCACATCCAGCCGCGATCCGTCCAAGAAAGCGCACGCCGGGAGCCTGCGGGCGAAACCCGACAGCGAACGGGAGCGGTAGAACGTGAACCGCCCCCGGCGCGGGGAGCACCGGGGGCGAGGGTGGGTCAGCAGTCACGGCCTGGGGACGGTCCGGGCCGGACGCGGTAACCCGCCGGGTCGGCCCTACGACCCGGGGTTCTCGGTGTTCACATGTGGTGCGTGCCGGCGGCGGCGTGGTACCGGCGCCCGGCGTCCTGCTGGTTCAGGATGGCGTGGATCTCGCGGGTCTCCTCGGCGGTGTGCCGGCCCAGCATCAGGTCCAGCTCGGTGCGTTCGGCAGCGGTGCGGAACGCGGCGAGCTCCTGGCTCAACTGGCGGTGCGCGCGGCGGGCGGCGAGACGACCAGTGATCGACGTACGGATTTCACGGATGAACGGCATCGGGCACTCCTTGACGGATAGTGACGGAGAAAGCCTCGTCGCTTCCGGGTACAACAGTGCCGCGCCTGTTCGACATCCCCAAATCGACCAGGTAAAACCTGGAAGATGAAAGTGATCGCCGCCACCGGATAGCGGTAACCCAGGTCACTCTGCGTCGCCGACGTGCTGGTCAGGACCGCGGGGTGATCTCAAGCACCGGTCGATGTGTCGGAGGCCGGCGGGACGCCCTCGACGGCCAGCAGCCGGGACGAGAGCTGGGTGCGGGAGCGGACGCCGAGCTTGCGGTAGACCCGGGTCAGGGTGGCCTCGACGGTCTTCACGCTCAGGTAGAGCCGGGTGGCGATCTCGCGGTTGCTGGAACCGTCCCGGACCATCGCGGCGATCCGCAGCTCGGTCGAGGTGAGGCCCTGCTCCGGGGCGAGGCTGCCCTCGGTGCGGGCCAGGGCGCGCTCGGTCTCCTCGGCCCAGGGCCGGGCGTCGGCGGACAGGAAGATCGCCAGCGCGGCGCCGATCAGCAGGCGGGCCGCGGCGTACCGGCGGCGGCGGCGTTCCGCTCCCCCGGCCACCAGCAGCGCGTGCCCCTGTTCGACAGGTTGCCGCAGCTGCTCGAACAGGTGCGCGGCGGCGGTGGACAGCTCGACCGCGGAGTCCGCCTGGCCGCTCTCCGAGTGCACTATCGCGGTCGCCCGGTCCAGGTAGCCGGCCAGCGCCGGGGTGCTGCCCAGCTGCTCGGCGGCCTTGCGGGCGCGGGCCAGGGTCTCGGCGGCCTCGACGTGCTCGCCGAGCGCGGCCAGCCCGGCGGCCAGGTCGGCGTGCCAACGGACGATCATCGGGTCCGAGCCGCCGGCCTCGGCCTCCAGGTCACGCAGGCGGCGCAGCGCGGCCACCCCGGCCCGGGAGTCGCCGGAGCGCAGACCGGCCTGGCCCAGGGCGTGCAGGTTGCGGCGCAGGTAGAGGTTGTCACCCTCCTGTTCGGAGGCCCGGATGCCGCGCTGGGCGAAACCGGCTGCCGCGGTCAGGCTGCCACCGGCCAGCTCGGCGACGGCCGCCGTGTACCACGTCGGGCCGGGACTGAGCCCGGCCTCCTGAGCGGCCTGGACGGCGCGGTGGGCGTACCGAAGAGCCTCCCGGCAGCGACCCGCCCGCGTCGCCACCTCGGAGAGGCTGCGGAGCACCTCGACCCGGGCCTCGCCGATCCGGTCGTGCTCGGCGACCGCGAGCAGCCGCAGCAGCTCGGCGCGCGCCTCGTCGAGGCGGTCGTCGATCAGCGCGAAACGGGCCGCCATGTAGTGCGGGCCGTAGTGCAGCCAGTCCGGTGCCGGCGAGGCGGGCAGGGCCAGCGCCCGGGTGAGCGAGTCGCGCCACTGCGGTTCGCCACGCATCCGCTGGATCTGGGCGAGGCTGCTGAGCGCCATCGCCTCGCTGGTCGCGTCGCCGGCCCGATGCGCGATGTCGGCGGTGCTGCGCGCCTCGGCGAAGGCCCGGTCCGGATCCCCGGTGATCATGGCTTGCCAGGTGAGCCGGAGCCGGACCGGGGCGAGCAGCGCGGGGTCGTCGCCGGCCTCGGCCAGCGCGGCCGCGAACATCTCGCCCATCTCGCCGAGCGCCTGCCCGGCCAGGTCGATCAGCACGACCCGGGCCCGGACCCGGTGCCCGGCGGGCGCGTCGGCCGCGATCACCGCCTCGGCGGCCCGGCCGGCCAGCGCCGGTGAGCCGCCGGTGAGCGCGGTACGGGCCGCCGCGACCAGCCAGTCGAGGCGTTCAGCGGCCAGGTGGTGCGGGCAGCGGTCCGCCGCGAGCAGGTAGAACTCGGCCGCGGTGCGCTCCGCACCCCGGGCGGCGCACTGATCGGCGACCGCGGCCAGGCGCCGGGCCACCGCCGCCTCCGGACGGGCGCTGCGCAACGCGCGGTGCCGCAGCGCCTCGACGTCGTCCAGCGCGGCCGCGGCGAGCGCGGCGTGCGCCCGGCTGCGGTCGCCGGCCGGTGTCTCCTCGACGAGCACCTGCGCGATCATCGGCGGGGTGAACCGGATCGCCTCACCGGCCACCTCGACCACCCCGGCGGAGACGGCCTGGTGCAACTCCCGGTCGGCGTCGTCCCGGCCGGCCCGCAGCAGCAGCGTGACCGTCGGCTCGGTGGCCAGCGCGGCGGTCAGCAGGGTCGCGTTCACCTCGTCGGAGAGGCAGGTCAGGCGTTCCCGGGCCAGGTCCCGGACGATCTCCGGCAGCGGCGCCGGACGCCAGGCCGGACCGTCGGCGCCGGTGCTGCCCAGGGCCAGGGCCAGGAACGGGTTGCCGGCGCTGGCCCGGTGCAACCGGCTGGCCATCCGGCACGGCAGGCCCCGGGCCTCGAGCATGGCGGTCAGGTCGTCCGGTGCGAGCGGCGGCACGGCGATCTCGGTGGCCGGTGGCGGGCAGAGCCGGGCGGCGCGGCGGTGACCGGCGTGGTCGGGGCGGCGCTCACCGGCGACCGTCCGGACCCGGGGGCCGGGGCGGCGGCGCATCGCGAACGCGATCAGGGCGGCCGACTCCGGGTCCAGCCACTGCACGTCGTCCAGGACCAGCAGCACCGGCACGCTCCGGGCGCAGTGCGCGAGCAGGGCCGGCAGCACCAGGCGGCGGGCCAGGGCCGGCACGCCGGTGCGGGGCGGGTGGCCCTGCCGCAGGCCGGCGAGCACGTTGCGGGAGGCGGGCGCGAGGGCCGCCACCGCTTCCGGCGGGACCTGCCGGACCAGGTCGGCGACCCCGGCGTACGCCAGGGTCCGCTCCCCCAGCGCCGGGCGCAGGCGCAGCACCAGCTCACCGCGGGTCGTGGCCTGCTCGGCTACGGCGTCGAGCAGCGCGGTCTTCCCGATGCCGGGTGGCCCGTAGAGAGCCACTCCGCCACCGGCTGCGAGCCTGCCGTCGATCTCCGCGAGTAACGCGGCCCGGCCGTGCAGTATGGGCGCGTCGCGTGGCACCGCGGCCCACCCCCTAGGTCTGAGCTGGAGTCAGCCTAGGGAGCGGAGGCCGTGGTCATCAATGGGTAGCTTCGTCACACCTGAACGATCATTTGCCCTTGGCGGTGACCGAGGTGGCGGTGACCGTGCCATCCGTGCCGGTCGCGCCCTCGACGGTGACCGCGTCGCCGGCCTTGACGTCGCTGAGCTTGCCCTTCTTCGCGGTCGAGACCGAGGTGCTGCCGTCGGTCTTCACGGTGACCACCGAGCCGTCCGCGGTCTGCACGTAGATGGTCTTGCCGTTGACCAGCTTGACCGTGCCGGTGGTGCCGGCCGCCGCGGCTGCGGCGGTCCCGGTTTCGCCCTGCGCCGCGGCGCCGCCCGGTGCCGCGCTGGCGTTCGCACCGGGGAAGCCGGCGCCGCCGGCGAAGTTGCCACGGCCGCCGGTGCCGCCACCGGGGAAGCCGGACGCCGTCGTGCTCGACGCGCCCCACTGCTTCTGTGAGTACACCCCGCCGAGGAAGCCGCCCATCAGCAGCAGGCCGACACCCAGCCCGACCGTGCCCTTGTTCCACCACTTCTTCGGCGCGACCTTGGCGAGCTCCTCGGCCAGACCGTCGTGGTCGGCGTCGTCGGGCTCGGGCCGGGGTGACACGGCCGGCAACAGGGCGGTCTCGTCGTTCATCCGGTTCACAGTTGAGTCCTCACTCGTAGCGCAGCGCGTCGATCGGACGCAGGCGGGCGGCGCGGGCGGCGGGCAGGCCGCCGAAGAACAGCCCGATCGCGACGGACACCCCGAAGGCGAGCCCGACCGAGCTGGGCACGATCACCGGTTTCACGCCGACGATCTCGAATTGACTGCCGATCAGGGCGGCGGCGACACCGAGGCCGCCGCCGAGCACGCTCAACAGCGTCGCCTCGATCAGGAACTGGTTGAGGATCACCCGGCGGGGCGCGCCGAGCGCCTTGCGGATGCCGATCTCCCGGGTCCGCTCGGTCACCGTGACCAGCATGATGTTGGTGATGCCGATCCCGCCGACCAGCAGACTGATCGCGGCCACCGCCCCGAGCAGGGTGGTGAACGTGTCCGCCGTCTCGGTCTGCGTCTCCAGCAGCGACGACGCGTTCTGGATCCGGTACGGCGTGGTCGACGAGGACGACGAGTCCACCTTCAGCTGCTGATTGAGGATCGTGGACACCTCGCTCTGCACGGCGTCCACCTTGTCGGGGTCGTTGGCCTCGACGATGATCGAGGTCAGCGAGCCGTACCCGGCGAGGACCTGCTGCACCGCGGTGAGCGGGGCGATCGCGGTGTCGTTCGGGTCCTGGAATCCGGTGGAGCTCTTCTCCTTCAGCACCCCGACCACGGTGAACAGCGCCCCGCTCACGGTGACCTGCTTGTCGATCGGGTCGATGCCGGGGAACAGTTCCTCGGCCACGGTCTGGCCGATCACCACCACCCGGCGGCCCTGGGTCACGTCGTCAGCGGTGAACGACGCGCCCTTCTCCACCGGGGTGCTGGACGCGCCGAACCAGTCCGGCGTGGTGCCGACGAACGTGCTGACCGCGTGGTCGGTGCCCTCGTACGTCATGGTCGCCGACGACGCGCTGACCACCGGCGACACCGACTTGATGTCCGGCGCCAGCTCGGGGTCGATCAGCGCGTCGGCCATCTTCTTGGTCAGGGCGGTACTGCTCGACCCGCCCCGGCCGGTGCTCATCACGGTGATGGTGTTGGTGCCCAGCGCCTCGATCCGGTCGCTGATCGCCTTGGCCGAGCCGTTGCCGACCGCGACCAGCAGGATCACCGCGGCGACACCGATCAGGATGCCGAGCATGGTCAGCGCCGAGCGCAGTTTGTTCGCGGACAGCCCGCGCAGCGAGAACCGCACCACTTCGAAGAAGCTCATGCGGTGTGCCGTCCGCCCGCGGCGTAGACGGAGCCACGGGCGACGGTGCCGTGCCCGGCCGCGAGGTGCCCGGCGGCCACCGACTGCACCTTGGCGTGCGCGGCGGCCGCACCGACCGGCGCCAGCTCGATCGGGGACTGCCGCACGTCGGTGACGATCGAGCCGTCGACCAGGCGGATCAGCCGCTTGGCGCGGGCGCCCACCTCGTCCTCGTGCGTGATGATCACGATGTTCTTGCCGGCCGCGCTGAGGTCGTCGAAGACCTGCAGCACGTCGTCGGTGGACTTGCTGTCCAGGTTGCCGGTGGGCTCGTCGGCGAGCAGCAGGGCCGGCTCGGTGACCAGCGCCCGGGCCACCGCGACGCGCTGCTGCTGGCCACCGGAGAGCTGGTTCGGCTCGTGTCCGGCCCGGTCGGCCAGGCCGACGATGTCCAGGGCCGCCAGCGCCCGGCGACGCCGTTCCTTCGGTTTCACCCCGGCGTACGCCAGTGGCAGCTCCACATTGGCCACCGCCGTGGTCCGCGGGATCAGGTTGAACGACTGGAAGATGAACCCGATCAGGCGGTTCCGGGCCAGGGCCAGCTGGGCGTCGGAGAGGCTGCCGACGTCCACCCCGTCCAGCAGGTACGTGCCGGTGGTCGGGATGTCCAGCGCGCCCAGGATGTTCATCAGGGTCGACTTGCCGGAGCCGGACGAGCCCATGATCGCCACGTAGTCGCCGCGGTGCACCGTCATCGAGACACCGCGCAGGGCGTGCACGGTGGCCTCACCCTCGCCGTAGCTCTTCTTGAGGTCGCGGACCTCGAGGACCGGCCGGGTCATCGTCCGCCCCCGCCCGGCGCGCCGCCGCCGCCACCGAGGTTGCCCCCGCCGCCGAAGTTGCCGCCGCCCGCGCCGAAGCCCGCGCCGCCCTGCTGACCGGTGGTGCCGGAGCTGGTCGAGGTGGTCTTGACCACGACCTGCTCACCGGCGGTGAGCCCGGAGGTGATCTCGGTGGTCGAGTCGCCGGCCAGGCCGATCTCCACCGACCGGGTCTCCTGGGTGCCGTTGGCGACCACGGTCACGGTGTGCCGCTTGCCGACCGTGGTGATCGCCGCGGAGTTGACCGCGATGACGTTCTCCTTGCTGCCGGTGGTGACCACGACCGAGACGGTCTGGCCGACCTTGGCGCCGGTCGGCACCTTGTCCAGGGTCAGCGTCACGCCGTAGGTGACCACGCTGTTCGAGGTGGCGCCGGACGGGTCGATCGCGGTGACCTTGGCGCTCTGCTCGGTTCCGCTGAGCGCGTTCCAGGTCACCGTGGCGACCTGCTTCTCCTTGAGCTGGGTGGCGTCCGCCTCGGCGAAGTCCGCGGCGACCTGCATCTTGGTCAGGTCGGCGATCTCCACGAAGCCGGTGGACGTCGAGGACGTCGAGGACGTCGAGCTGCTGCCACCGCCCTGCGAGCCGCCGCCGGAGGAGGAGCTGGACGAGCCGGTGCCGGAGGCGGAGGTGCCGATCGTGCCGCTGACCGCGGTGACGGTGCCGGCCATCGGTGCCTTGAGCACCGTGCCGTCCACCCCCGCGTCCGCGTCGTCGACCGCGAGCTGGGCCGTCTCGACCTGGTTCTCCGCGTCGGTGGTGTCCGTGCCGGCGTCCTGTACCCGGTCCAGGGCGTCGTTGGCGGCGTCCAGGTCGGCCTCGGCGGCGGCCAGGGTCCGCTTCGCGGCGGCCGGGTCGACCTTCGCCAGGACCTGACCCTTCTTGACCTTGTCACCGACCTTGACGCTGATCGCGGTGACCGTGCCGCTGGTCTCGAAGCTGGCACTCGCGGTGCTCGCGCTCTCCACCGTGCCGTCCGCGGTCACGGACTTGGTGACCGTGCCCGTTTGGGCCGACACCGTTCGTTGGGAGGCCACGGCAGCCGTTCCCCCGTCGTCGGAACCGGCAAATGTCTCGTACACCGTGATGGCACCGGCGACGAGCACGACGCCGATCACGGCGTTGACCACCAGGGAGGGGTGGCGGCTCCCAATGCGAATTTTCATTTAGTTTTCCGCCGCGGGGATAGCAGAGCGTACCTTCATGCCGCACACTCTCGGGGCGCGGCCTTGGAGGAGATTCGGCGGAACCTCGGAGCCAGCTTAGAATCTCACGGCGCGTCACCGACGGCCGGCAGCAGCACGCGGAACGTGGCGCCGCCGCCGGGTGTCTCGTGCAGCTCGATCCAGCCGCCGTGCACGTGCACGATGGCCGCCACGATCGCCAGGCCCAGCCCGGATCCGCCGCCCTTGGCCCGGGTACGGCTGGCATCCGCCCGGTACAGCCGCTCGAAGATCCGCGGAGCGTGCTCCGGCGGCACCCCCGGCCCGTCGTCCTCGACCTCGAGCACCGCCACCGGCAAACCGTCACGTACGGTGATGGAACCGGAGCGGATCGCGGCGTCGTCCGGTGACGTGGCCACCGTCTGCCCCACCCGGACCGTGACCCGGGTGCCGGCCGGGGTGTGGTTCAGCGCGTTGGCGACCAGGTTGGTGGCCACCTGACGCAGCCCGTGGTCGTCGCCGAGCACGGTGCCGGGCGCGAAGGTGTCCTCGTCGTCGCTGAGCCCGGAGAGCAGCACGGCCCGGCCGGGCACACGGGCGTGCGCGTCCCGGATGGTGTCCGCGGCGATCTCCAGCAGGTCCACCCGGCGCAGGTCCAGGGTGCGCTGCTGATCCATCCGGGCCAGCCGGAGCAGGTCCTCGACCAGCACGCCCATCCGGGCGGCCTCGGCCTCGATCCGGCTCATCGTCTCGTCCAGCACCGGGCCGGCCGGTGCGCCGCCGCGCCGGTACAGCTCGGCGAAACCGCGGATCGAGGTGAGCGGGGTGCGCAGCTCGTGCGAGGCGTCCGCGACGAACTGACGCAGCTTCTGCTCGGAGGCGGTCCGCGCGTCCACCTCGGTCTCGATCCGGGTGAGCATCGAGTTGAGCGCCAGGCCGAGCCGACCGGGTTCGGTGTGCGCGTCGCCGGGCACCCGCTGGGAGAGGTCGCCGCCGGAGATCTGCGCGGCCGCCGTCTCCATCTCGGTGAGCGGGCGCAGGCCGAGCCGGACCACGTAGGCCGCGCCGAGCCCGAGCAGGGCCAGGATCAGCAGCATCACGCCGGCGTCGATGAGCAGCAGCTGGTCGGTGGTCTGCTGCATCTCGTCGAGGGACGAGCCGAACAGGGCGTACCCGCCGGTGTTCCCGATCGGGAGGGCGACCACGCGCCAGTCGGTGCCGTCGGCGCTGGACACGGTGTAGGGCGTCGCGTCGGCCGCTTTTTCGGCGAGCTCGCGGAAGGACGGAATCGCCGGACGGCCCTCGTCCGCCGGATAGCTGCGGTCGGCGTCCAGCGTGCCGTCCGCCCGGTACAGGTAGGTGACCTGGTCCGGGCCGACCCGGAAGAAACGACCACGGGGTACGAAGTTCGGGTCCGGTTGCGTGTTCGTCATCGGCCGCGCCATGCCGGTGAGCTGCTTGTCGATCCGGTCCTGCAGGTAGAAGCGGATCAGCAGGACACCCGTCACGTTCGCCGCGACCAGCGCGATCGCGGCGAGGATGCCGACCACCAGGACGAGACGGGACCGTAGCGTCCAGTGCCGCCAGGGCAGCCAGCGCGGCATCAACCCCGTCACTCGTCGCGGGGCACTCGCAGGGCGTATCCCACGCCCCGCACCGTGTGGATCAACGGCGGATCGGTCTTGTCGATCTTGCGACGGAGGTAGTAGACGTACGACTCGACGATGCGGCCATCGCCACCGAAGTCGTACTTCCACACCCGGTCCAGGATCTGCGCCTTGCTGACCACTCGACCGGCGTTGATCATCAGGTATCGGAGCAGGTTGAACTCGGTCGGCGACAGCTCGATCAGACGGCCCGCCCGGCGCACCTCGTGAGCGTCCTCGTCCAATTCCAGGTCGGCGTACCGGAGCACCCCGGTGTCCGGTGTCGGTTCCTCCGGCTGACTGCGCCGCAGGATGGCGCGGATCCGTAGCACGACCTCCTCGAGACTGAACGGCTTGGTGACGTAGTCGTCGGCACCGGCCGAGAGCCCCAGGATCCGGTCCTCGACCGCGTCACGCGCGGTGAGGAACAGCACCGGGGTCCGGGTCCCGGCGGCGCGCAGCCGCCGGGCCACCTCGAACCCGTCCAGGTCCGGCAGCATCACGTCGAGCACGATCAGGTCCGGCTCGAAGTCGCTCACCGCCACCAGGGCCGAGTGCCCGGTCTCGGCGACCCGCACGTCGAAGGCGACGAGCCGCAGGGTGGCGCTGAGCAGCGCGGAGATGTTCGGCTCGTCGTCAACGACGAGGACGCGGGTGGCCCGCGCCGACGTCTCGCCGACGGTCACTGGGTAACGGGTTTCGGAAAGCACCGCAAAGAAGTATCAACGTTTTCTTTGAATCAGCTATGAGACCGCTGTTATTTACCAGGAGCGGGAGACCACGTCACCCTCGGTGAGGCCTGAGGCGATCTCAGTGTACTGGTCGCCGCGGAGGCCGATCACCACCTTCGTCGCGCCGCCGTCCTTCTGCACCGTGCCGCTGGTGCCGGAGACGTCGTGCACCGCGGTGGTGGGCACCCGCAGCACGCCGGTCTTGCTGCCGGTGGTCACCTTGACCTGGGCACTCTGCCCGACCAGCAGGTCCTCCGGCGCGTCGACGAAGGAGAGCACCACGCCGAACGTGGTCAGCGTGCCGTCGCTGGTGCCGACCGGGTCGACCACCACCAGGGTGGCCTGAAAGTCCTCGCCCGGCTTGTCGGCCAGGGTGATCACCGCCTTCTGCTTGACCGCCAGGTGGTCCGCGTCGGCCTCCGGGAAGGCGGCGCTGATCTGCATGTCGTAGACGTCGGCCAGGGTGACGAACGTCGAGCCGGAGCTGACCTGACTGCCCACCTTGCCGCTGACCGAGAGGATCCGGCCGGCGATCGGCGCGGTGATGGTGGCGCCCTCGAGGGCCTCCTCGGCCTCCTCCAGGGTCACCTCGGCCTGGTTGACCCGCTGCTGCGCGCTGAGGATGGCGTCGCCGCTGCTGCTCTGCCCGCCGCCCTGCTGCCCGCCGCCGGAGCTTCCGGAGCCGGAACTGGCGCAGGTCCCGCCCGTACTTCCGCCACTTCCGCCGCCCGGAGTGGTACCCCGGGTTTTCGTGGCGGTCGCGGTCGGCTTCGCCGTCGCGGTCTTCGTCGCGGTCGCGGTGGGCTTGGCCGTCGCGGTCCTCGTCGCGGACGGCGTCGGCGAAGCGGTGGCCGAGGCCGAGGGCGACGGCGAGACCGTCGTGCCGGCGGAGGTCGGCAATCGGTACGCCGCTGCCACGTCGCAGGAACTGCTGCTCGTGCTGGTCGTGGTGCTCGCCGACTTCGCGTCGGCGAGTGTGTCCTCCGCTGAGTCCAGCGCGTCCTGCGCCGCGTCGACCGCATCTTGCGCGTCGTCGTCGTTCACCGTCGCGAGCGCCTCGCCCGCGGTGACCGTCGTCCCGGCTCGGACCTTGACGCTCTCCACCGTGCCGTCCACCGCGAACGACAGGCTGCGCGTCTGCGCCGGAGCCAGGGTTCCGGTCGTGGCCACCTCGGTGGTCACCGCACCCTTGTCCACGGTGGCGGTCTCGGCTGCCTTCGTCGTCTCGGCGCCGTCCGCGGTCAGCGCTCGTATCACGCCGTAAGCGAGCAGCGCGAGCACGACGACCGCCACGCCGAACCAGATCAATCGCCGGCGACCGGCCAGTGCAACACCCATGGTCGAGGAGTCTGACCAGTGGTCCTCGCCGCGGGCTCGGTCCTGCCTCGGAGTTCCCTCGGAGCTGCCGGAGCCGCTCAAAGGTAATTCCTAGCCTGGTCCGATCTTCCGCATAGGAAGCCCTAGTTCGCTATGCCCTCGTACCCGCCCGACTAATGAGGAGACGCTTGTGCCGGTAGTCAAGTCGAAGATGGCCCGCCGGGTCGCGGCGTGCGCGGCGGTGGCTTTCGTGTCGGTGGCCTTCACCGCGGCGTGCGGCGACAAGGACGACACGAGCAGCGCCACGAGCGGCTCGGACGGACAGAACGGCGGCGGCAACACCGCGTTCGCCGCGTACACGGAATGTCTGGCGAAGAACGGCGTGACCGTGACCATGCCGTCCGGCGGTCCCGGCGGCGGCGGCAACGGCGGCACCCGCCCGTCCGGCGCGCCGAACGGCGGCGAGGCCCGGCCCTCCGGCCAGCCCCGGCCCTCGGGCAGTTTCGGCGGCCAGCGCGGTGGCGGTGGCTTCGGTGGCGGCTTCCAGAAGCCGGAGGGCGTCGACGACGCGACCTGGACCAAGGCCCAGGAGGCCTGCGCCTCGGTGAGGCCGAGCATGGGCGCCGGTCGCGGCAACGGCGGTGGCAACGGCGCGAACGCGGCGTTCACGAACTGCCTGAAGGACAACGGCGTCACCGACACCACCAAGATCGACTCCACCGACGCCGTCACCAAGAAGGCGATCGAGACCTGCAAGGTGCTGCAGCCGAGCGCGGCCGCCAGCTCCTGACCCGCCCCTCCCCACAGGCCACCGTGCCGGCATCGTTCGTCCCCCCGTCGTGGCGATGCCGGCACGGTCGTGTCATCTCCCCGCAACACCCCGGAAATGTCACCCCGTGCACGACATCGACGTTCTTCTTTCGATTCGGTGGGCGGGACGCAACACTCTCGACATGTTTCATGCACCTTTAGTGCAAGAAGTTGCCCGGTTGCTGGAGGCGGCCGCCGCCGGCCGGGGCGGAGCGCTCCTGCTCTGTGGCGGGCCGGGTTCCGGCCGCAGCACCCTGCTCGCCGCCGCTGCCCCCGCGGACGGCACCACCCTCGCCGTTCCCGGGCACGCCGCCGAACGCACGTTCCGGTTCGCCGCCCTCCGCCGCCTGTCCGATCAGGCCCACCCGTCCGGCGACGTGGTCACCGCAGGCGATTCCCTCCTGCTCTTCTTGCGTACGATCGCCGCCCACCGCCCGCTGCTCTGCGTGTTCGACGACGCTCACCTGCTGGACGCACCGTCCCTCGCAGTGATCACCTACGCGGCGCGCCGCCTGGCCGGCACCCGGATCGCGTTCCTGGGCGCCGGTCCACCGAGCCTCACCGGGTGCGGCCTGCCCACCCTCCGTATCCCGCCCCTGCCGCCGGACGCCGCCCGCGCCCTGATCACCGCGCACGCCCCGGACGTCACCGCCGACGTGGCCACCGCCGTCACCGCGCTGGCGGGCGGGAATCCGGCCGCCCTGACCGATCTGGCCAGGTCGCTCACCGCGCAACAGCGCCGGGGTTACGCCCCACTCCCGGTGACGCTGCCGCCGGAGAGTCCGCTGCTCAGCCGCCTGCGCGCGGAGCTTGAGGCGCTGCCCGCCGCCACCCGCCACCTGCTCCTGCTGGCCGCCGCCGATCCCCCGGCTCCCCTCCCCGACCTGCTCACCGCCGCCGCGGCGCGGGCTCCCGAGGCGTTCCGCACGTCGTCTCCCGCCACTCCCCCTGCGCCGGACCCCGGAGCTCTCCCCGCGCCGGATCCCGGAGCTCTCCCTGCGCCGGCCTCCGGGGCACTCGCCGCGCCGGACCCCGGAGCTCTCCCCGCGCCGGACCCCGGGGCACTCGCCGCGCCGGACCCCGGAGCTCTCCCCGCGCCGGCCTCCGACGGGGCCGGGCTGGGTGGGCTGCTGCCCGCCGAGCGGGCCGGGCTGATCACCGTTGACGGTGTCACTGTCCGCTTCGGATCAGCGTTGGCGCGCGCTGTCGCGTACCGGGAAATGTCCGCGGACGCGCGCCGGACCGCCCACCTCGCGCTCGCCCGGGTCTCGGCCGCCCGCGGCCGCGAACTCGACGCCCTCCTGCACCGCGCGGCGGCCGCGACCACAGCGGACCCCGCGCTCGCCGCCGCACTCACCCGAGCTGCCGCGCCATCCGCGCCGTCCGACGCGGCAGAGGCCTTCCGGTACGCGGCGGAGCTCTCCCCGGCCCCCGCCGACCGCAACGCCGCCCTGCTCGACGCGGCCCGCTGCGCCTGGCTGGCCGGCCGCCCGCACGAGGCCGGCCAGCTGCTCCGCCGAGCCGAACAACACGCCGCCGAAGCCGGCCCGCAGACACCGGCGCGGGATGCCCGGACCACCGATCAGCAGGCCCGGAAGCTCGACCGGACCGACGCCGACCGGACCACGGACCGGCCGGCGCGGACAGCGGCCCGGGTGGGCGAGGCGGGAGCGCGGACCCGGTTGCGGGCGCGCGGGCTCGCGGCGGAGATGCGGCCGGGCGAGCCCGCGTCGCGGGAGATCCTGATGGACGTCGCCGCGGAGCTCGGGGACGCCGACCCGCCGGCCGCCCTCGACGCGCTGTCGCTCGCCGGGGAGGCGGCCAGCCTGGCCGGGGAGCGGGACCGGTATGCGGCGCTGGCCCGGCGGGTCACGGCCGGGCAGCACGGCGACGAAGCGCCCGCGGTGACGATGGCCTATCACCACGTCGCCGGGCTGGCCGAGATCGCCGCCGGGGACGAGGGTGCCGCGTTCACCCGGTTCCGGCAGGAGCTCGACCTGGCCGGGCGGGTCGCCGAGCCGATGCCGCTGATCCGGGCCGCGACCGCCGGGATCCTGGTCGGCGACGCCCGGCGGGCCACCGCGTCGGCCGGCCGGGCCGCGCTGCTGGCAAGATCGGAAGGGGCACACAGCCTGGTGCCGCGCGCCCTGGAACTGGCCGCGCTCGCCGGCATGGCCGCCGGCGACTACGACGCGGCGACGACCGCGGCGCTGGACGGGGCCGCGGTGGCCCGGGGCACCGGGCAACACACTCTCGCCGGCACCCATCTGGGACTGCTCGCCGTGCTCGCCGCGATGGTCGGCGACCGGGAGAACGGGCAGGCCCGGATCCAGGCGGCCAGCACCGTCGACCAGGCGCGGCCACTGTGCGAATGGGCCCTCGCCCTGCTGGACCTGGTCGACGGGCGACGCCGCGAGGCAGCGGAACGGCTGGGCACGATCGTCGCCGGTCCGCCCGGGCGGGGTTCCGTGCTGCTGCGGGTCGCGGTCGTGCCGCACCTGCTGGAGGCGGCCGGCCTGGAAACAGCCGGGCGGGAGTCGCTGATGCTGACCGCGTCCACGTTCGACGAGTGGGCCGGGCGCACCGGGCAGGCCGGTTGGCTGGCGTTGCGCGACCGGTGCCGGGCGCTGCGAACCCGGGACGGCGAGGCGGCCGAGGCGCACTTCCACGCGGCGTTGCACCAGGTCGGCGAGGGCGGCTTCCCGAGGGCACACACCGAGTTGCTCTACGGCCGGTTGCTGCGCCGCCAGCGCCGGCACGTGGCGGCGCGGGAGCATCTGCGGCGGGCGGCGGAGACGTTCCGGCTGCTCGGCGCGGATCCGTGGGCGGCGCAGAGCGTACGAGAACTGCGTGCCGCCGGCGAACGGCCCGGACCGGAGACGACCATCCGCGGCACCGGCGCTCTGACCGCACAGCAACAGCGGATCGCGACCCTGGTCGCCGAGGGCGCCACCAACCGGGAGGTGGCCCAGGAGCTGCACCTCAGCCCCCGCACGGTCGACCATCACCTCCGCAACGTCTTCGCCCGCCTGGGCGTCCGCTCGCGCACCGAGATGGCCCACCTCCTGACCACCCGCTGACGCCTGTTCCGAGCACCCATCACCAGCCGCGCAAGCCCAGCTGGTCCTGGCGGCCGTCAAGTAGGACTCATAACGGCCCTCACCCCCAGCCGAACTCCCCCGGCTGGCACTGACGGCTGCCTCAACACCCCCGAGACAACCACAAGCACCAGCCGAACTTGCCCCCATGCCGCTGTGCCGGTTTTGGTCCGGTAGGGCCCTGCGGCGTCGGTGCGGTGTCCGATGTGGTCGGGTGCAGCTGGGCGGGGGCGTCGTCGCGGGCCGGGATGTTCGGTCGCTCCGTGGTGCTTCGCCGGATCGGTGTGGGGTGATCGATGCCGGCGGGGCGGCAGCGATCCGCACTCGGCACCGGCGGGGCGGCAGCGATCCGCGCTCGGCACCGGCGGGGCGGCAGGAGTTCGCGGTGGGTCGGGTTCGGGGGCGGTGGCGGTCCGCGGTCGAGTTGTGCGTGCGGATGCCGCCCCCAGGTGGGCGGCAGGAGCACGCGATCTGGCAATGCGGACTCTCACCGCCCCGCCAGCAGCGACAGGCACAGCCGATCGGGCATCGCGCACCCCTGCGCCGCCCGCAAGGGGGATCGGGGACCAGGTAGCCGACGATCATCGTGCCCGGCACTCACGCCGAGCAGACACCGTGTTCACCCCGGCCGGGATCGTTGCACCCCGGCCTGGAGCGCACGACCGTTCACCCGCCGGCACCCGCCCCACCGCCCGCACCGCCCGCATGCTCCGCGTTCCCGGCTGGTGTTCAGGGGTGTCTCGAGGACGGGCAGGCACCCCTGAGCACCAGCCGGGAACGGGAACCCACACCGCGACCGCCGTCGTTCACACCCGCGGCCGGTGGCAACGGCAGCACCCGGCACCGGCCCCGGCCATCTGCTCACCCCACGCCGCCGCAACGCCCGCCCGGCGAACGGGGTTGACGTTGGACGAACGCCATCGAGGACCCATCTGACCAAAGGCGTTGCCCGCACGCCTGATGTCCCCTATTTCCGGACATCATTGCCAGGCGCGGCACGCCGTCCCGCCGGTCGACGCCCGGCTGGCCGTCAGGGGTGTCTCCCGGTCCGGGAGGCACCCCTGACGACCAGCCGGACACCGTGACCCGGCCCGGCCTCCGCAACACCGCAGCTCCCGCCGGCCCTCACTGAGCCGTTGCTCAGCCGACCACCACAACGCCGTCGCTCATCCCAACCCGCCACGACACCGCGGCCTGACCCGACCGCCACCACACCCTGGCCCGGACAGACCGCCACCACACCCTGGCCCGGACAGACCGCCACCACACCCTGGCCCGGACAGACC
>NZ_BOMS01000103.1 GCF_016862315.1 Actinoplanes palleronii | reverse complement strand
CCCTGGCCCGGACAGACCGCCACCACACCCTGGCCCGGACAGACCGCCACCACACCCTGGCCCGGACAGACCGCCACCACACCGTGGCCCGGGCCGGGCGCCACCACACCGTGGCCCGGGCCGGGCGCCACCACACCGGGGGCGGGGCCGGGCGCCTCGACACCGGGGGCAAGGCCGGATGCCTCGACACCAGGGGCGGGGCCGGGCGGCTCGACACCGGGGGCAGGGCCCGGTGCCGCGACAGCGGGGGCGGGGGACTCGGCTGTGAGGATGCTGGATGAGAGGGGCTCGAGGACGCCCGTCACGCGGTGTGGGCCAGGTCGAGGGCGGCCCAGCGTTCGGACAGCTGGCGGCGGCGGCAGGCGACCAGGTGGCCGGCCAGGATGGCCGGGTGGCCGCCGCGGACGCACACGTCGGCTCCGGCGGTCAGCACGCCGGCCACCAGCTCGGCCGGCGCCCACTCGTCGATCAGCACGACGATCCGGGTGGCCCGGGGCAGGACCGCGCGGGCCCGGCGCACGTCGTCGCCCTTGGCGCCGCTGAGCAGCACCAACTCACCTGGCCGCGCGTCGTCCACGTCGGTCAGGTGGCGCAGTGTCCAGCCGGATGGCAGGTGCTGCGGCAGCCCCGCGACCCGGCTCTGGTGGCCGAGCACGGCGACCACCGGGTCGGCGGCGGGCGCCGGGACGCGGGAGGTGGTGGTAGCGGCCTCGCGGTTCAGTTCGACGATCATGGTGGTCATCCCCTCGGCTGGTCCCTCGTGATGTCCTTCACCATTCGCCCTGGACCTTGAGGGGCCATGTGCCATGCCTGTGGGTTCGTTGTCAGACAAGGCCGGTGGCAAGCCGGAGGAGAACGAGCCGCTCAGGCGATCATCATCAACAGCGGCAGCACCCCGAACACGAACCAGGTCACCCCGAAGGTGATCCAGAACGCCTGCCAGTACTTGTCCCCGGACCGGCCCAGCTCACCGGCCCGGTTGGCCCGCCGGGTCGCCGGGATCAGGCCGAACGCGCCGAACGCCACCGTGATGACAACGACCATCCCGACACCGGGCAGTTTCCCGGCCGCCGGACGGGCGGCGACCGACGGGTAGGAGCGTTCCCGATACGACCCGGACAGCGCGGGGCGCGGCGGCAACGGTCCACGGGTCTGCGACTGGACCACGGCCGGGTCGAGCAGGCGCTGCCAGCTGTCAGTCGTCGAGGATTGCAGGGTCATGACACACCGTCCATGGCCCCCTTTTTCGGTCGCGATCCCGGGGAGTTGAGCCTCACGCCGACTCCCGCACCACCACCCGGATCAGGTCGGCGGTGGCGAGGACCGGGGCCGGCCGGCCACTGACCGCGGCGACCACCGTGGTGGCCAGGTGCGCCGCCAGCATGCGCTGGTCGGTGGTCACCGTGGTCAGCGACGGTACGGCCAGCCGAGCCGCCGGAATGTCGTCCACCCCGATCACCGCCAGCCCGCCCGGCGTGGCGATCCCGAGCCGCCGCGCCCCGGCGAGCACCGCGAGGGCCACCTCGTCGTTGTACGCGCAGATCCCGGTCACCCCGTCCGCCCGCCACCCCGCGACGGCCTCCGCGGCGAGCGCGGCGTCCAACGGCACCGTCCGCACCACAGGATCACCCGAGCAGCCTGCCAGCCGAGGCTCCGCAAAGATCTTCAGCCGTGGATCGTCCGGGTACGCGTAGCCGAGCCGGCTGTGCCCCGTACCCAAAAGATGTTCTGTCTGACGGCGACCGATCAACTGCTGCGGCACCTCCAGCTCCCGCCCGTGAAGGCCCGCCCGGCCGGCCCGGCCCAGCAGCGCGACCACCAGCGCCACCCCGGCCGCGAGCATCGCCTCCCGCTCCCGGTCGGAGAAGTCGGTGAAGGAGAGCACCGCGGCCGGGGTGATCGCCTTCCAGATCTCGGCGATCGGCCGGTCCTCCCGGCTGCCCGGGTGCGCCACGAACGTCAGCCCCTCGCGGGCCAGCGCGGTGGACAGGTTGCCCAGCAGGTTGCCGACCTCGTTGCCGATCGGCCAGTCCGGGAGCAGGCACAGGACCACGTCGGAGCGACCGGTACGCAACGTCCGGGCGGCGGCCGACGGCGCGTAGCCGAGACCGGCGGCGGCGTCGAGCACCCGGTCGCGAGTGGCCGTGGAGATGCTCTGCCCAGGGGTGGCGTTGAGGACGTAGCTGACGGTGGCGCGGGACACCCCGGCCCGGCGGGCGACGTCGGCGCTGGTGATCCGGCGGGGCTCAGGCATGGGGTGACTTTACTACTTACACGTGTCAGTATGAGGGTCATGACACTCGACCTGGCTGCCAAGGTCGCCCTGCTCACCGGCGCGACGATGTTCACGCTGGCCCCGCAGGAGCAGATCGGCCTGCACGAGATCCGGCTCTCCGACGGGCCGACCGGGGTCCGCGGGCTCAAGTTCAGCGGCGGCCGGGTCGTCGCCCTCTTCCCGAACGCGACCCTGCTCGCCTCCGCCTGGGACGCCGACGCGGCCTACGAGGTCGGCCGGATCCTCGCCGAGGAGGCCCTGTCGCAGGAGATCCACGTCGTCCTCGGGCCCACCATCAACCTGCACCGCAGCCCGCTCGGCGGCCGCCTGTTCGAGGCGTACTCGGAGGATCCGCTGCTCACCGGCAAACTCGCGGCGGCGTATGTGCGGGGCATGCAGGACCAGGGTGTCGCCGCCTGCCTCAAGCACCTGATCGCCAACGAGTCGGAGACCGACCGCAACACGGTGAACAGCGTGGTCGACGAGGCCACCCTCCGCGAGGTCTACCTGCTGCCGTTCGAGATCGCCGTCGAGGAGGCCGACGCCTGGACGATGATGGCCGCCTACAACGACGTCAACGGCGCCGCGGCGACCGAGCAGCACCACGTCAACAACGAGATCGTCAAGGGCGAGTGGGGCTACCACGGCCTGATCATGTCGGACTGGTTCGCCACCAGGACCGCCGCGGCGGCGGCCAACGGCGGGCTCGACCTGGTCATGCCCGGCCCGGGCGGCCCGTGGGGCGACGCACTGGTCGAGGCGGTCAAGAACGGCGAGGTCGACGAGTCGGTCATCGACGATCACGTGAACCGGCTGCTGCTGCTCGCCGACCGGGTCGGCGCGCTGGGCGAGGAGCCCCGCGAGTTCCCGGGCGGGCTGCCGGCGCCGGACAGTGACGTACGCAAGGAACAGCTCACCCGTCTCGCCGCGAGCGGGATGACGGTCCTGCGCAACGAGAACGCCGCCCTGCCCCTGGCCCGCGGCACGCGGGTCGCCCTGATCGGCCGGCACGCGGTGCAGACCATCGACATGGGCGGCGGCTCCGCCCAGGTCAACCCGCCGTACCAGGCGAGTGTCGCGGACGGCCTCACCGCACTGCTGGACGACGTGACCGTCACCGACGGCGTCGAGGTGCGGACCCGCCCGGTGCCGGCCCGCGGCGGGTTCCTCACCGACCCGGTCACCGGCAAGCCCGGCATCCGGGTTCAGCTGCTCGACGCCGACGGCACCGAGCTGGAGGACCGGTTCTGCCCACAGTCCTCCACCATGGTCGGCATGGACGACGACTTCGCCGGCGTGGTCGCCAGCGCGGTGCTGCGCGGCCGGGTCAGCGCCGGCGGACCGGTCGAGCTGGGTGTGCTCGGCGCCGGCCGCTGGCTGGTCGAGGCCGGCGAGGAGAGCCTGAGATACCGGCTCGACCTGACCGGGAACGGTTTCGGCGAGGCCGTGCTCGCGCCGCCGCTGCGCGTCGACCGCTTCGTCGCGGCCGAGGGCGACATCCTGACCGCGCGGGTCGAGCTGCCTTCCGACGGTACGTTCGCGAACAAGGGCCTGTTCGGCCTGCTCGGTCACGTCGCGCCCCGGTCGACGGTGGACGTGCTCGACGACGCGGTCCGGGCGGCGTCCGGCGCCGACGTGGCAGTGGTGGTGGTCGGGCTGACCGAGGAGCAGGAGACCGAGTCGGTCGACAAGACCACGCTCGCCCTGCCCGGTGCGCAGGACGCCCTGGTCGAGGCGGTGGCCGGCGCGGCCCGCCGGACGGTCGTGGTGGTCAACGCGGCGACCCCGGTGCTGATGCCGTGGCGGGACCGGGTCGACGCGGTGCTCTGGGCCGGGCTGCCGGGCCAGGAGGGCGGGCACGCGGTGGCGGCGGCCCTGCTCGGCGACATCGAGCCGGCCGGACGGCTGGTCAGCACGTTCCCGGCCGCGGACGGCGGGTCGCCGGCCTGGTCGGTGACTCCGGTGGACGGCAGACTGCCGTACGACGAAGGTCCTTTCATCGGCTACCGCGGCCATTACGCGGGCCGCGCCCCCGAGCCGGTCTTCTGGTTCGGCCACGGTCTGGGCTATGCGTCGTGGGACTACTCCGACGCCCGTCTGACCGGAAGTGACCAGCCCGAGGTGATGGTGACCGTGACCAACACCGGTACCCGGGCCAGTCGCGAGGTGGTGCAGGTCTACCTGCGGCCGGACGACGCCGCGCAGCCGATCCGCCTGGCCGGCTGGACCGCCGTGAAGGTCAAGCCCGGCGAGTCGGCGCGGGTCACCGTGCACACCGATTCGCGGATGTGGCGTGTGTGGAACACCACGTCCGGTGAATGGGAGCGTGCCTCCGGTGGACAATTGCTGATCGCTCGCGGTCTGGGCGACATCAGAGCCACCCTGTGACCGGACGGGCCGGCCCGCCTGAAGCAACCGTCCTGCCTCAGGCGGGCCGCCCGTCCGATGAACGTCAGCTGATCCTCAGCAGGGGGCGTTCCAGGTCGTGATGACCGGGTCCACCTCGTGCTCGAAGCCCAGCACCGACACCGTCGCGGTGTCGAGTTTCAGCAGGCCACCCGCGCTCGGCGGCAGCCCGACCCAGCGCGCGCCGGTCACCCGCAGGCTGTGCCCGTGCCCGATCAGCGCCACGTCACCACCGCTCAGCAGCTCCCGCGCCCGGGCCAGCACCCGGTCGAGACGCTCGCCGATCTGCTCCGGCGACTCGCCGCTCGGGCAGCCGTCGGCCCACAGCGTCCAGTCCGGCCGGGTCTCCCGGATCTCCGAGGTGGTGATCCCCTCGTACACCCCGTAATCCCATTCGGCCAGATCCTCGGTCACCTCGGTGACCTTCAACCCGGCCAGTTCCGCGGTCCGGAGCGCCCGCTTGCGCGGACTCGACAGCACCGCCGCGAACGTCCGCGCCCCGAGCCGCTCCCCGGCCCGGCGCGCCTGCGCCTCACCCTCGCCGGTCAACTCCAGATCCGTGTACGACGTGTGCCGCCCGTTGGCACTCCACTCCGTCTGCCCGTGCCGAACCAACACGATCTCCGCCATCTGACGCCCCCTCGGCTCGAACTCGCTCGGAGTATCCCCCGCCCCGGCGCACGGCAGGCGGTTCCCCTCCGCTCAACCCTTCTCCGGTACGAATACCGAGCGCCCGTCCGC
>NZ_BOMS01000102.1 GCF_016862315.1 Actinoplanes palleronii | reverse complement strand
TCAGGACTGCCTCCAGACCGCCGACACAACCCTCACCACCAGCCGACCTGTCACGGCTGGCGGTGAGGGCTGCTTTCGATGGCTCGAGGGAGCCCTCAGCACCAGCCGGGACGGGAGGTGCGGGACAGTCCGGTGGGCAGTGCGGGTCGGCCGTCCCGTCACGGAGCCCGGCTACTCCGGACCGCAGCCACATCGGACCGCAGCCACCCACCCGCAGCCACTCAGGACCATGGCCACTCAGGACCGCGGCCCCCGCGGGCCGCAGCCACTCAGGACTGCGGCCACATCGGACCGTGGGGTGGCTCGCGGTGTCGGCTGGCTCTCAGGGGTGTGATCGAGGGGTTGAGGCACCTCTGGTGACCAGCCGAGGGCCGGGGGCGCGGCACGGCCTGGTGACGGGACGGGTCGTGGGGCCAACACGGCGCTCGGTTTTGTAGCTGCGGGCGGGCGCCCCTATGAGGACCGCGTGCGGGCGGGGTGACCGGGAGTGGCGGCGGCCGCGAGGGTGACGCCTGCCGGGGAGCGTGGGGCGCGGCGGGAGTGATGGAGCGGCGGAGTGACGGGCCCGGGCGGCGAAGAAGGATCGACACACGCTAGGTTCCGAGCATGTCGGAAACGGTCGCTGAGGAGCGGCATGCCACCTGGCTCGAGCTCTTCTTCGATCTGGTGGTCGTGGCCGCCGTCGCCCAGCTGGCCCACCTGCTGCACGGCGAGCCGGACGGGCAGCTGCTGCTGATCTTCGCGGTGCTCTACTACGCGATGTGGAGCGTCTGGACCGGCTTCACCCTGTACGCGAACGTGGCGGCCACCCGGACGCGGCTGCTCACCATGCTGGCCGCAATGTTCGGCATCGCGGTGATGGCCGCGTCGATTCCGCAGCTCACCGAGCACGACCGGCCGCAGCCGTTCATCGTCGCCTACGTCGCCTGCCGGATGCTCGCGATCGCGTCCTGGAAACGGTCCGCCGAGGTGATGACCGAATGGCCCGGCGTGCACCAGGCAGTCGGCCTGATCCCGTGGATCGCCTCGCTCGGTTTCGACGCGCCGATCCGGTACTGGCTGTGGCTGGCCGGCATCGTCTTCGACATCGGGTACACCGTGCTCGCGTCCCGCTCACCGGAACGGCTGCTCGCCGAGGAACGCCGTGAGTACGAACGGGAGCAGCAGGGGTGGGTGGCCCGGCTGAGCCGACGGTTCGGCGCGAAAGTGGTAGCCGATCCGGAGCCAAGGGCGGTCACTGCCGACCGGCCGCACCTGGGTGAACGGCTCGGGCTGTTCGTCATCATCGTGCTGGGCGAGGCGGTCGCGCAGCTGGTGAACGAGGCCGCCGGAGTCGAGGTGTGGTCCTACCGGAGCTGGCTGCTGGTAGTGACCGGTTTCGGCCTGCTGGTCTCGCTGTGGTGGCTGACCCTGCAGAACGGGTCGACGGCGGCACCGGTCTCCGGCGCCTGGACCCGGGCGCTGCGGTTGACCATGCCGGCGCACTACCTGACCACTGCGGCGATCGTGGCCATCGCAGCCGGAGTGGGTGGGCTGGCGGCTGGCGAGAGCGAGCACACCGGACCGGTCGGCCGGTGGATCCTGTGCGGCGGTGCAGCGGTGTACTTCCTGGTCGGAGGGCCGCTCGGGGTCTCCGGCGCGGCTCGGCGGTGGAGCCTCGGGTGGGCGCTGCCGTCGGTGACCGGGGCGGTGCTGCTGGGGGCATTCGGCGCTCCTCTCGCGGGGTGGGTGCTGGTGACGGGCCTCCTCGCGCTGGCTCTGTGGCAGGTCTCGTACCGCCAGCACGCCGGCAGCTGATCTTCAGAAGGTCTCGGGATAGGCGTACAGCTCGGCCAGGCGGCGACGGGATGCTTCGAGGCGGTCGGCGAGGACCGCAAGGAAGCGGGCATTGAGGTCGCGGCCGAGGTCGGGCTCGCCCGCGATCATGTCGCGGATCCGGACGGCGTCGAACTCGATGGCATGGATGTCCTCGGCGACCAGGGCACCGAAGCGCCACCGGTAGGGCGCCATCAGCCACGACCAGCCGATGACCGCACCGGGGCGCAGCCGCTCGACGACGATGTCGCCGCGGCCCGGGACCGCCATGTCCAACACCACGACACCGGCATTGAGCAGCCAGAACTTGTTCGCCGGGTCGCCCGCCGAGAACAACCGGTGCCGGCTGGGGCGGAACACCGGACGGCCGTGGACGGACCACCGGTGCAACCAGTCGGATGGCAGGTCCTCGGCGAACGGGTGCAACGCCAACTGATCAAAAACGCTCAACGCCGTCATGACGCCTCCCTGGGCTCGCCTCTCACGCTAGGAGTGGCAGGGCCCGCCGGGCAGGAGCGGAAGTCCTCCTCTCGCCGTCGCTTCGTCCCGGCCCACACTAGTCTGAGACTTGACTAGTCGCAAGTTCGTACTACTCTGATGGGACGCGACACGGGAGGGCGCATGACGAAGGCAGCAGAGCAGCCAGATCTGGAACCAGGATGGGTGCGGGCCACGCTGGAGCTGGCAGTGCTCGCCGTGCTGGCCGAGAGCGACCGGCACGGGTATGCCGTCGCCCAGCGCCTCGGCGAGCAGGGGCTCGGCCCGGTGAAGGGCGGCGTGCTCTACCCGGTGCTCAACCGGATGGAGATCGAGGCGGTGGTCAGCTCCAGCTGGCACGCCGGCCAGGCCGGTCCGGGCAAGAAGGTCTACGCGATCACCGAGGACGGCCGGCTCCGGCTCGCCGGACAGCGGGCGTCCTGGCACCGCTTCACCTCCACGTTCGACCAGTTCCTGCAGCAGACAACGGGGCAATGATGAAGACCTTCGACCGCTGGGAGTTCCGCGCCCGCATCGCCCTGGGCGACCGCGGCATCGAGTACCACGAGGCCAGCCCGCTGATCGACGACGCCCGGGCGCACGTCGAGGAGAGCGGCACGGACCCGTGGCAGTCCCTGGGTTCGCCCGAGGAATTCGCCGCGGAGGTCGCCGCCGCCCGGCCGGCCACCCAGGCGCGGCGGGACACCCAGGGCCGGACTTCCGCGGACCACCTCAGCAACGGCCTGTTCCTGCTGGCGGTCAACGGGGTGCCGGCGTCTCTGGTGGCGATCGGGGTGAGGGGCCTGATGCTGCCGCTCACCGTGTCCGGCACGCTCGGCACTGTCCTGCTCATGGCCACCATGCTGGTCCTCGTCGCAGCTCCCGGCGCACTCCGGGCCGCCGGTCGGCCGCGGCTGGCGAATGGGAGCTTCGCGGCCGCTGCCATGCTGTTCGTCGCCACGGTCGCCACTTTCGCCTGGCTCCCCCGCGAGCGTTTCGGGGCGATCCCCACTCTGGTGCCGCTGGTCGTATCGCTCGCTTTGTGCTGGTTGCTGACCCGACCGGCCCGAGCCCCGAAACAGGCCGCCGGCCACCAGGCGGTGTTCGGTTCCGGGCCGGCGGACCTGGCACGGTCGGGCAGTTCGGCGGACACGGCCGGGCCGGCGGAACCGGAAGCCTGGTTCGCACGGTTGCACGGCCTGCTCGCCGGCCGGTTCGATGTACCCGCTGACCGTGCTACCGACCTTGTCGAGCAGGCACGAGCCCACGTCACGGCGGCCGGCACCACGCCACGCGAGGAGTTCCCTTCCCTTGCCGAATATGCCCGGGACCTCGCCGAGCAGGAGCCTGAACGCCGGGCCGCGTGGTGGCGACGTCCGGCTGCGGCACGGTTCGCTGTCCTCTTTTGGCTCGCCGTCTACACGGTCTCGGCCGCCATCGACGGCGTGTGGTGGCAGACGATCACCGGCGCTGTCACCCTGGCGTGTCTCGCTCTGGCCTTCCGGGAGAGCCTATTCGGCACCGACTCCCGCGCCACCCAGCCCGGCCCCAGCCAGCCCGACAGCGAGGAGGCAAGAGACACGATCTAATCCGGACACCTCGCTCCGCCCCGGGCCCCAAAAGCGGCCCCCGGACCGAAGCCGAGCCACCTGCACCCCGGACCGAAGCCGAGCCACCCGGACCCCGGACGCCGGACCCCGGACCGGACCCGAGCATCCGCACCCCGGCCGAATCCGAGCCATCCGCACCCCGGACCGAATCCGAGCCACCCGACCCCCGGACCCCCGGACCGCCGGACCGCCGGACCGCCGGACCGGAGCCCAGCAACCCGCGACCCGGGCCTGGGTGATCAGGGGAGCCCGGCGGGGAAGAACCAGACGGCGAGAGAATCGGGAGTTTCTGCCGCGACCGCCCACGGACGTCGCCCCGGAGGGCTTCGCGTTCTGGACGCGCCAGCGGCCAGCGAAGCCCGCAGGGGTCCCGGCGGGAGCGACGATCTGCACACCAGCGGACGCACGACATCATGAATTTGATCTTCGAGCGGCGCGGGACCGAAGCGATCTCGCGCCAGACCGACGGGAGCACGCGACCGTCACCTTCGGGTGAACCGGACCGCGAGGATCACCATCACCAGGATCGCGGCGGCGTCCAGCACGAGCAGCGCGCCGCGCGGCCCCAGGAACAGACCGACGAACGGCAGGGCGAGGAATGCCAGCACGCAGACCACCGAGAGGGTCGGAAACGCGCGGCCACCAGTGCCGGAGCGCATACGGCGCGCGAAGGCCGGGTCGGTGGAGCACAGACGACGCTCGATGTCCGCGAGCACGCGGCTGTCCTGCTCTTCCAGCATGCATCCCCCTGACGGACAAAAGAGGAATAGCCGATCTGGCACGAATTGAAGCGTTAGAAGCCTATAACAGAGGGTGAGCAGTAGTTCTCCGTATGCGCAGCCGAGGAGCTTGGATGACCACCGTCGCCCCGAGGCCGACACCCGTTCGGCCACATCCGGTACGCCGACAGGTGAGGGGTTCCGCATTCGCCCGGACCCTGCGAACCACCGATGCGAAGCAGATCGGGATCATGTACCTGATCACTTCGATCGTCTTCTACATGGTCGGCGGGATCATGGCGCTGCTGATGCGCGCCGAGTTGGCCCGGCCCGGCATGCAGATGCTGTCGCCGGAGCAGTTCAACCAGCTGTTCACCATGCACGGCACGGCCATGCTGCTGTTCTTCGCAACGCCGATCGTGTTCGCGTTCGGCAATTTCGTCGTCCCGATCCAGATCGGCGCGCCGGACGTGGCGTTCCCCCGGCTGAACGCGTTCGCCTACTGGCTCTACCTGTTCGGCACGATCATCGCGATGAGCGGCTTCCTCACCCCGGGCGGCGCGGCCGACTTCGGCTGGTTCGCCTACACGCCGCTGAGCGACTCGCTGCACTCGCCGGGCATCGGCGGGAACTGCTGGGTGGTCGGCCTGGCCATCGGTGGTCTCGGCACGATCCTCGGCTCGGTCAACCTGATCACCACGATCCTGACCCTGCGCGCGCCCGGCATGACCATGTTCCGGATGCCGATCATGTGCTGGAACATGCTGGTCACCGCACTGCTCGCGATCATGGTCTTCCCGTTCCTGGCGGCCGCGCTCTTCGCTCTGGCTGCCGACCGGGTGCTCGGCGCGCACGTCTTCGACGTGAACACCGGCGGGCCGATGCTGTGGCAGCACCTGTTCTGGTTCTTCGGCCATCCCGAGGTCTACATCATCGCGTTGCCGTTCTTCGGCATCATCACCGAGGTCATCCCGGTGTTCAGCCGCAAACCGCTCTTCGGTTACAAGGGCCTGGTCGCCGCGACGCTCGGCATCGCGGCGCTGTCGATGAGCGTGTGGGCACACCACATGTACGCGACCGGTCAGGTGCTGCTGCCGTTCTTCAGCTTCCTCACCTTCATGATCGGTGTGCCGACCGGCATGAAGTTCTTCACCTGGATCGGCACCATGTGGCGCGGCCAGATCAGCTTCGAGACGCCGATGGTGTGGGCGGTCGGCTTCCTGGTCACGTTCCTGTTCGGTGGCCTGTCCGGCATCGTGCTCGCCTCGCCGCCGATGGACTTCCACGTCTCCGACTCGTACTTCGTGGTGGCGCACTTCCACTACGTGCTGTTCGGGACGATCGTGTTCGCCGTCTTCGCGGGCATCTACTTCTGGTTCCCGAAGATGTTCGGCCGGATGCTCGACGAACGCCTCGGCAAGATCCACTTCTGGCTGACGTTCATCGGTTTCCACACCACGTTCCTGGTCCAGCACTGGGTCGGCACCCAGGGCATGCCGCGGCGCTACGCCGACTACCTGCCCAGCGACGGCTTCACCACGCTGAACACGATCTCCACGATCGGCTCGTTCATCCTGGGCCTGGCCACGCTGCCGTTCCTCTACAACGTGTGGCGCACGTACAAGTTCGGCAAGGTCACCACCGCTGATGATCCGTGGGGTTATGGCAACTCGCTGGAATGGGCGACCAGCAGCCCGCCGCCGCTGCGGAACTTCGACACGATGCCGCGCATCCGGTCCGAGCGGCCCGCTTTCGACCTGAAGTTCCCGCATCTCGCCGCTGGCGAGCAGTCGCTGGCCGGGCCGCCGGAGGGCGGCGCGCGGCCGCTGACCAGGGAGTCCGACGGAGGGGCGAGCTATTCCGAGGACATCGCTTCGGATCGGGACCGCAAGAAGAAAAAGCGCTAGATCGTACGATGAGAGGACCTGCCCACTCGCCTCCTGGCGGTGGGTAGGTCTTTTTTTTGCACGGGACCGGTGGTCGTTGCCGGCCGACCCGCTTGTCAACAGATGGTGACGGGCAGGATTGGCGTCGAGACCTCCTCGTTGCCATCAGTCCCGTTGAACAACACCCGAACGCCCCCCAAACGACGGCTTGACCCGCCAGCGATACGTCCCGCCGGAGTGCGAGAGCAGCGGTGGGCACGACGCCGCAAGGCGTGATCTGGATCGGTCAGGCGAAGGCGGCGATCTTCTCCGGGGTGACGATCCAGAGGATCCGCTCGATGCCGTCCGCCGAGACCACCACCGTGATCACGCCCTCCAGGACACCGTTACGGCGCAGCACCGCCGCAGGCCCGCCGTTCGCCGTCGCCCAACTGACCTCGACATCCACCCAGTACCAGCCGGACAGCGCGGTGAAGAACTTCGCCACCCGCTCCGCGCCGACCACCGGGCGACGCGCGACCCGGACCGCGCCGTTGCCGTCCGAGACACTCGCCACGTCGGCCGCGAAGAGCCGTTCCAAAGCGGTCATGTCACCGGTCCGGGCCGCGACGATGAACCGGGCGAGCAGGTCCTTCTGCGCCTGCGGCGCGACCGGCGTGCGCCGCTCCCCCGCGACATGTTTGCGGGCGCGACTGACCAGCTGACGGACCGCGGGTTCGGTCGACTGCAAGATCTCGGCGATCTGACCGTACGGATAATCGAACGCCTCCCGGAGCACATACGCGGCGCGTTCGCTGGGGGTCAGCCGCTCCATCAGCAGCAGCGCCGCGAACTCCAGAGCCTCGCCCCGCTCCGCGCCGAGGTAGGGATCCGCGCTGGTGTCGACGGGTTCGGGCAGCCACGGACCGATGTACGTCTCGCGCCGCACCCGCGCGGACTGCAACACGTTGATCGCCATCCGGGTGGTGGTGGTCGCCAGGAACGCGGCCGGGTTCGTGACAGTGCTCCGGTCATACCCCTGCCAGCGCAGCCACACGTCCTGCACCAGGTCCTCGGCCTCGCCGGCGCTGCTCAGCATCCGGTAGGCGATCCCGAACAGCCGCGGCCGCACACCGGTGAAGATCCGCGCGGCCTCCTCCAGATCGTCCGCGGTCCGCGCCGTCGACTCCGTCACCGCTGGCCCCCATCCGCTTTGTCCGACCGCTCATCGTGTGCCGATAGTGCCGTTCCGCGCAGCCCTCCGAGGCGACGGTCACAGACCAAACCCATTTTTCGGTACGACGTGAGCCGCGCCCGGAGCGGATGATGGGCGGGTGCAGAGCCTTCCCGAGGTGCATTTCGCGCGGACCGACGACGACGTGACGATCGGTTATCAGATCTTCGGGAACGGGCCGGTGCTGGTGTGGATGCCGTCGCTGAGCAACATTCTCGCGCAGTGGCGGATCCCGGCGCTGCGATCGGCGTACCTCGAACTGGCCCGCCATCTGACCGTGGTCCTCTACGACGGCCGAGGCATGGGCACTTCCGACCGGCGGATCGACCTCGGCGACCTCGGTGTCGACGCGCACCTGCGGGACCTGCACGCCGTCCTGGACGCCGCGGGCATCGCCCGGGCGTCCCTGCTCGGGTACTACCACTCGGTCACGACCGCGATCGCTTTCGCCGCGCGATCGCCCGGCCGGGTGGACCGGATGGTCCTGTTCGGCGGGGCGCCACGCCTGCGCGAGGCGATGCGCCCGGCGCAGACCCAGGCGTT
This sequence comes from Actinoplanes palleronii, assembly GCF_016862315.1. Lineage (GTDB taxonomy): Bacteria > Actinomycetota > Actinomycetes > Mycobacteriales > Micromonosporaceae > Actinoplanes > Actinoplanes palleronii. The sequence continues at coordinate 111,185 of NZ_BOMS01000102.1, read as the reverse complement.
GTTGTCCCTGGTGGAGCAGGACTGGGGGTTGTTCGCCGACGCCGCCGCGACGGCCTGGCTGGGCTGGGACGCGGCACCGTCCGGGCGGTGGGTGGCCGAGGCGTTCCGGACCGCGACGACGGCGCCGGTGGCCAAGGCGTGGTTCGGCGCCGCGGAACGGATCGACGTGAGCGACGAGGTCGGCCTGGTCCGGGCGCCGGCCCTGGTCCTGCACCGGCAAGGGGATCAGCAGATTCCGGTGGAGGTCTTCCGGCGGCTGGCCGAGCGGTTGCCGGACGCGCGGCTGGTGGAGTTGCCCGGATCGACACCGACCCTGTTCATCGAGGATGCCGCTGCTGATCTGCGGCTGGTCACCGGGTTCGTAGGTGGCGGGGTCGTGGCCCGGCCGGCGGTCGTCGCGGATGTTCTGACGCCACGGGAGCACGAGGTGCTCGCGTTGCTGGCGGCCGGGGACGCCAATCTGGAGATCGCCCGGCGGCTGGGGATCGCGGTGCACACGGTCGAACGGCATCTGGCCAATCTGTATCGGAAGATCGGCGCGCGGGGGCGGACCGATGCGGTGGCTTACGCGATACGGCGATCGCGGGGGTGACCCGGGTGTGTCGTCGTGGCTTCCCGCGTGGCCACCGCCGGCTTCCCGCGTGCCGTCCAGCGTGGCTTTCGTCGGTTTCCGCGTGGCGTCCGGCATGGCTTTCGCCGGTTTCCGGATGGCGCCCGGCATAGCTTTCGCCGGTTTCCGCGTGGCGTCCGGTATAGCTTCGGCATGGCGGGTTTCCGTTATGCCGGGTGGTGGATCGCCGGGACGCGCTCGCGGCTGCCCGGCGCGCAGGATCGGGATATGACGACCTCGGTTCCCGCTAACACCTCCTGGCGTTTCGCCCGGGCCACCGCGCCTGCCGTCCGGGTCCTGGCCGGGCGGCGCTGGTTCCCGGCGTGGGCGGTGGTGCACCATCGCGGCCGCGTCTCCGGCCGGGCCTTGTCCGTGCCGGTCGCGGTCACACCTACCCCGGACGGTTTTGTCATCAACCTGCCGTGGGGCTCGCACACGAACTGGGTTCGCAACGTCGTCACCGCGGGCGGGTGCACGATCCGCTGGAAGGGCGTCGAGCACCGGTTCGACGGGCCCCGGATCGTCGACGCGGTGGCCGCCCGGCCGTACTACTCGCGCTTCGCCTGGACGATCGCCCGGAAACTGTTCCCGGCGGACGCCTGGCTCGTACTGCATCGGGTTGGCACCACCGTGAGGTGACCTTCACCATCGGCGACGGGTACGCGGCGTATCACGCCCGATGGGTGACGGCGGGCTCCACTGCCACGCCGCGTTCCAGATCGTCATCGCCTCCCGGCCTCCGGACGTCGCGGTCTCGCCGCCGGACATCGCGTTGTGGTCCCTGGACCTCCCGCTCCCGTCTCCGGACCTCGCGGGCCGGTCCCCCGAAGTCGCGGCACGGTCCCCGGATCTCACGGCTCGGCGCCCAGATCTCCCGGCTCGGCAGCGCTATCGGTGCGGCAGGTCGCGGTGCCGGTGCCGGTCGGCGCCGGTGTCGGTGTCGGTGTCGGTGTCGGCAATGGTCACGTGCCCACGGTGACCAACCCCGTCTCGTAGGCGACGATCACCAACTGGGCTCGGTCGCGGACGTCGAGCTTCGCGAGGATTCGGCCCACATGGGTCTTCACGGTGGCCAGGCTCAGCGCGAGGTGAGCAGCGATCTCGGAATTCGACATGCCGCGGCCCACAAGCGTGAGAACCTCGCGCTCACGGTCGGTCACGCCGTCCAGCCGGCGCGGGATCGGCCGTTCCGGCTGGGGCCGTCGCGCAAACTCCGCGATCAGCCGCTGAGTCACCGATGGGGACAGCAGCGCCTCCCCACCCGCGACGACCCGGATCCCTCTCAGCAGTTCGGCTGGCGGGGTGTCCTTGACGAGGAAGCCGCTCGCGCCCGCCCGGAGCGCGGCATACACATACTCATCGAGGCCGAACGTGCTCAGGATCAGCACGCGCACCTCGGCAAGCGCCGGATCGCCGCAGATCTGGCGGGTGGCCTCGATCCCGTCCAGTTCCGGCATCCGAATGTCCATCAGCACGACATCAGGCTTGGTCTCGCCCGCCAGGCGGACTGCCTCGGCGCCCGTCCCGGCCTCTCCCACCGTGCGGCAGTCGTCGCTGCTGTCGACCAGCACGTGGAAACTGCCACGCAGCAACGCCTGGTCATCCGCGATCAGCACCCGGATCACGCCACCCCACCACCCGTCGCCGAATCGATCCGGGGAACCGGCCAGCCCGTCGCGCGTCTCGCACCGGTCATACGTCGCCTCCTGATGGCGGGCCACCGACCGGCAGCAACGCGGTCACGGAGAAACCACCACCGTCACGCGGCCCGGCCCTGAAAGTCCCCCCGTGCAATGCCACTCTCTCGCGCATCCCGATGAGACCGTGCCCGGTCCTCGTCGCGGCGGGCGGGCGCGTCCCGTCGTCGATCACCTCGATCTGCACGGTGGTGGCGCCGACCACCACGGTGACCTGGCATTGGGCGGGTGCAGCGTGCTTGACCACATTGGTCACCGACTCCTGCACGATCCGATACACCGCCAGCTGGACCGACTCTGGCATCCACGCGTTCGCGGGACCTTCCGGACGATCGACTGTGAGCGTCACACGGGCACCACTCGACGACGCCATCGCCACGAGCGCCGGCAGGTCGTCGAGGCCGGGCATGGGCGCATAAGGGGTGTCGTCTCGCAGCGTGTCGAGCATCTTGTGCACCTCGAGCATCGCGGCACGGCCGGTCTTCTCGATGACCTGAAGCGCGTCGCGGGCCTCGGCCGGATCCCGCTCGGCCACATGATTGCCGATCGAGGCCTTCACCACGATGAGCGTCATCGTGTGGGCGATGATGTCGTGCAGTTCGCGGGCCAGCCGGAGTCGTTCCTGGATCGCAGCTTCCCGCCGCACCTGCTCGCTGCGCTGCGCGTTCTGCGCGCGCCGCTCGCCGATCGCGAACCCGAGGATGGCGGGCGGCGCGACGACCAGGCCCCCGAAGAGCACCGACATGAACATCGACGGCGCGTCCGGCCCGGGATCGCCGTGCCCGGCGAGAAGCATCGGACCGACCAGGCTGAGGCTCAGCAGGAATGAGCAGGCCGCCTCGATCACGAAGGCCCGGCGATCGCGGGCTGCGGCACCGAAGGTGTAGAAGGCCAGGACCAGTGCGCAGGCCGGGCCGGGTGCCGCGAAGGCGGGGATGACTTCGAACCCCAGGGCGACCGAGGAAGCGACGGTGACTGTGATCGCGACCAGGTAGGGCCAGCGCCGGCGGACCGCGATCGGAAGCCCGATCAGCAGAGCGGTGAGCAGTGAGGCCCAGCCCGGCTCCGCAGGCAGTCCGTCCTTCGGTGTCTCGGCCGCGGCCAGCAAGCAGATCAGCGTGACGACCCCCGCCGTGACCGTGTCGAGCGCGAGGAGCTCGGTCGGGCGGAGGCGCCTGATCAGCTGGGTCGCGTCCATGCGCAGAACGGTAATCGGTGGGATCGATGGACGCGTCGGCCTGGGAGCCGTCATCCCCAGGGATGACGAACCGGTCGTTCCCGGCGTCACGTACCACTGTGGGCCGAACGTGAAGTGTCCATCCCGGTCCGATGTGCGGCCCCGGCCCGGCCCGGCATCGTTCTCGGCATGACGACGCAGACGGTTGTGCTGAGAGATGTCCGGGCCACCTACGGCACCGGCGACCGGCAGTTGGTCGCGCTCGACGGCGTCTCGGTGACGTTCGAGCGTGGCACCTTCTCGGCGGTGATGGGGCCGTCCGGGTCGGGCAAGTCGACTCTGCTGCACTGTGCGGCCGGGCTCGACCGCCCGGTCACCGGCTCGATCACGATCGACGGAGTCGTGCTCGACGGGCTGACCGAGGACGAGGTCACGCGACTGCGGCGCGACCGGATCGGGTTCGTGTTCCAGGCGTTCAACCTCGTGTCGTCACTGACCGCCGAGGAGAACGTAGCATTGCCGGCCCGGCTGGCCGGGCGACGCCCGCCGGCCGCGGATGTCGCCGCCGCGCTGACCGCCGTCGGGCTGGCCGGCCGCCGCCGGCACCGTCCGAGCGAGCTCTCCGGCGGCGAGCAGCAGCGGGTGGCGCTCGCCCGCGCGCTGATCAGCCGGCCCGCGGTGGTGTTCGCCGACGAGCCGACCGGTGCGCTGGACAGCGTGACCTCCCGGAACATCCTCGACCTGCTGCGGGCGCTGGTCGACGAGCACCGGCAGACGGTGGTGATGGTGACCCACGATCCGGTCGCCGCCGCCCGTGCCGACCGGATCGTGTTCCTCGCCGACGGCCGGATCGCCGACGACGCCCGGGTGCCGCTGACCGCGGAAGCGATCGCGGCCCGCACCACTCACCAGGTGGTGAAGCCGTGCTGAGGCTGCGCCGCATGACCGGAGCGCTGGTCGCCGTCATGATCGGCATAACACTGGTCACGGTCGCCCTGTTGCTGCTCGTCGCGGGCAGGCCGAAGATTCCCGACCGGTTGGCCGGCGCGGCGGTCGTCGTCCAGGCTCCGGTGAGCAACAGTCCCGCCGACCCGTTCCCACCCACGATCCCCTGGTCTCAGGCGAAGGCCCAGGAGTGGAGCGGGCGACTCGCCGGTCTCCCCGGCGTCGGTGCCGCGGTCGTGGATCGACACTTCTACGGTCAGGTCATCATCGGCGGGCGGGCCTCCGGCTCCACGACCGAGGGATATGGCTGGGCCTCGGTCCGGCTCGGCGGTGTGCACCTGGTGTCCGGCGAGCCACCACGTCGGCCGGGTGAGGTCGTGGTGGACCGCGCACTGGGATTCCGGCCCGGCGACCCGGTGACGCTGCTGACGGCGGCCGGCCCGACGCCGTACACGGTGACCGGGTTGTCGGACCGGCCGGGACTTCTGGTGGCTGACGAGGTGGCCGCGCGGCTGGCGCCCGGAGTGACCGCGATCGGACTGGTCCTCGAACCGGGCGCGGACACGGCCGCGGTGGAGATCGATGCTCGCGAACTGGTCGGCGCCGGCGGGACGGTTCTGACCGGTGCCGAGCGAGGCGCACTGGAGCCTCGGGGCGAGGCTCGCACGCGCTGGATCGGCATGCAGGTCCTCACCGGGGTCTCCGCGCTCGCCGGGTTTGTCACGGTGTTCGTCGTCGCGTCGACGTTCGCGTTCACCGTGACTCAGCGTCGGCGCGAGTTGGGCCTGCTCCGGGCAATCGGCGCGACGTCACGGCAGGTACGCCGGATGGTCTACGGCGAGGCGCTGCTGGTCGGCAGTGCCGGGGCGGTCCTCGGCGTCGTGACGGGCGCGGCCGTGGCCCCGGCCCTCGGACGGGTCCTCATCGACGCCGGGTTCGAGCCGGCGACGTATGAGGTGCGGTACAGCCCGTTGCCGCTGCTGGCCGGTCTCCTGCTGGGGCCACTGGTCGCCCTGGCGGGGGCCTGGGCGGCGGCCCGCCGGGCGGCTCGGGTCAGCCCGCTGGAGGCGTTGCGTGAGGCCGCCGTCGAGCAACGCCGGATGGGCCGGACACGCTGGATCACCGGCGGAACGCTGATCGCGTCCGGTGTGGTGCTCGCGATCGCAACGGCCGGCTCGGCGGATCCGCAGGACGGAGCGACGGACGCGCTGCTCAGCGCGATGGCTCTGGTCACCGGGATGGTGGTGCTCGCACCAGCGGTGATCCCGCCGATCGTGGCTCTGTGGCGTCTCCCGCTGCGGCGTGGCGGCGGAGCGATCGGCCTGCTGGTACGGCAGGGCGCGCGGTCGGCCACTCGGCGTACCGCTTCCACCGCCGCCCCGGTGCTGCTGACCGTGGCGTTCGCCGTGCTCGTCGCCGGCATGGTGCGCACCTCGACCGCGGCGTACGCGGCGGGCCGCGCTGCGGATGTCACCGGTGGGCGGGTACTGGTGCCGGACGACACCCCGGGCCTGTCGGATGCCGCGGTGGCCACTGTGGCCGGCGCCGCGATCCTGCCGACGACGGTGTTCACCCCGGACCTTCGAGCGTTGAGCGGACTCGGTATCGACCCGGCCACCTTCGGCCAGGCTGCTCAGGGCACACGGCTGACCGCCGGTGCGCTGGACGGTCTCCGCGGGCCGGGCGCCGTGGTGGTCACGGAGTCGGCGCACACCGGGGTGGGTGCGACGTATCCGCTGACCTTCGCGGATGGGCGGCTGATCGCGCTGCGAGTGGTCGGTGTGGTCGCCGACGGCTCCATCCGTGCCGATCTCCTGCTGTCCGATGCGACGGTCCGCCTGCACGACCCGTCCGCGTTGACCTCAGCGGTCCACCTGACCGATGGCCACCCGGCGAATGGTCTCGCCAATGCAGGACCGGCCAGTGCCGGAACGTCCGGCGCAGCACCGACCGATGCCGGAGCGGCCGATGCAGCACCGGCCAGTGCAGGAGCGCGAGTGATCGACGTGGCGACATGGGCGGCCGAGGCCGACAGCGCCGAGGATCGTCTGGTCTGGCTGTTCACGCTGATGCTGATCGGAGTGTCGGCGGGTTATGGGGCGATCGCGGTAGCCAACACGCTGTTGATGGCGGCTCAGGGACGTGCGTCCGACCTGCGGACGGTCCGGCTGGCCGGGGCGACTCGGCGGCAGGTCTCCGGCTACGTCGCGGCGGAGTCGACGCTGGTGGTCCTGATCGGGACGCTGCTCGGCGGGCTGGTCGCCCTCGGCGCGCTGCTCGCGATCCGCGCCGGGCTGAGCGAGCAGGTCGGCGCCGCGGTCCCGCTGGTGGTGCCGTGGCCGGTCATCGGTGCGGTGGTCGGGCTGTGCCTGCTGCTCGCGCTGGCAGCGAGTGCCCTCCCCACCGGGCGCATGCTGCGGGCCGGCGCACTCCGGCCACCGGAGGCGGACCTGTGACCAACCGCCGACAAGAAAGGAGGCCGCCGCACCGCAGGAGGCCCGGCCAACGGCAGGAGATGGCGGGTTCCACAGAGGCCTGCCACCAGCGGAAGCCGTCGACCAGACACCGCCAGGGAGCGACCACCGAGAAAAAGGAGGACCCGGAAACCCGGTCGGGAAGCGATGGCTGGGTGTCACAGAAGACGAACCACCGGCGGGAGAAGCTGTCGGCGGGGTGCCAGAAGCCGGCAGCGGCCGGCACTAACCTCACGGGGATGAGCGATATGACGGTATTCGCGAAGGGACAGGCAGAGTTGGTCGAGGTGCGGCCCGGGGTTCACGCCTGGGTGCAGCCGGACGGATCGTGGTGGCTGAACAACGCCGGCGCGGTCACCATCGGCACGGCTCAGCTCGTGATCGACACGTGTGCGACGGCCACGCGAGCGCGGCGCTTCCTGGAGGCGCTGGGCGAGGCCACCGGGATGACCCCGAAGCTCGCGGTCAACACCCATCAGCACGGTGACCATACGTATGGGAACAGTCTGCTGCCGGGCACGACGGTGCTGATCGGGCAAGAGAAGATGCGGGAGGGGCTGCGTGTCGATCCGATCATCGACGGGTGCCCGCCGTTCTGGAGTCCGGTGCCGGACTGGGGTGACGTCGAGCGGCGGCTGCCGGATGTGACGGTCGATGACGCGCTCACCGTGCATCTGGGCGACCGGCGGGTGGAGCTGCGGCATCCGGGCGGACCGGCGCACACCACCGGGGATCTGATTGCCTGGGTGCCGCACGAGCGGGTGCTGTTCACCGGCGACCTGGTCTTCTCCGGGCTGACCCCGCTGGTCTTCATGGGGTCCGTGCCGGGTGCGCTGGCCGCGATCGACTGGCTGGCCGGGTTCGGTCCGGAGGTGTTGGTCCCCGGGCACGGCCCGGTCCTGACCGGTGACGACATCGGCCGGGTGCTGGACGAGCACCGCCGCTACTACCGCCTGGTCCTGCAGGCCGGGGCGGACGGGATCACGCGGGGCCGGTCCGCGCTGGACGCCGCCCGCGCGGTGGACCTGGGCGAGTTCGCGGGCTGGGCGGACGCCGAACGGGTCGTGCTCAACCTGCACCGTTACTACGCCGATCACCACGGCACGGAACTGGATCTGATCGCGGCGTTCAGCGACGCGGTCACCTACCACGGAGGGCCGCTGACCACACACGTCTGACCGCGACACCCTGACAACTACACAGTGTGATAACGAAGCGGCGCACGACGAAAGCAAGAGGCCGAACGGGGCGAGGCCTGCCCTGGATCATGGGCTCCAGGTCAAGGTCAGCACCACCTGGCCCGCCGCCAGCGCGGTCAGTCCCGCCCACTCCCGGCGGCTCAGCGGGGCGCGGATCGCGGTCACCGCCACCGCGGTCAGGAACAGGTTCACCACCAGGGCCGACTGTGGTACCCCTACCGCCACCAGTGCGACCAGAACCACCACCGGCAGGAGATAGGCGGGCAGCGCGCTCCGCCGCCGCACTCCCACGGCGACGCCGATCACCACGTACATCAGGCAATGACCTAGGGCCGAGAGCACCGTAACCGCACCGCGGGCCAGGTCCACCGCCTCCGCCGGTCCCGGGTGGGACGGCCCACCGAAGGCAGTGCCGGCGAACCGCCACCGGACATAAAGCCAGCCGAGATAAACCGCGACGCTCGGGAACGCGAGCACCGCCAGGATCGCCGTCGTCGCCCGGACCTGGCGGGCCCACGCACCGGCCACGAACGGCACCGCGGCCGCGAACGCCGCCATGTAGCCGAGCGTGACCAGGTCGCAGACCGCGGCGGCGGCCAGGGTGGTGCCGGCGACGAAGCCGCCCAGGGTCTGACCGTCGATGACGAAGCGCAGGTAGCCGCCGAGCGCGATGATCACGAGGACCAGACCGATCACGGCGGGAAGGTCAGCGGCGGCGACCGGGGCCGCGGCGCACACAGCCAGGCCGGGGCCGGCGACCACGAACGGGGCGGCCAGGCGCGGTATGCCGTGCCGATGCAGCCGACCGGCGAGCACGTGGCAGAACATGCCGGTGGCCAGCGCGGTGAGCGCCTCGACCAGGCGCGGGTCGAGGCGATCGAGCAGCGGGCTGACCACGCCCTGCCGGCGGGCCTGCGTGATCAGCAGCAGGGAGAGGGGCAGGATCAGCAGCGCTCGCAGCCACCGCCAGCGGTCGGTGCCGTCAGCCGGCCGGGCTCGCGGGCTCGCCGACCGGTGTTCGACCAGGGGCGACGCTGAGGCCATGGGTGGTCTTCTCCCAGTAATGCGGCTTGGTGATCAGCTGCCACAGCCCCTTGTAGGCGGCGATCGCGTGCAACAGCCAGTAGAAAGGGTTCAGCAGCGCCCAGAGCATCAACCCGTAACGCCGGCGGCGGAACGCGCCCATCATCGCCAGATACACCATGGCCGTGTTGCCGACCAGCAGGTTGAACACCCCGAAGAACATCACCCAGTCCGGGAAGAACTGCCCGATCGGCAGTTCCGGCGCGATCAGCGATATGCCGAAGATGACGTAGAGGGGTGGGGTGAGCAGGAACGACGCCGGGGTCCCGCCGATCAGCAGAATGAACGACAGGCTCTGTTTCAACCCGGCGCCACGCACGATCGTGCCCGGCTGGCGCAGGTGCACAAGCAGCGTCTGCATGTATCCCTTGATCCACCGGGAGCGCTGCCGGATCCAGTTGCCGACCGCCCGGTTCGCCTCCTCGAACGTCGTACTGTTGATCACCCCGACCCGGTAGCCCAGCACCGACGCGCGGATGCCCAGGTCGGCATCCTCGGTGACGTTGAACGGGTCCCAGCCGCCGAGGGTCCGCAGCGCCTGCACCCGGAAGTGGTTGGAGGTGCCACCGAGCGGGATCGGCAGGTTCAGGTCGTCCAGGCCGGGCAGCATGTAGTCGAACCAGAACGAGTACTCCAGGGTGAACATCCTGGTCAGGGTGTTGTCATCGACGTTCCAGTAGTTCAGGGCAGCCTGGATGCAGGCGGTTTCCGGGCCGGTGCGCCGGAATGCCACCACGGCCTTCTTCAGCTGGTCCGGTTCGGGGCGGTCCTCGGCGTCGTAGATCACCACGTACTCGCCGCGGGCGAAGAACAGGCCCACGTTGCAGGCTTTCGGCTTGGTCTTCGGCAACTGGTCCGGGACGATCACGAATCGTACGGTCGGGGGTGGTTTAGCGGCCCGGGCGGCGGCGATCGTCTCGACGTCGTCCTCCTCCATCAGCAGCAGGATCTCCAGCCGGTCCCGCGGATAGTCCAGGTCGCCGAGGTTGTGCAGCAGGTCGCCGATCACGTTCGCCTCCCGGTAGACCGGCACCAGCACCGTGTAGATCGGCAGGTCGTGGTCACCCAGCGCGGCCACCTCCTCGGCCGTGATCGCCTCCTCCTTGTCGTATTTCGCGCCACGCAAGCAGACAACGAACTTGAACATGACGCTGACCAGGAAGAACACACTGATGGCCATGGAGATGGCGGTGAGGGTGACGCGCGGCGCCAGCACCAGGCTGAGCACCAGGAGGGTCAGCAGGACGCCGAGGGACCAGGCCTGCCGGGGATAGAGCACCTGCCGCGCCGACTGGGCCGCGGACCGTCGCCACAGCCCCATTGTCGCGTCGTCGACGAGCCTTTCCCGGTACGACCGGTGCACCGCCTGGTCGATGTCCCAGTCGGTGGTGACCACCTGGGTGATCGTCCCGCCCACGGCCGCCTGGATCATCTGGGCGCGCGCGTCCGACGGCCGTTCGGCGGTCGCCACCAGCACACTGCCGTCGGGTTCGCGCCGCACCGGGACCCAGCCTGCCCGGACAAGGTCGGTCGGGTCGTGCTCGTCGAGCAGGTCCGCGGCCAGTTCCACGTTCGTCAGGTCGAGGAACGGCAGGCCCCACTGCCGGGCGAGCAACTCGTACAGGTCGAGCCGGCGGACCGCACCACTGGTGATCAGGATGGCGCCGAGCCGGGAACCGGTCGCCTCCTGCTCGCGCAGCGCGTCGGCCATCTGTTCCGGGGTGACCAGTTCACGGGCGACCAGCATGTCGCCGAGGGTCGCCGGGCCCGTCACATCAGGGAGATCGGCCGCTGATCGCCGTTCCTGAGCCGGTGCCTACCATCAGTCGGGTGACCAAGCGGACCTATACCTCAGAGCTGCGGGCCAGGTCGGCGCGGGAGACGCACGCCGCGGTCCTGCGCGCTGCACAGGAGCTGTTCACCGAGCAGGGGTACGCCCGGACGACCATCCCGGCGGTGGCCGCCCGGGCCGGGGTCGCGGTGAACACGGTGTACACCAGCGTCGGCGGCAAGGCCGCTCTGATCGCGGAGCTGACCCGGGCCGCCACCTCGGACGACGTGATCGAGGCGACGCTCGCCGAGATCCTCGCCCTGTCCGACGGGCGGCGCATCCTGGAGCGGCTGGCCGAAAGCACCGGCGTGGTGATGCGCCGCCAGGAGACGTTGATCCGGGTGCTGCTGGAGAACGCGACCGCCGATCCCGCGGTGGCCGGCGCCGCCGAGCTGTCGGTGCGGCGGTACCGGGAACGCCTGAGCCGGATCGCCGCTCACCTGGTCACGATCGGCGCCGTCGACGGGGACGCGCAGCGCACCGAGCAGGTCCTCTGGTTCTATTTCGGCACGTCGGCGTGGACCACGGTGAGCGAGTTCGGCTGGCCCGAGCCGGAGGCCGCCGCCTGGCTCGCCACCCAGGCCGCCGGCGCCCTGCTCACCTAGACCCGCAGCCGGGAGCAGACCCCGACCGAGGACAAACCGCGGCCGAGGACAAACCGCAGGCGAGAGCAGACCCCGCCCGAATCATGTCCCGACCGACAAACATGTCACCACCGGCAACATGTCCCGACCGAGAACATGTCACCACCGGCAAACACGTCACCACCGAGAACATGTCACCACCGGCAAACACGTCACCACCGAGAACATGTCACCACCGGCAAACATGTCTCGACCGACAACCATGTCCCCACCGCTGAACAGACCGCGCGGACCGCGCGGGTCGAGGACAACCCGCGGGACAAGAAAGCTCCCCAAGCCACCGCAAGACCGCAGCCCAGAACGCGCGCATCCGAGAACAGACCACCGCCGGCGGAAAGCCGAGCGCCCCCGGCTCAGCCCCGGACCGCCCGGACCGCCCGGACCCGCGCCGCATAGCGCCGAACGCCGAACCACCGCCACAGCACCCGGGCCGGCGGAGGCATCCCGGCCAGGAACCAGGCCCGCTCCCGCGGCCCGGCGTCCTCCAGCACCACCCCGGCGAGCAGCAGCTTGTCCACCAGGCCGCTCGGGCCGTGTGCCATGGCGTGTTTCTGCGGGGCCAGCCACTCCGGCACCGTGAGGTGGTCGTGGATCAGTGGCAGCACCGCGGACTCCTCGAGCCCGAGGTGCTCGGTCAGCGCCTCCTCGAGCTGCCGCAGCCCGGCCGCCAGCCGGTCCCGTTCCGCCTCGCCGGCCGTCGCAGTCCACCGGGGCAGCACGGCCCCGACCGCGCCGACCGCGTCCGCGATGGCGTGGTGCTGCACCGCCATGGTGTCGATCAGGTCCTTCTCCAGCGGCACCCGTTCGCGCAGCAGCGGCCAGAGCAACTCGTCCTCGGCCTCGTGATGCTCGTGCAGCATGCCGAGGACCAGCGTGACGTGGCCGCCCACCACCCGCGCCCGGCCCACGTCCCCGGCCGGCACCGCCGCGACCAGCGCGGGGAACAGCGCGAACTCACGGCTCATCGCCCGGTGAATGACCTTCATCTGCTCGGTCTCCGGCTTGTCGGCAGGAGCATCCGGGTTGATCAACATGTATTAAGAGTATGCGCAGCACTTTCATTGGACGAGTCCACCATCCAATTTATGAGCAGCCCCACAGACCCCGGCTGGCGACCAGGGGTGCCTCCAGGGCTCGGACACACCCCTGAGAACCAGCCGGAGCAGGGAGCCGCGCCACGGCCCGGACCACCCACGGCCCCGCGCACCGGCCGACCGCGACCGCGACGCACGACCACAACACGTGGCAAGCGAGCACGAGGACTGAGAGGCGCCGGACCCCGAGCCCAGCCGCAACTACCAGGGCACCTCGCCGTCCTCGTCGAAGAAGCCGCCGCTCGGTCCCCCGTCCGGCAGCGTCGCGAGGCGGATCGCGGCGACCGCGCCCTGTTCCGCGGTCCGATGGCCCCGGAACCCGTTCAGGTCGGTCGCGCAGTACCCCGGGCAGGACGCGTTGATCAGGATGTTCGTGTCGCGGAGTTCCTTCGCGTACTGCACCGTGATCGCGTTCAGGAACGTCTTCGACGGCGAGTAGGCGGCCGCGATCGGGCCGGTCTCGGCGCCCGGCGCGCTCTGCCGGGTCAGCGAGCCGACGCTGCTGGACATGTTCACGATCCGCGGGGACGGCGAGCGGCGCAGCAGCGGGAGCAGCGCGTTCGTGACCCGGACGACGCCCAGGACGTTCGTCTCCACGACCGTGCGGATGATCTCCAGGTCGACCAGGGTCGGCTCCTGCGGGCCGCCCCCGGTGATCCCGGCGTTGTTGACCAGCACGTCCAGGCCACCCCGGGCCGCGAGCAGTTCCGCGGCGGCGGTCACCGAGGAGGGGCTCGTGACGTCCAGCGGCACGGCGAACGCGTCCACCCCGGCCGCGCGCAGTTTCGCCACCGCGGCCTCGCCACGCTCCGCATCCCGAGCGCCGACGCCGATGCTCCAGCCGAGCGCGCCGAGGCCCGCCGCGATCTCGTAGCCGATTCCCTTGTTGGCGCCGGTGACCAGCGCGATTGTTCGTACACTCATGTCTTTGATCCTGTCGTCGGGCGGCACGGCGGCCAACACCGATCAGGTGGGGCTCGATACCTTGCGGGTATCGGCGGTAGCGTTGCCGCCATGGAGACGCGTGAGCTGCGCTATTTCATCGCCGTCGCCGAGGAACTGCACTTCGGCCGGGCCGCCCAGCGCCTCGGGATCGCGCAGCCGCCGCTGTCCCGGGCGATCAGCCAGCTGGAGCGGCGGCTCGGCGTGCCGCTGCTGGAGCGCACGAGTCGCGGTGCGACGCTGACCGACGCCGGGTCGGTGCTGCTCAGGGAGGCCCGCGCGGTGCTCGACGCGGTTGCTGCCGCAGAGCGGCGCACGGTCCGCGCCGCGACCGGAACCCCGACGTTGGTGCTGGTCGCGAAGGCCGGGGCGTCCAGCGAGTTGCTGGCCAAGCTGCTTGACGCGTACGCGGTGGAGCCGGACGCGATCACCGTCGACGTGATCCTCAGCGGGGTCGCCGAGCAGGAGCGCATGCTCCGCGAGGGCCAGGCCGACGTGGCGCTGCTGCACCTGCCGTTCGACTCGACGGCCGGGTTCGACAGCGAGGACCTGGGCACCGAGGACCAGGTGGCGATCCTGCCGGCCGGGCACCCGCTGACCGGGCGCCCGCACCTGCTGATGGCCGACCTCGCCGACCTGCCCGGCCTGCCGATGCCGCGCTGGCCCCGGCGCGACGGCACCTACCCGGACGGTGCCGGGCCGCAGGTCACCACCCACACTCAGGTGCTGCAACTGGTCTCGCTCGGCCGGGCGTGCATGGTCGCCCCGGAGTCGTGCCGCACCCAGCTGCACGAGGGTCTGGTCGCGGTGCCGGTCCTGGACGCACCCCGGGTGACCACGGTGATCGCCTGGCCCCCGCACAGCCGCTCCCGAGCACTGGCCGCCCTGGTCCGCACCGCCACCCGTCTGTAAAAACAGCCGCACGAAAGTGCAACACCAAAACAGCCGCAAGAAAGAGCGGCCGCGACAACGGCCGCAGAACCCTTACGCGGCAGTGAGCCGCACCGCCGCGTCCGGCGGCCGATACGCCGCCACCTGCCCGGCCGGCAGCGGTCGCGCGTAGTGATACCCCTGCGCATACCGATACCCCAGCCGCACCAGCTCCGCCGCCTGCTCCGCGGTCTCCACACCCTCGGCCACCGCCCGCAGCTGCAGCCCGTCGCAGATCCCGATCAGCGCCGCCACCACCACCGCGTTCTGCCCGCCCTCGGTGATGTCGTCGACGAACGACTTGTCGACCTTGAGGATGTCGGCCGGGCAGGTCCGCAGCAGCCCGAGCGACGAGTGCCCGGTGCCGAAGTCGTCGAGCGCGATGTTGACACCCAGCGCGGCGATCGCGTGCAGCTCGGTCAGCGCCGTCCCGCCGTCGAACACCGCGGTCTCGGTCACCTCCACGGTCAGCACGTACGCCGGCAGCCCGGTACGCCTCAGCACCGCCTCCACCTCCCCGGCGAACCCGGCCTCGCGCAGCTGCCGGGCGGACACGTTCACGGTCACCGTCCGCGGAGCGGCGTCGCCCAGCTCCTCGAGCCACCGGACCGCCTGCTCGCACGCCTCCTGCAGGATCCACGCGCCCAGCGGCACGATCAGGCCGGTACGTTCGGCGGCCGGGATGAACACGGCCGGCCCGACCGGGCCCCGTTCCGGATGCGTCCAGCGGACCAGCGCCTCCACCCCGTAGAGCTCGCCGCTCGGTATCGCGACGATCGGCTGGTAGAGCAGGTACAGCTGCTCGGTGTCGAGCGCGATCCGCAGGTCGGCGGCGAGCCGGGACTGCTCCGCGGTGCGCTGGTCCATCGCCGCGGTGTACGCCACCTGGCGGCCCTTGCCCTGCCCCTTCGCCTCGTACATCGCCACGTCGGCGCGGCGCAGCAGCTCGTCGGCGGTGTCGCCGGGCCGGGCCGGCGCCAGCCCGAAACTCGCCTCGACCACCAGCTCGTGACCGGCGGCCCGGACCGGGAGGCGCAGCCGGGCGGCGATCGCGTCCAGGATCGCGACGTGGTCGCCGTCGCGCAGCAGCAGCGCGTACTCGTCGCCGCCGAGCCGGGCCACCGTCGCGTCGGCGGGCAGCTGGGCCGCGATCCGGTCGGCCACCGAGATCAGCAGCGCGTCGCCGACGGCGTGCCCGAGATCATCGTTGATCGACTTGAAGTCGTCGAGGTCGATCAACGCCACGCTGACCCCGGCCGGGCCGGCCGCCAGCGCCGCGGTGATCTCCCGGACCAGCACGGCACGGTTCGGCAGCCCGGTCAGCACGTCGTGCGCCGCCTGATGGGCCAGCTCCTGCTGACGCGCGTCCAGGTCGTCGAGCAGCAGCTTGTTGTCCCGCAGCGCGACCATCTGCCGCCCGGCGACAAGCACCGTCACGATCACCGAGGCGGCCGCGATGGCGACCAGGTCGGCGGTGTGCGTCATCGCGCTGAACAGCAACAGCCCACCGGTGGCCAGCACCGCCGCGTACGGCATCACGCTCAGCCGCCGGGTGATCGGGCGCGGCACGGGCCGACCGGCGCGGGTGGCCCGCAGCTGCCGGTCCGCGGCGAAGCACAGGAACATGCTGGTGGTCGGCAGCAGCACGTGCGCGGTGTTGAGATACGGCTTGTCGGCGATCAGCGGCGCCAGCGACCCGCCGCCCGCGCCGACCGCGCCGGTCAGCGCCAGCAGGTGCAGCGCCCGCCGGTCGATCAGCCCGGTGCCGGTGAAGGCCACCTTGATGAACGCGAAGACGCAGATGAAACCGGCCGCCACCACGATCAGGATGGTGATCGCGCCGGCCACGCTGTCGCTGAGCCAGCTGTGCCAGCGCGGGTAGACCAGGTGCCAGCAGAAGGTCAGCACGGTGACGATCACGGTGGCGATGTCCAACCCGAACCGCAGCCACTCGATCCGCGAGCGGCGGGCGCCCGGGATGCGCATCAGGCCGACCAGCATGGCGAGCAGGCCGGCGATGTAGATCCCGGCGGTCCGGCCGCTGATGTGCTGGCCCTCGAGCTTGCCGACGAAGTAGTCGTACGCGTTGCTCCCGGCGGCCACGCCGATCAGCAGGATGCCGGCGGACACGTACCGCCACATGGTCCGGCCCTCGGCCGCGGCCCGCCAGGAGGTGGCCGTGGCGACCGGCACCGCGACCGCCAGCGGCAGCCAGCCGAACACCGGCGGGGTGTGGTGCGTCAGACCGACGCAGAACCACAGCGCGCCGACCAGCACCAGCCCGCCGGCGACGGCGAGGGTCCTGGTCAGCCGCCAGGGCGGCACCACGGGCGGATCGGTCACAGCGACCCCATCGGCCCACGCGCGGCGGGATTGAACGTTAGCGTCCGAGTAGCTTGCGGACCTCGTGTTCGTCGCCGGGCTTCGGGCCGTCACCGTCGGAGCACCTTTCCGGCAGGCGTGGATCGACGTGGCGGCACGGGCGCCGAGCTCGGCCACGATACCCGTTGATCATATCGGCGTGGATCTCCCGCCAGGGTCGCCCGGACGGCTCGCCCTATCCGAACGGCCGGTCTTTTCCGTGCCGCCGACGCTCGTCTAGAGTGCTCACACCTCTCCCCACCGAGACCTGTGAGCGACCCGAATGGCCGGTCTGGCAATCGACCTGCGGCACCCCGCCGGTGCCTTCCTCTACAACGTCACCAAGCCCAAGCTGGTGATCGACGGCATCGATCACCAGGTCCCGGACTGGGGCCAGTACCTGTTCGACGTCCCGCCCGGCCCGCACCGCGTCGAGGTCTGGGTCCCGTACGTGTTCCCCCGCCGCGCCGGCCGCGCCTCGGTCGACCTGGTCATCGCCGAGCAGGGCGTCTCGATGGAGTACATGGCCCCGTCGGTCACCTTCGCCAAGGGCTCGCTCGGCCCGGCCGGCCAGCAGAAGTCGGCCGGCTTCAAGACCGTCCACGCCTTCAACATCACCGCGATCGTCCTGGTCGTGATCGCCGTCATCTACCTCCGGACCCGCTGAAGGACCCGCCGCCGAAGGACCCGCTGAAGGGGCTGCTGGCTCAGGGTTTCAGGACGACCTTGATGCAGCCGTCCTGCTTCTGCTTGAAGATGTCGTACCCGCGCGGCGCGTCCTCCAACGGGATCCGATGGGTGACCAGGTCGTCCACGCCGAGCGGGTCGGCATCGCCGGTGAGCAGCGGCATGATGTCGTCCACCCAGCGCTTCACGTGCGCCTGCCCCATCCGCAGCGTCAGACCCTTGTCGAAGAGGTCCATCATCGGCATCGGGTCGGCGTTCCCGCCGTACACCCCGATGATCGAGACCGTGCCGGCCCGGCGGACCGAGGCGAACGCGGTGGTCAGCGCGGCCATCCGGTCGATGCCGATCGCCTCGGTGGCCTTGCGGGCCAGCGCGTCGGGCAGCATCCCGGCCGCTTTCATGGCCGCGGCCTGCAGCGGCGACCCGTGCGCCTCCATGCCGACCGCCTCGATCACACTGTCCGCGCCGCGCCCCTGGGTCAGCTGCAGCACGGCCGCCGGGATGTCGTCGATGCTGTCGGTGTTGAGCACCTCGATGCCGTGCCGCTGCGCCATGGCGAGCCGCTCCGGCACGTTGTCGACCGCGATCACCCGGCCCGCGCCGAGGTGCAGCGCGATCCGGGCGGACATCTGCCCGATCGGCCCGAGCCCGGTGACCAGCACGGTGTCGCCCCGGGAGATGTCCGCATATTTCGCCGCCTGCCACGACGTGGTCAGCACGTCGGAGAGGAACAGGTAGCGCTCGTCCGGATGCCCGTCCGGCACCTTGATCGGCCCGAACTGCGCCTGCGGCACCCGCAGGTATTCGGCCTGCCCGCCGGGCACCTGGCCGTAGAGCTTGGTGTAGCCGAACAGCGACGCACCCTTGCCCTCCGCGGTCACCTGGGTCGTCTCACACTGCGCGAAGAAGCCGCGCGTGCACATCCAGCAGTGCCCGCACGAGATGTTGAACGGCACCACCACCCGGTCACCCGGCTTGATGTGCGTGACCTCCGGTCCGACCTCCTCGACGATCCCCATCGGTTCGTGCCCGAGCACGTCGCCCTTGTCGAGGTACATCCCGAGCACGTCGTAGAGGTGCAGATCGGACCCGCAGATCGCGGTCGACGTGATCCGCACGATCGCGTCGGTCGGTTCCTGGATCTTCGGGTCTGCCACGGTCTCGACGGAGACCTTGCCGGTGCCTTGCCATGTCAGCGCTCGCATACCGCCCGGATGCCCCGCAGGATCGCGTTTACTCCCCCACCCCGAAAATCAAGATCAAATTCAGAAGATCGATGTCGTGCGTCCGCTGGGGTACAGACCGCCGCTCCCGCCGGGACCCCTGCGGGCTCCGCTGGCCGCTACGCGTCCAGAACGCGAAGCCCTCCGGGGCGACGCCCGTGGGTGGTCCCGGTCACCCCCCGCGACCCCCCACCCCACCCAACACCCAGCCGCGCCCACGGCCCGGCCGGCTGGTGCTCAGGGGTGCCTCAACCCCCGCGAGACACCCCTGAGAACCAGCCGATCCCGGAACCGCGGCACGGCGTCGCCGCGGGACCGGCCGCGCTCGCGCTCCGCCGGCTGGGCGCCGGCGAGGCGGGGGCTCGGGGTGCGTACACAAAAGGGGTTTCAGGGGGTGCGGGTCATGTGCATGCGGATGGTGGTGCCCGTCGGGCGGGTGTGGATGCGGACCAGGTCGCACAGCTGGTTGACCAGGAGCAGACCGCGGCCGCCCTCGCTGGTGACGGCCGGCGGGATCCGGCCGGCCAACGGGTTGACCAGGTGGCCGGCGTCGTCGACCTGGCAGACCAGGTGGCCCGGCTCGGTCCAGAACGACACCGTGCCGCCGGCCGGGGTGTGCCGGATGGTGTTCTCGGCCAGCTCGTTGACCGCGACGATCAGATCCTCGGTCTGGTCCACGGTGAGCCCCGCGGACCGCGCCTGCCCCGCCGTGAACGCGCGGACCCGGGACAACTCGGCGATCACCACGTAGGCCAGGGTCGCCGCTTCGGAAGGCACCGGCGGGAGCGGCTGGTTGAACCGGTCGGCGGCGGCGAACGCGCCGGCGAACCAGGGGCTGGGCCGGCGGCCGTCGGCGCCGATCATCCACGGGTGGGTGCGCCACACGTCGTCGATCCGGTCCTGGTCGAGCAGGGCGGCGTCGTACGGGCAGAGGATCGCGGCGTCCCGGCCGGCGAACACCGCGTTGATCAGGGCCTCGTGCTGGCCGCAGGCGGGGTACTCCATCGCGGTGCGACCCGGCCAGACCGGCTCGCCGATGATCGAAACCCGTCGTCCGGGGTGCGCGGCCGCGAACGCGAGCAGCACCCCGGGGATGATCCGGCCGGGGTTGCGGCCGGCCACCGCCATGTCGGCGTAGTGGACCGCGTCGCCGAGATCGCTCAGTGCGTCCCGCAGCGCGGCCAGGTTCGGCCCGGGCACGGCGACCAGCACCGGCCCACCGGCCGCCACCGCAGCGCGGGCGAACGCGCGGGCGCCGCCGAGGTAGTCGTCACGATCGTGGTACAGCAGACCGGGATGGTCGAAGCCGGTCGTCGCGTCACCGACCGCGCTCAGGCCCTCGAGGGTCGTGTCGACCATCACGTCCCCTTTCACCGCAGCAAGGGTATCCCCTGCCGGTTACCGCGCCGATGCCCGATCGTGCCGGTAGGGATCAGGACACCGGCGCCAGGCGGTGCAGCATCGCGCGGGCCGCCGCGACCACCAGCCGGCGGTCGTGGGTGAGGGCGAAGTCGAAGAGGCGGTCCGCCTCCGGGCCGGTGTCACCGAGGTCGCGGGCGACGAGCGCGGCCGCCCGGTGCGGGCCGACCACGATGACGTTCCACTCGTCGCGCAGGTTGTCCGCGGCGGGCAGGTGCGCGCCCCGGACGCCCGGCGCCGGCTCGTCACCCAGCCCGGTGCCGACCGCTGCGACGAACGGGCTGTGCGCCGCGATCCGGGTGAACCGCCGCGCGGTGGCCGGGGTGAAGTGCCGGGCGTTCTGGAAGCAGGCGAGCAGGACCGGCGGCTCCGGGCCGGTGCCGGCCAGCGCTTCCAGGTGCCGGCTCATCGGCATGAGCTGCGATTTCGACGTACGGGTGACCGGCCGCTCGGCCGCCACGATGTCGAACGGTGTCCGCGCGTCCCCCGGCGACCGGCGCACCAGCGGCAACGCGCTCGCCTCCGGCAGCTCCTCGGGCAGCGGCCCGGGACGGCCGAGGTGCCAGCCCTGCCCGATGGTCGCGCCCATGCTCCGCGCCACCGCCATCTGCTCGGCGGTCTCCACCCCCTCGGCCAGCACGAGCGCCCCGCTCGCCTCGGCGTACGCGGCGACCGCGGCCACCACCCGGGCGGTGTTCTGGTCGCCCGGCGCCTGCAGCAGCTGCATGTCCAGCTTGACCACGTCGGGGTGCACGAACGGCATCAGCGCCAGCGACATCGGGTCGGCCCCGACGTCGTCGAGCGCCACCCCCCAGCCGTTCTCCCGGCAGTTGGCGGTCGCCGCGAGCAGAGACGCCGGGTCGTCGGCGATGGCCCGCTCGGTCATCTCGGTGACCACCCGCAGCCGGTTCCGGGCCTGGTCGACGATCGGGGTCAGGTCGGCCGGGCACTCGGCGCGCCACGCGGTCGGCTCCATGTTGACGAACAGGTTCAGCTCACGCCCGAACCCGGCCCGCATCGCCTCCCGGTACGCGTTCGCCCGGCAGATCCAGTCGAGTTCCGCGTCCCGGCCGACCTTGCGGGCGGCCGCGAACAGCGCCATCGGCTCGCGCCACGGCGTACCGGCGGGGCCTCGGCTCAGCGCCTCGTACCCGATGACCCGGCCGAAGGTCAGATCGACAAGCGGCTGGAACACCGGGGTGATCGCGCGCTGGTCGAGCACTGCGTGAATATCCTGCACGGGGCGACGATCGGCGGCGAGCGGCCGTACTTTAGTTGCTCAACCGCACGCGTAGCTTCGCCAGGGCCTGGGTGAGCAGCCGGGAGACGTGCATCTGGGACACACCGATCTTCGCGCCGATCTCGCTCTGGGTCAGGTGACCGAAGAACCGCAGCGCGACGATCTGCCGTTCCCGCTCGTCCAGGCAGGTCATCGCGGCGCCCAGGGACAGGTGCAGCTCGGTCTCCCGGTACCCGGGCTCGGCGGTGCCCAGGGTGTCGCCGAGGGTGGCGTCCCCGTCGGTGCTGATCGGGGTGGAGAGCGAGGCGGGGCGGTAGGCGTGCGCGCCCTCCAGGCCCTCGATCACCTCTTCCTCGCCGATGCCCAGGTGCTGGGCGATGTCGGCGACCGTCGGGGTCCGGCCGAGCGTCTGCACCAGCTGGCCGCGCGCCCTGTTGATCGCCATGTTCAGTTCCTGCAGCCGGCGGGGCACCCGGATGTTCCACATCCGGTCCCGGAAGTGCCGCTTGAGCTCGCCCAGGATGGTCGGGATCGCGTAGCCGGCGAAGTCGGTGCCGCGGTCCGGCGCGAACCCGTCGACCGCCTTGATCAGTCCGACCGTGGCGACCTGGGTGAGGTCGTCCAGGTCCTCGCCACGGCTGGCGTACCGGCGGGCCAGCCGCCGGGCCATCGGCAGCCACGCGGCGATCGCCTCCTGCCGGGCCGACGTCCGGGCCGGGCCGGCGGGCATCGCGGCCAGCGCGGAGACCAGGTCCATCGAGGCGGGATCGTCCGTCTCGTCGATGTCGACCACGCTTGCTGACGAGCGCATGGACTCTCCCTTCACCGGGCGGAGGTCAGACACTCGCGGACCGGAGGCGCGAGAGACGAACCCCGATGCCCTGTCGCACACCTGGACGGTTCTTCTCGGCACCCTGTTTGACCGATGTCAAGACCCTAGCCGCGCGGCCGAGCCAGCGCTAGCCGAAAGTATGATGCGTCGCAGTTCAGGCCCGGATGCCACCTCTTCGTGTGACACAGACCTCGTTTGGTGTGGATAGATTCTGGGAATCGGCGCGGGCCATCGGGGACCGCTTCGGCATCGGTGCGGCCCGCCGGACACCGCGACAGGGAGACACGACCATGGAATTCGCCTGCTCGATCGAACGGCTCGACGACCGGGTCATCATCGTGCCCGAGGGTGACATCGACGCGGACAGTGCCAGCTCGCTGCGCCAGATCCTGCGGCAGGCGGTGGCGACCGCCGACTTCAAGCACCTGGAGGTCGACCTGCACAAGGTGTCCTTCCTCGACTCGACCGGGCTCGGCGTGTTCGTCGCGACCCGCAAGGCCGCGCTGGCCCGCGGGGTGACGTTCCAGCTGCGCGACTTCGGCCCGATGGTGCGGATGCTGCTGCAGGTCACCCACCTGGAGGAGATCCTGACCGGTAAAACGGTGGAGGAGGCGACACCGCCCCCGGCATGATCTGCGCTGTGCAGCAGATCAACGAGCGTCTGATCAATTGGGCCAGTCTCATCGAGGACGAGACCCTTCAGCAGGCGGAGAAGGCGTCCCGGCTGCCGTTCATCCACCCGCACATCGCCCTGATGCCGGACGCCCACCTGGGCAAGGGCGCCACCGTCGGGTCGGTGATCCCCACCCGCGGCGCGCTGATCCCGGCCGCCGTCGGTGTGGACATCGGCTGCGGCATGGCCGCCGTGCGCACCCAGTACCACCGCGACGAGCTGCGCCCGGGGCTGACCGGGCTGCGCACGTCGATCGAGCGGGCCGTGCCGTTATCGGCCGGCTCCTACAACACCGCGCTGACCGCGTCGGCGCGGGTGCGGGTGGAGCGGCTCGCCGCCGAGGCCGAGCGGGCCGGTTTCGACCCGGCGAGCTACGCGAAGAACTGGGATCTGCAGCTCGGCACGCTGGGCAGCGGCAACCACTTCATCGAGGTGTGCCACGACGAGAACGGCCGGGTGTGGCTGTTCCTGCACTCCGGCTCGCGCGGCGTCGGCAACAAGATCGCCGCCCACCACATCCGGGTGGCCCAGGAGCTGATCACCCGGCGCGGGATCACCCTGCCGGACCGGGACCTGGCGTACCTCGAGGAGGGCACCGCGGAGTTCGACGCGTACCTGCGGGAGCTGCGCTGGGCACAGAACTTCGCGCTCGCCAACCGCGACGAGATGATGGACCGTGTGATCGAGTGCTTCGGCCGCTTCGTCGGCGG
This sequence comes from Actinoplanes palleronii, assembly GCF_016862315.1. Classification (GTDB taxonomy): domain Bacteria; phylum Actinomycetota; class Actinomycetes; order Mycobacteriales; family Micromonosporaceae; genus Actinoplanes; species Actinoplanes palleronii. The sequence continues at coordinate 87,414 of NZ_BOMS01000102.1, read as the reverse complement.
CCCGGTCCAGGAACGCGAACGGGTCCAGTGCCACCACAACTACACCGAGCAGGAGACCCACTTCGGCGAGCAGGTGTGGCTGTCCCGCAAGGGCGCGATCAACGCCGCCCGAGGTGTGCCCGGCCTGATCCCCGGCTCGATGGGCGACGCGTCCTACGTGGTGGTCGGCAAGGGCAACGGCATGGCGCTGAACTCGTCGCCGCACGGCGCGGGCCGCGCTTTCTCCCGGACGAAGGCCCGTAAGACCTTCACCCGGGAGCAGCTGCGCACGGCCATGAAGGGCATCGAGTTCCGCGACACGGACGCCTTCCTCGACGAGATCCCGCAGGCCTACAAGCCGATCGACGTGGTCATGCGGGACGCCGCCGACCTGGTCTCGATCCGCCACACCCTCCGCCAGCTGGTCAACGTCAAGGGCGACTGACCGGAGAGCTATCCGGCGGCGGATGGGGCCGGAAGCTTCGCCCTCGGCCGGGGCTAGGGTTTGACCTCGGGGTGACCATGACCCACCACGGACGCCGCCCGGAGAGCTTCGCGTTCTGGACGCGTAGCGGCCAGCGAAGCTCGCAGGGTCCCGGCGGGAGCGGCGATCTGTACCCCGGCGGACGCACGACAAAAGACCTTGATTTTGATCTGGCATTCCCGGGACATGATGACGGCCAGGCGGATGGCTGACCCCGCGCTAGCATCGCCGGGTGCCCGTCCGCCCCCTCCGCCCGCTGATCGCCCTCGGTGTCGCGCTCGCCGCCGGCGCCGCGTTGCTCTTCGGCGCGCCCGCGCAGTCCGGCGAGCCGCAGCCGCTCCCGCTCGGCGCGACCTGGCCGACCGCGCAGCGCGGCAGCATCCCGTCCAAACTGCCGGACGGCAGCGAGTACTCCCCCGGGCTGTTCCTCGACGCGCACACCTCAGCCGGCACGGTGCAGAGCGCGGACGCCCGCACGCTGCGGCTGATCGTCCGGCAGGCCGACGGCACCGTCCGTGAGCTGCGCAAGGTCCCCGCCGAGCACCGCGCGCCGTTCGCCGCGCTGACCAGCTCGGCGAACACCCTGATCTGGGTGGAGAGCGTGCGCGGCAAGCCGGAGCTGTGGACCGGCGGCATCACCGGGACACCGAGGGCCCGTCTGCTCACCACCGACGTCGGCGCGATGCAGTTCTACGACTCGCAGTACGACCTGGTCGTCGAAGGCGGCCGCCTGCACTGGGCGGCCAGCGCGGCCGGCGACCGCACCGAGTTCCGCTCGATCCCGCTGACCGGCGGCAAGGTCACGGTGACCAGCGAGCCGGGCACCTGGGCGCTGTCCGCGTGGCCGTGGGCGGTCGACGGGCAGACCGCCGCGCGCGGGGCCACCACGCTGCGCAACCTGGCCACCGGTCAGACCGTCGCGGTGCCCACCGCGGATCGCACGGTGGCCGCGTGCAGCCCGTCGTGGTGCCAGATGGTCTCGCTGAATACCGACGGCTACGCCCGGATCGACCTGTCCCACCCGGACGGCTCGGCCCGGCGCAAGGTCGCCGAGGGCACGTTCGAGACGGCGATCGCCGACGTGGCGGTGCTGGACCGGTTCGAGGTCCTGGCCCGGGTCGGCCCGCAGTCCGACCTGAGCGGCAACCAGGAGCTGCTGATCCACGACCTGAAGACCCGCAGGACCGTGCTGGTGAGCCCGGACGCGGGCAACATCTCCTACCGCGGCGGGGTGCTCTGGTGGTCCACCGGCGACCAGTCCTCGTTCGTCCGCAACAGCCTGGACCTGCGCACCATCTGATCGCGGGCAAACCCTCAAGATCAAATTCATGATGTCGTGCGTCCGCCGGGGTACAGATCGCCGCTCCCGCCGGGACCCTGCGGGCTTCGCTGGCCGCTACGCGTCCATGACACGAAGCCCTCCGGGCGACGTCCGCGTGTGCGCACGGCCACCCCACCCCCACCCCACCCGGCTGGCGCCCAGGGGTGTCTCCGAGCCCGCGACACACCCCTGGGCACCAGCCGAAAACCGCACGTGCGCCGAAGGTCCGGCGCGGTCGCGGTCCCGGCTGGTGCCCAGGGGTGCCTCCGGGGCCGTGAGGGCACCCCTGGGCACCGGCCGGGTTCTCAGGCGTAGGGCTGTTTGGGCTCGTCGATCTCCTGCCAGGACGTGACGTCGACGTAGGCGACCTGCGCCTGGTTCACCGGGTCGGTGCCGATCTGGCTGCTGTAGACGCCGACCACCTCGACCCAGGCGTCCGCGGGCGCGTCGATCGGCACGCCGGCCATCCCGATTTTGATCGGCCGGCCGTCGGCGGCGCAGCAGGTCAGCACCATCCGGGCGATCATGGGTTTGCCGTCCGGGCCGGGTGTGATGAAACCGGTCAGCTTCACGTTCCGGCCGGTCAGGCTGCGGCCACTGTCGAAGACCGCGCGGGACGCGTAGTCGAGCAGGCTGACCTCGATCGGGTCGCCGTCCGGCAGCGGCGGATAGTCGGAGGCCGCCGACAGGCCGACACTGCCCGCCTGGCCGGCCGCGAACGAGCCCAGCGCCGGCGGCGAGATCAGCAGCAGGCCCAGCACCGGCAGCAGGAGCAGCCAGCCGACCCGCGGCTCGTGATGCCCGTGACCGTGCCCGTCGTCGTGCTCGTCGTGCGGATCGGCCGACGGCTCCGGGCCGTCCGGAGATGACGACGCCGACGGCGCCTGACGGCCGGCGCGGAGGTCGTACCACATGGTCATCAAAGCGGCCGCGACCAACAGGATGCCGGCCACCAAGAGGAAAGGCCGCAGGCCTTCTTTGACATAGCGGAGGAAGACGTCGGTGATCGTCGCCTTGATGATCGCGCCGCCGAACAACAGCATGATCACCGCTTGCGCCATCCGGCTCACAGCAGGACCGCCCCGAACGCGGTGCCGACCAGGACGGCGGCGACGAACGTGGCCGGGGCGAAGCGCATCGCGAAGCGGCGGCCGAAGACACCGGTCTGCATCGAGATCAGCTTCAGGTCGACCATCGGGCCGACGACCAGGAAGACCAGCCGCGAGGTCAGCGAGAACTGGGACAGCGAGGCCGCCACGAACGCGTCCGCCTCGCTGCAGATCGACAGCAGCACGGCCAGGGTGGCCAGCGCGATCACCGAGATCACCGGGTCGGCGGCCAGGCTCTGCAGCCAGGCGGCCGGGATCACCACGTTGATGGTGGCGGCCGCGGCCGCGCCCACCACCAGGAAACCACCGGCGTGCATGATGTCGTGCCGGCAGGCCGCCCAGAACGCCTTCGCCTTCGACGCGTCGTCGAGGTCGGGCCGGTGCGGCAGCCGGATCCACTCGGTCTTGCCGAGCCGCAGCCACAGCCAGCCCATCGCGACCGCGACGACCAGGCTGGCCACCCCGCGGGCGATCGCCATCTGCGGCTCACCGGGAAACGCGATCACGGTGGCGGTCAGCACGATCGGGTTGATCGCCGGGGCGGCGAGCAGGAACGCCAGGGCCGCGGCCGGGGTGACACCGCGGCGGATCAGGGATCCGGCGATCGGCACGCTGCCGCACTCGCAGCCGGGCAGGATGACGCCGGCCAGGCCGGCCGCGGGCACCGCCAGGGCGGGATGGCTCGGCAGGGCCTTCGCCCAGAAACTCCGGGGGACGAACACCGCGATCACCGCGGACAGCACCACCCCGAACACCAGGAACGGCACCGCCTGGACCAGCACCGACACGAACACCGTCGCCCAGGTCTGCATCCCCGGGCTCGCGAGCAGCCCGGCCAGGTGGCTCCGGGCCAGCACCAGCAGCACGAGCAGCACGGCCAGCACTTCCAGTGAACCGAGCCGGATGCCCTTGTCGGCGTCGTCCGCGGATTTCTTGCTGTCCGGCGTGTTCGTCGTGGTCGTCGTACTCACAAACGGCTCCCTCATCGTCCTCGGGCCGCGTCACAAACTACCGCCTCCTCCTGGGGAAACGGGCGAGCGCCTCACGCGGATGAAGGGGTGGACGAGTGTGCATGTGTTCATGTCGACAGGCAGGTCACCGGCCCGGTACCTAGGATGGCGCAGTGCTCGTCGGCCGCGCGGAGACCCTGGACCGGGTCGGGAGTCTCTGCCGGGGGCCGGACGCCGGTGCCCTGATCACCGGGCTGCCCGGCGCGGGCAAGACGGCGGTGATCACCGCCGTACGAAAAAATGCCCTGGCTCGGGGCGATCTGGTGCTGACCGCGACCGGGGCCCGCAGCGATCGGCATCTGCCCTTCGGCTTGCTGGCCGGCTTGCTGGCCGGGTCGCCGCGGCTGCTGGCGAGCCTGGCACCGGCCGGTGGCGCGTCGCCGCATCCGTTGCGGCTGCGTCTCGACGTGCTCGGCTGGCTCGAAGCGGCCACCGCCGAACGACCGGTTCTGATCATCATCGACGACGCCCAGTGGTGTGACGAGACGTCACTGTCCGTGCTCGGGTTCGTCGCCGGGCGGCTGCGCGGGGGTGGGCTGGCACTGCTGGCGGCGTGCCGGGACGACGAGATCCCGGAGGCCCTGGCCGACCTGCCGCCGGTGCGGCTCGCCCCGCTGAGCGACCCGGACGCGATCCGGCTGCTGCACGAGGCCGGCGTGCCGGTGAGCGGCGCCGACCTGTCCCGGGTGCTGTCCCGGGCCGCCGGCAACCCCCTCGCCCTGCTCGAACTCGGTCACGCGGCGGCCACCAACAGCGCCCTGCCCGAACTCGGTCACGCGGCGGCCCCCGACAGTGCCGTGCCGACTAGTGTCGAGCTGGCCTTCGCGGCCCGGCTGCGGCTGCTGCCCGAGCCGACCCGGCAGGCGTTGCTGCTGGTCGCGGCGGGTGACGGCGATCTGCGGACGGCCGGGCGGGTGACCGAGCCCGGCGCCCTGCTGCTCGCGCTCGCGCCGGCCGAGGCGGCCGGGCTGGTGTCGATCGCCGGGCACCGGGTGCAGTTCCGGCACCCGCTGGCCCGGTCGGCGGCCTACACCCTGGGCGCCGGCGCGGACCGGGCCCGGGTGCACCGGCAGCTCGCCGCGGCACACGACGACGACCCGGACCGGCGGGTCTGGCACCTGGCCGAGGCCACCGTCGTCGCGGACGAGGACGTCGCCACCGCCCTGGAGGAGGCCGCCGACCGGGCGTACCGGCGGGGCGCGTACGCCGAGGCGGTCCGCTCCCTGATCAAGGCGGCCGACCTGAGCCCGTCGCCGGCCGACCGGGAGAAACGGACCCTGGGCGCGTCCTGGATGGCCGCCTCCGGCGGGTTCTTCGAGTGGATCACCCGGCTGGCCGGGCCGTTGCGCACCGGCTCGGCCGACCGGTCCACCCGCGCGGTGGCCAGCCACGCGCTGGCCTACGCGATGTCGCAGACCGCCCGGCAGCGCGACGCCTGGGCCGCGCTGCTGGACGCCCTGGAACTGCTGCTCGACGAGGACCCGAACTGGGGCTGGACCACGCTGACCACCCTGGCCGCGCTCGCCTACCGGCGCGGGTCGGACACCGAACTGGTCCGGCACTGGTTCGACCGATACGACCGGGTGCCGCAGACACCGGACAGCGCGTTCCAGGAGATCAACGCCGCGTCCCGGGCCTGGATCAGCGTCCAGCTCGACCCGCTCACCCGGTCGGCCGAGGTCCTCGAGCTGGTGCGCACCGCGCCGGTCCTGGACGGCGCCCCGGCCGGCGTCGCCGCACAGGAGATGATGCTCGGCGCGGCCGCCTGGCTCTACGACGAGCCGCGCACCGCGCTGATGCGCCTGGGCCGGGCCGTCGAGCTCTACCGCACCGGCGCACCGGCGAACATGGCCAACTCGCTGATGACCCTCGCCCACCTGCAGCTCGACGTCGGTGACCTGGACGCCGCCGACCAGTCCGGCCGGCTGCTGGTCGACCTGGCCGCCGCGGAACGGCACGCGTTCGCCGGCGAGCACGGCCTCGAACTGCGGGCCCGGGTCGCCGCCGTGCGCGGGCAGGTCGAGGCCGGCCGGGCGATGTGCGGCGCGGGCCTGCCCGCCCTGGAGACCGGCGAGTTCCTGGTACTGGAGATCATCAGCCAGGTGACCCGGTCGTATCTGGCGTTCGCCGAGCGGGACGCGCAAGGCGCCTGGGCCGCGGTCCGATCCCTTTTTGACGCGGACGGCGAGCCCCTGCACCCGCACGCCTCGTACCGCGAGCTCGCCCACTACGTCGCCACCGGCGTCCGGGCCGGCCTGGTCGACGAACTGCGCCCGGTGGTGGAGCGGGCCGGCCGGCGGCTGATCGGTTCCGGTCCCCGCCAGCAGCTGCAGCTCGCCCGGGCCCGCGCGCAACTCGCCGGTGACGACGCCGAGCCGTTCCACCGCGCCGCCACCGCCGGACCGGACGCGGCGCAGTGGCCGTTCGAGCTGGCCGGCGCCCACCTCGAGTACGGCGCGTGGCTGCGCCGGCAGCAGCGCGCGAAGGACGCCCGCGCCGAGCTGCAGACCGCGCTGACCGGTTTCGAGCGGCTCGGCGCCCGGCCCTGGGCCGACCTGGCGATCGCCGAGCTGCGGGCCGCCGGTGTGGTCGCGGCCGGGCCGGCGCCGTCCGCCTGGGCGAGCCTGACCGGGCAGGAGCGCGAGGTGGTCCGGCTCGCGGCGGCCGGCCTGACGAACCGGGAGATCGGCGGGATGCTGTTCCTGTCCGCGCGTACCGTGTCGACGCACCTCTACAAGGCGTACCCCAAGCTCGGTGTCACGTCCCGCACCCAACTGCGCGATTTGGTACCCGCGGAACGCTGAGATACGTCAGGCGACGTATACCGCTTCGCCGATGGTCTTCATACGCTTTTGCCATGACGAAAACTGACATCCCCGGCTGCTCGTTCCACGTTCACGGTTCCACCTCGCTCGGCTGATCCGCCCAGGTCAGAGGCCGGCGCCGCGGACTGCGGCGTGCAGGCTCTTCGCGGCTCCGATCAGCTCCTCGAGGTCCCGGGCGGCCGACGACAGCGTCACGTACACGTGCTCGACGCCCACCTCGGCCAGCGCCGCGATGTCCTCGGCGACCTGTGCCGGGCTGCCGGAATACGGCGCCCGGCCCGCCGTCGGCACCGCGTTCAGGCTGCGCAAACCCAGCTGGAACACGCACCCGATCGCCGCCGGGTCGCGTCCCACCTCGGCGGCCTGCGCCCGCAACCCGGCCAGCACCTCACCGACCCGCTGCGGCGGGAGGCCGGTCGGCAGCCAGCCGTCCGCGCGCCGGGCGATCCGGCCCAGCGCCGTACGGTTGCCGCCGGCCAGGTAGACCGGCACCCGCCGGGCCGGTTTCGGGTTGACCCGGCTCGGCGCCAGGCGGTACGTCCCGGTGTCGTAGGTGACCGGGTCCGGCCCCCAGGTCGCCGCCGCGATGTCCAGGAACTCGTCGAGGGCCGCGCCCCGCTCCGCGATCGGCCGGGGCGCGGTGGCCTCGAACTCGTCGATCGACCAGCCGCTGCCCAGCCCGGCGAGCACCCGGCCACCGGACGCGGCGTCCAGCGCGGCCAGGCTGCGGGCCAGCCGGAACGGCAGGTGCAGGCCGGGGATCAGCACGCCGGTGCCGAGCTCGACCCGGCTGGTCACGGCGGCCGCCAGGGTCAGGGTGACCAGGGCATCCGTGGTGTGGGCGTAGCTCTCCGGCCACGGCAGGCCGGGTACGCCGTACAGGCCGTGTGCGCCGCTGGTGTCCTCCGGTGCCAGGATCCGCTCATAGGCCCAGAGGCTGTCGAAGCCGATCTCCTCGGCCGCCCTCGCGAACTCGGTGACGTCGCGCGTCAGGTCGTACCTGGTGGTCTGGGGAAGGTTGACACCGAGCCGCATGGCGGCAGCCTAACGGTGCACCACTCCACTGAGGACCAGCCGTTCGGCGGGCTAATATCGGTTCCGGTTCGAGGAATTGGGGCGACCATGTCCGTGGACGACGACATTTCGGGGTGAATCCCCCGCTGCGGCCACCGACGCGCGTCTGAACGCGCTGTCCGCGTGGCCCATGCCGTCGTGCCCGCCTTCGTCCCTTGAGGTCTTCTCATGTCCATCGTTTGCACCAGTCTGTCCTTTTCGTGGCCGGATGACACCCCGGTCTTCGACGACCTGACCGTCGCCGTGCCGGCCGGCCGCACCGGGCTGGTCGCCGCCAACGGCACCGGCAAGAGCACGCTGCTCCGCCTGATCGCCGGTGAGCTGCGGCCGACCGGCGGCGGCATCACCGTCGCGGGCCTGCTCGGCTACCTGCCGCAGCACCTGCCGTTCGCCGCCGGCCAGACCGTGGCCGAGGTGCTCGGCGTCGAGCGGATCATCGCCGCGCTGCACGCCATCGAGTCCGGCGACGCCGCCGAGGAGCACTTCAGCGCCGTCGGCACCGACTGGGACATCGAGGAACGCACCCGCGCCGAACTCGACCGCCTCGGCCTCGCCGGCATCGGGCTGGACCGGCCGCTCGGCACGCTCAGCGGCGGCCAGGTGATCTCCCTCGGCCTCGCCGGCCAGCTGCTGCGCCGACCCGACGTGCTGCTGCTCGACGAGCCGACGAACAACCTCGACGGCCCGGCCCGCGACCGGCTGACCGAGGTGCTGCGCGGCTGGTCCGGCACGCTGCTGGTGGTCAGCCACGACCGGACGCTCCTCGACGGCATGGATCGGATCGCGGCGCTCGAGCACGGCCGGATCCGCTGGTACGGCGGGAACTTCACCGCGTACGAGGAAGCCCGCACCGCCGAACGCGACGTGGTCGAGCGGCAGGTCCGCACGGCCGAGCAGGACCTCAAACGGCAGAAGCGCGAGGCACAGCAGGCCCGGGAACGCTCCGCGCGGCGGGCCTCCACGGCGGCCCGCAACCTGGGCGACGCCGGACTGGCCCGGATCGTGGCGGGCGGGCTGAAACGCGACGCGCAGGTCTCCGCGGGCCGCCTCGCCGACACACAGGCCGACCGGCTCGGCGAGGCCCGGGCGCGGCTCGACCAGGCGTCCCGGGCCGCCCGCCAGGACGACAAGATCACCCTGGAATTGCCGGGGACCGCGGTGCCTGCCGGACGCACGGTCTTCCACGGGGAGCGGTTGCAGATTTCGTACGACGGGAAGCCGGTCTTCGCCTCCCCCGGCGTGGATCTGATCATTCGCGGTCCGGAGCGGATCGCGCTGACCGGCCCGAACGGCGCCGGCAAGTCCACCCTCCTCCGCATGATCCTCGAGCGGCCGGCGGCACACCGGGTGGCCTATCTGTCCCAACGTCTCGACCTGCTGGACCCGGAGCGGACGGTCGCCGAGAACCTGACGGCCTGGGCGCCCGCCCTGCCCGACGCGGAACGGATGAACCTGCTGGCCAGGTTCTTGTTCCGGGGCGCCCGGGCGCACCTGCCGGTCCGGGTGCTCAGCGGGGGCGAGCGGCTGCGGGCGACCCTGGCCTGCGTGCTGTTCGCCGAGCCGGCACCGCAGTTGCTGCTGCTCGACGAGCCGACGAACAACCTCGACCTGGACAGTGTCGGTCAGCTGGAGGCGGCACTGGCCGCCTACCGCGGAGCGTTCGTGGTGGTCAGCCACGACGAACGCTTCCTCACCGAGATCGGCATAACCCGCCACCTCCACCTGACCACCGGCCACCTCACCGTCCAGTAACCCCCTCCCAGCACCACCCCCACACCGTGAGCCCACGCGACAGCCCCACCGCGGCCCCCACCGTGTGGGCCCCCACCGTGGGAGGGCCCGCCGTGGGAGGGGCCCCGCTATGGAAGACCCCAGCCGTGGGAGCCACGCGACGCCCGTGCCCACCCCGGACCGCAACGCGCCTCCCGGTCCCCGGCTGGTCGTCAGGGGTGCCTCCGCGTGCCGGAGGCACCCCTGACGACCAGCCGGGCTCGGGAGGTGCTGCGCCGCGGTTCGGGCCCCGGTGTGGGGCGGTGACCGTCCGCGTTGCGGGATTGCGTCCTGATGCCGCCCTCCTGGGGGCGGCAAAAGCACTCACACCCTGATCGCGTGCCGCCACCGCCCCCGAACTCGGCCGATCGCCTGCTCTCACCGCCCCACCGACACCGATCGCGTGCCCCCACCACCCCACCAGCACTGACCGTGTGTCCCCACCGCCCACCGGCACTGACCGCGTGCCCCCACCGCCCACCGCCCACCGACACCCACCGCGCGCCCGCCGCCCCCGCCGCCGCGCCACGCGTGCCCCCGCCGCCCCTGGCCCGCCCGACGCCTCTGAGCTTCACCCGGCGGCTATCCACCAGGGCCGGCTTCAGGGGGTCAGGACGATGCGGCCGAAGACCGTGCCGGCGTCCATGGCTCGGTGGGCCAGCCCGGCCGAGGTCAGCGGCAACACCTCGTGCACCACGGTTCGCAGCTCGCCCCGCGCCGCGGCCGCGAACTGCTCCGCACGCACCCTGCGGCGATCATTTTCGGGCACCGTCGCCGCACTGAACGTCGCGAACGACATCGACTTCTGGAAGGCGGCCATCAGCCGGGCGCCGAAGTCGGCCGGCGGCTGGCCACCGACCGCACCGACCGCCACCAGGCGCCCGCCGGGGTTCAGCCGGTCGAAGAACGACGGCAGGTCCGCACCCGCGACCACGTCGATGATCACGTCATAGCCCGAGCCGTCCGACACGCTGCCGGAACGGCCCAGGACCTGCGTGGCGCCGAGCTCGCGCAGACGACGCCCGCGGTCCGGGGACGACGTGGTCACCGCCACCACGGCCGCTCCCGCCCGGGCCGCCAGCTGGACCGTCATGATCCCGATGCTGCCGGACGCGCCGCGGACCAGCACCGACTCGCCCGGCGCGAAGTGCGCGTGTGCCAGGCCGAAGTGAGCGACGATCCCGGCGCTGCCCAGCGTCACCGCGTCGACCGCGGAGAGATCGCGCGGCAGCGGCACCACCTCGCCGATCGCCGCCACCGCCTGGTCGGCGTAGGCGCCGCCGGTGCCGGTGAACGCCCACACCCGCTGCCCGACCAGGCCGGGGTCGACACCGTCGCCGGTCGCGGTCACCGTGCCGGCCACCTCGCTGCCCGGGACGAAGCCGGCGCGGAAGCCGTAGGCCGCGTAGGCGCCCCGGCGGATCATCACGTCGACGCCGCCGACGCCGATCGCCTCGCTGGCGATCACCACCTGGCCCGCGGCGGCCACCGGGTCGGGACGGTCGACGACCGTCAGGCCCTCCGGACCGCCGAATTCCTTGATCTCCACTACCCGCATGGTGCTCGTCCCTCTCGGTTGATCCCGGTTCGGGACGCTAACCGGGATGAACTTCCGGGCCGTGAAACGAGAGCGATCCCGCGGGAGTTTGCCTCGGTCAGCGGCGTGTCAGCCGGACGCGTGAGCACAACGCCGGTGACCGGTCAGGTGCGGAACGCCGCCCGGTACGCGTCCGGGCTCACCCCGCGCGCCCGGCGGAAATGCCGCCGCAGGGTGTCCGCGCTGCCGAACCCGCACCGCAGCGCCACCGACGCGATCGTGGCGTCGGCCCGTTCCAGCAGTTGCTCGGCCCGGCGCACCCGCTGCTCCAGCACCCAGACCGCCGGGGTGACCCCGGTCGCCTCGGTGAAGTGCCGGATGAACGTCCGCAACGGCATCCCGGCCCGCGCGGCCAGGGCCGGCACCGACAGGTCGGCTTCCAGGTGGTCGGTCGCCCAGTCGAGCAGCTCGGCGAGGGCCGGGGCGGCGGCCATCACGCCGGACCGGAACGACGGTGGTAGCGGACCAGCGCCGGATCGTGCATGGCCCCGCGATACACCCCGTCCCGCAGCTCGGAGACGTACCCCGCCAGCTCCGGCATCCCCACCCGGGTGGCCACCGCGATCTCGGCCTCGACGTCGTACGGCACCCGGACGAACTGCACCGAGAACGGAGCCGGCGCCTCGGAGTCGAGCACCCCCTCGACGATGGCGTAGACCGGGGTCGGGTCGTCCATGGCGTTGCCGACGCTGCCGGTGTTGAACAGGATGCGGCCGCCCGGCCCGACCTCGTAGTACGGGTCGTGGGTGTCGCCGTACCCGACGATCGTGGGCTCCGGGCCGTCGCCGGTCGCCGGGGTGGCCGCGAACATCCCGAGGAACCCTTCCTCGTCGTGGTCGAAGCGCACCCGGTGGTGGACGCTGGTCGCCGACGCGTGGAACAGCCGCACCCGGCGCCCGCTGATCAGGAAGTCGTGGCAGAACGGCCGGGCGCGCAGCCACTCCCCCTGGCCCGGGCCGAGCTCGGCCAGCCACCAGGCCAGCCCCTCGCTGTCCAGCACGCGGTCCGGGTCGGGCAGGAAGTCGTCCCAGTTGCCGAGGAGGTTGACCTCGCACCGGCGGCGGCACAGCTCGACGACCTCCCGGCCGCGCGGGCCCTTCCCCACGTAGTCGCCGAGATTGAAGATCCGCGTGATGCCGCGGGCGTCGATGTCGGCCAGGACGGCTTCCAGAGCGGTCAGGTTGCCGTGCACGTCGGAGACGAGAGCGACGCGATCAAGAGGTCCGGGCACACCGGAATCCTAGGGCGCACCGTACGCGCACCCGCCTGCAACCACCTTGAACTCCGGGTAACCGCCGATCGGCCGAAACGGACGTTACCTCGAAGACGACCGTGAAGGGACGCAGACGCCCCCATGAGCAGTGCCCGACTCCGTACCGTTGTCCTGTCCTGCCTGCTCACCACCGCCTCTCTGTTTCCCGCGGCCCCGGCCGCCGCCGTCACCGACGAGTCACCGGCGCCGGCCTTCGTCGCGCAGGACGACTCTCCGGCGCCGACCCTCGCGGGCCGGCTGGCCGCGGTGCAGACCGCCAAGACGATGAACTACTACCCGTCCGGGGCCGGTTGGTCGGCGATGTGGACCCGGTTCGACCCGAGCCAGGTCGACGTCGACCTGGCCAAGGTCGCCGCGCTGGGCGCGGACAGTGTCCGGGTCGTGGTCTTCCCGCGGGCGTTCGGCTATCCGCGCCCGCACGCCGCCTACGCCGCGAAGCTGCGCAAGTTCGTCAGCATCGCCGAGGCGCACGGGCTGGGCGTCAAGTTCACGCTCTTCGACTGGTGGGCGCGGTACTACGACACCAAGGGCAGCGCCGCCTGGGCCGCCGCGGTGCTGGCGCCGTACGCGGACGACCCGCGGGTGCTCGCGGTCGAGCTGAAGAACGAGATGTCGCCCGACGACCCGGACGCGGTCGCCTGGATGCGCGACCTGATCCCGGCGGTCCGCGCCGCCGTCCCGGCCATGCCGCTGACCGTTTCGGTCAACGGTCAGGCCGGCCCGACCGGGCTGGCCCGGCTCAAGGCGGCGCTGGACGGCACCCCGCTGGACTTCTACGACTTCCACTTCTACGGCGCTTCGGAGCAGGCGCTCACCGACATCCGCGAGGCGCAGGCCAGTGTCGCGCCGGACCCCCTGGTGATCGGCGAGACCGGGCTGAGCACGGCCGCCGGCAGCGCCGGCGAGCAGGCCGCATACCTGGCCCGGGTGTTCCGCGCGGCCGCGCTGGCCGGTGTCGGCTCGGTCGCACCGTGGACGCTGACCGATTTCAGTCTCGGCGCCATCCCGAGCAACTCCGCGGTGTCGACGATGCCGGCCCAGTACGAGTTCGGGCTCTACCGCATCGACGGCAGCCCCAAGCCGGCCGCGTCGGTGGTCCGGGCCGCCTGGGCCGGCGAGGCGCAGTCCGACAGCGTGCTCGACCTCAGCTTCGAGTCCGACGCCGGCAACTCCCCGTGGCGCGGCAACCTGACCGAGGCCGGCGCCGCCGAACTCGACCCCTCCACCGCGCACGACGGCGGCCGCTCGATGCGGTTCGCCGCCACCACCCGCTCCGCCCTGGGCCTCCCGTCGCTCCGCATCTCCCCGATCGGCCCGGTCCACGGCGGGCAGGCCTGGTCCGCCGCGGCGTGGACCCGCGGCACGGACGCGACCGGGGTCACCGAGATCGCCCTGAGCTGGTTCGACGCCGACGGCCGCTGGATCGGCCAGGACACTTCCGCGCGCCTGCCGCTCGGCACCACCGACTGGACCCAGCTGACCGTGAGCGCCCTCGCACCCCCGGCCGCCGCCGGCGTCCAGCTGCACCTCAAGTGCGGCGACAACACCGGCGCCACCTGGTTCGACGACATCTCCCTGACCGAAAAAACCCTTTAGCACCATTTAGTACGAATAAGGGAGTCCCCGCCGGAGGCTACAAGCCACGCCCCCGGGCAGCACCAACGCAAGACCGCAGCCACTCCCGACCGCCACGCGCCCCACCGCCCCGGCTGGCGCTCAGGGGTGTGTCCGAGCCCGCGAGGCACCCCTGAGCGCCAGCCCGGAAACCGCGCGGGGCGCTGCGGTCCGGAGTGGTTGCGGTCTTGGCTGGTGCTCAGGGGTGTGTCGGCGGCGCCGAGACACCCCTGAGGACCAGCCGGGATGGAAGCGCGCTCAGGCGCGGGCGCCGATCGCCAGGGCGCGCAGCAGGAAGCCCGGGCTGGTCAGCGAGCTCGGGTGGGCCAGCATCGTGGTGACCTGGCCGAGCCGGTGGTTGACCCGTTGGTCGCGCATCGAGGCCTTGAAGATCAGGCCGCTGGCCCACTGGATGCCGCGGTATCCGCGCGGATACGGCCCGTCGACGTGCGGCAGCGCCAGGTCGGCCATCGTGGAGACCTGCCACGCGGCGTCGACCACCACCTTCACGTCGGCGAAGTAGGACAGCGCCGGGCGGGACAGGTCGGGACCGCCGCGCAGGTATTCGGACAGGCAGGAGGCGTGCAGCGTCGCCGAGGTCATGCCCTGGCCGTAGACCGGGTTGAACGACGCCACCGCGTCACCGGCCGCGACCAGCCGCGCCGGGAAGCGCCGCAACCGGTGGAAGTCACGGCGGCGACTGTCCGCCTGGTGGTAGGTGACCACCTCACCGGCCGGGTCGGCGGTCGTCGCGACGTCACCGAACTCGGCCGGGAAGTCGCGCACGCAACGCTCCCGGTACTCGTCGGCGTCCCGGCCGGGGCGGTCGTCGGCGTACCCGGAGACCAGCACGGTCCAGCGGTCACCCTCGATCGGGGTGAACCCGCCGATCCGCGCGACCTTGCCCGGCCCGGGGTTGGCGATCGAGATGCACGTCCACACCGGCGTCGCGGCCGGCCGCCGGAACAGCCGGGTCGCGTAGTTCAGCTTGATGCCCATCCGCTGCAGCCGCGGCTTCGGGAAACCGTCCGCCTCCAGCCAGTCGCTGAGCCGGCTGGACCGCCCGGTCGCGTCCACCACGAAGTCCGCGTCGACCGGAGCGCCGTCCACGCTGACCCCGCTCACCGCGTCGCCGGTCAAGAGCAAGCCTTCGGCCCGACCTTTTACCGTACGAACATTGCCCAGCCCCAGCACCCGATGCCGGATCAGCGCTTCCAGGAACGGCCGGCTGGAGATCAACGCCTGCGCGGCCGGCCCGGTCGGCGCGTCGTCGCGCAGTTCCCCGTCCATGTAGAACCGGTTCGTCCCGAGCGGCGGGTCGACCGCACCCGCGTCGAGCGCCTGCTGCCCGAACCCGGGGAACCAGCGCTCCAGCTGCGCCTGCCCGGATGGCAACAGCGCGTGCACCTGGCTGCCCTGCGGCACCCCGGGACGCGGCCCGGTCGCGCCGATCGGATCCGCGGCGAGCTGCTCGTCGGACACGTCGAGGGCCGCCAGGTCGTCCCGTTCGACGATCAGCACCTCGTCGGCGTGGTCGCTGAGCACCCGGGCGGCCATCAGCCCGGCGATGCTGCCGCCCAGCACCACGGCCCGGCGGAAGAGCACCGCGGTGTCCCGCGGCGGCGGGGACGCGGCGATGACCGCAAAACGACGAGCCGCTGACATGTGCTCCCCCGTTGTCGTTAGGAACCTTCACCATATCGACTTTGATCGAGCTATGCCGCCGCGAAGACATTTGCGCAGGTGAGCGAGACTGTCCCGGTGACCGAGTATCCCTGCCCGCACTGCGAGTCGATGGCTTCGGCGGAGACCGGCTGCCCGGACTGCGGGCGCGGGCCGGATCCGGACGCGATCGAGGTGGTCCGCCTGGACGCGGAGATCATCGAGTTGCGCACCCGGCTGCAGGCGATCCGCGCCGAGGCGGCCGGGGTGGAGACGCAGCTGCGGAACGCGTCGACCCAGCGGGACGCCGCGGCGTTCCGGGTCCGGTCGGCGCTGGAGCCGGTCGCACCGGTCCTGGCGCCCCCGGCCTGGTTCACCGGCACCGGGACCACACCCCCGCCGCCGCCCCCGACGATCCCGGCGCCCCCGCGCCTGCCGTCCGAGCCCGCGCCGGAGCGCCGCCTCACCACGCTGACCGCGCAGAACGTGCTGTTCGCGCTCGGCGGTCTGCTGCTGGTGGTCGCGGCCGCGGTGTTCACCGCGGTGGCCTGGGCGCAGGTCGGCGTGGCCGGGCGCGCCCTGATCCTGGCGGCGGCGACCGCCGCGGTGCTCGCGGTGCCGCCGTTCGCCCAGCGGCGCGGCCTGACCGGTGCGGCCGAGACCCTGGCCGCCGTCGGGCTGCTGATGATCCTGATGGACGGGTACGCGGCCTGGGCGGTCGACCTGCTCGGCGTCACGAACCTGGCCGCGCAGGTCTACGCGGCCGCGGTCTGCGCGGTCACCGCCGTGATCGCGCTCGGCTACGGCCGGCTGGTCGGCCTGCCCGGCCCGCGGATCGCCGCGCTGCTGATCGCGCAGCCGGTGCTGCCGCTGATCGCGGCGGGCGCCGACGCGGACACCACCGGCTGGTCGCTGGCGCTGACCGGTGTCACCGCGCTGAACCTCGTGATCCTGCACCGGGGTCGCTTCGCGCCGGTCGGTACCGGGCTGCTGGCCTACGCCTGCGGGTCGATCGCCGCGTTCTGCTCCGCGATCGTCGCGCTCGGCGGTGTGCGGGACGCCGGCACGCCGGGCCAGGCCGCGGTGGCCGGCTGCGCGCTGATCCTGATCGCCGCCGTGCTGACCGCGGGCACGGTGCTGGCCGCGAACCGCGAGGCACAGATGTACGCCGCCGCCGGGCTCACCGTCGCGATCGGCGTCGCGGCCGGCGGGGTGGTCGTCCTGCTCAACCCGGGTACGCCCACCCTGCGCCTCGCCGTGCTCGCCCTGATCATCACGGTGCCCGCCGCGGTGGCCCGGGTACGGCTGCCCGAGCCGGTCGGCCGTGGCCCGTGGTTCGGCGCGCTCGGACTCGCCGCCGTACCGGCCCTGGCCGTGGCCGCGGCGGCCCTGACCGCGGCACGGAGCAGCCTCGAAGCCGCCCGGCCGGTGCTCGACGCGCCGCTGGGCTGGGTGGTCACCGGCTCGACCTGGGATCTGCCGGTGGCCGCCGTCGCGGTCGTCCTGGCGTACGGAATCCTGCTGCCCGGCCGGCACCGAGCGGACCTGGCGCTGACCGCCCTCCTGGCCGTGGCGCTGCTGGTCCCGGCGGCATTCCGGCTGCCGTGGTGGACCGCCGCCGGCCTCGGCGTGATCGTGACGGCCGTGGCGGTCGCCCTGGCCACCCGGGCGACCAGCGTGCGCCGCCTCGGGTTCCGGCTCGGGGTGAGCGCGGTGGCCACGGCCCAGGCGCTGGCCACCGGCCTGGGCGACCCGGGGGTGGCGGCCGGGGTGTGCGCCGCGATCACGCTGATCGGGGTCACCGCGGCGACGCTGGTGCGCTCCGGTCCGCGACACGGCGACGCGGGGGTGGCCGCGGCGACCGCCGGGCTGCTCGCCGGGCCGGCCGCGGTGTGGCTCGGGCTGCTGGCCGCGGACACGTCCGGGACGGTACGGGTGCGCGCCCTGTTCCTGGTGACCCTGCTGCTCTGCGCGGCCGCCCACCGGCTGGCCTGGTACGTGCCGCAGGTGACCGGGGTGGCGCTGCTGATCGCGGGCGGGACCCCGCTGTGGGCACTGGCCGGAAGTGATCCGGGTGCGCTCTACGTGGCCGGGGCGCTGCTGCTGGTCGCCGTGCTGCGCCGGCCGTATGCGCTGGTCGCGGGCGTGATGCTGGTGATCGGGCTGCTCGGGTGGACCGGGCCGGACCTCGCGGTGGTCCTGATCGAACCGTTCGACGGGCCGGTCACCGGCGCGGTGGGCTGGTCGGCCCCGGTGGCCGTGCTGATCACCGCGGTGGCGGCGGCCGTCGCGACCCGCGATCCCGCCACGATGACCACAATCGCGGCGAACAAGGCGCACAAGCCGGGCAGCGCCATCGCGACGGTGGCGAGGCTCGGCCCGGTCACCGCCGCGCTCCTCGTCGCCTCGCCCCTCGTCGCCCTAGCCGTCCCGCTCACCCTCGCGGCGGCCGGCGCGCCCTGGCCCGTCGTCCCGCTCGCCACCCTGGTCACCGGCCTGGCCGGGCTCGCCGCCCTCACCGTCACCGCCGCCACCCCACCCGGGTTCCTGATCCCGTTCGGCGTGCTCGCGATCGTCGGCCTGACCGGCTCCACGCACCGCCCCGGCGCCACCCTGACCGCTTTCGCCCTGGTCACCGTCGCCGGAGCGGTGATCGGCACGGCCGCCCGGGACGAACCCGCCCGGATCACCGGCTGGCTCGCCGCGACCCTGTCGACGGTCGTGGTCGCCTACACCGCGGCCGACCTCGCCGCCCTCGACGCCGGCGGCACCGCGCTGGCCGTGCTCGCCGCCGCGGCCGCCGCCGCCGTCCTGGACTGGTTTCTGGCCGCGCGCCGCCCCCGCGAGGCCCTGGCCGCCGCCGCGGTCGCACACGGGACCGCGCTGATCGCCCTGCTGATCAGCGGCTCCACCGGGCGGGCCGCGCTGATCGCGACGCTGTGGTCGGTGGTCCTCGCGGTCCGCGCGCTGCGCCCCGGCGAACCGGCCGCGATCCGCAACCAGCACGTCATCGCGGCTGCCGGGTCGGCCCTGCTCGGCTGGTGGCTGTTCCTCACCGCGCAGCAGGTCACCACGGCCGAGGTCTACACCGCGCCGGCCGCCGTGCTCGCCCTCGGCGCGGGCTGGTTCGTCCGCCGCGGCCGCCCCGAGCTGCCGTCCTGGGCCGCGTACGGCCCGGCGCTCGGTGCCGCGTTCCTGCCCACCCTCGCGGTGATCGCCGGCAGCTCGCCGGACGACCCGCAGTACCTGCGGCGGCTGCTGCTCGGCGTGGCCGCGCTCGCCGTGCTGGTGGCCGGCGCGCTGGCCCGGCTGCAGGCTCCGGTGGTGTCCGGCGGCGTGGTGCTGGCCCTGGTCGCGCTGCACGAGCTGGCCCAGGTCTGGGACCTGGTGCCGCGGTGGGTGCCGCTCGCGCTCGGTGGCCTGGTCCTGGTCGGCGTGGCCACCACGCTGGAGCAGCGCCGCCGGGATCTCGCGCGGTTGCGGGAGGCGGTCAGCCGGCTGGGGTGACCGTCACGGCGGTCACCGCGGTCACTCGTCCGGGTTGAGGCGGACGATCGCGGCGTTCAGGGCCGTGGCGAACAGGGTCCAGGCGACGTAGGGCGCCAGGGCCGCACCGGCGAGCCGGTCGGTGTCTGCGGCGCGGCGCCAGAGCAGCACGTTGGAGACGTTGAGCGCGGCGATGCCGGCCAGCGCGACCTTCGGCCGCTCGGCGCGGAAGAACAGGCCGCTCCAGGCCGCGTTCAGGACGAGATTGACGCCGTACGACCGTACGAACGCCGCCCGGTCGGCCTCGGAGCCGCGGTTCAGCGCCCGGGTGCCGGCCACCGCGATCAGCGCGTAGAGCGGCGTCCACACCAGCGGGAACGCCACCGGCGGCGGCTGCCAGGACGGCTTGCGCAGCGAGCGGTACCACGCCGACGACGGATCGGTGGCGAGCGAGCCGGCGCCGGCCGCGGCCACCACAGCCGCGGTGGTCTTCACCCAGGTGGGAATGGTCATACCCGGCCCTTACCCGGCCACGGCGCGTTTACCCGGATCCCGGCCGGGCACGCTGCGGGCCCCGGCTGGCGCTCAGGGGTGCCTCGACGGCCTCGAGGCACCCCTGAGCACCAGCCGGCCCGCCGCTAGCCGGCCGGGATCAGCGGGCCGCGGCGGCCGAGGGCCCAAATCAGCAGGGCCAGGCAGCTCAGGGCCATCCCGGCGACGGTGACGGCGGTCCAGCCGCCGGCGTTCCAGAGCACGGTGGCGGCCGCCGAACCGGCCGCGCCGCCGAGGAAGATGCCGGTCACGTACGCGGTGTTCAACCGGCTGCGGGCCTCGTGGGACAGGGCGAACAACCGGGTCTGGTTCAGGATGTTCACCGCCTGCAGCGCGGCGTCCAGCAGCAGCACCGCGACCACCACCAGGATCACCGAGTGCCGGGCGAACGCGGCCACCACGAACGCCAGCAGGATCACCACCCAGGCGACACCGGTGGCCGGCAGCGACAGGCCCCGGTCGTGCAGCCGGCCGGCCCGTTGCGCGGCCGCCGCCCCGGCCAGCCCGGCCAGGCCGAACAGCCCGATGATCCACGTCGGATAGCCGAACGGCGGGCTGCTGAGCAGGAACGTCAGCGCGGTCCAGAACATCGTGAAGGCGGCGAAGCCGGTGGCGGCGAGAGCCAGCGTCCATCGTACCGAAGGGAACTTCACGACGACCGCCGCAACCGACGCGATCAGTGCCGGATAAGCGATCCGGGTCTTCGGTTCCAGCACCGGGACGGCGCGGTGCAGCAGGGCCGCGGACAGCACCGTGATCACCGCGGCGGCCAGGTAGATGGCCCGCCACCCGGCCAGGTCGGCGACCAGCCCGGCGATCGTCCGGGAGGTGAGGATGCCGACCACGATGCCGGAGGCGACGGTGCCCACGGTCCGGCCGCGGTGCGCGTCGTCGGCCAGATCCCCGGCGAGCGGGGTGAGGATCTGCCCGGACACCGTGGTCAGCCCGAGCAGCGTGATCGCCACCAGCAGGAACTCGATCGACGGGGCCACCGCGCACAGCACCAGCGCCGCGGCGGCACAGAGCAGCATGACCGGAATCAGCCGGCGGCGGTCGAGCCGGTCTCCGAGCGGCACGAACAGCAGGATCCCGGCGGCGTACCCGAGCTGGGTCGCGGTGATCAGCCAGCCGGCCGTGCCGGGCGGCGCGTGCAGATCCGCGGCGATCGTGCCGAGCAGCGGCTGCGCCCAGTACAGGTTCCCGACCGCGGCGCCGGCCGCGACCGCGAACAGGAAGGTCAGCCCGCGCGTCATGGTCCGCGGCCCGGTGCTGGTGGTGGTTCCGGTCATGACCTCTGATCCAACCCGGCCTCCGGCGCGGGTGGGAGTCTCTGCCAGAAGCCCCATGCTTAGGGTGGAGCCCATGGTCGACGCCACCGACGCCCTGCGCGCCGCCTCGCTGCTCGGGCCGTATTTCACCTGGCAACCCCGGGACGCCGACCCGGCGTGGCGGCCGTTCACCGACCTGCTGGACGAACGGGTGCTCGCGGACCGGGTGAGCGCGGGGCGGGACACCCTCGGACACATGTCGGGGCTGTCCCGCGACGCCATCGGTGAGCGCGAGGTCGCCTCGATCACCTTCCTCGGGCTGGCGTCCCGGCTGCTGTCGCCACTGCTCGGCGCGGCCGCCTCGGGAGGCGCCCTGCCGTTGCCGGAACCGGACAGCCTGTGGTGGCGCGCGGCACCCGCCGGACCGCTGCCGATCGCGTTCCAGGGCCTGACCGCGCTGCCCTGCGCGGGCGAGCCGGCCGCCGTGATCGGCTACCACCTGGCCAGGTTCACCCAGGTCCGGCCGCTGCTGGACGTGTTCCGCGCCCGGTTCGCGCTGTCACCGCAGGTGCTGTGGGGCAACGTGGCGTCGGCGCTGGGCGGCGCGGCCGGCATGATCGCGGACAACCGGCCGGCCGACGCGGCCCGCGGCGCGGCGATCGTCGAGGCCACGCTGCTCCAGGAACCGCTGCTCGGGACCGCTGATCTGATCCGGCCGGACACGGGCCGGGACCGCTGGTTCCTGGTCCGCCGCAACTGCTGCCTCTACTACCGCATCCCGGGCGGCGGCACCTGCGGCGACTGCGTGCTGACCCCGCCCGAGGACCGCAACCGCCAGTGGCGGGCGGTCCTGAGCCGCGGCCGGTGAACCTACGGTCCGGGGACCGGCGGCGCGATCACCGAGAGTTCCAGCGCGGCGGACATCTCCGCCCGGCCCGGACCGCCGGACCGCACCCACCCGACCACGTCGTCCAGCACCAGATCGTCGAGGACCAGGCCGAACCACACCGGCCGGGCGCCGGCCCTCCTGGCCTCCGGCGCCGGCTGCACCACCAGGACGTTCGACTGCGCACAGACATCCAGGCAGAGACTGGTCCGCACCCGATGCCCCGGCGCCAGCTCCGCCGTCAGCCGGTCCACCTGCGCCGCGTGGTCCACCGTCGGATGCTTGCCCACACTGCCGCAGCAGCAGTCCCGGCACACCGTCACCGTGCACCCCTGGTCCTCATTCACAATTGATCACCCTAGAGCGACAACCCTCAAGACCCTTTTCCAGTACGACCACGGAGCGCTCGTCCGCAGGCTACGAGCCACGTCCCGCCCGTGAGGCCCCGCGACACCGCAGCGCGTCAGGACCGAAGCGCGCCTCTCGGCCGTGGGGCCCCGCGAGACCGCTGCGGGTCAGGACCGAAGCGCGCCTCTCGGCCGTGGGGCCCCGCGAGACCGCTGCGGGTCAGGACCGAAGCGCGCCTCTCGGTTCTGGCTGGCTCTCAGGGGTGTGTCCGAGCTTGCGAGGCACCCCTGAGAGCCAGCCAAGACCCCGGGTCGCGGCAGGGCGGTGAGTGGCAGCGGTCTCGCGTGGTGACCGAGGCGGATCAGGGCGTCGCGGCCGGAGCCGGCGCGCCGCCGGGCCTCGCGCCGCCTCACGGGCGGGACTCGGCTCGTAGCCTGCGGGCGGGCGCTCCGTAGTCGTACCGGATAGGGGTCGGAAGCGGAGACGGCCTCGCGCCGACGGAGGGGGTTACCAGCGCTAGGGGCACGGGTCCTGATAGGGGGCGTCGGGGATGAGGGTGTGCCAGGTGGACTCGGTCAGGGTGCCCGTGGTGGTGCGGCAGATGCGGGCGGCGCCGGCCCGGGGGTCGAGGTTCCACACGCGGGGCTGGGCGTCCGCGATGCTGGTCAGGGTGCGGCCGTCCGGGGTGAACAGCAGTCTCGTGACGGTGGCGGTGTGGCCGGTCAGGGGTTCGCCGAGGGGCTGGGCGGTGTCCGGGTCGGTGACGTCCCAGAGGCGGACGGTGTGGTCGGTCGCGCCGGTGGCCAGGGTGTGTCCGTCCGGGCTGAAGGTGACCGCGGTGACCGGGGCGGTGTGGCCGGTCAGCGGGCGGCCGCGCGGGATGCGCAGGTCGACGTCCCACAGTTCGATCGTCTTGTCGGCGGTGGTGGCGGCGAGCAGCCGGGAGTCGGGGCTGAACGCGAGAGCCAGGTACCCGGACGCCTGATCGCTGAGCGGCACACCGACCGGCACCGGGCGGGCCGGCCGGCTGACGTCCCAGAGCCGGATCTCCTTGCTGGTGCCGGCGGCCAGCAGGCGACCGTCGGGGCTGAACGCCAGCGCGGACCGGTTGTCGTGCGTGCCGGCGTTCACCGCGGGGCCGAGCCGGGCCGGGTGCGCCGGGTCGGCGAGGTTCCAGAGCCGGATCTCACCGTCGAGACCGCTGCTGGCCAGGACCGGCTCGGCGGGGTGGAAGGCCAGCGAGTTGATCTCGTTGAGGTGCGCGCCGGGGATGACCGCGAACCGGCTGCCGCGCGGGTCGGTCAGCGCGATCCGGCCGGAGCGGTCGGCGGTGGCGGTCAGCCGTCCGTCCGGGCTGACCGCCAGCGCGGTCCCGCCGCCGGGCACGGTCCCGCCGGCCGGCGTCTCCGGGAACCGCCACAGGTACGCGGTCGCGTCGTCGCCCGCGGTGACCAGGCTCGTCCCGTCCGGGCTGAACGCGGCGGTCCGGCCGGCGCCGGCCCGGCTCGCCGGCGCGGGGTCGACGAGCGCCGACGGTGACCGCGGGTCGGTGGTGTTCCACAGCGCGGTCCGGCCGTCCAGGCCGGCGGCGGCGAGCCTGGTGCCGCCCGGGTCGAAGGTCACCGCGCCGAAGCCGGCCGCCGGGCCGGGCAGTGGTGCGCCGAGGGCCTCGGCACGTTTCGGCACGGCCAGGTTCCAGAGCCGGACGGTGCCGTCGAGGGCGCTGCTGGCCAGCACCGGCAGGGTCGGGTGGAAGGACAGGCCGGTGATCCCGGCGGTGTGCCCGGTCAGCGGCGTACCGATCCGTTTCGGGCGTCCCGGGTCGGTGACGTTCCAGAGCTGGATCAGCCCGCCGTCGCCGCCGGTGGCGAGACGGGAGCTGCCGGGCTGGAAGGCGACCGCCTCGACCGGTGCCGCCGTCCGCTGCGGAGCGCCGAGCGCCACCGGGTGGGCCGGATCCGCGACGTCCCAGAACCGCAGCGTCCGGTCCGCGCCGCCACTGGCCAGGACCTTCCCGTTCGCGCTGAACGACACGCTCGACGCGGCCGCGTCGTGCGCCTTCCACCCCGGCCCGAACGGCGTGACGTGCGCCGGGTCGGCCAGGTTCCACAGCCGGACGCTGCCGTCCGACGCCGACCCGGCCAGCACCTTCCCGGACGGGTCGAACCGCAGCGAGCGCACCTCGCCCGGATACCGCAGCGGCTCGCCGAGCGGCGCCGGCCGGTCCGGGTCGGTGGTGTCCCAGAGCCGGACGGTCCGGTCGGCGCCCGCGGTGGCCAGAACGTGCCCGCGCGGCGCGAACGCGGACGCCAGGACGGCCCGGGTGTGCCCGCGCAGCGGCTGGGCGAGCAGCGCGTTCTCCGCGTTGATCAGCCGGGACCGGGTGGTCGCGGTGGGCCGCCGCTGGTGCAGGACCAGGTCGAGCCGGGCGGCGAGCGAGTCGTCCGTGCCGCGCAGCCGGTCGGCCTGCGCGGCGATGGTGGTGGTCACCGCGTCGTCGCGCTGGCGTACCGCCTCGGTGCGCTGCCGGGTGGCGACAACCGCGCCGGTGCCGGTCAGCAGGGTCAGCGCGGCGAGCGTGACCAGGGCGAACCGGCGGGCCAGCACGCCGCGGCGTTCCCGGCGACGGGAGACGCGCAGGAAGTCGTGCATGTCCGCGCTGAGGTCCTTCTCGTGCAGCGCGGACCACTCCCGGGCCTCGGCCAGCCGGCGGCCGCGGAACAGCAGGGACGCGTCGGTGTTCCCGTGCTTCCACGCGGCGGCCGCCTCGCCGACCGCGCGCCGGGTGCCGTCGCGGTCGGCGCGCAGCCACTCCCCCAGCCTCGGCCACGACGTGAGCAGGGCCTCGTGCACGATCCGGACCTGCCCGGTGTCGGCGGAGACCAGCCGGGCGCCGGTCAGCGCGTCCAGGGCCCGGCGGGCCGCGAGCGGGTCGCGCCCGATGCCGAGGGCGGCCGCCAACGGAAGCGGGCGCCGGGTCACGGTGCCGCCCGGCGCGGTGGTCATGCCGAGCATCAGCAGGTGTACGGCGAGCCGCCCGGCCGGGTCCAGGTGCTCGTACATCTGCTCGGCGGCCCGGCCGATCGCCCCGCGCACCCCGCCGGTCGCGGCATACCCGTGCGTGGTCAGCATCCGCCCGTCACGCTCCTGCCACGTCCGCAGCAGCGCGTACGACAGGTACGGCAGCACACCGGCATCCGGCACGACGGCGTCCTCGCGGCGCGGGTCGGCGCCGACGTCCCGGAGCAGCACCTCGATCAACCCGTCCTGCAGGGTCAGGTTCCGCAGCGCGGCCGGTTCCCCGATCGCGGCGCGCAGCCCGGCCGTGGTCATCGGCCCGGCCACCACCTGGTCGTCGGCGAGCGCCTCGGCCAGGATCGGCAGCTCGGTGCACGGCCCGTGGAAGTCGGACCGCACGCTCAGCAGGACCAGCGCGCGCGTGGTGGTGGCCGCCTCCTGCAGCGCCGCGACGAACGTCCCCCGCACCTCCGGCCCGGCGCCCTGGGTGAACAGCTCCTCGAACTGGTCGACGATCAGCACCAGCCGGCGCCCGTTCGACGGTGCCGCGTCGGCGAGGTCGCGCAGCGTGCCGGCGAGGGTGCCGAGCGGGTCGGCGCCCGGGGTCATCGACGCGTACCGCCAGCTCTCGCTGCCCGGCAGGGCGCCCTTGCGCAGCGCCGGCAGCACCCCGGCGTGCAGCACCGACGACTTGCCGCTGCCGGACGGCCCGATGGTCACGCACAGCCCGCCGGACCCGGCCGCGCGGCCCAGGCGCGCGATCAGCCGGGCGGTCAGCCCGGCCCGGCCGAAGAACACGTCGGCGTCGTCCTCGGCGTAGGCGTCCAGGCCGAGGAACGGCGACCGCTCGTCGTCGAGCACCCGGGCCGGATCGACGTCCCGGTAGGCACGGTTGGCGGTGAACACCAGGTTGCCCAGGTGGTTGCGGAGCTGCAGCCGGGGTACGGGCCGGCCCCGTCGTCCGAGTTCCCGGGCCAGATGCTCGTGGATCACCCGGAGGGTCAGCAGGCGCGGGCAGCGCGGATCGCCCCCGCGCAGCAGCTCGAGCGCGGCGCCGGTCATCACGGTGTGCTCGGCCGGGGTGTGCTCGGTCGCACCGGCCGAGGCGAGCAGGGCGCCCCGCCCGGTGACGTGCGGCGTCGCCCGGTCGCTGTAACAGCAGTCCAGCACGAAGAGCACGTCGAGGCGCTGCAGGTCGGCGGTCACGTCGGCCAGGCGCACCGCCTCGTGTGCCGGGCCGGTGGTGGCCCGGGTGGCCAGGTGCAACTCCCGGTCCGGGCCGATCACGCCGTGCCCGACGTACCAGAGGATCAGGGTGGAGCCGGCCCGGCCGGCGGCCGTGGTGATCGCGGCCCGCAGCTCGGCGGCGTCCGCCGGGTCGATCAGGACCGTGGCGTTCTTCTCCGGGACACCGCACCACCGCACCAGCGTGTCGCGGACCGCCCGGGCCGAGGTGGCCGCGGCCGGCACGTCCGGGAGCGACGACCCCTCGACGTGCCCGGCGGTGCCGACCACCAGGACCTGCACGTCACCCAGCGCCGGAACGCCGGTGGCACTCGCGGACCCGTCAGCCGTCACTTGCATCCGCACCCGGTAATTAGACCGGGCGAACCATGCCGAAAGCACCACCCGCGCGGGTGACTGCCTACAGTGGTGCCATGCCCGGCCGGCGGCTCGTCCTCGTCCCCCTCGTGGTGATCGGCGTCAACGCGATCTTCCTGCTCGCCGGGCCCGGCGGCGAGCACCGGCAGGCCTGGCCGTGGGGCTGGGCGCTGCAGGTGGTCAGCGCCGGTGCGCTGCTGCTGCGGCACCGGTGGCCGGGCGCCGTGCTGGTGGTGACCGCCGGCGCCGCGCTGCTCTACTACCCGTTCGGCTTCCCGGACTCGCCGCTCGGCGCCGGATTCGTGATCGCGCTGTTCACCGTCACCCGGGCCGGGCGGCGGCTGGCCGCGGCGGGCGGCGTGCTGCTGCTGTTCGCCGGTGTCCCGCTGATGGCGTGGCTGATCTACGGCGACGCCCGGCTGATCCAACCGGCCGAGGCGGTCGGCCAGGTGGCGATCCTGCTCGGCCCGGTGGTGGCCGGGGAGAGCGTCCGGGCGTGGCGGGAACGCGCCGAGGCGGCCGCCCGGGAACGCGAGACGCAGGAGCGGCTGCGGATCGCCCGGGAGCTGCACGACGTGCTCGCGCACCAGATCTCGCTGATCAGCGTGCAGGCCGGTGCGGCGCTGCACCGGCGGGACCCGGACGGGGCGTTCGAGGCCCTCGAGCACATCCGGGCGGCGAGCAAACAGGCGTTGCGGGAGTTCCGTACCGTGCTCGGCGTGCTGCGCGACGACGCCCCGCGGGTCTCGCTGGCCCGGCTGCCGGAGCTGCTCGCCGAGGTCCGCGCGGCCGGGGTGGACGTCCGGCTGACCGGCGAGCCGCCGCGGGACCTACCGGCCGCGGTCGACGCCGCGGCGTTCCGGATCGTGCAGGAGTCGCTGAGCAACGTGTTGCGGCACGCGGGCGCGCGCACGGTCCGGATCGACATCCACGAGGCGGGCGGCCGGTTGGCGCTGCGCGTCGACGACGACGGCGCGGGCGGCGCGCCGGCCGCGCCGGGGAACGGGTTGCGGGGCATGCGGGAACGGGTGGAGACGCTGGGCGGGACGGTCGAGGCCGGCCGTGGTCCGGAAGGCGGTTTCCGGGTACGCGCGGAGCTCCCCCGGGCGGTGCCCGCGTGATCCGGGTGCTGCTCGCCGACGACCAGCGCCTGGTCCGGGCCGGGTTCCGTTCGATCCTGGGCGGCGAGCCGGACATCACCGTGGTGGGTGAGGCCGGCGACGGCGCCGAGGCGGTGCGGCTGGCCCGGCGGGAACGGCCGGATGTGGTCTTCATGGACGTACGGATGCCGGTCCTCGATGGTCTGGAAGCGACCCGGCGGATCGCCGCGGACCCGGAGTTGAGCGATGTCCGGATCGTCATCCTGACCACCTACGAGCAGGAGGAGTACGTGTTCGCCGCGTTGCGTGGCGGCGCCGCGGGGTTCCTGCTCAAGGACGCCGAGCCGGCCGAGTTGATCCACTGTGTCCGGGTGGTGGCCCGCGGCGACGCGCTGCTGGCGCCGTCGGTGACCCGGCGGCTGATCGCCGACGTGGCGTCCCGGGTGCCGCCGCCCGCTCCGCCCCCGGCGGCCTCGACCCTCACCGCGCGGGAGGGCGAGATCGCCGACCTGGTGGCCGGCGGGCTGTCCAACGACGAGATCGCCCGCCGGTTGACGATCTCACCGGCCACCGCGAAGACGCACGTCAGCCGGGTGCTGGGCAAACTCGGTCTGCGGGACCGGGCCCAGCTGGTGATCTGGGCCTACGAGGCGGGCCGGGTCCGGCCGGGCTGGCTCAGCTAGGCGCCGTTCCGGGTGATCGCCGCGGTCGTCGCGCTCCACCGACCCGCACGCCCCTGGTGTCCCGGCGCCGCTCCCCGCCGGCGGCCGGGGTACCGGTGAGCATCTGGCGCCAGCGGGCTTCGGCATAGCGGAACGGGGTCGTCGTGGCGAGGAACTCGTGCAGCGCGGGAAGCAGCCGGTCCGCCGCTCCATACCCACGCCGGGCCCCGGTCACGGATCGGTTTATGATCCTCGATCACCATCGGGGGGAGCACCATCATGTGGCCGTTCGGGCGCAAGAAGCCGCAGACGCTCGTCATCGACCCGGCGTACGGGGAGCCGCAGGCGCGCGCGCTCATCGACGCGCTCGAGGCCCGGGACTGGCGGACCGCGCGGGACGTCTTCGGCGCGGCCGGTGACCCGGACGACCACGCGTTCCTGATGGAGGCCGCCGCCGGCGTCGACGGGGTGCAGGACTGGATCCCGGAGTGGGTCGCGGCCGAACCGGACTCGACGCTGCCGGTCCTGGTCCGAGGCTGCCACGCGGTCGGCTGGGCGTGGGAGGCACGCGGCGCCAAGACGTCGCAGCACACCAGCCGGGAACAGTTCCAGGAGTTCGCCCGGCGGCTGCGGCTCGCCGAGAACCTGCTCGACGAGGTCACCGCCCGCGACCCCGGGCAGGTCACCGCGTGGACCTGGCTGGTCACGTCGGCGCGCGGCCGGCAGGTGAACCCGGGCGAGGCGGACGCCCGGTTCCACGAGGTGGTCACCCGGCACCCGCACCACGTGCTGGCCCACGAGCAGCGGCTGCAGCACCTGTGCGCCAAGTGGTCCGGCAGCCACGAGAAGATGTTCGCGTTCGCCCGGGAGGCGACCGCGTCCGCGCCGGACGGGAGCCTGCTGCCGGAGCTGATCGCGGTCGCCCACCTGGAGAAGTGGCTGTCGCTGCCGAGCGGCGAGGACGAGACGTACATCCAGGCGCCCGGGGTGCGTGACGAGCTGGTGGCAGCGGCGCAGCGGTCGTTCCTGCACCCGGCGTACCAGCGCCGGGTCGGCTGGGCGCCGCGGGTGGCGACGTTCGCGCTGACCGCCGAGCTGGCCGGGGCGTTCGAGATCGCCGGGCGGGCGCACGACCTGCTCGGTGACCAGGTCAGCAAATGGCCGTGGATGTACTGCGGTGAGCCGGTCGCGACGTTCCAGCGGGGCCGCGACTACGTCCACGAGAACCGCCCCTGAGCCTATGGTGGGGCATGGTGCCGACGAGGTTCGGGGCGGATCGGGGCTGGGGTGAGCGCGCCGCCCGGCCGCTGCGCCTGCTGGCCGGGGCCGGGGCGCGGCCGACCGCACCGGAGATCGCCGCGCTGGAGAGCGGCCTGAACCGGCGCGACGAACCGGCCGCCGCGCTGATCCGGGCCGTCCGGGCGTCGCCCACCCTGACCGTCGGTGACCTGCACCGATGGCTGGCGGCCGGGCCCGCCGACGACGCGCCGGAGCCGTTCGCGGCGTTCTTCGCCACGGTCCGGGACCGGCCCGCCTGGGTCGACGACGAGCTGCTGGCCCGGGGTGCTCTGGCCTGCCGGGCGTTCGGGATGGACGCCGGGCTGGTGCTGGCCTACGGGTCGCTGCTCGGCGGCTACCGCACCGGCGCGGCCCTGGAGCCGCTGGTGCGCACCGGGCGGCTGGCCGGCGGCGAGACGCTGCGCCGGATCCGGGAGACGTCGCTGTGGTGGCGCGCGATCACCGCGCCCGGCGGGCTGGCGCCGGGCGGGGCCGGGCTGGCCGCCACCCTGCACGTCCGGGTGATGCACGCCCTGGTCAACGCGCGCCTCGAGGCCGACCCGAGCTGGGATCACGCCGGCCGCGGCCTGCCGATCAACCAGTACGACCAGGCCAGCACCCTCGGCGTCTTCTCCACCAGCTTCCTGCTGCACCTGCGCCTGCTCGGCGTGCGGGTGTCCGGTGCCGACGCCCGCGCGGTGATGCACCTGTGGTGTTACGTCGGCTGGCTGCTCGGTGTCGACGACGACTGGCTGCCGCACACCGAGCGCCAGGGACGGCGGCAGCTGTACCACTTCCTGTCGTACGACCCGCCGCCGGACGCGAACAGCGTCGCCCTGGCCCGCGCCCTGATCACGATGGCCGACGACGCCACCTCCGGCCCGCGCCGGGTCTACGAACACGAACGCGCCCTGTCGGTGAGCGGCTGGCTGCTCGGCCCGGCGGCGATGCGCGACCTGGGTCTGCCGTACCGCCCGCCGTGGTACGGCCTCGCCCGCGTCGCGGCGAACCTGCTGGTCAGCCACGGACTGGGCCGGTTGCCGGGCGGGCGTTCGCTGCTGCTCGCGCGGGGCGAACGGCAGGCCCGCGCGCAGTTCGCCCGCTGGGGTGAGCCGCTCAGCTCTCCGCCTGGTACTCCTCCACCTTGGCCACCGTCCAGCCGATGAACTCGGCGACCTCCTCGGCGTCCTCGCCGAGCGCCCAGTCCTCGATCGTCTCGGCCAGCCCGTCGGGCAGCCCGGGCGTCGACACGTAGCTCAGGTCCTCGTCCTCGAGGATCCGGTCACGATGGATCCAGGTGCCGTCCGGGTCGAGTTCGTCGCCGGCCGCCGCGTACCCCTCGAGACCGTCGTCGCCGGCGGCGAGGATCTCGTTGGTCCGCCAGTCGATGATGTCCCACGCGTTCTCGCCGAGCTGGCCGCCGCTGATGATGCGGTGCCCCTGCCCCTCGAGCTCCTCGATGAGGCGGCGGGTCCGGCCGGCCACGGCATGGTTGGCCTCGAGCACGGCGATGATGTGCGTCTGCAGCAGGTCGCTCACGGATCCCCCGGGATGATCTTGTAGTTCTCGGTGCAAGCTTATGCCACCGCGCACTCGTTACCGGATCGATAAGGTACGGTCGTCGATCACAGCGCTACGGGAGGCGGCACCATGGTCGATATGTTCTGGGTCCGGCGGATGGACGCGATCACCGGTGGGGCCATCGTGCTGACCGTCGACGCCGTGGTCTTCCTGATGACCGCCCTGATCGGCGCGCCGCTGCTGCTGTTCTTCCTGGCCGATGAGGACGGCACCACCGGCAGCCTGTTCCCGCTCGCGATCGTCTGGGCGGTCTCCGCGGTGCTCGGCGCGGCGTCCACCGCCAGCACCGTCCTGATCAGCTCCCGCGGCACCACCCAGATCCGCCGGGCCGGCGCCGCCACCGCCCTGGCCACCGCCGCCGCGACCGCCGGCCTGGTCGCCACGTCGGTGAGCTCGTCGCCGGTGCTCGCCATGGTCAGCGCGTTGTTCGCCGCCGCGAACCTGGCCGCCGCGAAGATGCTCTTCACCGCGGAGCCGGCCGCGCTGACGCCGGCGCCGTTCGTGCCGGCCGTCATGCCGGAGGCGTTCCTGCTGGCCGCGCCGCTGGCCGAGGCCGAGGTCCGGACCCGGGACACCATCGAGATCCAGGTCCGCCCGCCGGCGCCGCCGAAGGTCACGACCCGGCCGCGGCGTCGCGGTCCGGCCGCGATGCGGACGATGGACGGGGTACGTCTACCGCGCCGCGCCACTCGGGCGCCAGCATCGCGTACCGATCGGAGTCCCGCCACCCGTCGCGGATGAGGTGCGTCTCGCGCATCCGCCCCTCGTGGCGCATGCCGAGCCGGCGCAGCACGGCGGCCGAGGCGACGTTGCGCGGATCGCAGGTCGCGAAGATCCGGTGCAGCCCGTGCTCGGTGAACCCGAGGGTGAGCAGCTCCCGGGCCGCGGAGGTGGCGACGCCGCGGCCCCAGAACTCCGGGTGCACGAGGTAGCCGATCTCACCGACGCCTTCGCTCCGCAGGAACAGCTCCACGTTGCCGACCGTCCGCCCGTCCCGGACGATCGCGTAGGGGAACCGCTGCTGCGGCCGCTCGTCCCAGGCCTGCGCCGCGACCCGCGCGAACTCCCGGGTCTCGTCCAGGGTGTTCGGCCCCCACGCCTGATAGACGCAGACCTCGGGCCGCCGGGCCCACTCGTGCACGGCCGGCCAGTCCTCGAACCGCAGTGGTCTCAACACCACCGCCACGCTAACCGGCGCGGTCCCGGCGCGGGAAGCGGGCGGCGGTTACTCCGCCGGTCGCAGCGGGAGGCACAGCCGCACGACGGTGCCGGAGGGATCGTTGTCGGTCAGCTCGATGGTGCCGTGGTGCAGGTGCACGATCGTCCGGGCCAGGCTGAGGCCCAGGCCGTGGCCGGCGATGCCGTGATGGCGCACGTTGGTGCCGCGGTAGAACCGGTCGAAGACCCGGCCGTGCTCGCCGGCCGGGACACCGATGCCCAGGTCGGCCACGCACAGGTGCGCGGTGGCCGGGTCGACGGTCAGCTCGACCCGGACCGGGGCGCCGGCCCGGCTGTAGGTGATCGCGTTGATCAGCAGGTCGTCGACGACCTGCCGGAGCCGGACGGCGTCGCCGGGCAGCGGCACGGTGTCCGGCAGCACGGCCTCCAGCCGCACCCCGGCATCGGCGGCGATGAGCCGGGCCGCGGTGATCGCCTCGCCGGCCACCGCGGCCAGGTCGACGGTGCCGCCCTCGATACCGGCCCGGCCGGAGTCCAGGTGGGCCAGGTCGAGCAGGGCGTCGACGATGCTCTGCAGGGTGGTCGCGTTGCGGTCGATCGCGGCGACCATCTGCCGGTGCTCCTCGTCGAGCAGGCCGACGTCGTCGACGAGCATCCGGGAGTTCGCGGTGATCGAGGTCAGCGGGGTGCGCAGCTCGTGCCCGACCAGGTTGATGAAGTCCTCCTGCACCTGGCTGAGCTGCCGGGCCACCTGCTCGGCCCGGTGCAGCGCGACGTACGCGCCGAGCTGGGCGGCCACCCCGCTGAGCAGCACGACGAGCTGGTCCTCGTGCAGTTCCGGCTCGGCGGCGTAGCAGGTGAGCACGCCGAGCAGGGTGCTGCCGTTGCGGAGCGGGACGGCGACCACGGTGCCCACCCCGTGCGTGAGGCAGACCTCCAGGCGCTCCCGCTCGTAGTCGGTGCACCGGTCGCGGTAGGCGGCGATGTCCGGCAGCAGGATCGCCTGGCCGGTGTCCCAGACCCGGCCGGTGATCGCCTCACCGCGGATCGGCACGTGGCCGAAGAAGCCGCTGTCCTCGAGGTCCTCGGCACTCCAGTGCCCGGCCGCCCGCAGCGCGCCGGACCGTTCGTCGATCAGGAACAGCTCGGCGCCCGGCCAGCCGAGCGTGGTGACCACGGTCCGCAGCACGGTCGGCGCCACCTCGGTGATCGACGCCGATGACGTCAGGATCTCGTCGACGGTGTCCTGGCAGGCCCGGAACTGCTCGAGCCGGCGGATCGCGGTGACGTCGTGGGCCACCGACATCGCGCCGATCCGCTGCCCGTCCGGTCCGACGATCGGCCGGGCGGTCGTGGCGAACGTCTGCGGGCTGCGCCCGGCCACCCGGACGTGCACCGTCTCGTCCACCGTCTCGCCCCGGCAGGCCCGGGGCAGCGGGGTCAGCTCCCAGGGGATCGGCTCGGCCCCGCCGTCGGCGAACGCGACGCTGGTGGCGATCTCCGCCGGGGTCGGCAGCGGTCCGATCCCGGGCAGGCCCATGATCTCGCGGGCGGCCCGGTTGAGCACCACCAGCTTGCCGGTGTCGTCGCAGGCGCCGACCCCGACCGAGAGGCTGTCCAGCAGGGTGGCCAGGAACGTGTCGTTGCGGTCGGCGCGTTCCTCCGCGCTGGCCTGTCCGGACAGGTCGGTGAGGAAGACGCAGGCCAACGGGCCGGACTCGGCGGTGATCACCGAGACGGCCGCGCGGACCGGCAGGTAGTGCCCGTCGCGGTGCCGGAACCGGACGTTGCGCCGCACCGGAAGCCGCGGGGCCTGGGCGAACAGCCGGGCCAGCGCCGACGCGGTCGGCCCGCCGTGCTCCGGCTGCAGGGTGTCGTCCAGGTGCCGGCCGCAGACCTCGTCCGAGGTGAATCCGAGCAGTTCCTGGGCGACCCGGTTGACCCCGCGCACCACCCCGTCGGCGTCGACCGCCAGGAACGCCTCCTGCACGCAGTCCAGCAGTACGGCACTGTCCAGCGACGCCGTCCAGGCCGACCCGGCGGCCGCCGTGCCCGGCGCCGCCCCGTTCGCCATCACTCGATCAGCCTTCTCCCTGACACCAAGGGGCCCCGATACGCACAGTGTGCGCCGATCTGGCGGCGTTACTTGCCGGTCTGCAACAAATGCCCACCTCAGAGGTAGGGTCCACCTCCGAAATGTGTGAGGATTCGTGGGTGCAGAATCCTCCGCCCGCCTCAGGCGACCTCGTGGGGAGCGCGTGAACGCAGCGGCCCGTGTCACCGCACTGCACCGGACCGGGCTCACCGCTTCCGCCGACCCCACTTTCGACAGGTTCGCCGCGATGGTGCGTGCCGCGCTGCGGGTGCCCATCGCACTGGTCACCCTGGTGGAGCCGGACCGGCAGGTCTTCCCCGGCGCGTGCGGGCTCGGCGAGCCGTGGCAGCGGCAACGGCACACCCCGCTGTCCCACTCGTTCTGCCAGCACGTGGTGATCAGCGGCGCCCCGCTGGTCGTCGAGGACGCGCGCACCGATCCCCGGGTCGCCGGCAACCTGGCGATCGACGAGCTGAACGTGGTCGGCTACGCCGGGATGCCGCTGACCGACCAGACCGGGCTGGTGCTCGGTTCGCTCTGCGCCATCGACACCGCACCGCGCCGGTGGACCGCCGCCGAGCTGGAGATGCTCGCCGACCTGGCCGCCGCCTGCTCGGACAGCCTGCGGCTGCGGATCGCCGGCCACGACGCGCGCCGCCGCGCCGACCAGACCGGCGCCGCGCTCGACCGTGTCCAGCTGCTGCTGCGCGCGAGCGTCGCGCTGGCCAACACCAGCACCGCCGAGGACATCGTCGGCGCGGTCCGCGACCTGGTCACCGGGACCCTGGACCCCGCGTACGTGGGCCTCTCGCTCGTCGACGCCGACGGCCGGATCGAGCTGCAGTCCGGCCGGGACCTGCCCGCGCACCTGGCGAGGCAGTGGCGGGGCTACGCCGGCACCGCCACCACCCCGTCCGCGCTGGCCGCCCGGGAGGGCGCGGTGGTGCTGCTGCCCGACCTGACCGCGGTGCTGGACCGGGCGCCGGACGCGGCGGGCACCTTCGCCGAGATGGGCTGGCAGGCCGCGGCGAGCGTGGCGCTACCCGGCGCGGAGGCGCCGATCGGCGCGCTCACCTTCGTCTGGAAGCGGCCGTACGCCCTCGACGCCGCCGAGCAGGCCACCCTGGCGGCGCTGGCCGGATACGTCGCGCAGGCCCTGCAGCGCGCCGAACACCTCTCCGCCCGGGAGAACGTCGCCACGGTCCTGCAGAAGGCGATGCTCACCGACCTGCCCGGCGCCGCCCCGTACGAACTGGCCGCCCGCTACGAACCCGCCGCCCGGGGCGAGCAGGTCGGCGGCGACTGGTACGACGCCGTCCGCCTGGACCGGCACCTGGCCCTGGTGGTCGGGGACGTCACCGGCCACGACATGCGCGCCGCCGCCCGGATGGGCCAGTTGCGCAACATGCTGCGCGCTTTCCTGACCGACCGGAACGAGCCGCCCGCCGCCCTGCTGCGCCGCCTGGACGCCGCCAACCAGATGCTCGGGCGGATCACCGCGACCGCGGTGCTCGGCTACCTGGCCCCGGACGGCGCCGGGCACCGGCTGCTCTGGTCGAACGCCGGGCACCCGGTCCCGCTGCTGCTGGACGCGACCGGGGTGACCGCGCTGACCGGCCACGACCCGATGCTCGGGGTGCTGCGTGAGCTGCCGCGCCGGAGTCACAGCCGGCATCTGGCACCCGGGTCGACGGTGCTGTTCTACACCGACGGCCTGATCGAGACCCGGGACCGTCCGCTCGACGACCGCGAACAGGAACTGGCCGAGGCCCTGCGGCACCTGGGCGGGGCCCCGCTGCCCGAGCTGCTCGACCGGCTCTACACCACGTTCGCCGGCGACGACCACGAGGACGACGTCGCGATGCTGGCGGTCCGCACCCCGTTCCGGCCGTGACAGGCATGCAATCGGCGGCTGAGGGTACGTAATCGCCATTCAAGCGTCGCGGTGCCCGCAGGCCGAGCGCACCGCACGCGGCCCGAGGACTCATCATGACCACTGCCCCGCAATGGTCGGCACACGTCACCGAAGAGGGTGACACGAACACCGTCGCGCTCACCGGCGAACTCGATCTGCTCGTCGCCGACGAGCTCACCCAGCTGCTGATCACCCGGCTCGACCGGCCCGGCACCGTCCGCGTGATCGCCGATCTCACCGCGGTCACGTTCCTGGACTCGGCGGCCCTCGGCTCGCTGATCGTCGCGTACCGGCACGCCCAGGAGACCGGCGAACGGTTCACCCTGGCGAACCCGACCCGCCCGGTCCGCCGCATCCTGGACATCAGCGGCGTCTACGACATCCTGACCGACGCGGCCTGATCCTGGCGGATCCTCAGACCGGGTCAGGCGCCGAGGTCGGTCAGGCGCCGGGTGGCGTCGTCGGCCACCGCCGCCCGGATCTGCCGGACGACGTCGGACAGTTCGTTGATCTCGTCGAGCGCGGCGGCCCGCTTGGCGGTCAGCCCGGCGATCGCCTCGGCGTGCGCGTGCCGGGCGTCCGCGACGATCGTGGAGGCCCGCAGCTGCGCCTCGCTGACCAGCTGCCCGGCCTTCGTGATCGCCTGCTCGACGAGCATCTCGGCCTCCCGGTGGGCGTCGCCCAGGTGATCGTCGGCGGTCCGCTGTGCCATCTCCAGCATCCGCGGGTCGGCCGGGCGCCGGGCGGCCGACGCCGCCGCCCGCGCCTGCTCCAGCTCGGCTTCCAGGGCCCGGGCCCGTTCCTGCGCGACCAGGCAGTCCAGCTCCGCCCGGCGCACCCGTTCGGCCAGGTCGGCGTGGTCGGCCAGATCGGTGTGGGTGAGCTGGTCGGTGAGCGTACGGTTCTCCGACTCCAGCCGGCGCATCTCCCCGGCGACGTCGTCCAGGAACCGGTCGACGTCGTCCTCGTGGTACCCGGTGGTACCGGTGTGCGGTCGCCGGAACGCGACGCTGTCGATCTCGGCCGGGGTGAGCGGCACGGCGACACCTGCCTTTCTGATCACAGCGGGGCGACCGTGCGGAACACCGTCGCCGCCTCCTCGAGTCGCAACTCGTCCCCGCTCACGTGCATGTGGAGGGACGGATAGTTGGTGGACCGCAGCACGAACCCGGTGCCCCGCGCCACCGGGCAGAACGTGGCGTCCTGCTGGAACAGTGCGGTGCCGTCCGGCGCGGCCAGCCGGATCACGAAGCTCTGGTGTCGCAGGAAGGTCCCGGGTACCCCGGCGGCCTCGAACGAGACGCAGGCCGGGTCGGACCGGCCGGCCCGGACCACGAAGCGGCTGTCGGACCGGTCGGTCGTGGAGCTGGTGGCGCTGATCGTGTCCAGCCTGGCCACCGCGTCGCGGTGCCGGACCCGCCGGGTGGGGTCGCCGGCCGGGGACAGGCCGACGGTGGTACCGACCACCGGCAGGACCGGCAGGCTCGGCGCCGGACCGGCCGAGGTGGCGGTGGTGGCGGTGACCGGGCGGGAGCTGGCCGGACGGCGGGTCGGGGTGTAGGGCGCCGACTCCGGCGACCGGCTCGGGGCGGGGCCGACCGACACCGGCGGGGAGACCCGCGGCAGGGTCGGGTACGGCTCGGCCACCGCCGGGACCGGGTCGTCGTCGCCGGGTCCCCGGACCATGCCCAGGACCACGGCGTACCCGATCAGGGTAAGGGTGACCGCGCCGGCCAGCGCCAGCAGCGGGCCGCGCGGGATCAGCGGGCCGTCGGAGCGCCGGGATCCCTGGTAGGGCGGGTTCCGGCGGCCGGCGCGGACTCCCGCTGGCACCTCGTCCTCCGGCATTCCCATCGCTCTCCGGTCAGCTGCCGACCTGTGCACGTTCCCATACCGACGCGGTAACGCCCCTGGTCAGGTCGGTGCAGGGAGGACAACAGACCTGACCCGGCCCACGTCGCCACGAAGTACACCCGCCACCACCTCCAATGTCAACATCGAGTGGCGGCCATGCACCCATGAGTGAGGTTCAGGCGTCGCTGTCCGCATGATCGACGGCGAGCGCCTCGGTCACCCCGGCGAGCAGCTCGATCGCGGTGAACGGCTTCGGCACGATCCGGGTGCCCGCGTCGATGCCGTGCTGGCGGCGCACCTCGGCTTCGCTGTACCCCGACATGAACAGCACCCGCAGATCCGGGCGGCGGCTGCGGAGCCGGGCCATCAGCGCCGGGCCGGAGCGTCCGCGCAGCACGATGTCACTGATCACCAGCGACACGTCGTCCAGGTCCATCCGGGCGAGTGACCCCTCGCCGAGCGCGGTGGCGCGATACCCGTGGTCCTGGAGGATCCGGGTCACCAGGTCCCGTACGAAATCGTCGTCCTCCACCACCATGATCAGCTCACCGTGACCGGGGGCCGGGTCCGGCGCCGGGCCGGTCTGCGGTGCGACGTCGGCCGTGGCCGACGGCAGCAGGATCCGGAACGTCGTCCCGATCCCCGGCGCCGAGTCGACGGCGATGTGCCCGCCGGCGTCACCGACGATGCCGTAGACGGTCGCCAGCCCGAGCCCGGTCCCGCGGTCGGCGGACTTGGTGGTGAAGAACGGCTCGAAGATCCGGTCGCGCACCTCGGCGGTCATCCCGCTGCCGGTGTCACTGACCGTCAGCTGCGCGTAGCGGCCGGGCGGCAACGGGTCCGCCGGCCCGTCGGCGAATTCCACCCGGTCGGTCTCCAGGACCAGCACCCCGCCGGTCGGCATCGCGTCCCGCGCGTTGATCACCAGGTTGAGCAGGATCTGGTCGAGCCGGCCGCGGTTGGCCCGGACCGGCATGACGTCGTCCTGCGGGCGGCAGATCAGCCGGATGTTCTCGCCGATGGTCCGGCTGAGCAGGTCGTCGGCCTCGATCACCACCCGGTTCAGGTCGATCGTCTCGACCTCGGTCGGTTCCCGCTTGGCGAACAGCAGCAGCTGCCCGGTCAGCGACCGCGCCCGGTCCGCGGCGCTGCGGATCCGGCCGAGGTCGTCGGCCGCCTCGCCGGTGACCTCGTCGGCGAGGAAGTCCGCGTAGTTCAGGATGATCGCGAGCAGGTTGTTGAAGTCGTGCGCGACCCCGCCGGCCAGCTGGCCGAGGCTCTCCAGCCGGTCGGCGCGCGCGGAGCGTTCCCGGGCCTGCCGCTCCTCGGTGACGTCACGTTCGGTGGCGGCAGCGGCGACCACCGCGCCGGACCCGTCGCGGATCGGCCAGACGGTCGCCGAGACCAGGAACGGCGTGCCGTCCTTGCGGACCCGGCGGGTCTCGGCCAGGAAGAGCTGGTCGCCCGCGGCCAGCCCGGCCAGGGCCAGCTCCAGGGCGTCGCCCCGGTCGGGCGGCAGGATGACGTCGAAGGACCGGCCGATCGTCTCGGCCGCCGTCCAGCCGTACATCCGTTCCGCGCCGCTGTTCCAGGTCAGCACGATGCCGTCGAGGGTGCTCACGATGATCGCGTCGCCGGACTGCTCGGCGAGCGCGGCCAGCATCTCGCGCTCGCGGATGGCGCCCGCGGTGGATCGCAGCATCCGCCGGTGGTGGTAGGCGAGCAGCCAGCAGATCGCGGTGGTGAGGGCCACGAACAGCAGGCGGGCGTACTGGGCGCTGTCGCCGAGCAGCCCCTGCCAGGTGGAGACGGCGAAAGCGGCGGCGCACGCGTAGCCGCCCACCGCGAGCACGGCCGGCGGGCTGGCCGACGGAGCGGCGAGCGCCGGCCCGATCGCCACCATGCCGAACAACAGACCGTTCGCCGGCAGGGCCGCCGAGATCGCGGTGAGCACGGTCACCATCAGCACCGAGACCAGGAGGTACGTCGTCCGCAGCCGTCCCCGTACGTCGGCTGCCACGATCGGAAACTTGCCCACCGGGGCGACCTTTCCGCGAGGCTGGTCCTGATTTGTCCGGGCCCCAGAGTAGTCCTCTTCCCGCAGAGATTGCCCCCGGACAACTATCTGCGGCTGTCACAGATCGCCGGGCTGCCCGGTCATAGCCGGTGAACCGTTGCGGACAGCCGCCGCGGATGACAGAAGGGCACCACCATGAAGATCGCCGTCATCGGAGGCACCGGGCTGATCGGCTCGCAGGTCGTCACGCTGCTCACGGCGGCCGGGCACGAGGCCGTGCCGCACTCCCTGTCGACCGGCCTGAACCTGCTCACCGGCGAGGGCCTGACCGCCGCGCTGACCGGCGCCGACGTCGTGGTCAACCTGACCAACTCGCCGACCTTCGACGAGGCCTCCCCCGCGTTCTTCCGCACCACCATGGACCATCTGCTGGCCGCCGCGAAGGACGCCGGTGTCGGCCACGCGGTGATCCTGTCGATCGTCGGCGCGGAGCTGGTGCCGGACCTGGTCTACTACCAGGCCAAGGTGCTGCAGGAGGACATCCTCAAGGCCGGCCCGGTCCCGTGGTCGATCGTCCGCGCCACCCAGTTCTTCGAGTTCGTCGAGGCGGTGCTCTCCTGGACCGCCGACGGCGACACGGTCCGGCTCCCGGCCACCCCGATCCAGCCGATGGCCGCCGCCGACGTCGCGCAGGCTGTCACCGAGGTCACCGTCGGCGCCCCGCTCAACGCCACCCGCGACGTCGCCGGCCCGGAGGTCTTCACCCTCGACGAGCTGGGCCGTCTCACCCTCACCAGCAAGGGCGACCCGCGCACCGTGCTCACCGACGCCTCGGCCGGCATGTTCGCCGCCGTCCCGGGCTCCGCGATCATCGCGACGGAAGGCGCAGTGATCGCCCCCACCTCCTACAAGGAATGGCTCTCCCGGTAGTCGATCACGGCCCGCATCCCGGTGGTGCGGGCCGTCTCAACCCCCATTTGGTACGACTATGGAGCGCTCGTCCGCAGGCTACAGGCCGGGTCCCGCCCGTGCGGCCACCGCGAGACCGTGGCTGCTCCCGGCCGGTGCGCGCGTCACGACGCAAGACCATGGGTGCTCCGGACCGCAGCGCGGCTCCCGGTCCCGGCTGGTCGTGAGGGGTGCCTCCGCGACACGGAGACACCCCTGGAAACCAGCCGGCGACCGGGAGCCGCGCCGCGGTCCGGGGTAGGCACGGTGTCGCGGTCGCCTCACGGGCGGGACGCGGCTCGTAGCCTGCGGACGAGCGCTCCATTGTTCGTACCAGATGGGGTTTTAGTGTTTGGTCTCGCCGGCGGTGACGAAGGCCTGGCGGGGGTGCTGGACCGAGACGAGCGAGACGATGTCGCGGCCGAAGAACGCGGCGGCCAGCCAGATCGCCAGGACCCGGACCTTGCGCTCCCAGCTCGGCACCGCGAGGACGTGGTAGCCGCGGTGCATCAGCCAGGCCGGCAAGCCCTTGATCACGATGCCGCGCCACTCGAAGATCCCGCGGCCCAGGCCGAGGGTGGCGACCGTGCCGAGGCTGCGGTGCACATACTTCTTGGCGGGGCGGCCGCGCAGGTCGGCGAGGATGTTGCGGGCCAGCAGTTTGCCCTGGCGGACGGCGTGCTGGGCGTTCGGCACGGTCGCGGCGCCGTTGCCGAGCGCGAGGTCCGGCACGGCCGCGTCGTCGCCACCACCCCAGGCGTCCGGGATCGGCGCGTCCTCGGTGCCGACCCGCAGGTCAGCGCGCACCACCAGCAGACCGCGCG
The DNA here is from genome assembly GCF_016862315.1 of Actinoplanes palleronii. Lineage (GTDB taxonomy): Bacteria > Actinomycetota > Actinomycetes > Mycobacteriales > Micromonosporaceae > Actinoplanes > Actinoplanes palleronii. The sequence continues at coordinate 45,083 of NZ_BOMS01000102.1, read as the reverse complement.
CGTCGATCGGCAGGTCGGTGTGGTTGTGCACCATCGGGTTCGCGGCGTTGCCGGCGGTCCACACGATCAGATCCGAGTCGAACTCGACGCCGGTCGACAGCACCACGTGACCGTCCTCGGCGGACATCACCTGGGCGTTCAGGTGCACCTGCCCGCCGCGTCGTTCCAGCTCACGGACCACCCAGCGGCCCGGTTCGTCGGCGACCTCGGGCAGGATCCGGCCGCGGGCCTCCACCAGGTGGAAGGACAGCTCCGCGGGGTCGAGCTCCGGGTACGCCTTGACCAGCGCGGTGGCCAGCGACAACAGCTCGCCGAAGCCCTCCACGCCGGAGAACCCGCCACCCACGAAGGCCACCGTCAGCAGCCGCCGGCGGCGTGGGCCGGGCGGCAGCGTCGAGGCCCGATCGAACGCGGTCAGCAGCTGGTCCCGGATCGCCACCGCCTCCTCGACGTGCTTGAGGCCGATCGCCTGCTCGGCCACACCGGGAATGGCGAACTTCCGGGTGACCGCCCCGGCGGTGACCACGATCGTGTCGTAGGCCAGGGGGTACTCCTCGCCCTCGGTGGGACGCACCGTCACCGAGCGCCGGGCGTGATCGATCATGACGACCGACCCGGAGATGATCTTCGTTGTCTTGAGGTGCCGCCGCTGTGAGACGGCGGCGTGCCGCGCCTCGACCGAACCGGCCAGCACCTCGGGCAGGAACGGCTGATAGGTCATGTAGGGCCGCGGATCGACAACGATCACCCGTGCCTCGTCGTGCCGGAGCTTCTTCTCCAGCTTCCACGCTGCATAGAACCCGGCGTATCCGCCGCCCACCACCAGAATCGTTCTCACACAAGTGAGGACCGGACAGCCCCCGGATTTGTGACAGCCGGGGGTGTTCGGCTTCCAGACGGCTCAGCTTTCAGACAGTTACGTCCAGGCGGCCGGGTGCGACCGGGGCCGCGTGGAGCCGGTGCTCTGCTGCGCCTGGGCCACCGCCTTCTGGCTCCTGGTCACCTCCGCCTCGTCCTCGGAGATCACCTTCGCCTCGGCCCTGGCCGTCGTGACCGGCGCGGCGGAGCACAACCCGGCCCGCCGCGTGACGTGGGTAGGTGGGTGGGAAAGTGGGTAACCCGCTGTCCGGCGAGAGGAGTGATCATCGTGGCGACCTGCAACCTGTGCCGCCGGGACATGTCCGACGACGAGGTGGACGGGCATCGGCGTGACGTGCACCCGGACATCTCCGCGGACGGCACCCGGGAGTCCGACGACAGCCGGATCATGCCGGACGCCGCCGCCGAGTCGATCAGACCTCCGGACGCGGCCGGGCATCCGCGCGCGGCCGAGGACGCCTGAACCGCTCCGCGACCAGCCGGGTCACCGAGGGACCGCCGGCGAAGCACCACACCGCGATCACCGGGTCGCAGATCGCGCACCCGAACGACGAGTCGTGCGCGAACGGCACGATCGGGCTGCCCGCCACGTGATGGGCGACGTCCCAGCCGGTGTGCAGCAGCCAGCCCACCCCGATCCAGGTCCAGGAGTCCAGGCCGCGGTAGGCGACGACCGCCATCACCGTGGTGAAGGCGAACTCCCACAGCCCCAGACCACCGCCGCTCAGATAGGCGGCGCCCGCGCCACCGACCATGACGGCGTTGAACCGGCGGCGGTGCCGGTCCGGGAGCAGGGACATGGCCAGGACGTAGGCGAGCCCGATGAGCAGCGGGACGATCACAGACATGTCCTGAACCTAGAAATCGGCGGCACCGGCGAACAGTGGCTGAAACGCCCACCTTCAACGGGATTCGGCCAACCGCCGGAGAAGACGGTTGAACTGCTGTTATACGGGTATCGGCGGGCCATGCGTCTCACCGTCAACGGTGCACAGCACCATCTCGTCGGCCTGGATCCGCGCACCACGCTGCTCGACGTGCTGCGCGAACGGCTGCACCTGACCGGGGCCAAGAAGGGCTGCGACCACGGCCAGTGCGGGGCGTGCACGGTCCTGCTCGACGGCCGGCGGGTCAACAGCTGCCTGATCCTGGCGATCACCCAGCCGGACGCGCGGGTCACCACGGTCGAGGGCCTGGGGCATCGGGGTGAGCCGCACCCGGTGCAGCAGGGGTTCCTGGAGCACGACGGGTTCCAGTGCGGGTACTGCACGCCGGGCCAGATCTGCTCGGCGGTCGGCATGCTGGACGAGGTGGCGCAGGGCTGGCCGAGCGCGGTGACCGAAAGTGACAGCGAGGATCTGCTCGCCGACGCGGAGATCCGGGAACGGATGAGCGGGAACCTGTGCCGGTGCGGCGCCTACCCGAACATGGTTCCGGCGATCCGCGAGGCGGCGGGCCGGTGAAGACGTTCGAGTACCGCACCGCCACCGGACTCGCCGACGGCCTGGAGCCGGGCGCGGTGTTCCTGGCCGGCGGCACCAACCTGGTCGACCTGATGAAGCTCGGCGTGGCCACCCCGGACGTGCTCGTCGACGTGACCCGCCTGCCCCTCGACCAGGTCACCGAGCTGCCCGGGGGCGGGGTACGGATCGGCTCCGCCGTACGAAATAGTGATCTTGCCGCGGATCGCCGGATCCGGACCGGCTACCCGGTGCTCAGCCAGGCCCTGCTCGCGGGCGCGTCCGGGCAGCTGCGCAACATGGCGACGACCGGCGGAAACCTGCTGCAACGCACCCGGTGCCGGTATTTCATGGACGCCACCATGCCGTGCAACAAGCACCTGCCCGGCTCGGGCTGCCCGGCCCGCGAGGGCGATCACCGCAACCTGGCCGTACTGGGCGGCTCGGACGCGTGCATCGCCACCCATCCGTCGGACATGGCGGTCGCGCTCGCGGCCCTGGACGCGGTGGTGCAGATCGATGGACCGGCCGGGTCACGCAGCATCCCGGTGACCGATCTGCATCGGCTGCCCGGGGACACGCCGGAGCGGGACACCGCCCTCGAGCACGGTGAGCTGATCACCGCGGTGGACCTGCCGGTGCTGCCGGTGGCGGCCCGCTCGGCATACCGGAAGGCCCGCGACCGGGCCTCGTACGCCTTCGCCGTCGGCGCGGTCGCCGCGGCCCTGGAGGTCAAGGACGGCCTGGTCCACGACGTACGTCTGGCGTTCGGCGCGGTGGCGCCGAAGCCGTGGCGCGCACTCGCCGCCGAGCAGGCGCTGCGTGGTCAGCCGGCCACCCGCGAGTCGTTCCTGGCCGCCGCGGACGCCGAACTCGCGGCCGCGCAGCCGCTGCGGGACAACGCCTACAAGGTCACGCTGATCCGCAACCTGACCGCAGCGACCCTGTCCGCGCTGACCGGAGATGTCCGATGACGAACACTCTCTCCCGCGCCGTCGGCAGCCCGCTGGCCCGGCTGGAGGGCCCGGCCAAGGTCTCCGGCGCGGCCCGCTACGCCGCGGAATATCCGCAGGACCAGATGGCGTACGCCTGGATCGTCCCGTCCCCGGTCCCCCGTGGCCGCCTCGACGCGGTGCTCACCGACCCGGCCGAGGAGGACGACGTGCTGGTCGTGCTCTGGCACGGCAACGCGCCCCACCTGGAGAAGTCCGACGACCCCGAGCTGGCCGTGCTGCAGTCGGACCGGATCGCCTACCGCGGCCAGCCGGTCGCGCTGGTGGTGGCCCGCACCCTGGAAGGTGCCCGGCGCGCCGCCCAGGTCGTGCAGCTGGACATCACGGCCGAGGACCACGACGTCGAGCTGCGCGCCGACCATCCCGATCTCCACACCCCGGACGAGGTCGTGCCGGGTGTGCCCGCCGACACGGCGACCGGCGACGTCGACGCGGCGCTGGCCACCGCCCCGGCCACGGTGGACGTCACCTACTCCACGCCGGCGCTGCACAACAACCCGATGGAGCCGCACGCCACGATCGCCCGCTGGGACGGCGAGGACCTGGTCCTCTACGACTCCAACCAGCACCCGTCCGGCATCGCGAAGACCCTGGGCACGGTCTTCGGGCTGCCCGCCGAGCGGGTCCACGTGATCGCCGAGCACATCGGCGGCGGCTTCGGCTCGAAGGGCTCGGCCCGCCCGAACGCGGTGCTCGCCGCCATGGGCTCGTGGGTCACCGGCCGCCCGGTCCAGCTGGCCCTGCCCCGGCAGGCGATGTTCAGCATGGTCGGGCACCGCGCACCGACCGTCCAGCGGATCCGGATCGGCGCTTCCCTCGACGGCGAGCTGACCGCGATCGACCACGAGTCGTGGACGCAGACCAGCCGGCTCTTCGAGTTCGTCGAGTCGCCCGGCGTGGTGACCCGCAGCATGTACCCGGTGCCGAACCTGCGGACCAGCCACCGTGTCGTCCCGCTGGACGTGCCCACCCCGCGCTGGATGCGCGGACCCGGCGAGGCCCCCGGCATGGTCGCCCTGGAGTGCGCGCTCGACGAGCTCGCCATCCGGCTCGACCTGGACCCGGTCGAGCTGCGCGCCCGGTCCGCGAACCCCGGATACCTCAGCTGCCTCCGCCGTGGCGCGGAACGTTTCGGCTGGTCCGGGCGGGACAACCGGCCCCGGCAGCGCCGCGAGGGCGACTGGTGGATCGGCACCGGGATGGCCGGCGCCACCTACCCGGCGAACGCGATGCCGTCGACCGCGCGGGTCCGAGCCCTCGGCCACGACGGGTACGAGGTCGCGATCGGCGCCGCCGACCTGGGTACCGGCGCGCGGACCATCCTGGCCCAGATCGCCGCCGACGAGCTCGGCGTGCCGGTCGACGACGTGCACATCCGGATCGGCGACAGCACCCTGCCGGTCGCGTCGGTGGCCGGCGGCTCGTCCGGCAGCGCGTCCTGGGGCTGGGCGGTCACCGGCGCCTGCCGCGCGCTGCGCGAGTCCGGCGACGACGAGGCCACGTTCGACACCACCGAGCTGGTCGGGAAGATGCCCACGGACCGGCACGCCTACGGCGCGCACTTCGCCGAGGTACGCGTCGACGCGGTCACCGGTGAGGTCCGGGTGTCCCGCCTGTTCGGCATGTACGACACCGGCCGCATCCTCAACCCGCGCACCGCCCGCAGCCAGTTCATCGGCGGCATGGTGATGGGCATCGGGATGGCCCTGCACGAGGAGTCGGTGCTGGACCCCGCCCTCGGCGCCTGGGTCAACCACGACCTCGCCGAGTACCACATCCCGGCGCACGCCGACGTCGAGCAGATCGACGCCGAGTGGCTGGACGAGCCCGCGGCGGACCTGAACCCGATGGGCGCCAAGGGCATCGGCGAGATCGGCATCGTCGGCTCCCCGGCCGCCATCGTCAACGCGGTCTGGCACGCCACCGGCGTCCGGATCCGCGACCTGCCGGTACGACTGGACAAGCTGCTGCCGAGTCTCTGAACCCCGGCCGACCCCGCTGCACCCCGTCCGCCCCGCCCGTCATCATGGTGGGGACGACGACAAGGAGCAGCACGGTTGGATCTGAACCACGCACGGGAACTCGCGACCGGTCTGCTGGCCCGGCACGGGCTCACCACCTGGCGACTCACGTTCGACGACGCCAAGACCCGGGCCGGGGTCTGCCGATCGGACCGCCGGGAGATCAGCCTTTCCGGTCCCCTGATCGGGCTGTACACACCCGAGCAGGTGACCGAGACGGTGCTGCACGAGATCGCCCACGCGCTCGCCGGCCCGAAACACGGTCACGACAAGGTGTGGCGGGCGACCGCGATCCGGATCGGCTGCACCGGGCGGCGGTGCATCCCGGAGGACGCGCCCCGGGTCGACGGCTCCTGGCAGGGCGTCTGCCGGGCCGGTCACCGCACCACCGCCCACCGCCGACCGGTCCGGGTCCGGTCCTGCCGGCACTGTTCCCGCGCGTTCGACCACTCGGCGCTGTTCGCCTGGACGTACCAGGGTCACCCGGCCCCGATGCACCCCGGCTACGTGGCCGAGCTGACCCGGCTGCGCGGCGCCGCCGCACCCCGGCTGGCGATCGGCGACCGGGTCCGGCTCAAGGGCGGCGGCAAGTACGGCGGCCTGGCCGGGACCATCGTGAAGCGGGGCCGCAGCCGCTACCAGGTACAGACCCGGCTCGGCCTGCTGAACGCGTCGTTCGCCATGGTCGAACGGGCCCTCTAGGACCGTTTCGGCCGCCGCCCGGCCGGCTTGGCACCGACCTTCGGGGCCGCGACGACCTTCGGCGCCTCCTCGGCGGTCGTCGCCGGCGGTGTGTCCAGCGGATACCTCCGGTGCATCCACATCTGCTGGCCCAGCGCGAAGACGTTCTGCGTGGTCCAGTACAGGATCACGCCGACCGGGAAGATCACCCCGGAGATCAGCAACGACACCGGTACGCCGTAGAGCATCAGCCGCTGCACCATCCGCTGCTGCGGCTCCTGCGCCCAGCCCGTCTTGAGGATGGACATCCGGCTGGTCAGGTACGTCGTGGTGATCATCGCGACGATCAGCACCGCCGCCACGATCTTGACGGTGACGCTGTGCGCGCCGAGCGGGCCCAGCTGATCCGCGGTGGCCTGGAACCCGGCCGCGATCGGAGCGCCGAACAGCTTGGCGTGCGAGGCGTCGTGGAACTGCGTGACGGTCCAGCCGTACAGGGTCTGCGCATCGGCGCTGACGATCGTCGGCCGGAGGTGACGCAGCACGTGCAGCAGGCCGATGAAGATCGGGATCTGCAGCAGCATCGGCACGAAACTGCCGAACGGGCTGACGTTCTCGGCCTGGTAGAGCGCGGGCAGCGCGGCCTGCAGACCGGCCGGGTCACCCTTGTGCTTCTCCCGCAACTCCTTGAGCTTGGGCTGCAGCCGCTGCAGGGCGCGCTGCGAGTGCATCTGCCGCACGTAGATCGGCACCAGCAGCGCCCGGACGGTCAGCACCAGGAACACGATGCCGAGCACCCAGGCCCAGTCGGTGGCCAGCACGTGCGGATCACCGAGAACCCGGTCCCAGACGGCGTGCCAGAACAGCAGCACCGCGGAGATCACGTGGTAGACGACCGACATCAGCCCGCCGAACAGCGCACTCATCGGGTGGACCGCGATCCGGACAGGGTGAAACGAACGATGGACGACATGAAGGAACCCCCAGGGGCGACTAGCAACTGGTCAACGACGGACAGTCACCAGCGGCCGCAGGAAGCGGGCCGGGCACAGCGGTAGATCGTGGAGAAAGGCCCGCTCAGGCGACCGCTGCGGCGGCCGTCGGTCCCCTGGGGCGGGTCCGGCCGGAGGCATCGGGGTCACGATGGCGGGGCACGCCGACCCGGTCGGCGCGGCGGCGCAGCGCCCGCCCGGCGCCGCGGAAATCACCGAAGCCGGCGGGGCGGACCAGCAGCACTCGCGCGAGCACGGCAACCAGCACGACGCCGACCAGGGCGCTGGTGCCGGCCACGAACTCGGACGAACTGGCGGAGGCCAGCATGCTGACCAGTCGCCAGAGCGCGTCCATCCACATCACGGCGCAACCGTAGCACCGCCAGGCCCGCCCCTCGCCGAGACCGCTGCCGCGTCACATGTGCTTCAGAATCGTGCCGCCCCGCCGACAAGTCCGAGCACAGCGTCGGGAGAAAAACCCTCATGGGTATCGGTGACATCAGCGTCGGCAAGCGCCTCGGGGCGTCCTATCTAGTCCTTACCGCGCTGATCGTCAGCTCGGCCGGAACCGGCTGGTGGGGTCTGCGTCAGCAGGCCTCGGCCCAGTCCGAGCTCGGCGCGCTGGAACAGGTGCGCGACGACATCCAGGCCGCCAAGTACAACGCCGCGGACGTGACCGGCTGGCAGGGTCTGGTCATCGCGGACGCCGGAGCGTTCGGCGCCGGCTACGCCCTCGGCCCGGACGGCTACAACCGCCAGGGCGAGCTGAAGTCCAAGGACGCCATCTACGCCCAGCTCAAGGGCGCCGCCCTCGGCGACATGACCGCGGCCGAGCAGGCTCAGTTCGCCCAGCTGAAGACCGCCTGGGACGAGTTCTTCGGCTGGGACACCACGATCATGGACTGGCTGGCCGCGGACACCAAGGCGGGCCGCGCCAAGGTGATGACCAGCGTCAACGGCGGCGAGGCGGCCGACGCGTACGGAAAAGTTCTGGAAATCACCGCTGACCTGGATACATCGGTGAACAACCGCGCGGACACCCTGCGCGCCGAGGTGCAGCGGGCCCGCGACACCGCCCTGCGGATGCTCGCCATCGCGCTCGGCCTCGCCCTGGTCCTCGCCGTGGTGATGGGCGTCTGGGTCACCCGCTCGGTGACCGGCCCGCTCGCCACCGTGGTCGAGGCGCTCAAGCGACTCGCCGGCCACGACCTGACCGTTCGCGTCGACCTGAAGCGCCGCGACGAGCTGGGTGTCCTCGGCGACGCGGTGAACAGCACCGCCGCGTCGCTGCGCACCACGGTCTCCGCGATCGCCGGGCACGCCGGCGCGGTCTCCACCTCCTCGCAGGAGTTGCACGAGGTGTCCGCACAGATCGCCGCGGCCAGCGCCGAGGTGGACGCGAAGGCCACCGCGGTGGCCACCTCCGCCGACCACGTCTCCGGCAACGTGCAGACCCTGCAGGCCGGCAGCTCCGAGATGACCCTGGCGATCGACGAGATCGCCCGCAACGCCGGCCAGGCCGCCCAGGTGGCCGGCGAGGCGGTGGGCGAGGTCGCCCGCACCAACCAGACCGTCGGCAAGCTCGGCGCGTCCTCGACCGAGATCGGCAAGGTGGTCTCCATGATCACCTCGATCGCCGAGCAGACGAACCTGCTGGCCCTGAACGCGACGATCGAGGCGGCCCGCGCCGGCGAACTGGGCAAGGGCTTCGCGGTGGTGGCCGGTGAGGTCAAGGAGCTGGCCCAGGAGACCGCGAAGGCGACCGACGAGATCGGCCGGCTGGTCAAGGCGCTGCAAACCGACTCGTCGGACGCGGTCGGCGCGATCGACCGGATCGGCGACGTGGTGTCCCGGATCAGCGACTTCCAGACCCTGATCGCGGCAGCCGTCGAGGAACAGACCGCCACGACCAGCGAGATGGGCCGCAACGTGGTCGAGGTCGCGGACAGCAGCGCGACCATCGCCACCAGCATCGCCGGGGTGGCGACCGCGGTGGCGACCACCACGGCGGTGGCCGACCAGGCTCAGGAGAACGCCGCCGGCCTGGCCCGCACCAGCGCCGAACTGCGCGAACTGGTGGCCGGCTTCACCCTCTGAGCAACGGCAGCAACTGCTCGCCCTGCCTCCTGATCTCCGAGAGGTAGGGCGTGTCGGACAGCACGAAGTGGGTGATGCCCAGGTCCTGGTATTTCCGCAGCGACTTGGCCACGTCCTGCGCCGACCCGACCAGCCAGGTGGTGCCGGCGCCACCCCCGCCGAACCGGCCCGGCGCGGTGTAGAGGTTGTCGTCGAGCACCTCGCCCCGGGTCGCGAGGTCGAGCAGCCGCTGCTGGCCGACGGCCGCGTGCCGGTTCGGGTCGGTCTGATGGGCCCGCGCCATCTCGGCGACCTTCGCCTCGGCGTCGGCCCAGGCCTGCTCGGTCGTGTCCCGGACCAGCGTGGTGATCCGAAGACCGAATTCCAGTGGCTGATGTTCGCGGCCCACCGCACTGCTGAGCGCCCTGAGACGTTCGATCCTTTCTCGTACGCCGTCGAGCGGCTCGCCCCAGAACAGCTGCACGTCGGCTTCCGCGGCGGCCACCTTCTCGGCCGCCTCGGACGCGCCGCCGAAGTACAGCCGCGGCGGCTTGCTCAACCGCGGCACCACCGTCGCGTCGGTGACCTGGAAGTGCTCGCCCTGGTAGGTGACGTGCTCCTCGGTCCACAGCTTGCGGACGATGCGCAGGAACTCGGCCGTCCGGGCGTACCGATGGGCCTGATCGCCCTCGCTGTCGCCGTAGGCGGCGAGATTGTCCTTCCCGGACACGATGTTGATCAGCACCCGCCCGCCGCTGAGGTGCTGCAGGGTCGCGGCCGCCGAGGCGAAGTGCGCCGGACGCCAGTACCCTGGGCGGGCCGCGATCAGCGGCTGGAACGTGGTGGTGCGCGCGGCCAGCGCGGTGGCCACGGTGAACGTGTCCGGACGGCCCCAGCCGGTGCCCAGCAGCGCACCGCCCCAGCCGTGCTCCTCCAGCGCGAGGGCCTGCTCGGTCAGGGTGTCCAGACTGTTGTGCCCGGCCACCACGTCGTCACCGCGGTGCCCGGGACGATCCTGGTTGGGGATGTACCAGAGGAATTCGAGACTCATCGACGTACCCTCTCTCGCATTTCCTATCCACTCTATAGCTAATATATGGATGCGGCCCGCCCCCGCCCACACCTTCGACACCTGGAGCCCGGATGTCCGACACGCTCGCCACCGATCGCTACGGCGACCCCGACGCCCGCCTCGGTGTGCTCACCGAGGTGCTCGAGCTGCAACTGGCCCGCCGCTCGGTGCGCCGGTTCACCGCGCGCGAGGTCACCGACGACGAGCTGACCGCCCTGGTCGCCGCCGCACAGTCCGCGCCCACCTCGTCCAACCTGCAGGCCTGGAGCGTGATCGCGGTCCGCGACCCGGGCCGCCGCGCCCGGCTCGCCGCCCTCGCCGGCAACCAGGCGTTCGTCGCCCAGGCCCCGCTGTTCCTGGTCTGGATCGCCGACCTGGGCCGGGCCCGCCGCCTGGCCGTCCGCGCCGACGCCGCGCTGGACGCCGCGGACTATCTGGAGACCACCGTGATCGGCCTGGTCGACACCGCGCTGGCCGCGCAGAACGCGGTGCTCGCCGCCACGTCGCTGGGCCTGGGCTCGGTCTTCGTCGGCGCGGTCCGCAACCACCCGGAGGAGATCGCCGCCGAGCTCAAGCTGCCCCCGCACACGGTCGCGGTCTTCGGCCTGGCCGTCGGCGAACCCGACCCGGCCGAGGCGGCCGGTGTCAAACCCCGCCTGCCCCAGGCCGCGGTCCTGCACCACGAGCAGTACGACGCGGACGCCGCCGACGCGCACATCCCCGCCTACGACGAGCGGCTGGCCGGCTACCACGCCCGCTACGGCCTGACCGGCGGCTGGTCCGACCGGGTGCTCGCCCGGCTGCGCGGCCCGGAGTCCCTGGCCGGCCGCCACCGCCTCCGCGAGATCCTCGACCGCCTCGGCCTCCCGTCCCGCTGACCGAGGCGGGTGGCGGCTAACGCTTCCAGCTGCTAAACGTCATCAGGGCAGCGAGGCGAGGGGCGCTCATGACGGACGGCAAGCCGATCTCCATTCAGAATTCGCAGGGTGTTCAGGTCGGCAATCGGAGCACGCAGATCAATATCAGCCAGATCCTCGCCGGAGCAGGCTCGGCGCCGGAAGCGGTGAACCCGCCGGGCGGCACGCACAACCTGCCGCACCCGGCGGGTAGCGTGTTCGTGGGGCGGGCCGAGGCCATGGCCACGCTTTCCGCGAAGGCCGAGTCCGGCGACGTCATCGGGCAGACACTGCACGGACTCGGCGGGGTCGGAAAGATCGAGTTGGCATTACAGTTCGCCCACGCCCATCGCGAGCGGTACTCATTGGTCTGGTGGATCACCGCGGACACCCCAGAACGCGTAGCTTTGGGACTAGTTGATCTCACGAGGCGCCTGCACCCCGAGGTGACGCTGCTGGCTGATGCTGCGGAATGGGCACTGGGCTGGCTGCAGAATCACACGGGGTGGCTGCTGATCCTGGACAACGTGGAGGACCCGGCCGACATCACTACCCTGCTGGGACAGATCCGCGGCCAAGGCAGCGTCCTGATGACCACCCGCCGGGATCTCGGCGAACTGGTCTGGACCCGGTTGCGGCTCAGTCCCCTGCGCCTGTCGCCACTCGACCGAGCCGCCAGCCTGGAGCTTCTGTCGAATCTGAGCGGCAGCGAGGACACCGACGGCGAGGCTGATCTGCTGGCCGAGGAGTTGGGTGACCTGCCTCTGGCTTTGGACCAGGCAGCTGCCTACATCGGACAGCGGGGCATCGCCTTTGCCGAATATCGGCGAAGGCTCGCTCGTTTTCCGAAGAAGATGTATGCCACCGTGCCGGAAGGATTCCCCGCCGAACGGGCCCTCCATCAAGTGTGGGCATTAACGATGGAGACTGTCGCCGAGCGGTCACAGATCGCTCCACGATTGCTGCTGATTCTCGCGTTCTTCGCTCCGGACGCCCTGCCGGAGACGGTGCTGGACCCGGCAGCGAAGGACCCCCTGGACGTCGAGGACGCGCTGGCATTGCTCGCGTCGTACAGCATGATCACGCGGACTGCGCGAACCCTCAGCGTCCATCGCCTTGTCCAGGCAGTCAGTCGCACTCAGACCGGTGGCCCGGCAGCACCGCTGGCCGCAGTCGGACTTCTGGCCCGCGCGATCTCCCAGGACCCGTTCAGCGACGTAAACAACTGGCCGCGATGGAACGCTCTCCTGCCCCACATCGACGCTGTTAGCACACACCTTGAGGGCATGGACCGAACCGACACACTCGCGGCACTACTCGACCGCACCGCCACCTACCTTGAAAATCAGGGCGCCTTCGACCAGGCGACGTCCATGTTCGAGTCGCTTTTTACGGATTTGAGCCACACACTCGGCGCCTATCACCCGAGGACTCTGGTGGTAGGTCACAATCTTGCGCACGCCCATCAGTCCGCCGGACGACCAGCCGCCGCGATCCGGCAATACGAGCGCATTCTTGCCATCGCAGGTCCCTCCCTTGGCGGCGATCACTCTCTGGTCCTGAACTGCCGCGACAACCTTGCGCACGCCTATACCTCGGTTGGCCGCCCCACTGAGGCTATTACCATTCTTGAAGCCAATCTCGTCGACTTCCGCCGCATATACGGAGAACCGAATCCACACGTCTCGGCCTGCCGCAGCTTCCTCGCTCAGGCTTACCAGGAAGTAGGCCGATCGGCTGAGAGTGTGCAGTTGCTTGAGCACGTCCTTGCCGACGAAATATTGATGTCTCACGAAAATCATCCTGGCACCCTGACCGCCCGCAATAATCTCGCCCAAGCATATCTTTCCATTGATAGACTTGCCGACGCCATCCAGTTATTCGCAGCACTTGTACCCGAGAATGAACGTTTACTCGGCGAAAAACATCCCGATACCTTGACCGCCCGCATGAACTTTGCCGACACCTACCGCAAAGCTGGTCAGGCGCACGAGGCAATCCCTCTCCTCGAGGCAGTTATCGTTGATTACCGCGAGGTCCTGGGCGAGGCCCATCCCAGCACGCTGATATGCCAGGATAACCTGGCCAGCGCCTACCAATTCGCGGGCAAATTTGATCGAGCGATTCCACTTTTCGAAATAACGGTCGCCGAGTTACGCCGAGTTCTCGGCGACGATCACCCGACCACCCGGATCAGCAAAAGTAATCTTGCCTATGCCCGACAGCAGGCTGGACAGCAACTGGGCTGACCGCAGCCAACGGTCAAGACTCCTGATCCTCAGCACCGGATGCCGCGGCTCCTGCCCGCTCGCCGAGAAACGGTCGCTGCACGGGTCATGTACGTGCCCTACCGTGACCCCTATGACGTTCCGTGGCTGGCCGGTGGAGGCGCTCGAGTTCTACGAGGGGCTCGCCGCCGACAACTCCAAGACGTACTGGACCAAGCACCTGGAGTTCTACGAGGCCCAGGTGCGCGGGCCGATGCTCGCGCTGCTCGACGAGCTGGAGCCGGAGTTCGGGCCCGGGAAGATCTTCCGGCCGTACCGGGACGTGCGGTTCAGCAAGGACAAGACGCCGTACAAGACGCACCTCGGGGCGTGGCTGACCGACGGCGGCTACCTCCAGCTGTCCGCGGACGGGCTGGCCGCCGGGTCCGGGATGTACCAGATGGACCCCGGCCAGCTGGCCCGCTACCGCGGCGCGGTCGCGGCGGCCGGCACCGGCACCGAGCTGACCGAGATCATCGCCGCGACCGAGAAGGCCGGCGTCAAGGTGGTCGGGCACGGCAGCCTCAAGACCGCGCCGCGCGGCTACCCGAAGGACCATCCGCGCATCGAGCTGCTCCGGCACAAGGGACTGACCACCTGGCACGACTGGCCACCGGCCGCCTGGCTGGGCACCGCGGCCGCCAAGACCCGGATCGTCGGCTTCCTGCGCGCGAGCCTGCCGCTGCGCGGATGGCTGAACGACAACGTCCCCGGCACGGATTAGGACGGGACCTGACCGCTATCTGCGGCAAGCTCGAGGGATGCCTCCAGACATCGCACGCGAAGTTCAGATCACCTTCGACTGCGCCGACCCGGGCGCGCTCGCCGCGTTCTGGGCCGAGGCTCTCGGCTATCAGGTGCAGCCCCCACCGCCCGGCTTCGACTCCTGGGAGCAGGCCCTGGACGCGTGGGGCGTCCCCCCCGGAACGCCGCAACGACGCCTCGGCCGCGGCCGACCCCAAGGCCACCGGCCCGCGCCTGTTCTTCCAGCGCATCCCGGAGGGTAAGTGTGATGAACCAAGAATCAATTTCGCGGCATAATTACCATGCGTGACTTTCACCCTTGCGCCCTGTAAGGATTCTGCCTCTCGTTGCTGCCGATGGCAGGACGGACGGTAATCATGAGGCTGCGCGCGGCGCGGTCCCGAGCAGGAAGAGATGTTCATGGCACTCGGTTGGAAGCTGGTCATCGACGCGGGCGATCCGCACCAGCAGGCGGTGTTCTGGTCCGAAGCACTGGAGTACGTGATCGAGGACAACAGCCCGCTGATCGAACAGCTCCTCGCCGCCAAGGCAGCCCCGGAGAGCTTGACCATCGAGTTCCAGAGCCGGCGGTACTGGCGTGACTACGCCGCCGTTCGCCACCCCGACGACCCGTTCGACCCGGTCAGCGGCACCGGCCAGGGCCGCCGGCTGCTGTTCACCCGGGTTCCCGAGGCAAAAACAGTGAAAAACCGGCTCCACGTCGACGTCCACTCCGAGGGCCGGCGCGATGAGACGGTAGCCCGGCTGCAGAAACACGGCGCCACACTGCTCCGCCACGTCAAAGAACCCGGCGGCGAGTGGACCGTCCTCACCGACCCCGAAGGCAACGAATTCTGCGTCTCCTGAACGCGAGAACCAGGCCAGCCCCGCGGCAGGGTGAGCCGCGAGGCTGACACGGGTCAGCACGAGATCTATATCGCTCCCTGAGCGGCGACGAACGCGGCTTGGATATCCTGCGGCAGGCGCCCTCGTGGTCCGACGACGTAGCCGTTCTCCCGCGCCCACGCTCGGATGATCGCCGGCGAAGCCGGCACACCCGGCACTCGCCTGCCGGTCACCGCCGCTACAGCCACCTCAGGCTCGGCGTTCGGCGCCACCGACATCTCCGGTGCCGCCGCCTGGACGTTCGCGACAAGCTGCTCGAACACACCTGGCCGCACGATGCGGGTGCCGTGCTGACGAGCAGCCTCACCCTTGCGGGAATCCGGCTGCGCCTCCGGCGTCACCAGCACCGTTGTCAGCCTCGACACGTTGTTCATCACCCGGAGCCCGGCCGCCTGCGCGGCGATCTCCAGGCGTTCGCGACGGACCGGGTCGCCGCCGGTGAAGGCCACCTTCTGACCCACTCGCAGCGGCTCACCATGAGCCCATCCGCCCGGCAAAGGCCGGCACGCACGGCTCAGCTGCGCAACCCATTCCGAGTCCGCCTCGGACAGCAGCCGCTTGACCAAGCCCTCCGGCAGACCGAGCATGTCCGCGGCGTTGTTCAACTCGCGCCGCTCGTCGACCGAAACCCGGCCGTCCGCCACTGCCGTGCGAGCCAAGGCCAGCACGAACCCGCGATGCGCGGCATCCACGTCGGAACGAGTGAGGCCGGCGAACCGGGCATGCTCGGCGAGCGCGGCCGCCTCTTCCGCGGTGAGAACGCCGTCCTCAAGCGCTTCAGCGAGAAGTTCGACATAACCGGCGGCGGACAGCGGCGCCTCCTCCGAGAGAAGATCCGAGATCGGCAGATCCTCCAGCAACGCGGCGAGCGCGCCGGCGGGCGCCGGGATCGGCGGCGGGACCGCCGGAGGCCGGACTTTGACCGCTGCGCCGGTCCCGGTCACCCGCGGCCATCCGATCCGTGCGGCATGCTGAGGCAGTCGCCGATGTGTGTCGACAAGGTCGTGCCCGGACCCCAGATAGACACGCAGCAATCCCGCGGCCGCCCGGGCGTCTTCCAGTGCCGCGTGGGCGTCGGTGAGTACCACGCCCGCGGCGTGGCAGCAGTCCGGGAGGCGCCGCCGACGCAAGCCGGGGAGATACCCGTGGCTCTCCTGATAGGTACACAACGACACCACCTGCGGCATCCGCAGCCGTGCCCGAGCGAATTCCGCGTGCAGGAACCGAAGATCGAACTGCACGTTATGACCGACGATCACCCGTCCTGCCACCCGGCGGGTCAGCTCCCCGACGATGTCCGAGAAGCGAGGCGCGTCAGCCACGTCAGCGACAGAAATCCGGTGAAGGTCGGTCCGGCCCACCGGTCCGTCCGGATTCACCAGCGTCGTCCACTCATCGACGACGTTTCCGTTCCGGTCGGTTCCGACGACGGCGACCTCGACGATCCGGTCGTACTCCGGCGACAGCCCGCTGGTCTCCACATCGACTACCGCGAACCCGGCCGGATACTCGGCCGCCGCCTCGGGCTCCCCCGCCGCCATGTCGGCGAGAGCACGCCGCGCGCCCGCGGCCAGTTCTGCGTATACCTCGTTCATCAGGGCATCGACTGGTCCGAGATCGCCAAACACGCCATCGCGCTCGACCAGCACCTCGGAGGCGACCGACGCGACGATCTCATCGGCACCGGCCACATCCCACCGGATGCTCTCCACCGCCGCCCGAGTCACCGCGAACGAAAGAATGCAGGGCCGCCTGAGGTCGTTGCGGACCACCACCACCCGCGCCAATGTCAGACCCGGCGCCAGCGCGAAGGTCTGCTTGGCCGCCGCGAGCGCATGGCTTTTCACCATCGTCTGATAGACCCCTGCGCGTTGGCTGCCGGTCAACCCAGCCGGCACCACATTGTCCGTCGCCGCGACCAACGCCAGCCCTACCCGATCCTCGTCGACAGTAAGAGACGCGACGGGAGCGCAACCCGGCACTGCCTCAAATGCCGCCGCGAGGACTCCGAGAACGGTGTCCTCGTCGTTGCCGACAAGCCGCTGCCACTGATCATCGAAACCGGCTTGCTGCGCGATCCGCTGCGCTTCGCCTTCAGCCCGCTGCACCGCGAGCCACTGCTCGGTGTACTCAGCAGCCGTCTGACGCGCACGGGCCCGCCCCGCCCGATCAAACAATCCGACACCACGCAGGGCATGCTTTTCGTAATGCCGGTACACAGCCTCACGATCCGGTAGCGGTGCCGCCACCGCGACCCGAGGCCGCGCAACAACAAAGTTCTCCCGGTGCACCTCAACCAGATGCCGTACGTCCACAGAGTCGGCCGCGCCGAAACGATCTACCACGACCAGGCACGCTAGTCACACCATTCCCCGCTCCACAGCCACCGGAAAGAGCGGCCCGCGCACCACACGACCAGGAAAGTGCAAACGTGTCGCCATGCGCGCATCCTCCACACAGCACGACCGTGAGCCTCAAGTACCCCCGTGCCGTGTCCACCCTGATGCCGCCGACGCCGGTAGACCGCTATTGATATCGATCAGTAACTATCGGCTGAACGGCGGTTCCGACCATGCCGACGGGTTCCTAGCCTGACGATAGGAGCCGACGAGGGGGTGGCTGATGGGCTGTCGGCAATCCGCCCCGTCCCGCAACGCCGTCACGGAACTGCTCTTGCTGATGCCGACCATCATGCTGGCATCCTCCACCGGGAACATCCCGCCCGGACCACTGGGCGGGCAGCTCACCACGGTTCCCTGCCCGTACGCGGGCTGTGCCGATCCGGCGCGACAGATACCGGGCCGGCATGCCGGTCTCTGCGAGACTTTCGACCGGCTGTTCCTGTGGTGCGTGTGCCCCTGCGGCGGCACCGCATACCGCACCGTCCCCGGATCACGATGGCAGTGCAACACCGGCTTGCACTCCTTCGACGGCCACCTGTGCCCGCACTGCTGGGGTCTCGGGCAGGCCCGGGCCGGGCTGGATCCACGCTGGCTCCGGTGCCACCACGACGGGACGTGGTTCTACGTCACCACGAGAGGGTGCCCGAGTTGCCAGTTCGGAAATCTGGTCAGGGCGAGGGAAGGGGGCGAACAACGGTGCGAGTCGTGCACTGAGCCACCGCCGGGCCGGAGATGAGCACCGACGTCGTCAGTTCCGGAGCAGGACGGATCGGACGCTACTTCAGTGTGGTCAGCGCCCTTCCTGCGACGGTCTTCGTCTCGTACCTCTACCTGCTGTTCCGCACCGGAGCCCCCACCGAGCCGGTCGACTGGTCGAAGGCGACGGACTTCGACCCCGCTGGACTCGCCGCACTGGGCATCGGCGCGCTGGTACTCGCGCTGGCCCTGAATCCTCTGCAATTCCCGCTCATCCAGCTCTTCGAGGGATATTGGGGTAGCTCCCGGCTCGCCGTCGAACTCGCGCTGATCCGCACCATCCACCACCGGCAACGCCGCCGCACGCTGATCCGCCGCCACGGAAAGGCACGGCCCGGACTCACCGGCCGTGATCCCCGACGGCGTTACAGCGCCTCCCCCGACGAGATCCGAGCCGGGATGACCGCTGACGAGATCCAGCGCGAGCTGGCGGCATATCCCGAACCCGACCTGGGCCGCGAACTGCCGACGCGGCTCGGGAACGTGTTGCGCCGCTACGAGGACGCCATTGCCCGGCCGTACGGACTGGATCCACTGGTGACCGTGCCACGGCTGGTCATGGTGGCCGGCCAGCCCGAGATCGACTACGTACAGAACCAGCGCGTACAGATGGAACTCGCCCTGCGGACCTCGTTCCTGGCCCTGCTGGCAACGCTGGTGACTGTCGTCGTGATGAGCAGCAACGGGGCGTGGCTGTTGCTCGCCGCGGCGCCGTACTCGGTCGCGTATCTCTCCTACCGCGGCGCGGTGGCACTCGCACACGAATACGGCATGAGCCTCGCCGTCCTGACGGACCTCGGCCGCTTCGCCCTGTACGAGCGCCTGCACCTGCCCCATCCTCCGAACACCCTTGCCGAACGACAGCTGAATCGGTCCCTGATGGAACTGTTCCGCATGAACGACAGTGCCTGGTTGACCTATGAACGGCCCGAGTCACCGGCGGCCGGGACGCCTGCGCCACCGTCCGACCGGACGCCACCTGACGCTCCGGAGTAGGTGCAGCAGAACCACGACGCCTGGCAAGATGCCAGCGTGACCGAGGACCCGGGCCCACTTCCTCCCGACGCCGCACCGCCGGAGCGGACAGACCACGACCCGGCAGCCACGGGCAACCCTGCCGGTCGGACAGCCGAGGGTCCCGGCACGGCCCCCACGATCACCCCTCGAACCGCTGGCGTTCCCTCAGACCGGCGCTGGTTCGACGGAGTCCTGTGGCTCTGGCCGCTGGTCGTGCTCGGGCTCCTGGCCCTCGCGAGCCAGCTGTTCGGCGCATTCGGAGTAACCGCCGCCGGCATCGCGGCAGTAGCGACGATTGTGATGGTGGTCGGCGGTGCCACCTTCGAGCGCCCCACCAAAGTAGCCGTCCTGGCGGTCTCGACCGGCCTCATCGGCGTCGCGTTCGTGGGCTGGCAGATGAAAGTCCTGCCGGACGAGCCGGTGCGCACCGCCGCGGCCGTCGCATCGGTCAGGCCCTCCGCCACGCCGAGCTCGCCGGCCGAGCTAGTGGCCATGCTGAACAGCGGCTGGGGCGCCGGAGCCGATCTCCGCAGTGCGGACCTCACCGGCCAGAGCATCACCAATGCGGCACTCGACGGTGCCCACGCGTCCGGCATCACCCTGATCCGAGCCATCCTCGACGGTGGCAGCCTGGCCGGAGCGGATCTGAGCGGAGCCAAGATGGCCGGTGTACAGCTGCGCGGCGCCGACCTTCGCGGCGCGGTGCTGGCCGGCGCCGACCTCCCCAAGGGCATCCTGACCGACGCCTGCCTCGCCGGGGCGAATCTCACCGGCGCAGACCTGACCGGCGCCAACCTGACGGGTGCCGTGGTCAGCGGCGTACACATCGACGGGCCTGCCGCTCGAGCGATAATCGGCTGGAACACACCGAGCGAGAGTGGCCGTGCCGCCTGCGGCTGACAGCGAGGACTCCACCTCCTACCAAGACTGATCCTTTTCGGTACGGGGCGCGGGTCGGCCGGCACCCCGTACCGATAAAGGTCATCGATCCTGTTGGATCGCCTCGGCGATCTGCTTGATCCGCCGCAACCGGGCGTCCCACGCCGCGCCGACCGACGACAGCTGGGCCACCGCCCGGGCCAGCTGCGCGTCGTCGACCCGGTACCGCTTCTCCCGGCCGGCCGCCGCGCCCCGGACCAGGCCGGCCCGGTCGAGCACGCCGAGGTGCTTGGCGACCGCCTGCCGGGTCACCGTCATCTGCTGGCTGAGCGACGTCGCGGTGCCCTCCCCCGCGACGAGCAGCAGGTCGAGCATCCGCCGCCGGGTCGGGTCGCCGATCGCCGACCAGAGATCGTCGTCGACCGCGGTGGTCATTTCCGGACCTGGAGCGACCCGGCGTAGGGCGCGAGCCGCGGCAGGAAGAAGTCCCACCCGGTGACGTGCGCCTGGTACTGCTCCTCGATCAGCGCCTGCGACCAGCCCCGCTCGCGGAACCCGGTCTCGGTCATCCTCACCAGCGTGCCGCCGCCGCTCGCGGTCAGATCGAACGTGACCAGCAGCGAGTTGTCCACCGCGGCGGCCACACCGACCGGATGCGTCCAGCGGAACGAGAACGTCGTCGGCGGCTCGACGGCGACGACCGTGAACGTCTCCGACTTGCCGCCCGCGTCGCAGTCCCCGAAGCTGATCGTCCCGGCCGACCCGGGAACGGCCTGGTAGTCGGCGTCGTCCGGCCACCAGCCCTTGATGTGCTCCGGGCTGCTGACCACCTCGAAGACCACCTCCGGCGACGCGTCGACGAAGATCTCGCGCTCGATGCTTCCCAGCTCCATGACACCCTCCTGCAACCTTTGGTTGCACATAACGCTAGCCTGCCGCCACGGCTGGCGCAACCTTCGGTTGCACATGGGGAGTTGTCCTGCCGCCAGGGCCCGGCCGATCGCCCGGCCGGACCCGGCGCGCTATCAGGTCAGCAGGGTGACGCTGTAGTTCAGGGTGGTGCCGCTCGCGGTGTAGGTCGCGGTCTGCCCGTTGTTGCAGAACGACACGAACACGTTGCCGGCAACCGTGTTGCCGGCCTGGGCGTGCACCAGAGGCCGCACGTCGGAACCCTCCGCGATCGGCGTCGAGTTCAGGTCGACCACCCGGTACTGGTTGATCGGGTAGTCGTCGGTGGGCGCGGACAGCTCACCCGTACGGGTGGTGACCTGGTAGTTGATCACGAAGCCGCCGTTGTTGACGACGGAGATCTTCTGAACGCAGGGGGTCGCGGCCTGGGCGGGCGACACCGCGAACACGGTCAGGCCGGCCGCACCGGCGAGGGCAACGGCGGCACTGAGGGTTCGGGTCCGGAACGCCATGAATGATCCTCCTTTGTAGGTACTGGCAACCTTCGGGGAGTCAATGACCTCATAAGCCCGGCCTAAACAGACGAACATCAATTTTCTTTTTCGGCCGATCTGCGGGGCTTTCCGGCGGACGGGACCGCGGCCCGGTCAGGCCACCGCGTCCTCGAGCAGCGTCCGGTACCACGCCGCGGCCGGGGTGTTCGTCGCCGGGAAGTTCGCCAGTGGCACCGTCGCCAGGCCCGCCGCGTCGAAGTCCCACCCCCGCACGCTCACCCCGGCCTGCCGCCCGGCCACCATGAACGACTTGTTCGACGCCGTCGCGGCCCAGAACACCGCACCGTCCTTGAGCAGTGCACTGTCCCCGGACTGGTACTCGACGAACGCCAGCTGCGGCAGCCGGATCGGCGCGGCCGCCACCCGATCGGTGGCCGCGGTCAGCGAACCCGCCGCCGCCACGGTCACCGAGTGACCGTCAACGGTCGCGGTGGTGGTCGGGAAGCGCGGGTCAGCGGTCGTCCCGTGCGCGCCCCAGGCGACCGCCGTGGCACCGGCCGTGCCGGTCCAGTCCCAGTTCTGGCTGCCGTTCTGGCTGCGGTGGATCTCGCGGACCGCACTGCCGGCCAGGTCCGGGAAGGCGACCGTCGGCAGCACCCCGGTGTCGTACTTCGCCGACGCCGACCAGGTGATCTCGCCGGCGTCGTCGAGCCGGCCGACCCGGGACCAGAGGGCGTTTCCGGTCGGCGCCTGGTGCACCTCGACGACGGTGCCGTCGTTGTTCAGCGCCACCGCCGGCGTCTTGCCGGTGTCGTATTTCCCGTGCCGCCGCCAGGTCAGCGAGCCGTCCGCGCCGTGGACACCGGTCCAGTACCAGAGCACGCCGGCCCCGTTGTCGTGCACCTCGACGACCTGCCCGCGCGCGTTGATCGCCACCGCCGGATTGTTGCCGGTATCCCGCCGGTATCCGGTGCGGGCCGTCGCGCTGCCGGACAGCACGGTCACCACGCGCCCCCGCAGCGACCCGATCGGCCCCAGTCCCGCGGGTGTGTCGAGACCGCGGACCAGACGACCGCCGAACACGTCACCGATCTCTTCGTTCAGGGCCGCGAGATTCCCGTTCTTGTACGACGTCCGCGCGGTCAGGTCGTCCTTCAGATCGAGCAGCACCGTGATCGGCGCCGCCGCCGGGTGCCCCGCCGACCAGTCGTTCACCACGGTCAGCCAGGCCCGCAGCTGATCCCCGGCCGGATTGCCACCGGTGTGGTCGACCTGATCACCGGCCGCGCTGTGCCCGATCCGGTAGTCGCCGGCGCTCGCGTGGTCCCCGCTCCACACGTCGTATTCCAGGAAGCGCACCCCGGCGTCGAGCTGCTCCGTGATCGAGCCCCGCGCCCCGGCGATGTCACCCGAGTAGGAGTTGTGCGTGGCCCGGAACACCGCTCCGGCGAACGGCAGGTCGTCGCCGGCAGCGGCATGCGCGGTCAGCGGCACGGCGGTGAGCAGCGTCGCGGCGACCGCCACGAACCGCGCCCGAACCCGAAGATCAGTCATGGCCGAAACCCTAGAAAATCCATCACCTCCCGTCGATGCACCACTCGCCGAACACCAGATGAAGAACCTCCGCCATCGCGCATCAGCAGCGGCGTCCGCACCAGGATCAGGCGGCGGCAACGGCGAGGGCGTCGCCCAGCGGGGTGCGCGTGTAGAGCACCGAGCGCCCCGCCCTCGCCCGGCTCACCAGGCCGGCCCGGTGCAGGACCGCGAGGTGGTCACCCACCGCGCCGGTGGCCAGGCCGAGGACCGTGGCCAGCTGGGTGGTGCTGGCCGGCTCGGCCAGACTGATCAGCAGCTGCGCCCGGCTGCGGCCCAGCAGCGCGGCCAGGGCGTCCGGCGCGGCCGGCGGCGACGGCTCGAACAGGGTGCCGACACCCCGCGCCGGATACACGATCGCTTTCGGCCAGGGGTCATCGCCGAACACGGCGGTGCCCGGCCAGATCAGCACCGAGGGCACGAGCAGCAGGCCGCTGCCGTCGAGGGCGCCCGCCGTGCCGGTGTGCCCGGACAGGTCGATGCCACCGTCGCGCCAGCGGACCTTCGGGCCGAGCCCGGACAGCGCGGCCGCCCAGCCGGCCCGGCCCAGTTCGGCGGCGCGGTGCACGACGTCGCGCTCGCAGACCGCGCGCATCGCCGGCCACTGCTCGGCGAGCAGCACCGACCAGGCTCTCGCCAGGAAGTCGGCGATCCGGTCGAGCACGTCGCCGGCGTACAGGACGGTCCGGGCCGCCGCCGTGACCCGTCGCCGGGTCAGATAGAAATCGATCTCCTGGCGGGCCACCGGCAACGGCACGGCGCGCACCGCGGCGAGATCCTCGCCGATCGTCTGCGCCATCCCGCGCGGCGGTGGCGCATAGAAGTTCGCCCCCGACCGCGCGGTCTTCAACGCGAGCACCGCGGCCAGGCAGGGGTCGTCACGCAGCTGATCAAAACCGGACCTAAAGCGCGCCAGCCAGGAGGCCGGCGGACCCGGCGCCGGCCCGGCCAGCACCCGCAGCAACGACTGCAGCTCGAAGATCGGCGACACCGCGAACCGCGTCCGCACCAGATCCTCGGCCCCGACCTCGAACCGCACCACCCGGTCGATGTTACGTCCCCAGGCGAATCAGTCGCGGTGCCGGCCCGTTGCACGGCACCGTGCTCCCATGACCGCTGCCGAACAAGGCGCCACCTACCGCGAGGTCTTCGCCGAACCCCGCTTCCGCGTGCTGTTCCTGGCCCGCACCGCCGCGATCGCCGCCGAGTCGTTGCGGATCTTCGCGTTGTCGGTGCTGGTCTTCGAGCGCACCGGCTCCGCCCTGCTGAGCGCCCTGGCGTTCGCGGCCGGCTTCCTCCCGCAGCTGGTCGGCGGGCTGCTGCTGGGCGCGCTGACCGACCGGATCCGGCCGCGTCCGCTGATCGTCGCCGGCTACCTGGCCGGTGGCGCCGCGGCGCTGCTCATCGGCACCGTCGACATGCCGGTCGCGGCGCAGCTCACCATCATCGGGGTGGTCGCCTGCGGCACGCCGATCTTCATGGGCGCCACCAGCCGGCTGGTCGCCGACGTGCTCACCGGCGACGCGTACGTGCTGGGCCGCTCGGTCTTCAACGCCGCGTCGTCCGGCGCGCAGCTGCTCGGGCTGGCCGTCGGGGGTGTGGCGGTCGCGGCGGCCGGCCCGCGGCAAGGGCTGCTGATCGCGGCGGCCGGGCAGGCGGTGGCGGCGCTGATCGTACGCACCGGTCTGCCTGATCTGGACAGCGTGCCCGGGGAGGCCGGCTCGGCGGTGCGGGCCAGCCTGACCGGAGTCGGTCAACTGTTCGGTGATCCGCTGATCCGCCGGTTGCTGCTGGCGCACTGGCTGCCGTCGGCGTTCCTGGCGGGCGCCGAGGCACTGCTCGTCGCGTATGCCACCGCGCGTGACTTCCCGGCCGGGTCGGCGGGCGCGCTGATGGCCGCGGTCCCGGTCGGCATGCTGCTCGGCGACCTGATCGTCGGCCGCTGGGTGCGGCCGGCGGTCCGCGAACGACTGTCCGGGCCGCTGGTGCTGCTGGCCGGCGGCGCGCTGGCGCTGCTCACCGTCGGCCTGCCGCTGGGCGGCGCGCTCACGGTCCTGATCCTTTCCGGTACGGGCTACGCCTACCAGCTGGGCCTGCAACGCCCGTTGCTGGACGCCACCCCGGAGTCCCGCCGCGGGCAGATGTTCGCCCTGCTCTCCACCGGCCTGATGACCCTGCAGGGCCTGTCCCCGCTACTGCTCGGCACGGTCGCGCAGGTCAGCTCGCCGAGCGTGGCGATCGGAGCGGCCGCCGCGGCAACCGTGCTCTGCGCCCCGCTGATCCCCCGGCGGCGAACCCGTCCGGCGAGAGCGGCCGGGGTCGATACGATCGCGGGGTGACCACGGCCGCCCCGGATCCCGGTGTTCTCGCCCGGTGGCGTCTCACGCCGGGTCCGCTGCTGGGCGCCCGCTCCACTCTCACCTGGTCGGTGACCCGGGCCGGCCGGCCGTTCGTGCTGCAGCGGCTGAACCCGGCCGACAGCCCGGATTGGCGGTACCCGCTGCGGGTCGCGGCGGCCCTGCGCGCCCGGGGCTGGCCCACCCCGGACCCGGCCGAGGCGCCGCTGCCCACCCCGGACGGCGTCTGGCTGCTCTGCCCGGAACTGCCCGGCCGCCCACTGATCAGCGCGGGTCCGGGAAGTGCGGAACAGCAACGCGCCCGAGGCCGGCTGCTCGCCGAGCTGCATCACGACCTCGCCGCCACCGGAATCACCGAGCAGTGCGGCGGGTACCACTCCCCCGCCGACGTCGTCGCCGACCCGGAACTGGACCGGACGCTCCGGTCGTACGAAATGATCCATCCGGTCGACGGCGGTCTGTTGCGGCGATGCCGCGAAGCGGCCGCCGAGTGGTTCGCCACCCACCCCACCGACGCCGCCCCGCGCAGCGTGATCCACGGTGACTTCGCGCCGTGGAACCTGCTCTATGACAACGGCCGGCTGACCGGCCTGCTGGACTTCGAGTTCGCCCACCACACGTTCCAGGTCGCCGACTTCGCGCTGGCCTGGCGCGGCTACCAGGACCCGGTGATCGACGGATACCACCAGGTCCGCCCGCTGTCCGAGCTCGAGCGGCGGCTGATCCGCCCGGTCTTCCACGCCTGGCTCTTCCTCGGCATCGCCGGCGCCGACCCGGCCACCCTCGACCTCACCTGGAACGTCGCCCACCTGCGGAAGCATTCAGCCCGGTGACCGAGACCGAACGCCGCCCACCTGCGGAAGCGCTCAGCCCGGTGACCGAGGCCGGCCGATCTTCGGCTCACCGCCGGTCCGGGTAGTCGCGGAACACCACCCAGATCGCCGCGGCCGAGGCCAGCAGCAGCACCGCGCCGATCCCGGACGCGATGGCCAGCCCGTCGGTGAACGCGGCCCGCGCCCTCTCGAGCAGCTCGGCCGAGCGGGCCACGGGCAGCCGGGCCGCGGTGTCGACCGCCGTGGCCAGGGACTCACGCACCTCGGCGGGCAGAGCGGCGCTGCGGTACACGCCGGTGACGATCGAGCCGATGGTCGCGATGCCCAGGGCCATGCCCAGCTCGTACGCGGTCTCGGAGACCGCCGACGCCGCGCCGGCCTGCTCCTTCGGCACGCTGCTCAGCACCACGTCGCTGGCCAGGGTGAACGCGATGCCGACCCCGACGCCGAGGACGAACAGGGCAGCACCCAGCAGCGGGTACCCGGTGTCCGGCCGCAGCACTGTCAGCGCGGCCATGGCCAGGCCGGTCAGCGCGATGCCACCGCTGAGCGCGATCCGCATCGAGGTACGCCGGACCAGCGCGCCGGCCAGCACCCCGGAGACCGTGGACGCGATCGTGGCGGGCAGTTCGGCGAGGCCGGCTTTCAGCGGGGCATAACCGGCGACCAGCTGGAAGTACTGGGAGAGGAAGTAGACCAGCCCGGCCAGCCCGAGCACCGAGACCAGGTTCGCGCCGACCACGCCGGTGAACGTCCTGTGCCGGAAGAGCCGTACGTCGATCAGCGGGTGCGGCAGGCGCAGCTGCCGCCGGGCGAAAACGATCAGCGAGCCGACGCCGACCACCCCGGCGGCCGCGATGTCCGGCCGCAGCCCGTGCACGGCCGCTTCTTTGATCGCGTAGACCGTCCCGATCATGCCGATCAGCGAGAGCGCGACGCTGGCCGGGTCCCACGGCCCGGGCGCCGGGTCGCGGGACTCGGGCAGCAGCCACAGGCCGACCGGCACCAGCACCGCCATCACCGGCACGTTGATCAGGAAGACCGAGCCCCACCAGAAGTGCTCCAGCAGGAACCCGCCGACCACCGGCCCGAACGCGGTGCCGGCCGACGCGCCGGCCGCCCAGATGCCGATCGCGGTGCTGCGCTCGGCCGGGTCGGCGAAGATGTTGCGGATCAGCGCCAGGGTGGACGGCATCAGGGTGGCGCCGGCCACCCCGAGCAGGGCCCGCGCCGCGATCAGCAGCTCGGCGCTCGGCGCGTAGGCGACCAGCGCGGACGCCACCCCGAACGCGGTCGCGCCGATCAGCAGCAGCTTCTTGCGGCCGATCCGGTCACCCAGGCTGCCCATCGTGACCAGCAGCCCGGCCAGCACGAACGAGTAGACGTCGCCGATCCAGAGCAGCTGGGTGCCGGTCGGGCCGAGCTCACGGCTGATGAACGGGGTGGCCAGGCTGAGCACCGTGGCGTCGACCGCGATCAGCAGCACGGCCAGCACCAGCACGCTGAACGCCAGCCAGCGCCCGGTCCGCCCGCGCCGCTGCATCGCCAGCTCGGCGGTCACCGCAGCACCCCGTCCAGCATCAGCCCGGTGATCATCGCGGGGTAGTCGCGGGCCGCGGCCCGGCCCACCTTGACCGACCAGGCGGCCCCGGCGACCACACTGAACAGCGCGTCGGAGAACCAGGCCGGGCTCAGGTCGGTACGGAACTCGCCGTTCTCCTGACCCCGCCGGAACAGCGCCATCAGCGCCTCGTCGATCTCGGCCCAGGCGGCGCCCGGCTCGTCCGAGTCGTACTCCTGGCTCTGTGAGTAGAGCAGCGCCAGGAACGGCGAGACCGGCTGGCTCGCCGTGATCAGCCGGCGCAGCGCGTCGGCGGCCGGCCCCTCGGTCAGCCGGACGTCGTCGAGGGCCTGGCGCATCTCCCGCACGGCGAGCGCGTCGACCGCGTCGAGCAGCGCCCGGCGCCCGGCGAAGTGCCGGTGCAGGGTGGCCCGGCTGACCCCGGCCGCCTCGGCGATCTCGTCCTGGGTGGCGTTCGGCCGGCGGCCGAGGAACTCCGCGGCGGCCCGCAGCAACGCCTCTTGATCCATCTGCACGAGACGAGAATAGCTCACGTGAGACAAACTTGTCTCACGTAAAAAGTCCCCCGGTGTGGTGACGCCGGGAAGATCGTCGCGCGGCCTAGGGTGGGCAACGCTATGACGACGCAGGACCACGCCGCCGAGGCGAACGAGACCCGACCCTGTGCCCACTGCGGGCGCCCGGTGCCGCAGCGCAACTCCGCCGGCCGGCCGTTCCGGTACTGCCGGGACAACGACGGCGAGTGCCAGCGCGCCTCCCGCAACGTGCGGATGCGGCACCGTTCCTCCCCCGGCCTGGCCGGCTCGGTGGCCCGCACCTGGGAGGCGGTCGATCGGCTCGACCAGATGGTCGGCACGCTGACCGAGGCACTGCACTCGGAGATGTCCCCGGCCGGCGTCGAGCGCCAGGTGGCCGAGGTCCGAGCCGAGACGTCCCGGGCGGTGGCGGCCGCGCACGGCGAGCGGGACGACGCGCGCCGCGACGCCGAGCAGGCCGCGACGGCGACCGCGGCGGCCCAGCAGATCGCGGTGGCCGCGACCGCGGAACGCGACGAGTCCCGGCAGCGGGCCACCGACGCCGCGCGGGCCGCCGAACAGGCCGGCCAGCGTGAGCAGGAGGCGGTCACGGTCCGCGACGAGGCGGTGCGGGCCGCGACGGCCGCGGCCGCGCTGCGCGAACGCGCCGAGGCGGAACGCGACACCGCCGCCGAGGAACTGTCCGCGGCGCGCCGCGAGACCCAGGAGACCAAGGCGCAGCGCGACACCGCGGAACGCGATCTGGCTTCGGCGCTGCGCGACCACAACGATTTCCGGCGTACGGCGGAGCAGGCCGCCACCCGGGCCGAGGAGGCACTCACGGCGGCCCGCTCCGAGGCCGGTGAGCTGCGCAAGGCCGCCGACCAGGCGGACCGCCGCACGCAGGCCGCGGAACAGGCGACCGCCGAGGCCGCCGCGCGCGCCGAGCGGGCCGCCGGCGAGGTCACCGCGGTCCGGCAGGAGCTGGCCGCGATGACGTCCGAACGTGACGAGCTGCGGCGTACCGTGGGGGAACTGGACCGGGTCCGCAAGGACCTGGAGCGGGCCGCCGACGAGCGCGCCGATCTGGAACGCCGCCTGGCGGTGGCACGCGCCGACGCGGACGCCGCGCAGCAGCGGGCCGGGCAGCTCACCGCACAGGTCAGCGACCTGGCCTCGGCGCTCGCCACACTCGGCGCGGGTCGTCCACCGGCTCCGGCCCAGACGGCTCCGGCACAAAGCTGAGCCCGGCGCTCGGTTAATGGGTGATGAACGTCCGAGTGACCGACATCGCACCACCCGTAGATGGGTCAAACACTCGTAAAGGGGACCAAGGTCCACTTCACGACCGTTCAATTTGCAGGGTATGGTCGCTGGCCGGTTACGCTCAATGCGTTACATCGCCTTTACCGGGCGGGTAAGAGACCGATAGATACTCGGCGGGCGCAGGAATCCGGCGGCCGCCCCTTTCGTTACACCAACGAGAGCAGCACCACGAGCGAGGGGAAGCCGATCATGGGCGAACGCATGCTGCGCGGCAGCCGTCTAGGCGCAGTCAGCTACGAGTCCGACCGTAACACCGAGCTGGCGCCCCGACAGACCCGTGAGTACCTGTGCGTCAAGGGTCACCAGTTCGAGGTTCCGTTCGCCGTCGACGCCGAGGTGCCCACCACCTGGGAGTGCAAGTTCGACGGCAGCGTGGCCCGGCTGGTCGACGGCAACGAGCCGGAGGCGAAGAAGGCCAAGCCGCCGCGCACCCACTGGGACATGCTGCTGGAACGGCGTTCGATCGCCGAACTGGAGGACATCCTCAACGAGCGGCTGCAGGAAGTGCGGACCCGCCGGGGCCGCTGACCGCAGCAGGTTGAACTGACAAGAAGGGCCGCCCCTCGCGGGACGGCCCTTCTGCTGTGTCTGGCATCCGCCGCTCTAGCGGACAATTTCCCCTTCAATGGCGGCGGCCGGCTGGCGCGGGACGTCATCGGTGACGACGGTCGAGTCGACCGTGTCCTCGACGTGCACTCGCACCTTGCGCGGGCCGAACAGGTCGCCGGTGACACCGCCGCCGAGCCGGCGCTCGGCGAACCGCTCCACACCGCGGCGCGCGACGATCCGCCCGGGCGGCAGCAGCAGGGCCAGGCCGGCGAGACCGGTGACGAAGCCGGGCAGGGCCAGCAGCAGCGCGCCGCCGAGGCCGACGAGCGAGTTGGCCACCTCGGCGCCGGGCGGGCGGCCGGCTGCGGCGGCCTGCTGGAAGTGCCGCCAGCCGCGGATGCCCTCCTGGCGCAGCAGCGCGAACCCGGCCAGGGTGAACCCGGCGAGCAGCAGGAACGCCCAGCCCGCGCCGATCAGGTGGGCCACCGCCACGAAGGCCGAGATCTCGGCGATCGCGAGCAGGGGGAAGACGAAGGGAAGGTAGGCCATCCGGCTGCGGCGCATCAGTACTCTCCCCGATCGGGTGTCATGCGTTCCTCTTCAGCATGACACCAGAACCTGCGACCTGCCTGAGTGCGCCGTCACGGCCAGGTCTGCTCCTGCTTGGGTTTGCGCCCCAGCAGGTTCATCAGGCTCTCCTTGCGCGCCTGCGCGCCCCACACGGTGACCCTGAGCAGCTGTTCCTTGAAGATGTTGCCGCTCATCTTGCTGACGCCGTGTTCGCGCTCGGTGAACGTGATCGGCACCTCGACCACCCGGAACCCGCTCTTGAACGCCCGCCAGGCCAGCTCGACCTGGAACGAATACCCGGTGGAGGCGACCGTGGCCACGTCGATGGCGTCGAGGACGGCCATCCGGTACGCCCGGTAGCCGCCGGTCGCGTCCCGGAACGGCATGCCGAGCGCCATCCGGATGTAGATGTTGCCGCCGCGGGAGAGCAGCAGCCGGTGCATCGGCCAGTTGTGCACGCTGCCGCCGGCGATGTACCGGGTGCCGAGCACCGCGTCCGCCTCGGTCAGCGCGCCGAGCAGGTTGGGCAGTTCCTCGGGGGCGTGCGAGCCGTCCGCGTCCATCTCGACGACGACGTCGTAGCCCTTGTCCTTGGCCCAGGCGAAACCGGCCTTGTACGCCGCGCCGAGACCTTCCTTGCCCTGACGGTGCAGCACGAAGAGGTGGTCGTCGGCGAGCGCGAGCTCGTCGGCGATGTCCCCGGTACCGTCCGGCGAGTTGTCGTCGGCCACCAGGATGTCCACCTCGGGAACCGCCTTGCGGACCCGCGCGGTGATCAGGCGGACGTTGTCCGCCTCGTTGTACGTGGGAATGATCACGAGGACCCGTCCCACTCCCGGGTAGCCTTCTACCTCGCTCACCGTGCCTCCGTGCTCTCTACGCCTGTGCTCGTGATGGTCCGCCTCCGGCGCAGCGGCCACGCGCAGACCAGGAGAATGACGGTCAGCGCCACCGCGATCGCCTCGGGCCAGATCCCGGAACGAGTCGCCAGCGTACGCGTACCTCCGGTGGACATTTTATGCACCACCACCCCGGCGGTGTTGAAGGCCGTGGCGCCGTGCACGCCACCGGCTGTATCGACGAAAGCCGAAACACCGACCGTCGACACCATCAGCGAGTCGAGGCCGTGCTCGACCGCGCGCAGCCGGACCATGGCCAGCTGCTGCCGGGCCTCGCCCTCGTCGAACGTGGCGTTGTTGGTCTGCACGGTGAGGATCTGGGCGCCCTTGGTGACCGTGTCGCGGACGATCCCGTCGTAGGCGACCTCGAAGCAGATCACGTCGCCGAGCGTCAGCGCGCCGGTGTCGATCACACCGGCGTGGTCACCGGCCAGCATGTTCTTGACCAGGTCGACCTTGTCGCTGACCAGCCGGGCGACCGAGCGCAGCGGCATGTACTCGGCGAACGGCACCGGGTGCTGCTTGACGTACGTCTGGGTCAGGTCGGGGCCGGTGACCGGCATCCAGAGCAGCCCGGCGTTCTTGATGTCGGCCGGGTTGTCGGTGCGCAGCACCGCGCCGACCAGGATCGGCACCCCGATCGCCCGGGCCGCGTCGGAGATCTCCTGCGCGGCGTCGGTGTTGCGCAGCGGGTCGATGTCGCTGGAGTTCTCCGGCCACACCACCAGGTCGGGCTGCGGCTGTTTGCCGGCGGCCACGTCGATCGCCAGCTGCCGGGTCGCGCTGACGTGGTTGTCGAGCACCGCCCGGCGCTGGGCGTTGAAGTCCAGGCCCAGCCGGGGCACGTTGCCCTGCACGATCGCGACGGTGCGCGACGGGCCGGCCGGCGCGGAGAGCGGCACCGCGGCCGGCCCGGCGGTCAGCACGGCGAAGGCGACGGCGAACCCGGCGGCCGGCAGCAGCGCCGCGGCGCTCCAGCGGCGCCAGGCCAGCGCGACCAGGGTGCCGCCGGCCGCCGCCACCGCGAACGTCACCAGCGGCGCGCCGCCCCACGCCGCGAGCCGCAGCGACGGGGCGTCGCCCTGGCTGAACGCGATCCGGCCCCACGGGAAGCCGCCGAACGGCGCCCGGTCGCGCAGCGCCTCGTCGGCGACCCAGAGCAGGCCGGTGAGCAGCGGCCACAGCGCCCGCCACCGGTCGATCACCGGGGACAGCCACGCGCCGGCCAGACCGGCCAGGCCGAGCACCGCGGCCTGGGCGGTGCTCAGCAGCGCCCAGGGCGCGAAACCGGCCGCGATCCGGGTCCACTCCAGCAGCGGGAAGAACAGCACCAGCCCGGCCAGGAAGCCGAGGCCGAGACCGGCCCGCAGCCGCCGCCGGTGCACGGCCGCGGCCAGCAGCGCGACACCGGCCGGGGCGAGCCACCACAGATCGTACGGCGGCAGGGCGAGCAGCAGCGCGACGCCGGCGGCCACCGCGAGGGCGGCGGCGACCGGCAGGCGCAGCGGCGCGGGCCGGTCGGGCGGCGGGGTGCTCGGACCCGGCTCGGCGAGGTCGGGTGGCGGCATCGTCAGTTCCACGCGGAGCAGGTTACCTGCCTGGTGGGGGCGTTCCGGCCGGGTAGTCGGCGGCAAATGCGTACCGGGCGGATGAGAGGTGGCTGAGGGACGCGGCGTCGTGAAGCCGCGCCCCTCGGGTGCTTCTATCCGTCTCAGGCCGGTGTGCCCGCCGAACCTCCCGCTGACCTTCGGACCGGCGCGGCACGGGCTG
Source organism: Actinoplanes palleronii (assembly GCF_016862315.1). GTDB lineage: Bacteria > Actinomycetota > Actinomycetes > Mycobacteriales > Micromonosporaceae > Actinoplanes > Actinoplanes palleronii. Next base: position 11,625 of record NZ_BOMS01000102.1, on the reverse strand, counting down.
GCTGCCCGCGGCGTGCCGTTGTCTACTGGCCAGGCTCGGTTCGTCTCGGCTACCGGTGTCGCGACCCGGTCCGCGTCGCCAGCGCGCCCGTACCCCCTGGACCTGGCTGAACGCGCGACCCCAGCGAGGACTGCGGGCCAGTGGGTACGGGAACGAAGCGAATCACAGTCGCCTACCGTGAAACAGGACCTGAAGACGGTACGTCCGGACGGGGGCGGTCTGTCAACCGTCAGGTGCGCCTACCGGCGTGTCGCGTTCCTCGGCGTGTCCGGAAATGCACTCCATCGACGTCGCCCGTCAGGACAGCAGGGTATCGAGCAGTCCGGTGGCCACCGCTGGATGATCGGTGGACAGCAGGCCCGCCGCGGCGAGCACGTACTGGGTGTCGACGACGGTGCGGGCGCGGTCCGGCAGGGCCCAGCCGCCGGCCGTGTCGGCCAGCAGCGCGCCCAGCACGTGCTCGCCCCCGCCGTGCCGCAGCACCCCGCCGGAGCCGACCACCAGGCGTACGTCACGCAGGTCCCGGCCACCGGTGCGGGGCAGCCCCGGGCCGGCCGCGTGGCCCCGGGCGTGCCGGCGCAGCGCGATCATCGCGGCGGTGGCGGCCAGCTCCCGGTCCTCCCGGGGCACCGGCAGCTTCTCCGCCGCGGCGGCCTCCCGGGTGGCGTCCGCGCCGACGGCCACCCCGAGGTCGCCCTCGACCGTGCGGGAGCGCCAGAGCGTGCCGGCCACGTCGCGGCGCGGGCCGGTCTCCTCCTCGGCGTCCGGCAGCAGCGCCGAGTACACGTCGGTGGTGGCTCCGCCGACGTCGACGACCAGCACCCCGGCGGCGGCCCGGTCGGCGAGCAGTTCCACCCCGGCCAGGACCGCGTCCGGGGTGGCCGCGCGCACCAGCGACGCGAACCGGGGGCCCTTGGACAGGCGTTTGCCGCCGATCACGTGCTTGAGGAACACCTCGCGGATCGCGGCGCGGGCCGGCAGCGGGTCGAGCACGCCGATCCTGGGCAGCACGTTGCCGGTCACGGTCACCGGCACGCCACGGTTCTCCAGGATTTCACGAGCTTCCGCCCGTACCTCCGCGTTGCCGGCCAGGACCACCGGGATCCGCAAGCGATTCGCGGCCAGGCGCCGGGCGTTGTGCAGCAACACCTCGCCGTCGCCGCCGTCCGTGCCACCGACCAGCAGCAGCACGTCCGGGCGGGCCGCGCGCAGCGCGGTGATCGCCGCGCCGGTCAGCGGACCGGCCGCGACGTGCACCACCTGGGCGCCGGCCGACAACCCGACCCGGTGCCCGGCCTCCGCGGTGACCAGGCTCTCGTAGCCGACCACCGCGAGCCGCAGCCCGCCGCCGGCCGACGAGCAGACGTAGAGCGGCAGGCCGGGACCGCCGACCGCGGCCACCGCGGCGTCCAGACCGGCCAGGACGTCCGTTCCGGTGGTGGTCGGCGTCTCGGCCCGGGTGACCAGCCGCGCGCCGGTCAGATCGATCTTGGCGGCTTTGGTGTACGTCGACCCGACGTCGACGCAGACGACCTCGCTCACGCCTTCGGCGGCACGACCACGGTGCCCACCGCGGTCACCGCGACGATCGGCTCGGCGAGCACCTGCGCGGCCGAGCCGCCGGTCCCCCGGCAGACCACCGTCGACGCGAACTCGATCCTGCGGCTGCGGGTGCCCATCGTGACCACCGTGGCGGTGATCTCCAGGACGTCGCCGGCCTGCACCGGCGCCTTGAACTGCACGTCGTCGTAGGAGGCGAACAGCCCCTCGTCGCCGTCGAGCTGGATGCACACCTCGGTGGCGACGTCACCGAACAGGCCGAGCGAGTACGCCCCGTCGACCAGGTTCCCGGCGTAGTGCGCGTGCGAGTACGGGACGTAGCGCCGATGCGTCACGGTGATCATGCTTTGCTCCCGATCAGGGCGTGTACCAGGTAGGAGGCGACCTCACGGGGCGTGGTGCCGCGGGTGAAGATCCGGTCGACGCCGAGGTCGGCGGTCATCAGCTCGTCGAACCGCGGCCCGCCGACGATCAGCAGCGGACGTTTGCCGGCCGGCAGCGCCTCGCGGAACGCCGCCGACATGGCCCGGGTGTTGTGCAGGTGCGCGTCGCGCTGGGTGACCACCTGGGAGACCAGCACCGCGTCGGCCTTCTGCTCGCGGGCCGTCTCGACCAGCTCGGGCACCGACACCTGGGCGCCCATGTTGGTGACCGACAGCTCGGCGTAGTACTCCAGGCCCTTCTCACCGGCGATGCCCTTGAGGTTGAGGATCGCGTCGATGCCGACGGTGTGCGCGTCGGTGCCGATGCACGCGCCGACCACGTTCAGCCGCCGCCGCAGCTTGCGCTTGATCACGGCGTTGACCTCCTTCGCGCTCAGCAGCGGGAAGTCGCGCTCGACGATCTGCACCTTCTCGGTGTCGACCAGGTGGCTGACCTTGCCGTAGACGACGAAGAAGGTGAACCCGTCACCCATCGGCTTCGCGTGCACCAGCAGCGCCGGGTCCATGCCCATCTTGTTGGCGAGCTGGATCGCGGCGCCCTCGGCGCGCTTGTCGTGCGGGATCGGCAGCGTGAACGACAGCTGCACCATCCCGTCCCCGGTGGTGTCCCCGTAGGGCCGGACGATGCTCATGCTTCCAACGCTTCCGTGACGGGGTTGTAGTAGTCGGCATCCTGCTTGGCCACGCCGTCGAGGCCCTTGCCCCGGGTCGCCGGGCGCTTCATCAGGCCGAACGTGCCGTCCGCGATCGCCTCCATCAGCGTGTCGTCGACGATCCGCTCGAGCAGCTCGATCGCCTCGCCGAGCACCTGGTTCGCCCGGTTGCGGATGAACCCGCCCGGCGCCGGCACGAAGTCCTCGTGCAGGTTGCCGGCGCCGTTGAGCACGTACCGCACGTTCTGCAGGGCGATGTCGCGGTCCGAGATCCACGGCGTGACCACCGCCTCGGTCATCATGCCGACCAGCAGGATGCCCTGCCCGGTGAGCGCGCCGACCAGGTTGAAGAAGCCGTCGAGCAGGTTGCCGCGGAACACGTCGCCGGTCATGTGCTTGGTCGGCGGCATCCACTTCAGCGGCGCGTCCGGGAAGATCTCCCGGGCCAGCAGCGCGTGCGCCAGCTCCATCCGGAACGACTCCGGCAGATCCGGGTTGATCTCGAACGCGTGGCCCAGCCCGAGCTGCCAGTCGGCGAGCCCGGCCTCGTGCGCGAAGAACTCGTTGAGCAGCTGCGACACCGTCACCGTGTGCGCGGCGTCGACCGCGTCCGCGGTGGTCAGGTAGTTGTCCTCGCCGGTGTTGATGATGATCCCGGCGCGGGCGTGCACCTGACGGCTGAACCGCTGGTCGACGAAGGTGCGGATCGGGTTGATGTCGCGGAACAGGATCCCGTACATCGAGTCGTTGAGCATCATGTCCAGGCGTTCCATGCCGGCCAGCGCGGCCATCTCGGGCATGCACAGCCCGGACGCGTAGTTGGTCAGCCGGATGTAGCGGCCCAGCTCCTTGGACGTCACGTCCAGCGCGGCCCGCATCAGCCGGAAGTTCTCCTGGGTGGCGTAGGTGCCGGCGAAACCCTCCCGGGTGGCGCCCTCGGGCACGTAGTCCAGCAACGACTGCCCGGTGGACCGGATCACCGCGATCACGTCGGCGCCGGCCCGGGCCGCCGCCTGCGCCTGCGGGATGTCCTCGTAGATGTCCCCGGTCGCCACGATCAGGTAGATCCACGGCCGTTGCTGCGGATCGCCGTACCGTTTGATCAGCCGGTCCCGCTCGGCCCGGCGCCGATCAACGATCTTGAGACCGTCGGCGGCCGACTTCTTGGCCCGCCTGCGGGCCGCGGTCACCTCGGCCTTCTTCTCCGGTACGTCGAAGCGCACCGCCCCGGCCGCCGCCTTCTGCGCCAGAACGGTCAGGTCGTCCACGCCGGTAGCGGCCGCCGCGTGGAACACCGGCACCGCCACCCCGTGGCCCAGCCCGACATCCGCGCGCACGGCGTCGACCAGACGGTTCACCCAGGGGATCCCGTCCGAGTCGGCGCCGTGCACCCCGGCCAGGCGCAGCACTGCCCGCTCCACCGACACGGTGGTGTGCGACCGCGCGATGTCGACGACGGGCTGCCCGGCCCGCACGGCGAGCGCCCGCGCCCGCGCGACGATCCGCGGGTCCAGATCAAGCTTCCCGGCCAATGTGAAGAGCTCCTAGTTCTCGTAGATCGTGTCGCCGTGCAGCACCGTGCGCCGGCAGACCGGCCGCGGCGGCACCACGCCGTCGATGTCCGGCAGCAGTGCCGGAAGTCCTTCGCTGAGCCCGCCCGGGGTGTCCCAGGCGGCGAACGTGGCCGAGGCGCCGGGCGCGAGCACGCCGACCCGGTCCACGGCGGCGGCCCGCCACCCGCCCCGGCTGGCGGCCGCGAACGCCGCCCGCACCTTCATCCGGTACGCCGGGTTGCGCGGTGCGGTCGCCGCCACCACGATCGACCACGGGTCCAGCGCGGTCACCGGCGAGTCCGAGCCGAACGCCAGGGCCACCCCGGTCGCGTGCATCGCGCCGATCGGGTTGCTGGCCAGGGCCCGCTCGACGCCGAGGCGCTGGGCGTACATCCGGTCGGTGCCGCCCCACAGCGCGTCGAAGACCGGCTGGACCGAGGCGATCACCCCGAACTCGACCAGCCGGGCGATCATCGCCTTGTCGATCAGCTCGACGTGCTCGATCCGGTGGTGCCCCTCGCGCAGCGTGTCGACGCCGACCTGCTTGGCGGCGAGCGCGAAGCCCTCCAGCACGGTGGTGATCGCGGCGTCGCCGATGGCGTGGAAACCGCTCTGGAACCCGGCCCGGACACAGTCCAGGATGTGCGCGGCGGCCTGCTCGGCGGTCAGGAACGCCTCGCCGTGCCCGTGGTCGCCGTCGTGGTACGGCGCGCGCAGCGACGCGGTCCGCGACCCCAGCGCGCCGTCGGCGTACAGGTCGCCGGCCGCGCCGTGCGCGCCCAGCTCCCGGGCCCGCTCGGCGCCGCCCAGCTCACCCCAGAACCCGAACACCTGCGGCAGGCCCTGCGCGGACAGCGCCAGCACCGACCGGAAGTCGTCCTCGCTGGACGTGCCCGGCCCGCCGCACTCGTGCACCGCGGCGATGCCCATCGCGGCGGCCCGGCTCAGCGCGGTCCGCTGCGCCGCGGTGCGCTGCTCCGGGGTGAGCGCGCCGAGGGCGACCGCGCGTACCGCGTGGTGGGCCTGCTCGCGCACCCAGCCGGACGGGTGGTAACCGTCGGTTCCCTCGGCGGCCGGCAGCAGCGCCGACGACGCCAGCGCCGAGTGCACCGACGCCTGCGACAGGTACACCTTGCGGCCGGCGGCGGCCCGGTCCAGCTCGGCCGCGGCCGGCGGGGTCTGCTCGGTCCAGGTCGACTCGTCCCAGCCGTGCCCGTGCACCACACCGCCGGCCGGCCGGGTGGCCGCGAACGCGGCGACCGCGTCGAGCAGCTCACCGGCCGAGCGGACCCCGGACAGGTCGAGGCCGTCGGCGGCCAGGCCGGTGTCGGTGGCGTGCAGGTGCGCGTCCACGAACGCCGGGGTGACCAGCGCGCCGGCCAGATCGACCGTACGGTCGGCGGCCGGCACGTCGGCGGTGTCCCCGAGCCAGGCGATGGCGCCGTCGCGGACCAGCATCGCGGTGGCGCGCGGCTCGGCGGCGGAATAGAAGCGACCGTTGGTGTAGCGGACCGAGGGTTGGGCCGAGGGTGAAGTCATGCGGATCAGTCTCCCGCTACCCGCGCCTCGAACAAGGCCCGTACCGCGGGCACCGTGCGCACCAGGTCGACCGCGAACGCGGCGTGCCCGGGGACGTAACCGTTGCCGACCAGCATCGTCACGTCGGCGGCCAGGCCCTCGGCGCCGAGCGCGGCCGCGGAGAAACTGGTGGCCATCGAGAAGAAGATCACGGTGCCGCCGGGTGCGGTGGCCAGGATCGCGCCGTGCTCGCACCCCGGCACGTCCACGCAGACGACGGTGATGTCGTTCGCTCCGGCGGCGTCGAAGACCGCGACCGGGTTCCGCGCGTCGGCGATCGCGATCTCGTCGGCCAGTCCGGTCCGCTGCAGCGCGTCGCGCTCCGCTGCGGAGACGACGATCGCTGTGGTACGGGCACCCGCGCGCTTGGCGGCCGCCAGGGACAGCGAACCGCTCTTCCCGGCCCCGCCCAGCACCAGCACGGTCGGTGCGGAGTACTGCCGGACCACCCGGTCGACCAGCGCCGGCGCGCCGCACACGTCGTAGACCGCCAGGGCCAGTTCAGGGGCCATGTCGTCGGGCAGCACGCCGACGATCGAGCGGCCGAACAGGATCGCGGTGCCGTCCGCCGGGACCTGCTCGCCGAGCCCGTCCCAGTCGCGCAGCCCGTCGGTGATCCGCAGCGGGGTCAGCGTCAGCGACACCAGGGTGGCCACCCGGTCGCCCGGCTTGACCTGCAGCGGCGACTCCGGCCCGACCTCCTCGACCACGCCGATCAGCATGCCCCCGGAGCCGGTCACCGGGTTGTGCATCTTGCCCCGGTCACCCACGATCGCGAGCACCTCGGCGCGGATCGCGGCGCCGTCGCCCGCATGTTTCTGCGCGAGCTGCCGATAACTGGCGGCGTCGAGGTTGAGCCGCTGCACGCGGATCCGTACCTCGTCGGGCCCGATCTCCGGGGAGGCGTCCAGGCGCCAAGCGGCCTGGGGCAGCACCCCGGCCGGTTCCAGCACCCGCGCCAGACCCACCGAACCCGACATTGAACACGCTCCTTCTCATCGCAGACGCTAAACAATCGCTTCCAAGTGCCGGTCTACCGTAAATCTTTCGTACACAACCTGGCTAGGCCGAAGATTCTCCAGTAGCTTGATTGATCTGTACAGCTGAAGCAGGGAGGAATCCAGGTGACCGATCTCGAGACCGGACAGCCCTACGAGTACCAGCGGCGGGAGCTGGCCGAGCCGGATTGGACCCGGTTCCCCGGGTGGCGTGACGTCACCGCCGCGCAGTGGCAGTCCTCGCAGTGGCAGCGGGTCAACTGCGTCAAGAACATCAAGCAGCTGCGCGCCGTGCTCGGCGACCTCGTCGACGAGTCGTTCTACGCCGACCTGGAGTCCGACCAGCTCCAGATGGCCACCATGTCCATGCTGATCCCGCCGCAGATGGTCAACACCATGGTGCCGCACGAGGTGCCCGACACGGCCTCGTTCTACGCCGACCCGATCCGGCGGTACATGCTGCCGGTCGCCACCGACCGGCACCTGACCTGGCCGTCGCACCCGCACGCCAGCCGCGACTCGCTGCACGAGCACGACATGTGGGTGGCCGAGGGCCTGACCCACCGGTACCCGACCAAGGTGCTCGCCGAACTGCTCTCCACCTGCCCGCAGTACTGCGGGCACTGCACCCGGATGGACCTGGTCGGCAACAGCACCCCCACGGTGCCCAAGCTCAAACTGGTGCAGAAGCCGGTCGACCGGTACGCCGCCCACCTGGAATACCTCAAGGCGCACCCGGGTGTCCGCGACGTGGTGGTCTCCGGTGGCGACGTGGCCAACGTGCCGTGGAAGCAGCTCGAGGCGTACCTGATGGGTCTGCTGTCGGTGCCGACCGTGCGCGACATCCGGCTGGCCACCAAGGCGCTGATGGGCCTGCCGCAGCACTGGCTGCAGGACGACGTGGTCGAGGGCATGCACCGGGTCGCGGTCACCGCCGAGCGCCGCGGGGTCAACCTGGCCGTGCACACCCACGTCAACCACGTGAACTCGCTGACGCCGCTGGTCGCCAAGGCCACCCGGACGCTGCTCGAGGTCGGCGTGCGCGACGTGCGCAACCAGGGCGTGCTGATGCGCGGCGTCAACGCCACCGCGCCCGACCTGCTCGACCTGTGCTTCGCGCTGCAGGGCGAGGCCGGGATCCTGCCGTACTACTTCTACATGTGCGACATGATCCCGAACGCGGAGCACTGGCGGGTGCCGGTCTGGCACGCCCAGCAGCTGCAGCACGACCTGATGGGCTACCTGCCGGGGTATGCGACGCCGCGGATCGTCTGCGACGTGCCGTTCGTCGGCAAGCGCTGGGTGCACATGATCGCCGACTACGACCGTGAGCACGGCATCTCGTACTGGACGAAGAACTACCGCACGTCGATCGAGAAGGACGACAGCGAGGCGTTGACCAAGCTCTACGCCTACTACGACCCGATCGACACGCTGCCGAAGACCGGCCAGGAGTGGTGGCGCAAGCAGGAAGCCGACGCGGCTCTCGCCGTCTGACGGCAGAAGGCCCCGGCGAACCGCCGGGGCCTTCTGGTGCGCTTGGGTCTACTTGAACGCGTCGCGGACGTCGTTGCCGGCGTCCTTCACGTGCTCGCCGGCCTGCTTGGCGTGCGCGGCGGTCTCCTGAGCAACGCCCTCGGCAACCAGGCTCTCGTTGTCCGTCGCGTTGCCGACGGCCTGCTTCGCCTTACCGGCGAGCTCTTCGGCCTTGTTCTTCGCCTTGTCGGTGATGCTCATCGGTGAACCCTCCGTGGTCGCTAGCTGCGGTTGCTTCGCTCAGAGAACTGCCCGATCGCCACGGATCCGAAACACACCAGGTGATCTTTCCCGGTGCTGTCGATAGGGTCACCGTCGTGGATCCCTTCGGTACCGCCCCCGGCGCCTCCTCGTTCGGCTCGGCAGCCGGGGCCTACGAACGGGGCCGTCCGCCGTACCCGGAAAGCGCTCTTGATTTTCTGCTGCCCGCCGGTCGGCCTCGCGTGCTGGACCTGGGGGCCGGCACCGGCAAACTGACCCGGCAGATCCGGGCGCGGGGGCTCGACGTGACCGCCGTCGACCCGTCCGAGGGGATGCTCGGCGAGCTGCGCCGGGCCGTGCCGGAGGTGCCCGCCCACCTCGGCACCGCCGAACGGATCCCGCTGCCGGACGCCAGCGCCGACGTGGTCCTGGTCGCGCAGGCCTGGCACTGGATCGACCCGGCCCGCGCCCTGCCGGAGATCGCCCGGGTGCTCACCCCCGGCGGCCGGCTCGGCGTGCTGTGGAACCTGCGCGACGAACGCGCCGACTGGGTGGAGCGCCTCGGCGCCATCATCGGCCGCGAGGACCGCGCCCGCGACACCACGATGGGTCCGCCGTTCGGCCCGGTCAGCACCGCCACCTTCGACTGGGCACACACCGTGCAGCCCGGCGAGCTGCTCGACCTGGTCGCCTCGCGCAGCGGCGTCATCCTGCTCCCGGCCGACGAACGGGCCGCGGTGCTCGCCCAGGTCCGCCAGCTCACCGCCACCCACCCGGCCCTGCTCGGCAAGGACACCTACACCCTGCCCTACCGCACCGCGTGCGCCTGGGCCGAACGGGGCTAGGGCGCTTCCACGCCGGAGATCCGGTACTTCTTGACGTCGGCGGAGAGCACCGGCGGCAGGGCCGGCTCCGGGCCGCCGGACTCGCGGAACCGCAGCAGGTCCGCGTCGGAGTCCCACCGTTCGTGGATCAGGATGCGGCCCGGTTCGAGCGGGTCGGCGGACTGGGCGAACTCCAGGCAGCCCGGCGCGCGACGGGCCGAGCGGGTCACCTCCGCCACCCCGGCCAGGTAGCGCTCGCGGTCCTCGGCGGGCACCCGCAACTCACCGGCAACGATAATCATGTGTTCTCCGTCGATAGGGTCCAGGCATGGACGATGTCGCATATCTGCGCCGGCTCGGGCTCGACGAGCTGGCCGGGCAGGCGCCCAGCGTGCCCGGTCTGCACGCGCTGCACCGGGCACACGCCGAACGCGTGCCGTACGAATGTCTGGAGATCTGGCTCGGCCAGCCCACCGGCATCGACCCGGCCGAGTCCACCCGGCGGATCCTGGCCGGGCGCGGCGGATACTGCTACCACCTCAACGGGGCGTTCTCCGCACTGCTGCACACCCTCGGTTATCAGGTCACCCGGCACGTCGGCGGGGTGCAGGGCAACGCCGGGCAGCCGGCCGGGGCCAGCGCCAACCACCTGGTCCTGACCGTCACCGGGCTGCCCTCGGCCGACGCGCCCGGCGGTGCCTGGCTGGTCGACCTCGGCATGGGTGACGGGCTGCACGGGCCGCTGCCCCTCGAGGCCGGCGAGCACCGGCAGGGGCCGTTCGTCTACCGGCTGCGGCCGTCCGAGGCGGAACCCGGTGGCTGGCGCTTCGACCACGATCCGCGCGGCTCGTTCCTCGGCATGGACTTCCGGGCCGAACCCACCGGGATGTCCGCGTTCGCCGGCCAGCACGAGCACCTGTCGACGTCGCCGGAGTCCGGGTTCGTGCGGGTCGCCACGGCCGCGCGACGGGACGCCACCGGGGCCGACATCGTGCGCAACCTGGTGCTCACCCGGGTCGGTGACGAGCCGGCCCGCACCGAGCTGACCAGTCGGGACGACTATTTCACGGCGCTCGCGGACGTCTTCGGGATCACCTTCGCCGAGTTCACCGCGGCCGAGCGCGACAACCTGTGGACCCGGCTGGCCACCGCCCACGAGCAGTGGCTGGCGAGCTGACAGCTCGCTGTCCCGGCCACCACTTCCCGGCCGCCGTCTCCCGGCCGCCGTCTCCCGGCCGCCGTCTCCCGGCCGCCGTCTCCCGGCCGCTGCTTTCGGCCGCTGCGGGATGTGGTCGTCGTTCGCCCGGGCGTCGCGGGGCTCGCGGACGGCCCGGCGGGCACGGTCCAGCGCGAACTGGACGATCTCGCGGCCATCATGGAAACCATTTCCGGTACGAGGAACGCGCGCTCGCCGCCGGAGTCCCGGACACCGGCTGGTCAGAACCGGTCCTGCGCCCGCGCAAGCTGGGCCGGCTGGGCCTCAGGGGTGCCTCACCGCACCTGAGGGACCCCTGACAGCCAGCCGACCGCGTCCGCGTAATACGTGTCGGACAGGTGCTCGGCGATCTCCCGGATCGTCCAGGCGCCGGGCTCACGGCGGTCCAGTTGCTCCGCGGTGAGCCCGGCCAGCCGCACCGTCCAGATCTGCGCCAACCTGGTCAGCCGGCTCTCCGCCTCGGCCAGGTCCGCCGCGGTGAACACTGCCAGGTCCCCCGGCGTGGTGATCGCCGACGCGTGCCAGCGATCCGGGATCGTCGGCACCCCGGCCAGCCGCGCCTCGACCTCGGCGAGGTGGTCGATCAGATGGTCACCGATCCGGCGGATCGCCTTGTGCGGTGTGTAGAACCGGTCATCGGCCGGGATCGGCGTCCCGTCCCAGTGCGGCCAGCTCTGCGCGAGGCGCAGCGCATGAGAGACAGCCTGCTCGATCATGCGGTTCGGTTCCGGCACCGCTTCCTCCCTCTCCCCTACGACATGAGCCCCGCCACGCTAAATCCCTGACAGTTAGCCCCTCACCGAACTGTCCCCGCGGCGCCCGTGCGGCTGGCTCCCAGCGCCGCCAAACAAACGCGACACAGCCCCCAGCCCTAGCAAGACCCGCCCAGCCGGTGCCGACGGTCCCCACCGCGAACCCAAAAGGCCGCGCGCCTCCGGCTGGCCCTCAGAGGTCCCAAAACCACCGCGAGACACCGCTGCGGACCAGCCGCAGGCGCACGGCTGGCGCCCAGGGGTGCCACAACGACCGCGAGACACCCCTGAGCGCCAGCCGGACACGTGGG
>NZ_BOMS01000101.1 GCF_016862315.1 Actinoplanes palleronii | reverse complement strand
TGTGAAGACGATCCAGGCGTACCGGTTCGCCCTCGACCTCACGCCCGGCCAGGAACGCGACGTGTTCGCTCACGCCGGAGCGGCCCGTGTCGCCCATAACTGGGCCCTCGCCAGGGTCAAGGCCGTGATGGACCAACGCACGGCCGAGCGTTCCTACGGCGTGGCCGAGCAATTGCTGACCCCGTCGCTGTCGTGGTCCCTGGCCGGGCTGCGTAAAGCGTGGAACCAGGCGAAGCCCGATATGGCGCCGTGGTGGGGCGAGGTGTCCAAGGAGGCGTTCAACACCGGCCTGGACGCCCTGGCCCGCGGGTTGAAGAACTGGGCCGGTTCCCGGTCGGGTAAGCGGGCCGGGCGGCCGGTCGGGTTCCCTCGGTTCAAGTCGCGGCGCCGCACCACACCGTCCGTGCGGTTCACCACCGGAGCGATCCGGGTCGAGCCGGACCGGATGCACGTCGTGCTCCCCCGGCTGGGCCGGTTGAAGCTGCACGAGTCGGCCCGCAAGCTGGCCCGCCGCCTCGAGGCCGGCACGGCCCGGATCATGTCCGCGACCGTGCGCCGTGACGGCGGGCGCTGGCACGTGTCGTTCACGGTCGGAGTCGAACGCGCCGAGCGGGCACCGGCCCGGCCCTCGTCGGTGGTCGGTGTGGACGTCGGGATCCTGCACCTGGCGGTGCTGTCCACCGGGGAGCTGATCGACAACCCGCGCCACCTGGTCGCCGCCCAGCAGCGCATGCGCGCCCTCGGGCGGGCGTTGTCGCGTAAGACCGGCCCGGACCGGCGCACCGGCCAGCGGGCGTCGAAACGCTGGGAGCGGGCCGCTGCCCGGCTCGGCCGCGCCCACGCCCGGGTAGCCAACCTGCGCCGCGACGGCCTGCACAAACTGACCACCCGGCTCGCGGCCGAGCATGGCACGGTCGTGGTCGAAGACCTCAACGTGACCGGCATGCTCGCCAACCGCAGGCTGGCCCGGCACATCGCCGACGCCGGGTTCGCCGAGATCCGCCGCCAGTTGGCGTACAAAACCGCATGGAACGGTGGTCGGCTTCTTGTCGCTGACCGCTGGTATCCCTCCAGTAAGACCTGCTCAGGCTGCGGCACGGTGAAAGCCAAGCTGGCCCTGTCCGAGCGCGAATACGCCTGCGAGGCGTGCGGCCTGATCATTGATCGAGACCGTAACGCCGCCCTGAACCTGGCCGCTCTCGCGGCTGAGTTCGACACCGCCGGGAGTGGCCCGGTGGCAGGACGTGGAGCCGACCAGAAGACCCGCATACGCGGGCAGGTGGCCGTGAAACGTCAACCCGGCACGGCACCCGCCGGTCAGACCGGGACCGTCCCGCCGCAAGGCAGGACTACCAACCGTGTGCTTGCTAAAGCGCACTGAGAGGTAACGGGTCTGGTCCTTGGGGCCGTGACTGGGTGTTGTATCAACTGTGCTGTGGATGTGAACCTGTTGGTCTGTGGGCGTCGTGGGCACCTGACTTATGCGCCTGCTGAGGACGACCTTCGTGCGCGGCTGCATGCCGAGACGGCGTTGGGTGTGGCGTGGCGGTGCCTGCGGTGCGGGGACTTCGTGCTGGGGGAGCCGCGGATGGCCGGGCCGGCCGCCGATGCGCCACTCGTGCCGCGGGGGCGGGCGCTGCGTGACGCGATCATTCTGCGGTTGCTGGCGGTGGAGCGGTTCGTCAAGGGGTTGTTCGTGCTGGCGGCCGGTTATGGCGTGATCCAGTTCCGGGACAGCCGTGACGCCATCGAGCGGGCCTTCCACGAGGACATTCCGCTGCTCAAGCCGTTCACCGACAAGATCGGCTGGAACCTGGAGAACTCGGCGGTGGTGGAGACGATCCGGCGGGTCGTCGAGGCGCAGTCGGACACGCTGCTCTGGGCCGGGATCGCGCTGATCGTGTACGGCGTGCTGCAGCTCGTCGAGGGCGCCGGCCTGTGGCTGCTCAAGCGCTGGGGTGAGTATTTCGCGCTGGTCGCCACGTCACTCGGCCTGCCCATCGAGATCTACGAGCTGACCGAGCGGGTGACCGCGTTCCGGATCGGGGCGCTGGTGATCAACGTGGCCGCCGTGGTCTACCTGCTGGTGTCGAAGCGGCTGTTCGGGATCCGGGGCGGGCACAAGGCGTATGAGGCCGAGCGGCACGAGATGAGCCTGATGGAAGTGGAACACGCGGCCGAGGAGCCGGCGGCGAAACACGACGCGGCCCCGGTCCGGACGGCCGGGTAGGGCCGGTCGATGGAGCTGGGTCAGGAACTGGTCATCGCATGGACCTGAGCCGGCTTCGCCGACCTGAACTGCGGAGCGGGATGGCTCGCGCTGTCGGTTTCGTGATGCTGGGATGTCTGGCGCTCGCCGCGCTGCAGGGGTGCGCCGGCGAACCCGCGCCGCCGTGGAAGGACATCGGCGGGAGCTGCCCCGAACTGACCGTGCCGGCGTTCGCGGAGGCGAAGGCCGGCACGCTGGAGTATTCGGTTGCCAAGGACGGCGGCTATGACGGCCGCTGTCACTACGGCGCGACCGGCGCACCGAGCTCGTTCGTGGCCGAATTTCACATCGACGGGAACGGTCGCCGGTACACCCACGCCGAAGTCGACAGCCTGGTGAACCGGGGGCCCGAGGAGGACGGCTGGGCGGGTGCCGTCGAGCTGCCTCGGGTGGGTGTCCCGGCCGCGGCGTATCTGGACGAGAGGATCGGAGCGCGCGCCTGGTCCGAGAACGCCCTCATCGAGGTCGGGTTCGAGAACTTCCCGGCGACGATGGCGACGCTGGATTCCCGGTCCGCGGACATGACCGCCCTGCTGAAGGACCTGCTGACCGGCTTACGCCGATAGCGCCCGCCGCGCGAACGTCAGGTGGGTGACGCCGCTCGGGGTCGTCACGGCCTCGATGGTGAACCGGTCCTCGAGGCTCTCCAGACCGTCCCAGAGCCGCACGCCCCGGCCCAGCACGATCGGGACCAGCACCACGTGCAGGTGGTCGATCAGGTCCGCTTCGAGGAACTGGCGGACCGTGGTCGGACCACCCCCGATGCGTACGTCCAGGTCACCGGCCGCCTCCCGGGCCTGGGCGAGCGCCTCGGCCGGAGTCGCGTCGATGAAGTGGAAGACGTTGCCGCCCTCCATCTTCAGGGTCGGCCGTGGGTGGTGGGTCAGCACGAAGACCGGGGTGTGGAACGGCGGGTTGTCGCCCCACCAGCCCTGCCACTCCTCGTCCAGCCAGGCGCCCCGCTGCGGCCCGAACTTGTTGCGGCCCATGATCTCGGCGCCGATGCCGGGCCCCCACGCCGCGGCGTACGCGTTGTCGACGCCCTCGCTCCCGCCGTCCTTGCCCTGCATCGACTGGAAGGCTCGCGTCGGGAAGAACCACTCCATGAGCCGGCCGCCCGCGTGCCCGAACGGCGCCTCCAGCGTCTGCCCGTCCCCGGTGGCGAAACCGTCCAGCGAGACCGCGAGGTTGTGCACCCGTACCTTCGACATCGCCCCACTCTAAGCCCGCAGCGGGACGGACACGCGGAACTCGATGCCGTGCGGCGCACTGCTGTCCTGGCCGCTGACGATCAGGGTGTCGTGGTCACCGGCACTCGCCGCTTTCTCACCCCCGACGACGTGGATCGGCTCTACGCGCGGGCTGCCGGTTTGCTCTCCTCCGGCCGCGGCGACGCTCCCGACGCGTCCACGCTGGTCATCCGGATCAGGACGGCCAGCGGCTGGCACGAGACGTCAGTGCGGGGTGATGGTGACCGGGGCCGAGCCGACGAGTTCATGGCCGCCGCGACCCGGGCCGGCACCGACGCCGGCGCGTACCGCTCGGAGCGGGTCGCGGTTGTCGTCGTGGCCGACAGCGACGGTGGCTCCGACGTGCGGCCGTGGCCGCTGAGCACGCCCGCGACCGGGATGCCCGGCTACCCGTCGCGGCCGTGCCTGGTCACCGACGCGGCCGCGGTGCTCGCGGCGGTCCGGACCGCTACTGTCGACACCCGCTGGACGACCGACGACGGACACCGGGTGGCGCTGCGGGTGCGGCCGCTGCTTGCGTACGAAAAGTCTTGCATCGATCTGGGGTCCTGACGTGTCACCGTTCTTGTCGTACCCCCGTGTTTCGATGCCCGCGTCGATATTTCCGGGACGGGGGAGATTGCCGTGGGTGCGTCTGGGTGGAGTTACTACGTGGAGTACCAGCCTGATCTGAGCAAGGCTCTCGACGAGCTGCGCGCGCGGATCTTCGCGGAGGGCGACTACTGGTGGGCCGAGCCGTCCGAGATCGGCAAGTCCGCGAGCGACTATCCGGATCGGCCACGGACCGAGGAGGAGTTGTGGAGTTCCGAGTCGGTCCAGGAGTCCGGGACCCACTCGATTCTCGACATGCAGGAGATGCTGCGGCCGGGCGGGAAGCCGGACTACGGCACGGTCGAGCCGGTCAGCGAGGCGGAGGCGCTGCAGTGCGCCGGTGTCACGACGCTGACCCGGGCACACGTGGAGAAGATCGCCGACCTGGCTACGCAGCGTTGGTTCGGCCGATGCGCGGTGCTGCACGACGACGCCGGCCAGCCCGCCGAGATCTATTTCTGGGGCTTTTCGGGAGACTGATCACTCGCCGAGTAGGCCGACCAGCACCCGCGACACGGTGTCCTCGAAGCGGGGCGCCGGCGTCGTCGGCCCGCCGGTCAGCGCGGCCGCCAGGTGCGGGTGCCGCCCGGCCGCGACGACGTGGGCCAGGTACGCGCCCTGCCGTTCCTGGCGCGCCTGGCCCGCATGCGCCAGCCCGCCGGGCGCGACGGCGACGTGGCGGCCGGCCTGAAGCTGTTGCGGATGATCGCCTCACCCGGCTACCCGTTCGACGAGCAGGACGCCCGCCTGCGAGTGGAGCGCGAACTCGACGCCGGCCTGCCCAGTGGTGTCCGCGACAGCCGTGCCCAGGCCGGCTGAGCCCGCCGCCATGGCGAACCCACGTGCTCTCAGCGAGAATCCGAGAGCTCGGCACCGCCGGCCGCGGGAAGGGGGATCCCGGCGTCGAGGGCGGCGAGTTCGGAGCGGACGACCTCCAGCAACCGGCCGATCCAGTTGCTGCTCTGCGGACCGGAGGCGGTCCAGTAGTCGGAGCCGAGCGCGGTGTAGATGATGCGCGCGTCGCCGGTGGCGAGCAGGGTGCGCGCCATCGACGGATGCTGGGCGAATTTCGTCCGCAGGAGCTGGGTCATGACGGCGAGGCGGGCCGCGGGCCAGCCGGGCCG
Organism: Actinoplanes palleronii; assembly: GCF_016862315.1. Taxonomy (GTDB): domain Bacteria; phylum Actinomycetota; class Actinomycetes; order Mycobacteriales; family Micromonosporaceae; genus Actinoplanes; species Actinoplanes palleronii. The sequence goes on along the minus strand of NZ_BOMS01000101.1, from coordinate 19,354 downwards.
GCGAGGTGCCTGTTCGGCGAGTTCGACGACGTCGTAGGTGTCCGGCGCTGCCGCGATGCGGTCACGCCAGGCGGGGTCGGCGGTGGCCAGGGCCCAGTAGGCGTGGGTGAGCGTCGGATAGGTCGTGCCGTCGATGGTGAGAATCGCCGGGTAGCCGTTCTGCAGGACCCCGTTGTCCGGATGGTCCTGCCGCCCCTGGTAGACGGTCAGCGGCGCGGTCCCGGGCCGCTCCGGCCCGTCGGGCGGGATCCGCACGTCGGCCCGGGCCTGGTGCAGGTCCCGGTCACGGAAGTACTCGACCGCCTCGGCGTGCATTTCAGGAGTGACCACGTCGTCGTAGTAGTAGTCCTCGACGGTGTCGCCGATCGCGGTGGCCAGGATTTTCAGCGGGCCGTCGCGGTGGTCCATGTCGCCGAGAGCGTAGACACGCAGGTGCTCGGGGACGGCCAGATACCGCTCGCGTACGCGGAGCCGGTTGTCCTCGGTGGCGTCGGCCAGATAGGCCTGCACGGCCTGCAGGCAGCGGCCCGTGGAGTCGGGCCGGTCGTTGAGCCGGTCGATCTCGTCGGCTACCTCGGCGAGGAGCGTGCCGGCGTCGATCGCGCCGGTGGCCTCGGCGAACCGCCACTGCGCGAGGTGGTGGGCCGAGGCCCGGGCGCCGTCGGTCACGGTGGTGGCCACCCGGCCGGATCGCAGGAGTGCGGCCAGGCCGGTGAGGTCAGTGAGTCCACCGGTGCCGGTGTCAAGGGCGCCGTCGGCGTAGATGACCAGGTCGGCCAGGTAGTAGGTGTCCGCGTTGCGGACGAAGACGTGCCGCCAGGTGCCTTCGACGCGGTGGCCGTCGGCGTCGCGATAGGCGCGGCGAGATCGTGTCACCGCGGCACCGTAGCCCAGGCGGGGTAGGGTCGCGAGCCGTTATCTTTCCGTTACCGAGGTTCTGAAATCGGCCGGGTTCCCCAGGCGTGTTCGAGGCACAGCAGCAGAACACGCCGAGCAAGGAGACCCCCCATGCGTACGACCCTCGTCGGAGCCTTCGCCCTCGCCGGTGTCGCGGCCCTCACCGGCTGTGGCGCCAGTACGCCGCCCGCGAGCGACGCCGCGACCGCGCCCGCCTCCGTACCCGTGGCAGTGGTCGAGTCGAGCCCGGCCACAACCGCGACGCCGAAAGCGGCCCGGACCACAGCGGCACCATCGGCAAAAGCCACGGCGAAGCCGAAGGCCGTCGTCTCGGACGTCAGCCAGCTCAAGAAGCTCGGCATCACCCTGAACGCCGGCGTGCTGATCGACGTCGCCGACGACGGCGTGAACCGCTACCTCGCGATCGGCAAGAACGGTGTCGTCGACTTCACCGGCACCACGCGCACCGACAACACGATGATGGCGCTCAAGCCGGCGCCGGTCGCGCAGAAGAACCGGGTCGTGATCAAGCCACCGTTCTACAACGAGGACCTCGGCGCGGGCTCGTGCGTCGCGGACACCGCGGGCGCCGCGCTCAAGCTGGAGACCTGCAAGACCGGCGCGGCGGCGCAGATCTGGACGGTGGTCCCGGCCGGCGACTCGGGTCAGTTCGAACTCCAGGGAAAGTTCGGCATCCTCAAGGTCGAGAACGGGAAACTCACCACGGGCGGCACCGGCCGTACCGGCCTGCAGACCATCAAGTACGCGAAGTGAGCCTTATTAATGCGTGACGCCGGGGACTTCGACGCGTTCTACGCGACGTCGTCGCGTCGGGTCCTCGCTCACGTCTCGATGATGGTGAGCAGCCGGGCCGAGGCCGAGGACGCTGTCGCCGAGGCGTATCTGCGTGCCTGGAACAAATGGCACAAGATCAGCACGTACGAGAATCCGGAGGCCTGGGTCCGCCAGGTCGCGTACCGGCACGCGGTGAGCGCCTGGCGCAAGGCGATCAACCGGCTGCACGCGCACCGGCGGGACACCACCGAAGCGCACGTCGACGGGCTCGGCCCGGACCACGTGGCGATCGTCGCCGCGCTGCGCCGGATTCCGGCTGACCAGCGCCGGGTGATCGTGCTGCATCATCTCGTGGGGCTGACGGTCGCCGAGATCCACCAGGAGACCGGTGTGCCGACCGGCACGGTGACCACGTGGCTGGCCCGGGGCCGCCGCGCGTTGTCCGCGCATCTGACCGAGGACGAGACTCTGGAGAGGGGACGGTGAGCAGCGATGTCTGACGACCAGGTGAACTCGGGCTTCCGGGCGTATGCCGACCATCTCCAGCGCACCGCGGACCTCGCGCCGGCCGCGGAGATCCGCCGGCGTGGCGATCGGCGGCGCCGGAACCGGGCCGCGGGCGCCGCGTTCGCCGTGGTGCTGATCGCGGCGGTCGGGATCGGTGTCGGCCTCGACCGGGGCCCGGATCGTTCCGTGCCGCCGATCGGCCCGTCGGCCAGCCCGTCGGTCGCCGCCTCCCGCAGCAAAGCCGTGCCGAGCGTGACGTCGAACCTGAGCCAGCTCAAGCGGTTCGGCGTCGACTTCAATACCGGGGTGCTCATCGACGTGGCGGACGACGGGGTCGCCCACTGGATGCAGGTCGGCGCGGACGACGTCGTCGACTTCACCGGCGGGGTGAAGGACGCCTCGACCGAGATGTCGCTGCTCCCGGCATCGACGACGACCCCGAACTCGGTGGTGGTCGTGCCGGTGGCCCGGCCGGACAGCTGCGTGACCGACACGCCGGACGTGCCGCTGCGGCTGCAGCCCTGCCAGGACGGCGATCCGGCGCAGATCTGGGAACTCGTGCCGGCCGGCGACTCCGGTCAGTTCGAGATGAAGGGCGCCTACGGCACTCTGCGGGTCGACGACAAACTGGTCGAAGAGCAGCAAACCGGCTGGGTCGGGATGCAGACGATCAACTTCTAAAACTTTTTTGTACGGGCGGCAGCAGACCCGGTGGCCCATCGCGTTCATGAGGGGACGCAGTTCCCGGACGCATGAGGAGTCACATCGATGGTTAGCAACCGCAAGGCGCTCAAGGTGGGGGTCGCCATGGCAGCCGTGGTGATCACTGCCCTGGGCGTCGGTATCGGCACGGCGGATGCGAGCACCCGTGGCTCCTGGTGGGGCGCGAAGCCGCACAAGACGTCGGCGGCGCCGGTGATCGTGGCCCCGAAGCCGAGCGCCTCGTCCGCCACGCCGAAGCCGACCGTGCCGGCCGCGACAAAATCGGCGACATCGGCCACCCCGGCCGCGACGACGACGACCACGCCCGCCGCGACGAAAACGGCCACGCCGCCCGCAAGCGCCACCTTCGCGCCCCCGCCCGCCAACGCCACCTTCGACTACCAGATCGGCGGCGCCTACACCCCGCCCTCCGGCGTGACCGTCGTCAGCCGCGACCGCGAGTCGACCCCGGCCCCCGGCGTCTACACGATCTGTTACGTCAACGCGTTCCAGGCCCAGCCCGGCGACGAGTCGTGGTGGAAGACCAACCACCCCGACCTGCTGCTGCGCGACGCGAACGGCGACCTGGTCATCGACGAGGACTGGAACGAGATCATGCTGGACTTCTCCACCGCGGCGAAGCGGACCGCGCTGACCGGCGTCGTCGGCGCGTGGATCGACGCGTGCGCCACCAAGGGCTTCAAAGCCATCGAGTCCGACAACCTCGACTCCTACACCCGGTCGAAGGGCCTGCTGACCCAGGCGCAGGCGATTGCGTACGCCACCGAGTTGAATTCGCGCGCCCACGCCAAGGGACTCGCCGCCGGGCAGAAGAACACCGCGGACCTGAGCAGCGCGAACGCCAAGAAGGCCGGGTTCGACTTCGCGGTCGCCGAGGAGTGCGCCGACTTCGACGAGTGCGACGCGTACACCGCTTCGTACGGCAACAACGTGATCGTGATCGAGTATTCTCGGAGTGGCTTCACCAAGGCATGCAAGGCCTACGCCGGCACGCTGTCGATCGTGCTGCGCGACGTCGACGTGACCACCCCGGGCTCGAAATCGTACGTCTACGAGGCGTGCTGAACCGCTCGAAACGGCCACTATGACCAACGAAGAACCGGACTTCGACGCGTTCGTGCACGGGCGCGGGCGTGCCCTGTTGAAGTTCGCGTACGTGCTCTGCGGTGACGCGCATCTGGCCGAGGACCTCGTGCAGGAGGTTCTCGCCCGGATGCACCGCCGGTGGGACCGGATCACCGCGATGGACAGCGCCGAGGCGTACGTGCGTACCTCGATCGTCCGACAGTTCCTGTCCTGGCGGCGGCGTCGCGCGTACCGGGAGGCGGTGCTCGCCGACGTACCGGAAATGATCGGCCTGGAGGACAGCCAGCAGCGCGTCGTGGCCCGCGATCAGATGTGGCGCCTGCTGCGCGGCCTGCCGCGCGCGCAGCGGGCCGTGCTGGTCCTGCGCTTCTACTGCGACCTGCCCGACGACGAGATCGCGACGCTGCTGGGCTGCGGACAGTCGACGGTCCGGTCGCAGGCGGCCCGCGCGCTCAGCCGGATGCGGACCATCATGAGCGAGACAGGAGTTGGCGTCGATGGATGAGCTGGACCGGCTTCTGGCCGAGACGATGCGCGACGCCGAGGGCCACGCCCCGTCCGATTCTGGTCTGCTGGGCAGCGTCCACGACCGGTCGCGCCGCTATCACCGGCGCCGGGTCGTCACGGTCACCGCGGTGTCGGCCGCGGCGGCCGTGCTGGTCGCCGCGATCCCGTTCGTGACCGTGCTCGCGGCCCGCCCGGAGCCGGTCACCCCACCGGTCGCGCCCGCGCCGGCCACCTCCGCGCCGGTCGCGCGGCCGACCTCCGCGGCACCGAGGAGCAGCACGCCGAGAACCAGCAGTCCGACGAGTGGCACACCGAAGAGCAGCACGTCGACCAGCAGCACCCCGAAGATCACGCTGGCCGGCGGCTGGACGGCGCCGGCCTTCCCCTACACGCTCCCGGCCACCGACGGCATGAGCGCGCCGGTCGCCTCGATCACCGCCGGGAACCCGAGCGCGTTCTTCGAAGCGACCGAGCTGCGCGACCACGCCGACGTCACGGTGACCGTCGCGACCCGCGAATCGTCGTTCACTTCGCCGGGCACCGCAACGCCGCGACAGGTCCGCGGCCACCCCGGCACGCTGCGCACCGTCGACGTGCAGCCCGCCAAGCAACTGACCCTGACGTGGAAGGAATCGGCGAACCGGTGGATCCGGCTCGCCACCGACGACACCTACACACCGGACCAGGTGGTCGCGCTCGCCGACTCGCTGAGCCCGGCGACGGTCGCGGTGTCCCCACCGTTCGCGCTGGACTTCAGCCCCGCCGGACTGCTGACCGACACGGTCTCCGCGTCCCGGATGACCTTCCGCGCACCGTCCGCGACCCCGGGCAGCGCCGCGCTCACCACCGTCCTGCGCCAACGGCAACAACTCAAAACCGTCAATCAAAAGATCCAGGGGTACGACGCGCAGCTCGACCACCGCGCCGGCGGCGTGGTCCTGTCCGTCGACGTCACCGACTGGAACGCCACCCTGGTGATCACCGTCAGTGACGGCTTCACCATCAGTGACGCCGACCTGATCAAGTTCGCCGCGGGTATTCGCGTCCTGAACCGCTCCAACCCCGAATGAGTGACTACTCTGCGTAATTGATCGTCTGTTATCGTCTGTCGATGCGGTTGCTGGTACTGCTGCTCGTGACCGTCTTCTGTGCGCAGACGGCCGGGGACGCCGCTGCCCAGGAGCCGCCGCGGTTCCTGGCGCCCCGGGAGTCTCCGGCGCCGCCGGTGGCCCCGGCACGCTCCGCGATGGACCAGCTGGCCGGCCCGGCCGCACCGGCCGACCTGGACGTGATGACCTTCAACCTCCGGTACGCCGCGGACAACCGGCCGAACTCGTGGGCGCAGCGCCGCCCGGTGACCCGCGCCCTGCTCCGAGCGGAACACCCGGACCTGATCGGCACCCAGGAGGGCCTCCCGGACCAGCTGCGCGACATCGACGCCGACCTGGGCGACCGCTACGGCCGGATCGGCCTGGGCCGGGAAGGCGGCGACGTCGGCGAACACATGGCGATCTACTTCGACCGGCAGCGGCTGCGCCCGGGACAGTCCGGCAACTACTGGCTCTCCGAGACACCGCAGGTCCCGGCGTCGACCAGCTGGAACTCGTTCCGGATCCGCATGGTCACCTGGGTGCTCTTCACCGACCTGCGCACCGGCCGGCGCTTCTACGCCGTCAACACCCACCTGGACAACAACAGCGCCGAGGCCCGCCGCCACTCGGCCCGGCTCATCCAGGAGCGGCTGGCCACCTTCGACCCGCTGCCGGTCGTGCTCACCGGCGACTTCAACAGCCCGGCGGCGTCGGGCAGTGAGGTCTACCGCGTCCTGACCGAGCAGGCCGGCCTGCGCGACTGCTGGATCACCGCACCCCGGCGCGGCCCGGCGTACGGCACGATTCACAACTACCAGAACCCGATCTCCGGCGCCGAGCGCGACGACTGGATCCTCACCACGCCAGGCGTCACGGTCCGTGGCGCGCTGATGAACACGTACCGCCCGCACGGCCAGTTCCCCAGCGACCACCTGCCGATCCAGGTCCGCCTCCACCTTCCGTAGCGGGAGTTCCCGGCGATCGCCTCAGCCGATCGCTCATCCGGCCGATAGGGCGGACGAGCGCGAGGGGTGGTGAGTTCGGCAGATGGCGGCTGTGGCCGAGGCCTCTGGTGGGCACAAGACCCCAGGCGGGGCCGGGAACGAGGACTGGTCGCTGCGCGAGCACCCGCGGACGATCGGGTGGTTCGGCACCACGGCGATGGCGATGGGCGGGTCGAACCAGAGCCTGTTCCTGATCCCCGCGCTCGTCGTGTCGCAGGGCAGCGCGGCGGTGCCGCTGCTGCTGGTCGGGCTGCTGCTGGCCTGGGCGGCCGCGCCCGGCTGGCTGGAGCTGGTCCTGATGTGGCCGAACCGGGTCGGTGGCATCGCCGCGACCTGCGCCGAGGCGTTCCGGCCGTACAGCGCCGTGCTCGCGAACCTGACCGGCGTCTGTTACTGGTGGGGCTGGGTGCCGACCTGCGGGCTGACCGCGATCCTGTCCGGCTCGGCGATCCACCACTGGGTGCTCCCGCAGGTGCCGGTGACCGTGCTGGCGGTCATGATCGTGGTGCTGTTCACCGCGGTGAACCTGGCCGGCGTCCGGTGGGTGACCCGGCTGGCCAGCCCGATCGCGGTCGGCTCGGCGCTGCTGGCGTTCCTGTCGGTGCTCGGCCCGGTGCTGACCGGCCGGATGGACTGGCACCAGGCCGCCACGTTCGACCTGATCACGCCGTTCTCCGGGGTCTTCGGCCAGATCACCAGCGCGATGGCCGGGCTCTACCTGATCGGTTTCGCCGCGCCGGCGTTCGAGGCGGCCACCTGCCACGTCGGCGAGACCAAGGACCCGGTCCGCAACGTCAAACGGGCGATGATCGCCAGCGGCGGGATGGCCGGCGTCTACTTCCTGTTGATCCCGGTCGTCTGGCTCGGCGTGATCGGCACCGACGGGCTCAGCGCGGACCTGGCGGTCAGCCTCGGCCCGGTGTTCGGCACCATCCTCGGCGCCGCGGCGAAGTCCGCCGCGATCATGTTCATGATCTTCAACATGTTCCACGGTACGTTGCAGCCGCTGGCCGGCGCGGCCCGGACGCTGTCGCAGCTCTCCGAGGACGGCCTGCTGCCCCGGGTGCTGGCCAACCGCTCCCGCACCGACACCCCGTGGGTGGCCACCACCCTGACCGCGACCCTGGCGATCGCGTTCCTGCTGGCCGGCGACCCGGTCTGGATGATCGCCGCGGCGAACTTCACCTACCTGATCGGTATCGGACTGCCCAGCGTCGCGGTGTGGCTGCTGCGCCGGCACGCCCCGGACCTGCACCGGCCGTGGCGCGCGCCGCGCGGCACGGTGATGCTCGGCGTCGGCGCGGCGTCCGTCTGGGGCCTGTCCACGGTGCTCGGCTTCGAGCAGTACGGCCTGCCCACCGTGCTGTTCGGGCTGACCCTGGCCTACTCCGGGGCGGTGTTCTACACCTGGCGGGTGGTGCGGGACCGGCGCAGCGCCGGCCTGCCGGTCTACTTCCGCTCCATGCACATGAAGCTGACCGGCGCGATGCTGGCGGTGATGGTGCTCGACGGCGCCGGATACCTGCTCGCCGTGCAGACCGTCGACCGCGGCCACCTGATCCTGACGACCGTGCTGCAGGACATCTTCGTCGCGGTCGCGATCCTGACCGTCACCGTCGGGCTGGTGCTGCCCGGCACCATCGCGCAGGCCGCCGGGCAGCTGGCCGCCAGCGCCGACCGGCTCGCGCAGGGCACCCTCGCCGACCTGACCAAGGCCATGGAGGCCCTCGCCGGTGGTCGCCTCGAGGACGCGCACGCCCAGGTCGACGAGACGCCGGTGACGGTGCACACCCGCGACGAGATCGGCATCATGGCCGAGAGCTTCAACGTCATGCAGCGCCAGATCGCCAAGGCCGCCATCGCGCTGGACGTGGCCCGCGAGGAACTCCGCGATCACCGCGATCACCTGGAGGACCTGGTCGCCCGGCGCACCGAGGCCCTGGAAGCGGCCAACCAGGAGATCGAACAGCGGGCCGGCGAGCTGGCCGAGCAGGGCCAGCAACTCTCGCAGACCCTGCACGACCTCGAGTCGGTGGAACGGGAACGGCGCCAGCTGCTGGCCCAGACGATCCGCGGCCGGGAGGACGAACGCACCTGGCTGGCCGCGGAGTTGCACGACGGCCCGATCCAGCGGCTCACCGCGGTGCGCTACGGCTTCGAGGAGGCCTCGCTCGCGCTGGAACTCGACGACGTCGCGGACAGCAAGGCCCTGCTGCTGGACTCACAGCTCCGGCTGGAGCAGGAGATCCGGGGCCTGCGCACCCTGATGTCCGAGCTGCGCCCGCCGGCCCTCAACGAGCAGGGCCTCGAGCCCGCGCTGCGCGACCTGGCCGCCTCGTTCCGCCGGCGTACCGGGCTGGAGTGCCCGGTCGCGGTGTCCACCACGCGGCGGATGACGCCCGAGGCCGAGACGGTGCTCTACCGGGTGGTGCAGGAAGCCCTGACCAACGTCGCCAACCACGCCCGGGCCGGCCGGGCCCGGGTGGAGCTGATCGACGTGCCGACCGGCGAAGGGGTGGACTTGACCATCGATGACGACGGCGTCGGTTTCGCCCTCGAGGACATGCCGTCGTTCGTGGCCGGCGGGCATTTCGGGCTGGCCGGGATGCGGGAGCGTGCCGAGCTGACCTCCGGCCGGTTCACCGTCACGTCCACGCCCGGCGGCGGCACCCGGGTCCAGATCTGGATGCCGGCGACGGACCGCGAGGTGGCGCTGCCGTGACCGAACGTCAGTGGTCGGATCACGGGTCCGGCATGTCGGCGTCCCGGCGCCCGACCCCGCAGCCTGGCGAGGCGGGCACCACCACGATCCCGGTGGTGCGCACGCTCGTCGTCGACGACGTGGACGAGGTCCGCGACGGACTGATCCGGCTGATGAACCGGGTGCCGGGCATCGAGGTGGTGGGCGGGGCCCGCGACGGCGCCGAGGCCGTGGCCCTCACCCGGGAACTGCGCCCGGCCGTGGTGCTGATGGACATGCGGATGCCGGGGATGGACGGCCTGACCGCGACCAAGGCGATCACCGCGCTGGAGGATCCACCCGCGGTCATCGTGCTGTCCGCGTACGGCGACGAGTCACTGGTGATCGAGGCGCTGCTCTCCGGGGCGTGCGGCTACCTGGTCAAGGGCACCAGCGGGGTCGCACTGGCCGAGGCGGTGCAGGCGGCCGCCCGCGGCGAGGCCCGGCTGGCCGGCTCGGTGACCCGGCCGCTCGTGCAACGGCTGGTGGAGTCGCTGACCACCGAGCGCGGGTTGCGGACCGCCGCCGAGCAGGCCCAGCGCAGCGCCACCCAGCGGGAGACGGAGAACCGGGCGATGGCCACCCGGCTCGCCGGACTGCTCGACTCCGCACCGGTCGGCATCATCGAAACCGACCCGACCGGCCGGGTGCTGCGGTGGAACCGGGCCGCCGAGGACATCTACGGCTGGACCGAGGCCGAGGTGCTGGGCCGGGTGGATCCCAGCCTCGCCGACCCGGCCGTCCGGCCGGAGAGCCCGGGCAGTTCCTCCGCGCAGCACCTGCGCAGCGACGGCTCGACCGTGGAGGTGGAGGTCGCGCAGGCGCCGCTCGTCGACGAGGACGAGCAGCTCACCGGCGGCATCCGGATCGTCACCGACGTGACCGAGCGCCGGGTGCTGGAGGACCGGCTGCACCATCAGGCCTTCCACGACCTGCTGACCGGCCTGCCCAACCGGGCGCTGTTCCTGGACCGGGCCGAGGCCGCGCTGACCCGGGCCCGGGCCACCGGCCGCCCGGTCCTGGTCTTCCTGCTGGACCTGGACGGCTTCAAGACCGTCAACGACAGCCAGGGCCATCTCGTCGGCGACGAGTTGCTGACCATCGCCGCCTCGCGGCTGGCCCGGTGCATCGGCGAGGACGACACCGTGGCCCGGCTCGGCGGCGACGAGTTCGCCGTGCTGGTCGAACAGTTCGACGACCCGGGCATCGCCGAGACGCTGGCCGCCCGGATGCTGGCCGCCCTGCAGGAACCGACGTGGCTGGCCGGTCGCCCGCTGATCATCGATACCAGCATCGGCGTCGCCGAGTCGTCCGGTGGCGACGACGAGAACGCGCTGAGCCTGCTGCGCGACGCCGACCTGGCCATGTACGCCGCGAAGACCAGCGGCAAGGCGCGCTTCGAACGTTTCGAGCCGCGGATGCGCGTCGCCGTGATGGAACGCGCCATCGTCGAGAACGACCTGCGGGCCGCGCTCAAGCTCGACCAGCTGCGGCTGGTCTACCAGCCGATCGTGGACATGCGGACCCGCCGGATGCAGGGCGCGGAGGCGCTGCTGCGCTGGTACCACCCGGAACGCGGCGTCATCCCGCCGGTCAGCTTCATCCCGCTCGCCGAGGACCTCGGGCTGATGACCGAGCTCGGCGCGTGGGTGATCCGCAGCGCCTGCCGGCAACTCGGCGCCTGGCGCCGGCAGCTCCCGCCCGGTGGAGACCTCTACGTCAGCGTCAACCTGTCGCCGACCCAGTTCGCCGACCCCGGCCTGCTCGACCACGTCCGCGACTGCCTGACGGAATCCGAGTTGGAACCGCACAGCCTGGTCCTGGAGATCACCGAACAGGTGCTCGTCGACCAGTACAGCCGGGCCCGCGCCGTGCTCGCCGAACTGAACCAGATCGGCGTCCGCGTCGCGATCGACGACTTCGGCAGCGGATACAGCTCCCTGGCCTACCTGCTGGAGCTCGACGTCGACATCCTCAAGATCGACAAGTCGTTCATCGACGCACTGACGCTGAGCCCGAAGGGGCCGGTGCTGGTGGGCAGCATCCTGCACATGGCGTCCGCGCTGGGGCTGCGCCCGATCGCCGAGGGCATCGAGACCGAGGAACAGCTCAGCTACCTGCTGCGGGCGAACTGCCCCTCCGGCCAGGGCTTCCTGTTCTCCACCCCGGTCGACCCCGAGCAGATCGCCGCCATAGCCATCACCCCCTGAACCGAAAGATGTCAGCTGGCCCTCAGGGGTGCCTCGAGGTGCCGGAGGCACCCCTGAAAGCCAGCCGGTGCCGAGTCGTGCGCCGGTGCCCGGTCCCGGCTGGCTCTGAGGGGTGTGTCGAGGTGCCGGAGGCACCCCTGGGAGCCAGCCGGTGCCGGGACGTGCGCCGCGGCCCGGTCCCGGCTGGCACTCACGGCTGTCTCGCGCGCCCGGAGGCAGCCGCCACCACCAGCCGGTGCCCGGTCCCGGCTAGCGCTCACGGCTGCCTCAAGCGCCGGGAAGCGACCGCCACCACCAGCCGGGCATTGCCTGACCGGTGGGTCAGAGGGGGAGCCAGAGGGCCAGGACGTTCGGCGGCTCCCAGCTGACGATGGCGGTGTGCGCCTGGCGGCACTGGTACCGCTTGCCGTTGTAGGTGACGATCTGGCCGACCTTGTAGGCGGTACCGGCCTCCCAGGCGGTGCCGGCCGGGGTGGAGACCGACGGCGACGGGCTCGACGGGGTCGACGGGCTGGCGGAGCTTGCCGAGGCGCTCGGCGTCGGCGAGTTGGTCGCGCCGGAGGTGAAGCTGCGCATCAGCTGGCTGAACTGCCAGGTCGACTGCGCGACACCGGAGCAGTTGCGCTCGCCCGGTGCCTGGCCGGGGCAGCCGCCGTTGTCACGCTGCAGGGCCCAGAACGACAGGGCGCCGATGCCCTTGGCCTTGGCCCAGTTGGTCACGGTCGTCGCGTTCGCGAGGGTGAAGACCTCGGCGCTGAGGTTGCCGGTGTCGTTGGCGTAGTCGTCCTGGCCGTTCATCTCGATGATGCCGACCTGGTTCCAGTACTGCGCGTCGGTCTTGCCCGGCCACACGCCCTTGAGCTGGCTGACCAGCCCGGTCGCGGCGGTCTGGGTGGCGGCCGCCATGTCGTGCGTGACGCCGTCGTAGTAGTCGAACGTCATCATCTTCTTGCCGCAAAACTCCCGGCTTTGATGGTGAGGAGGACACGGATACCTGAGGATCAGGTCAGAGGCAGTCGATCTGTCCTCGAGGCAGCAGGCGTTATCCCAGACAGTGCTGTAATTTAGACCGCGAGTTCGGGACGGTGCGAGAGCCAAGCTCCGACCCGACTTCGATGATCGCGACCGTTCGGCACGCGGCGAGACCGCAGGCCGCGCGGTCAAACGCTGCGGGGACGCTCCCCGCCACGGTTGGGCAATATCGTGCCAGTGCTGACGACGTCAGACATACGGGTCGCTTTCTTTCGGAACAGCGGGTCGGATGCGGTCTGAGCTGGGAATCCCTGGACTCGTCTGTGGGAGGTGTCAAGATGTTCACGATGTCGATCCGGATCCGGGCTGATTCTGCGTGATGTTCTGCAGCAGGGTCATGCCGTTGGGCATCAAACCGTCCGCAGGCATCCATGTCACGGGTTCCGCGACGTACCGGATTGCCGCGGGGTCACCGGTCGGCGTGCTGACCTTGTGCCTAAGAATGGAAAGGGCCGGCGGGGTCACCCCGCCGGCCCTTCTCCGTGATCAGCTGATCAGTGCAGGATCACCGGTGCGGCGTCGGCGCGGTCTGTGCCGAGAGCGGACTTCTCGCGCTTGCGCGGCAGGAACAACGCCGCCACCACGGTCACCGCGACCAGCGCGCCCGCCACCCAGTAGGTGTGCGCGAACGCCTGTGCCGCCTGCGCCAGGCCCTCCTTGACGCCGGCCTCGCCGCCGATCTGCGCGGCGATCGCCGGGTCCCGGCGGGACGCGATCGCCGGGCCGGCCAGCTGCGCGTCCTTCAGGCCGTTGGTCAGGATCACCGACATGATCGCGACACCGACCGAGCTGGCGATCTGCTGGGTGATGTTGAGCAGCGTCGACCCTCGGGCGACCTCGGCCGCCCGCAGCGTCTTGAGCGCCGACGTCATGATCGGCATCATCGTGCCGCCCATGCCCAGGCCCATCACGAACAGCGTCACGATCAGGTACGTGTACGACGTGGTCGAGGTGATCTGGGTCAGGCTGATCATCCCGGCCAGGATGAAGAGCAGGCCGAACGGCACGATCCGGCCGACCGGGAACTTGTCGGTGAGCATGCCGGCGATCGGCATCGTCAGCATCGCGCCGAGACCCTGCGGAGCCACCAGCAGGCCGGCGTGCAGCACCGACTCGCCGCGGATCTGCTGGAAATACGTCGGCACCAGCAGCAGGCCGCCGAAGAACGCCACCGCGAACAGGAACATCGTGATGATGCTGACCGCAAGGTTGCGGTCGCGGAACAGCCGCAGGTCGAGCAGCGGATGCGCCGGCTTGAACGAGTAGAAGACGAACGAGACCAGCAGGATCAGGCCGACGATCCCCGGGATCAGCACCTTGGGCGCGGTGACCGTGCCCTCCGACGGGATCGACGAGACGCCGTAGAGGAACAGCGCCAGGCCGGGCGACATCATCAGCATGCCGACGAAGTCGAACGTCTCCGACGGGTGCGGCGCGTCCTTGGGCAGCACCACGAACGCGTAGATCAGGGCGATGATGCCGATCGGCAGGTTGATCAGGAAGATCCAGTGCCAGCTGGCGGCGTCGATCAGCCAGCCGCCCAGGATCGGGCCGCCGATCGGGCCGAGCAGCATCGGCACGCCCAGGATGGCCATCAGCCGGCCCATCCGCTTCGGGCCCGCCGCCCGGGTCATGATGGTCATGCCCAGCGGCATCAGCATGCCGCCGCCGAGCCCCTGCAGCACCCGGAACGCGATCAGCATGTTGATGCTGCTCGCCATCGCGCACAGCACCGACCCGAGGGTGAACAGCGTGATCGCGGTCATGTAGAGCCGCTTGGTGCCGAACCGGTCGGCGGCCCAGCCGGTGAGCGGGATGACGGTGGCCAGCGCCAGGGTGTAGGCGGTGACCGTCCACGCGACGGTCGAGTAGGCCAGCGGCTGGCCTTCCGTACCGAAAATGGTCTGGAATGTCGGCAGTGCGACGTTGACAACCGTGATGTCGAGGATCGACATGATGGCGCCGAGAACGACAACCCCGGCGATCTTCAATATGTCGCCGGTGATCCGCTGATCATCCGCGGCGGCGGGCGTTGCTACCTCAGTCATAGGTCCTTCTCGCGCGAGCAGTGTCCGTCAGACCGAGTCTGCCCCAGGTCGCTGGCACGCGCCGCACATGACGCTGGCACGGCGGCGCTGCTCACCGTCGCGTGTCGCCGGTGACGCCGTCCAGGATGGCGGCCAGGCCGCGGTCGAAGGTCTCCGCGGGGTCGAGATGCGCGCCGTCAACGACCAGCCGGGCGATGGTGGGGTAGCGGCCGGTGTCGAGCATCCGGGTCAGGTAGGGGCCGAGGCCGCGCTGCCAGGCGGACTCGTCGGCACCGGTGGCGCGGGCGGTGCGTCGCTCGGTGACCTCGCGGCGCAGCGCGCCGATCAGGAACGCGTTCAGGGTGCCCAGGACCTGCTGGAGATCGTCGATGCCGCGCACGCCGGGGGCCCGGCTGAGCGCGGCCGCTGTCGACTCGCCGACGGCGAGCGCGTGCGGCCCCAGGTGCGGCCGGCCGCCGAGCAGGTCAGAAAACCATTCATGATCAAGAGCGACGGTACGGGTGGTCCGCGCGATGGCCACCACCGTGGCGCGCCATTCGGGGTCCCGCCCGGCGCCGGCGATCTCGCCGTAGACCGCGTCGACCATCAGTTCGAGCAGCTCAGCCCGGTTCGTGACGTAGTCGTAGAGCCGCATCGGGCCGACGCCGAGCTCCTTGGCGAGCTTGCGGACGGACAGCTCGTCGAGGCCGTGCGCGTCGGCGAGCCGGACCGCGGTGGCGGCGATCTTCGCGCGGCTCAGCGGGACCGGCGCCGCTCGTGCCTGCGGCTCGGGGCGTTCCCAAACGGGCACCGAGCCATTACCGTACGGCATATCCATGACGTACATCGTACGCTAAGAAGGGTCGACCATGCGCATCGCGATCGCCGGCGGCGGACCGGGTGGACTGACGCTGGCCCGGATCCTGCACCGGCACGGCATCGGCGCGGTGGTGTACGAACGCGACGCCGACCGATCCGCGCGCACCCAGGGCGGCATGCTCGACCTGCACTCGGAGTCCGGGCAGCACGCCCTGACCGAGGCGGGGCTGGCCGGCCGATTCTGGTCAGCGGCCCGTCCCGAGGGCGAGGAGCTGCGCATCCTCGACCCGGCCGGGCGGATGCTCCTGCACCACCGGCCGCAGCCCAGTTCGGTCGCCGGCCGCCCCGAGATCGACCGCAGTGACCTGCGGGACCTGCTGCTCGACTCGCTGCCGGGCGACACGATCGTGTGGCAGCACCGGCTCGTCGCGGCGACACCGCGCCCGGGCGGCGGTTTCGCGCTGACGTTCGACGACGGCCGCACAACCGGCTGTGACGTGCTGATCGGCGCGGACGGGGCCCGCTCGGTGGTCCGGCCGCTGCTGACCGACGCGCCGCTGTCCACGGTCGCGCTGCTCGCCGAGCTGAGCGTCGGCGACGTCGACCGGCGGCACCCGGACCTCGCCGCGCTGGTCGGCCCCGGCAACTTGTGGTGCCTCGGCGAGAGCCGGATCCTGGCCGCGCAACGCCTCGGCGACGGCAGCCTGCGCGTCGGGATCTCCCTGCCCGCCGACGGTGTCGGGCTCGACGCCGCCTCGGACACGCGAGCGCTGCTCGCCGGCGGTCCTGGGCTCGGCGCCGCCCCGGACACGCGAACGCTGCTCGACATGTTCCGCGGTTGGAGCCCCCGTCTGACCGCGCTGGTCGAGGCCGCGGACGGCGCGGCGACGATGCGTCGCATCGAAACCATGCCCATCGGTACGCGGTGGGCCACCCGCCCGGGCGTCACCCTGATCGGCGACGCCGCGCACCTGATGCCGCCGGTCGGGGAGGGCGCCAACCAGGCCATGCTCGACGCGGCCGAACTCGCCGCCGCCCTCGCCGCGAACCCGGCCGACCCGGACGCGGCGATCCGGGCGTACGAGGAGACGATGTTCCGCCGGATCGGCCCGATCGCCGAGATGTCCGCTCGTGTTCAGGTGATGATGCTCACCCCGACCGCTGCGGCGGACCTCCTGCGCTTCTTCACGCCCGAGCCCGCCGGCTAGGCGACGTCGGGCCGGGTCATCAGGGGCGAGCGCAGGTGCCGGAGCAGATCGGGGCCGGTCAGCGGCGCGATGTTCCAGGTCGCGGCGGCTGTTCCGGTGGTGGCGTCGACGGTCAGCCGGACCCGGTGCGGGGTGGTGATCACGTAGAGGTCGGCCACGAACGTGTCGTCCTGCCAGGCGCCGGTGGCGACGACCGGGCGGCCCAGCGGCGCGCTTTCCCGCCACGTGCCGTGACCGATATCGATCGTCAGCGCCCCGAGGGTCAGCCGCCAGCCGCCGTCGGCCGGGTCGACGATCACCGGGGTGCCGTCGGGCAGCGGTGCGTCGTCGGCGGTGCCGTCGAGCCGAGCCGTCACCGAGCGCCCGGCGGCGCCCGGCACCACGGCCAGGGACAGCCCGCGCAGGCGCTCGGCGAGAACCTCGTCGTCCCGGGGGCTCCCGGGAGCGTCCACGCCGGGCAGCAGGCAGTCCCAGAACGCGTCGAGCACCGCCTGGGCCTGCGAGTGGGCGCCGGTCACGGCGATCACCAGATCGTGCGACGGGACGACCACGCACAACTGGCCGAACGAGCCGTCCGCGTGGAAACCGTGCCTCGACAGCCAGAATTGGTAGCCGTACCCCCGCAGGTAATCGCCGTCCGAGGGTCCACCCTCGATCGGCCGGGTCGCGGTCTGCTTCCGCGTCGCGAGATTCACATAGGTACGGGGGAGAAGCTGCCGACCGCCCCAGACGCCGTCGCGCAGCAGCACCTCGCCGAACGCGGCGAGCGCCTCGGTCGTCAGGTGCAGCCCGTGGAACCCGAAGGCGGCGCCGCTCGCGACCCGGTCCCACTCGGCGTGCCTGACGCCCATCGGGTGGAAGAGCCGCTCGTCGAGGAACTCCGGCAGACCCCGCCCGGTGACTCGTTCGACCATCCGGGCGAGGAGGAAGGTGGTCGGATTGTCGTACCCATGACGTGTTCCTTCAAGATCTTGAAAAGGCACGCCTAGGAAGCCCTTGACCAGGTCTTTCGGCTCGCGCTGCCAGGCTTCGGTGAGGCTGTCGGCGCGGTGGCCGGTGGTCATCGACAGCAGGTGGTGCACGGTGAGGCGGCGGCCCTGCGCGGAGATGCCGGCCGGTACGTGGTCGGGCAGCACGTCGACCACCCGATCGTCGAGCGCGAGCAGCCCATCGGCGATCGCCAGCCCCACCGCGACCGAGGTGAACGACTTGGTCACCGAGTAGAGCAGGTGCGGGCGCTCCGCGGAGTACGGCGCCCACCACCCCTCGGCGACCACGTGCCCGCGGCGCACGACCATGTGGGAGTGACACTCGACGGACAGCGCTTCGATCTTGTCCAACAGCGCGGCGACCGCGCGGGACGACATCCCCGTGGCGGCCGGGGACGAGCGCGGCAGCAGAGAAGGCATCCGGCACCCTAACAAGATCCGGGTCGCGACTCCCGTGGTCACGAGTCGGGCACCTAGCCCTAAACTGGGCGTGCATTCGGCGGGTGTCCGCAGCGGTGTGTGAGAACGACGCCATGGGCGCGACGGCCCGCGAGTCCGAAGACCTGCCACTGCCCGCGCCCGACCCCGGGCGCGGTGTGCTCGGTGACCTCGAGGGCGGGTCGGCGGTGGATCACGCGACGTTCCAGAGTGCGCAGGTCGGACCCGGCCTGCGCGCCGTCCCCGTGCCCGCTCCCGTTGCTGTGCCCGCTTCCGTGTCCGTTTCGGCGTCCGCGCCCGCTGGGGTGGGGGAGCCGCTGAGCGCCGGGGCGCTGGCCCGCCGGCTCGGCGTGGCCGCCACCACGCTGCGGACCTGGCACCAGCGGTACGGGCTCGGCCCGACCGGTCACGAGGCCGGCCGGCACCGCCGGTACACCCCGCACGACATCACCGCGCTGACCACGATGGCCCAGCTCACCACGCGTGGGGTGCCGGCCGCCGACGCCGCCCGGATGGCCCGCCGCACCACCGCGGACTGGACCGCCCGGCATCCGGCCGCCGACCCGGGCACCGAGTCCGCGGCCCGGGGACTCGCCCGCGCGGCCCGCCGGATGGACGTGCTGACCCTGCGGGAGACGCTGGCCGCGGCGGTCGCCGCGCACGGCGTGCTGCGCACCTGGCACACCCTGGCCGGACCGGCTTTCGTGCACGTCGGCCAGGCCCGGGACAGCGACGCGCGCAAGTCCGTCGCCCGCCGGCTGCTCGGGCGCTGCCTGAGCGAGGTGTTCGCGCAGGTGCCCCGCCCGCCCGCGGGTTCACCGGCCCCGGTGCTGCTGGTCGCCGCAGATCATGGGCGCGATGTCGGCGCCCTCGACGCGCTGGCCGCGGCGCTCGCCGAGCGCGGCACCGGCTGCTTGCACCTGGGCGCCGGGCTGCCCCACGAGGCGCTCACCGAGGCGGTCCACCGCGGCCACCCGGCCGCCGTGGTGGTGTGGAGCCACGCCCCGCACCCGGACCTGCCGGCCCTGCTCGCCGCGCTCACCTCGGCCCCGGGCTGGCAACCCGCCGTGGTCACCGCCGGCCAGGGCTGGCCGCCCGAGGACACCGCACCGCTCAGCGCCGCGACCCTCGCGGCCGCCGTGGCCGCGGTCACCGCCCTGATCAACGACCACAACTGACCGCTTCTTCACACACGGTCGGTGGTGGGGCGTTGTGTGGGGTTTTTGGGTGCGCAGCGCACCGCTACTTCACACACTGTCGGTGGTGGGGCGTTGTGTGGGG